>CAVWLK010000040.1:0-174709 GCA_963755675.1 uncultured Actinomycetes bacterium
TGCTCTCTGCGTTCCGCCACTGCAAGGGCGTGCGCCTATGGCCTGCATATCTCGGATGTCGCGAGCTCGACCGACGTCTCGATACCACCTTCGGCCAAGGTCGGCCGCGCTGGCCTGCTGCACAGCCGCCTCCAACTCGTCCTCGTTGGCGTGCAACGTCTGCCCCCCACCTCGGCCGACCGTCAGTCCGCGGACGTGGCCGACGATGATCTCGGCCGCCGCCCTGCTTGGCCAGATCCTCGGCCAGCGGGATTGCTTGCTGCGAGGCCTCGGAGCCGTCGAGTGCGAGAAGAATTGTGTTGAACATGTGTACCTCTGCAAGTGGGTATCCGAAATTGCTGATCGTGTGGCTGTCTCGCACCTCCAGTTTCGTTCGCCGCGTGAACGCCTGAATCCGGGAAATCGTGCAGAACGCAGGGAGAAACTACCGAATCGTGCGACAGCGGCTCGGGCGGGGGCGGCCTTCCCGGGCCGGCTCCCGACTGCGCGAAGCTCTCGATGAGCTGGTCGTTGGACGGCCGCATGATCGCGATCGTTTCCCGTGGCAGGCTCTACAGGGTCTACGCCGACGGCAGTGGAATGGGCGCCGTCCCCGGCCTGCGCGGCGTTCGCCGGCGACCAGGCCGACGGCCACTCGCTGACGCCACCCGCCTCCGCGCGGCCGTCGCCACATTAGCGCCGCATGACGGAGCGGTTGGCGTCGCTTCGCAACCTCGCTCGCACAGTGCCCGCCGGCGGTGCGCAGGAGGAGTGCGATGTCGCGCACAACGATTCTTCTGGTCGCTCGGCCCTGGCGACCGGCGCTGCTTGTCACGGCGGATCGGCCGCCGGTACCGCCAAGGCCGCCGCGAGCGGCGGCTGCACGATCACAGGCACGAACGGCCCGGACAAGCTCACCGGCACCGTCGGACCTGACGTGATCTGCGGACTCGGCGGCAACGATGTGATCGGGCGGGGATGGAAATGATTGCATCTCCGGCGGTGCGGGAAACGACACAATCCATGGCGGCCCCGGAAACGACACGATCGCGGGCGCAGACGGACGCGACCGACTCGGTGGTGGGCTCGGCGACGACCAGCTGCGCGGTGAAACCGGCGACGACCTGCTGAACGCCGGCACCGGCCGCGACGCGATGACGGCGGAGCCGGGCTCCAAGACCCCGACTGCTCGGGACACGCCAGATGACCGCTTCGACGGCGGGCTTGGCACCAACGTGTGCATCGCCGACGCCTCGGATGCGCGGCTGCGCTGCGACCACCCATTGGTGGCCACGCACCGAGCCCGGTAGCGCCGGGTCCTGATGTACCACGTGATCATGGCGCCGGCACTGCTCACCCCGCGCACCTCTACGTCGCGCCAGCGGTGTTCGCGGCCCAGATGGCATGGCTGGCGAGCCACGGCTACCACGTCGTCACCCTGCAGGAGGTGTGGGACGACCGGCACGGAGCGCCGCTGCCGCCGCGTCCTGATCGTGGTTCTGTTCGACGACGGGTTCGCCAACCAGTACACCCGAGCCACGCCGATCCTGGCCGGTACGGCCGGGTCGGCACGCTCAACCTGGCCATCTCCCACTTCAACCAGAACGGCTGGGGTCTCACCACGACGATGGTGCAGCGGATGATCAACCACGGCTGGGAGGTCGACTCGGACCACGTCGCATCCTTGGCGCTTCCGGACTGTTGACGGCGGCACTCGACTACCAGATCGGCAGCTCCCGCGCGCTGCTGCGCGAGGGCGTTCCGATTTGTCCCGGTCAAACTTCTTCTGCTATCCGGCCGGCCTCTACAACGGTTCGGCGATCGCCGCGGTGGAGCGCGCCGGTTATCTGGGGGCGACCTCGACCGAGAACGGACTCGCGCGTTGGAGCGACCGCTGGACGCTCGACCGCGTGCGGGTCAGCAACGGTGACGGCGTCGGCGGACTCGCCGCCCACCTGCGATCACTCGGCCTCCCGTCCTAGACCTCGTAGCGCATCGGCGGCGGCGCGGCCCAAGCGCCGCCGCCGATACACTCCAGCGCGATGGAAGCGCCGCAGAACTGTTCGTCGCATGCCTCGAAAACGAGGGCGTACGCCACGTGTTCGGCATCCCCGGCGAGGAGACGCTCGACCTGAACGAGGCGCTCGACGTGCGCACCTCGATCGAGTTCGTGCCGGTGCGCCACGAGCAGGGCGGCGCCTTCATGGCCGACGCCTACGGCCGCCTGACCGGCCGCGCCGGCGTCTGCCTGGGCACGCTCGGCCCGGGCGCCACCAACCTCGTCACCGGCATGGCCGACGCCTTTCTCGACCGCGCGCCGGTGGTCGCCCTGACCGGCCAGACCGACCTCACCGAGATGCACAAGGAGAGCCACCAGTACATCGACGTCGTGCGGATGATGAAGCCGGTGACCAAGTGGAACGCGCGCGTCCACGACCCGGCATCATCCCCGAGGCGGTGCGCAAGGCGTTTGCCGTGGCCGAGCGGGAGAAGCCGGGCGCCACTCACCTCGAGCTGCCCGCCGACGTGATGGAGCCGCCGCTCGAGGGCGACCCGGTACCGCGCCGCGCCGCCGGCCCTGGTCGAGCCGGTGGCGGGCGAGCTGCACCGCGCCGCCGAGCTGCTGCAGTCGGCCGAGCGGCCCGTGATCCTGGCCGGCAACGGCATCGCCCGTCAGAACGCGGCGCGCCGCCTGCGCCGCTTCGTCCACCAGACGGGCCTGAACGTGATCACCACCTTCATGGGCAAGGGCGTGATCGACTCCGACGACGAGCACGCGCTGTTCACAGCCGGCCTGCGCGCACAGGATTATCCGAAGGGCTTCATGGGCAAGGCCGACCTGGTGCTCTGCGTCGGCTACGACCTGGTCGAGTGGTCGCCGGTGAACTGGAACCCCAAACGCGGCCGGCGGATGATCTGCGTCGACACCGTCGCCGGCCGAGATCGACGCGCACTACGTGCCGGACGTCGAGCTGAACGGCGACATCTCCCACATCCTCACCCACCTCGGCAACCTCGTCTCGGACAAGCCGCCGGCCGCGCGCGTCGTGACGCCCGCCTACAACGAGATGATCCGAGACGCGCTCGAGTCGCACTCCGACGACGGCTTCCCGGTCAAGCCGCAGCGGGTCCTGCGCGACCTGCGCGCCCTGATGCGGCCCAACGACCTCCTGATCTCCGACGTCGGCGCGCATAAGCTGTGGATCTCGCGGCTGTGGCCGGCGCACGAGCCGAACACGGTGCTGATCTCGAACGGCGCCGCGGCGATGGGGTTCGCGCGTGCCGGCGGCGGTGGCCGCGCGCATGGTGCTGCCCAAGGACCGGCGGGTCGTCACCATCTCCGGCGACGGCGGCTTCCTGATGAACGTGCAGGAGCTGGAGACGGCCAAGCGGCTGGGGCTGGCGATCGTCAACATCGTCTGGTCGGACAGCGCCTACGGCGTGATCGAGATGCACCAGCACCGCAAGTTCGGCGCGCCTGGCCGGGACCAAGTTCGACGAACCCCGACCTGGTCGCGCTGGCCGAGTCGTTCGGCATCGCCGGCATGCGCGTCGGCGCGGCCGACGAGGTGACGCCGACGCTGCAGCGGGCGCTCGAGCTGGACGGGCCCTCGGTGGTGGAGATTCCGATCGATTACCGCGAGAACGCGAAGTTCTCGATGATCTGGCCGACCTCGGCAAGGTCGAGGAGGGAGGGTCTGAGATGGCAATGACGACCGAGCCGTGCAGAAGCTGCTGCGTCGGCGGCGAGTGGTACGAGACGGGGAGACGCGGTCGACGTCACCTCGCCGTACGACGGCAGCATTGGTCGGCCGGGTCGCCTACGGCGGCGCGAGACGACGCCCGCCGCGCGATCGACGCGGCCGAGGAGGCGATGCGAAACCCGCTGCCGGCGCATCGCCGGGCGGCCATCCTCGACCGGCGTCGCGGAGCTGCTGCGCGAGCGCCGCGACGAGTTCGCCCGCACGATCGCCGACGGAGGCGGGCAAGCCGATCACGACCGCCCAGGCATCGAGGCCGACCGGGCGGTGCAGACGATCACGTTCTCGGCGGTCGAGGCGCGCACGGCTGACGGGCGAGATCGTGCCGATGGACGCGCACCCCGCGGGCGAGGGCAAGCCGGCCGTGATCTGCGCCTGCCGATCGGCATCGTCGGCGCGATCTCGCCGTTCAACTTCCCGCTCAACCTCGTCGCCACAAGGTCGGCCCCGGCGTTCGCCGCCGGCTGCGCGGTGGTGCTCAAGCCGGCCGGGCGACGCCGCTCTCGGCGCTGCTGCTCGCCCAGGCCTTCGCCGACGCCGGCCAGCCGGCCGGCTGGCTGAACGTGATCGTCGGCAGCTCGAGCGAGATCGGCGACGTCATGGTCGCCGAGGATCGGCGTCAAGATGATCACGTTCACCGGCTCGTCGCCGGTCGGCTGGGGCATCCGCGCAGCGCGCCACACGCAAGAAGGTGTCGCTCGAGCTCGGCAACTCGACGCCGCTGATCGTGCTGGCCGACGCCGACCTGGACAAGGCGGCGACCGCCGATCGCCGCAAACGGCTACGCCTTCGCCGGCCAGAGCTGCATCTCGGTGCAGCGCGTGTACGTCGAGGACGTCGGCCTACGACGACTTCGTCGAGAAGCTGCGTGCCGAAGGTCGAGGCGCTCAAGGTCGGCGATCCGATCGATCCCGAGACCCAGGTCGGCCCGGTGATCGACGACGGGCAACCGCGACCGCATCCTCGACTGGGTCGAGGAGGCGGTCGGCGGCGGCGCGACGCTGCTCGCGGGCGGCGCAGGTCGGCGACGACGGCCTGCTGCGCCCGACGCTGCTCGGCGACGTCGACGCTGGACATGGAGGTGGCCTGCGACGAGGTGTTCGGCCCGGTGGTCACGGTCGCCCGGGTTCGCGACCTGGACGAGGCGATCGAGAAGGCGAACGGCACCGGGTACGGCCTGCAGGCCGGCGTCTTCACGCCGGACATCTCGAAGGCGCTGCGTGCGGCGCGGCAGCTCGAGTTCGGCGGCGTGACCGTGAACGAGGCGCCCACCTACCGCGCCGACCAGATGCCCTACGGCGGCGTCAAGGAGTCGGGCAACACGCGCGAGGGGCCGAAGTTACGCGGTGCAGGAGATGACCGAGCCGCCGGATGGTCGTCGATCTAGCGCTGTAGGGCCGGGCACCGGCGGTCAGACCGGAGCCAGCGATCTAGCTGACTCGCAGCGCGCCCAGCACCGCCGCCACGCCGTCTCGAGCGCCGCCAGGTCGTAGCCGCCCTCCAGCACAAGCGCGGGCCGGCCGGCAGAGCTCGCGCAGCTCGCCCGCCATCGCCCCGAACGCCGCGGCGCTGAGGCCGAGCGAGCAGAGCGGGTCGCCGCGGTGGGCGTCGAACCCGGCCGAGACGATCAGCAGCCGGCCGAAACCGCGCAGCGCCGGCAGCGCCTGCTCGCGGAACACCCCCAGGTACTGCTCTTCGCCGGAGCCGGCCGGGAGCGGCAGGTTCACCGTTGCGCCTCCCCCGCCCCGGCACCGCGCTCGGACGCCGCTCCCGAGCCCGGGTAGAACGGGTACTGGTGCAGCGAGACGTACAGCACGCCGGGATCGCTCGTAGAAGATCGCCTGTGTGCCGTTGCCGTGGTGGGCGTCCCAGTCGAGCACCGCCACCCGCTCCAGGCCGAGCGCGTCGCGGGCATGCGCGGCGGCGACGGCGGCGCTGTTGACGATGCAGAAGCCCATCGCCCGGGCGGGCTCCGCGTGGTGGCCGGGCGGCCGGCCGCAAGCTGAACGCCCGCGACTGCCCCGCCAGCGACCTGCTCCGCCGCTGCGATCGCCCCACCCGCGGCTCGCAGCGCGGCCGGCCAGCTGACCTCGCCGACCACGGTGTCCGCGTCCAGGGCGCCGCCTCCCTCGGCGCAGAAACGCTCCACCAGGTCGAGATAAGTGGGCGTGTGGACGCGCTCGAGCGCCTCCCTTGAAGCTGGTTCGGCCTCGACGATGGGCGCGCCGACCGCGGCCACCGCGCGGCGCACCGCGGCGTAGCGCTGGGGTCGCTCGGGGTGACCGTAACCGGATCGTGCTGCTCGAACATGCTCGTGCATGTAACACGTCATCGCCATCGCTTGTGACACCTCGCTCGTAGGACGATTCCAAGCTTGAACCCCAGAATCGCCTGAAACAGCCGGATATTAACCGGGGCTTAACATTCGGGGGCGCGAAATCAATGGCGAAAGCGTCATAATGGTCACTAGCCGTCAGTGACCTTGTGACAGTCCGAGGAGCGTCCATGTACCGATTCAGCCGCGCCATTTTCGTCGAGATCAAGGATCTGGTCGATCCGCACCCCGAGACGGTCATCCGTCCCTGAGGGAAAGCGGCGCGTGCTCCAGTCGTGCGAGGCGACGATCGAGCGGCTGGCCCGCGACCCGCACTACTTCGCGAAGCCCAGCCAGAGCCTGTTCCAGGAGATCCGCCATCTGTCTCGATCTCGAGCCAGGCGCGCGTGTACAGCTCGATCGACCGGCACATCACCCAGGCGGTCAGCTACATCCTCGAGGAGATCGAGCGCAGCGGCGAGGGAATCGCGAGCTGCAAGGCGACGACTCGCAAGGGCAAGCCGTGCCAGCGCACGCCCCTTCCCGAGCGCGAGTACTGCCCCTCGCATCAGCACCTCGAAGAGCGCAAGCCTGTCGCTGCGTAATTCGGGAGCGCGGGGCGCGAGCGGCGCCACCCGCGGCTGAATTCAGGCTCTGCCCGACAGCGGCAGCGTAAGGACGTGCGCGGGGCGCCAGCGGCGCCACCCGCGGCTGTTTCTCAGGGCTCTGCCCGACCGCGGCAGAGGCCGTTCCAACCGTGGACTGCGGCTCGAATAGGGTCAGACCCATGCGAGGTCAGGCAGTTTCGTGTTGACCAAGCTCGACACGCCCAGCGTGAGCTGCTGGTGGTTCGCAAAGCCGCTGACGCCGACGCCCACCAGCCGAAGCGCGCTGGGGCGCTGATCGAGCGCGCGGTCGAGCAGCATGCAGGCCAGCTCGCCGATCTGCGTCCCATCGTCGGTTCCCACCGCCAGCGATTGCGACCGGGTGACGATCGAGAAGTCCGGATACCGCAGCTTGGTGGTGACGGTGCGCGCCGTCCTGCCGCTCGAGCGAAGCGACTCGGCCAGCGGATCTGCCATCGCGCGCAGCCGCGCATGCAGCTCCGCGCGGTCGGCGATGTCCACGTCGAACGTCTCCTCGCTCGAGATCGAGATCGCCTCGCCGGGCTCGGCCGAGACTGGTCGCGGATCGATGCCGCGCGCCCGGTCGCGCAGCTCGAGCCACCCGCGCCCCGGCAGCAGGCGGCCGAGGTCGTCATCGTCGAGCGCCGCCAGCCCGCCGATGGTCGCGATCGCAAGCGCGGCCAGCCGCTCCTCGCCCTTCGGCCCCACTCCCGGCAGCCGGCGCACCTCGAGCGGTGCCAGAAACGCCGCCTCGCCGCCGTCGGGCACGAACATGATCCCGCCCGGCTTGCGCATGTCGGACGCGATCTTGCAGACAACCTTGCACGTCGCCACGCCCAGCGACGCCGACAGCCGCACCTGGTCTCGGATCGCCTGCTGCACGATCGCCGCTCGCTGCTCGGGATCGCCCTCTGCGAGCACCAGGTAGCCCTCGTCGATGCCGATCTGCTCCACTACCGGTGCCTCCTGGCGCACCACGTCCCACACGCGCCGCGACCACTCACGGTACGTGCGATGGTCGGGCCGGACGAACACCGCATCGGGACACCGCCGCAGCGCTTCCGAGCAGCTCATCGCCGACCGGATGCCGTACTTGCGCGCCTCGTAGCTCGCGGTGGCGACGACGCCGCGGCTGCGCGGGTCGCCTCCCACCACCAGCGGCCGGCCGCGCAGCTCGGGACGGCGATGCAGCTCCACCGCGGCGAAGAACGCATCCAGGTCGAGATGTGCCAGCATTGCGCCGAGCATAGCCACGCCCGATGCAGAATCGTGACCGAGCATGGAGCCCGGCGCCGCGCCTGCCCGGTAGACTGCATACCTGCTTTGACTCACGACTCCGACAAGCTCATCCGCCAGCTCTCACTCGTCGCTTACCTGATGGCGGAACAGCGGCCGGTCACCGCACGCGACGTCAAGAACAACGTCGAGGGCTACGCGAACATGGGCGACGAGGCTTTCGCCCGCCGCTACTACGCTGATCGCTCCGAGCTCCAGGGCCTGGGCGTGCCGATCACCTCCGGCCGCGACGAGTTCACCGGCGAGGAGCTGTACAACCTCCGGCAGGAGCACTACTTCCTGCCGCCGATCGACCTCACCGACGACGAGCTGGCGGCGCTGCAGATGAGCTTCTACCTGCTCGAGGGCCAGTTCGCGTACGCCGAGCCTTTGCGCCTGGCGCTCCAGAACCTCGCCCTCGGCCGCGCCCAGCATCAGATCGACCCCGGGCCGAAGACGGCCTCGATCGAGCTGCTGGGCAGCGTTTACACAGCTGACATCGCCCAGCGTCTAGCGAAGCTCGAGCAGGCGATCAGCAAGCAGCGCACCGCGCGCTTCACCTATTGGACGGCGCACAGCGACACCACCGCCGAGCGCACCATCAACCCCTACGGCCTGTTCGAGCTGAACGGCGTCTGGTACGTGATCGGAGACGATCAGGAGGTCGAGGACGCAGCCGAGGCGCGAAAGACATTCCGCATCTCCCGGATTCGGGGCGAGATCAAGTTCGCCACCCGCCGCGAACGGGACTTCCGGATTCCGGCAGAGTTCAACGTCACCCAGTACCGTGACCGGCTTCCGTGGCAGCTGGCACCGGAGCCTGCCGGCAGCGCGACGCTGTCGGTGTCGGCGGACGATACGTGGCTGGTGAACCGGCTGTACGGCGGCCGCGGCGGCTTCGAGGAGCACGACGACGGCACCGCCACCCTCACCACCGAGTACTCCAGCCTGGAGGCCGTGTCGCAGGCCGTGCTGCAGCTGAACGGCCGCATGCGGCCCGTCGAACCCGAGCCGCTGATCCAGATCGTGCTCGACGACCTGACGCGAATCATCGCATTGCATGAGAGCAAACCGAGCACGCCGGCCGCTGCGGCACGCCGTCCCGCCGACGTCGAGACCGGCCCTCAGCCGGTGCGGACGCACGGGCCGGTGGCACCCGAACGGTTCGCCCTGCTGCAGGCGCTGCTCGCGTTCCTGCTGGAGCGCTGCGGCGACCAGCCCTCGGCAACGGTCGCCAGCGCCGACCTGCGCAGCCGCTTCCACCTCTCCCAGCAGGAGCTGGAGGAACACCTCGACCTGCTGAACCTGGTCAACTTCGGAGGCGGGTGCTACGCCGTCTACTGCTCGACCGAGAACGGCTCGGTGCTGGTGGACAAGGAGCTCTACGGCGACACCTTCCGCCGCCCCGCCCGGCTGTCGCCGCTCGAGGCGAAGGCGCTGCTGCGGGCGCTGGACGTGGTCGCGCCGGTGATCGCCGCCGAGGGCCACAGCTCACTTCAGACCGTGCGTGAGAAGATCGCCGGGGCGTTTGGGCAGTACACGCTGGCCGACACCCCCGAACCGCACGACGCGGGCGGCGAGGAGTCTGCCGTGACGACGCTCAACGAGGGCGTCCGGCGCCGGCGTCTGGTGCGGATCGGCTACCACTCCCGCTCCAGCAACGAGTTCTCGGAGCGTGAGATCGAGCCCTACCTGCTGCGCCGTGATGAGCGTGGCTGGTACGTGGAGGCGTTCGACCGCACGAAGGGCGGCCGTCGCACGTTCAAGGTCTCGTACGTGCGCGACGCCGAGCTGCTGGACGACGTCTACGTGCCGCGCGAGGAGATGAGCGACCTCGATCCGCGGCTGGGCGGAGAGGTGGGAACGGCGCGGGTGCTGTTCTCGGCCGCTCGAGCCCGCTACGAGCGCGAGGGTCACCAGGATGTCGTCATGCTCAAGGACGGCTCGGCCCTGGCGACCGTCAGCTACGGATCGCTGAGCTGGTTGGTGCCGGAGATCCTCAAGAACCGTGGTCAGGCCGAGGTGCTCGACCCGCCGCACGTGCGCGAGAGCGTCCGCGAAGCCGCCGAGCGGTTGCACCGGGCCCTCAGGCCCGCAACAAGCCGCCGCTAGGGCAGCGACCCCAGACCGTTCCCGAGGTTCGCCAACGCCACGCGCGCATTGCGCTGCAGGTGGCGACCGTCCAGATCGGGCACGTAGAGGCGCCGGTAGCGCTCGGCCAGCTGATCGGGATCGGCCGACAGCCAATCCTCGAGCAGCGGGTACGTCTCGTCGACCGGATCCGGATCGAGCGAGGCCGCTCGGCGCTCGGCGCCGCGATTCCAGGGACACACGTCCTGGCAGATGTCGCAGCCGTAGACGCGGTCCTCGAACGCCTCCGGGTAGGGCAGCGTCTCCAGCCGCGACTGCGAGAGATACGAGAGGCAGCGCCGGGCGTCCAGCACACCGTCCGCCACGATCGCGTCGGTGGGGCAGGCGTCGATGCAGGCTCGGCACTCGCCGCACGCGTCCCAGGCCGGCTGCTCGGGCGAGGCGTGCGTGGGCGCCATCTCGGCATCCGTGATCAGCGCGCCCAGCACGACCCACGACCCATAGCGGCGGGTGATGGCGAGCGTGTTCTTGCCGAACACCGCCACGCCCGCCCTTGCTGCCGCCTCCCGGTCGACGTGGCCGTTGCTGTCGACGTGCACGACGAACCGGCTGCCCGGCACCGTCTCGCGCAGCCACGACCCCAGCGACCGCAGCCGGTCGCGCAGCACCGCGTACTCGTCGCGGCGCGCGTAGCGGGGCATCCGGCCTCGTGGAGCATCGCCCGGCTTCTCGGGCTCCGGGCGCGCGTAGCTCTGTGCGACCGCGACCACGGAGCGGGCATCACGCAGCGCCAGCTCCGGGTGGCACGAGATGTCCGGGCGGCGCATCGTGAAGCCCATGTCGGCGAACAGCCCCAGCGCCGAGCGCTCGCCGATCGCCCGCTCGGCGCGCTGGTAGGGCTCCGCGCGGCAGACTCCACAGGCATCGATGCCGGCTGCCGCCGCCCGCTCGAGCACGGCTTCGGTAAGCTCGGCCGCGTCCATAGCCCCACTCTAGATCGCCCGCAACCTTGCGGGTTCAGGGGCCGTCGTATTCCCGTCTTGGATCCAGACTCCCCGGAGGCACAGATGCAGCAGCGCGCGATCGCGATCGAGAGGAATGAAGCCCTCACCAGCGCCGTGGCCGTGGCAGCGGTGGTGCTGCTGACCGCTCTGGCAGCCCAGCTCTCGATCGACCTGCCGGGGACGCCGGTGCCACAGACGTTGCAGACGATGGTCGTGCTTGGAGGCTCCGCCTACCTCGGCGCCCGGCGTGGCCTTGCCGCGATGAGCTTGTACGTCCTGTTGGGCCTGTTTCTCCCGTTCTATGCTGGTGGCGACCACGGCTGGGACGCGGCCACCGGCGCCTCCGGCGGCTACCTGGTCGGGTTCGTGCTGGCCGGTTACCTGGTCGGCGCCACTCGCGAGGCTCTCGGGTCGCGCTGGGAGGTCACGGTGCCGGCGATGCTGATGGGCAGCGCTGCGATCTACGTCCCCGGCCTGCTGTGGCTGAAGCACTCGGTGCCGTTCGACTGGGGCTGGGTGCATCCAACGGGCTCACGGTGTTCATCCTCGGCGACCTGCTGAAGATCGCGGGAGCGGCCGCTGTGCTCGACCCGCGCGCTCCCTGGGGCAAGCTGGTCGATCGAATCAGGTTTACATGATCGATTCCCTATCCAACGCAGCGCAGGATCGGGCCCAGGACACGCTGGGCGCCACGATCGCCACGCCGAAGAGGGAATCAACCATCTAGGGCGGCGGAGGCTGCGCGTCTCCGACCCGCCCACCGACCTCCCCCACCACCTGCAGGGCCACGGCGACGATCACGATCGCGCCGCCCACGAGGGTCGCCGCGCCGGCCTCCTCGGACAGAAACAGCCACACCCAGAGCGGCCCCAACACCACCTCGAGCAGAGTGATCAGCGCAACCTCGGCCGCCGGGATCAGCCGTGCGCCGATCGTGAACAGCGCCAGGCCGATGCCCATCTGCACGCCGCCCAGCAGCATCAGCAGTCCGAGGTCGCGGCCGCCGACCTCGCCCGGGTCGGCGAACGAGGCGAACACGAGCAGCAACAGAAGCTGGGCCAGGCAGGTGGCGGGCGCCATCGAGACGTGCCGGTGGCGGCGGGTGATCACGATCGCGATCGCGAACGAGAGCGTCATCACCACCGAGACGCCGTCGCCCAAGACGCTCCAGCCGCTTGGCCGGCCCACCATCACCAGCACGCCGCACGCGGCCACGACCATCGCAAGCCAGGTCCGCAGCGGGATCGCCTCCGAGAGCACGATCGCGCCCAGCAGCGCGGCCAGGATCGGAGCGGCCGCCTGCATGAAAAGCACGTGGGCGACCGACGCATGGTTCAGCGCGATGATAAACAGGCCGGAGGCCGCCGCCATGCACGCCGCCACCCCCAGCCCGGCGCGGCCGATCGACCGAAACGACGCCACCACCGCTCCTCGCTCCACAACGGCCACGTAGGCCAGCAGGGCGATCAGCGCGAACAACGCCCTTCCCGCCACCTGCGTGGCGGCTCCCATCGTCAGCTCGCGCTGCAGCACTCCGGCGGTCGACCATGCCACCGCCGCAACCGCGGTCGCAATCTGCCCCCGCCGCTTCAGCCGGCTGGGATCGGTGGTGGCGGCGAGCATCGCACGAAGTCAAGCACGTGGCGCGCTCCGCGTGACAGAGTACCGGCGTGATCGCGGCGCTGCCCGACGCGTCCACCTGGGAGACGCAGTGCTTCATCTCGGCGGCGGTCGCAGGCGTGACCGCGATCGCGGTGGTGTCGACCTCGATCGCGCGCCGCTCGACGGCCACCTCACCAGCCCGCCGGCTGCTGGTCACCGGCATCGTGGCGATCGTGTTCGTCGTCGTGCTGGCGTTCGTGTTCGCCTCGGTTGACCCGTGCGCCCAGGGTCCGGCATAGCCGTCCATTTGCTAACAGCCGCCGGGCTTGATACGTTCGTCACAGCTCCAACCCCTCAAGGAGGTCGGTCGTTTCACGGGCAGGCGAGCGTGGGCGCGCTCTGGTCGCAGTGCTGGTTATTGCGCCGCTGCTTGCCGTGACCGCCTACGGCGCCACGAATCCGCCGGCTCCCACCGGCCTCACGGCGACCACTCCGACCCGGTTGGCACCGGTGTTGCACTGGAACGCCGTCGCCGACGCCAGCGGCGGCTACCGGATCTTCCGGGCCAACACCCAGATCGGCACGTCCACCACCACCACCTACACCGACACCGGCCTCAAGGCCAGCGGGTCGTACGTCTACACGGTGAAGACGGTTCGCGTTCCCAACAAGGTGTCCGCGGCCTCGGCGCCGTTCACGGTGGTATACGACATTCTGGCTCCCGCGACGGTGGGCACGCTGACCGGCAAGGCGACGTCCGGCTCGCCCACGATCACCTGGTCGGCCGTCACCGATTCCGGCGGGTCCGGCCTGCGTCAATACGACATCAGCCGCAACGGAACGCAGATCGGCACGTCCACCACGCCATCGTTCACGGACGGCTCCATCACCGCCGACGGCAGCTACTCCTACACGGTGCGCGCCGAGGACAAGGCCGGAAACATCGGAGCCGCCTCCCCGGCCCTGAGCGTGGTGGTCGACCACACCGCACCATCACAGCCGCCCGCGCCGACCGCCGCGGCTGCGGTGACCGGATCGGCTCCCCAGCTGAGTTGGCCGGCCTCGTCCGACGCCGGCACCGGCGTTGCCTCCTACCAGGTGTACCGAGACGGCGTCCGCGTCGGCACCGTCACACCGACCTCGTTCACCGACTCGGCGCTGACCGCCAGCGGCATCTACTCCTACACGGTGGTCGCGGTGGACGGCGTCGGCAACGCCTCGGCCCCGTCACCGGCGACGAGCGTCGACTACGACGTCACGCCGCCACCCACTCCCACCGGCCTCATCGCCGCATCGCCCACCGGGTCCCCTCCCAGCCTGAGCTGGAACGCCGTGACCGACTCGCCGCCAGGCCCGGTCAGCTACCGGATCACCCGCGACGGCCAGACGATCGACACCGTCACTGCGACCAGCTACGTGGATTCGGCGGCGAGCGACGGCAGTCACCGCTACACGGTCGCGGCGATCGACCAGCTCGGAAACGCCTCGGGACAGGCCGCCGTCACCGTCGTTGTTGACACGACCGCTCCCTCGACGCCCCTGGGAGTGGTTGCGAACGCTACCGGAGGCTCCGTCACCGTCTCATGGACGGTCGCGTCGGACAGCGGGACCGGCGTGGCGGCATACCGCGTGCTTCGGGACGGCGATCAGGTGGCGACGGTCACCGGCACGCTGTACCAGGAGCAGGCGAACGCTGGATCGGTGTACCGGGTGATCGCGGTGGATGGTGCCGGGAATACGTCGCCTCCGTCGCTCCAGGCCACGGCGACGCGGTCGTTTGCCACCGGCGTCTCGGACCGGCTGGTGGACGACACCAGCGCCGACGAGAAGACGCGGATTCCGGCGCTCTCGATGATCTCGGTGATGCTGTTCTGGAACCAGGTGGAGCCATCAGCGGGTGTCTATAACTGGGGCAACCTCGACACCTCACTGGCCGACGCTCGCGACCGCAACTACAAGGTGATCGTGCGCGTGATGTGCGGTGCCGACGCGCCGACATGGATGGCGAATGACCCGGCTCACCCGGTCCGCTACCTCGACCTGCTCTCCAACGAGCCGACAAACGCGCGCCATCAAGGCGAGATGCTGGTGCCGGTGCAGTGGGATCCCGACCTGGCGTGGCATTACAGCAACCTGATGGCGGCGCTGAACGATCACCTGCTCCAATCCGACCAGGCCGGAGGAACGTGGGCCGACCACGTCGAGTTCGTCCCGGTGGCGATGCCGACCATGATCGGCACCGAGATGCAGACCGGGTACGGATCTGGCAACTACACCGGCGTCTACAAGGGCGTCTACGGCACGTACGACCGCGGGGTCGTGAACCGGGCAGAGTGGGACGCCAACGCCAGTTCCGGGTCGACCAGCGCAGAGCGCCAGCAGTCGAACCGCGACGACCTGGAGGCGGCATGGCACAACGCGATCCACATCCAGATGGCACAGCTGACGGCTGTTCCCTCGGCGGTCGCGTACGGCCCGCTGCTGAATGACGCGCACGCGGCCGCGCAGCGGATTGCGGCCAGCGAGGTGCCTCGCTACGGCGACCGGCTCTGGTCGATGACGACCAATCTGCAGCCGAAGGTGCGAAACGACGGCACGCTCGGCCCCTACAGCGAGTGGAACGCCGGCGCCGCCCAGACCATGCTGATCGCTCTCCAGGCGGGTGGTGTGGTCGGCTTCCAGACGGCGGGCAACGGCATCATCGACAGCACCGCGAAGATGCGCGAGGTGATCGACGACGGCATCGCCAACTACAACATGCGCTTCCTCGAGACACAGCCGGAGACGATCGACAACTTCCGAGGGCCGCTGCTAACCGACCCGAACAGCGCGGAGGCGCGGCTCCAACAGCGGTTCGGCGGCTGAACCGAGCGGGCGCTACGTGCTGCCGCGGAAGGATTCGTACGTCGGCGGCGGGGCCGCAAGTCGAATCGCCAACCGTGAGCTTCAGAAGCCGAGCACGAACTTCGCGTCGTCCGACATCATGTCGGGCGACCACGGCGGCGTCCACGTCAGCTCGGTGGCGACCTCGTCGACTCCGTCCATCGAGGTGACGACCTCGCGCATCTGCTCCTCGATCATGGCTCCGGCGGGGCAGCCCATCGACGTCAGAGAGTAGGTGACGGTGACCTTGGCCTCCTCGACGCGGACGTCATAGACGAGGCCGAGGTCGACCACGTCCATGCCCAGCTCGGGATCCTCGACCACCCGCAGCGCGTCCAGCACCTGTTCCTCGGTGATACTCATGCCCGCAGCATAGAGCCTGATCTCGGTAGGTCGCGTGGATGGCTCGCGAGTGGCAGCGCGAGCCATGGCGCGGCGGGTGATCGCGTTCATAGACGGAGCCTATGGGCGTGATCGAACGGCGCGGCAGGGCGACGCGATGACGCCGCGAGACGCCGCGCGCCCTACCGATATAGGCTCTTCGCGTTCCACAGTGCGGCGAACGCCTGCTCGTGGCCGTGGCCTCGGTGTCGGCAAGCAGTCGCTTGGTGATCGCGACCGCCTCACGATCGGCGCGTCCGACGCGAACGGCGATGCTCTCGGCCCGGGACAGCAGCTTCTCGCGCGGCAACACGGCGTCCACCACGCCCATCGTCCGAGCCTCGTCCGCCGACAGAAACTCGCAGGTCGCGAACAGCCGCAGCGCGGCCGCCGCACCGAGCAGCCTCGCCAGGCGCTGCGCGCCGCCCCACGGCGGGCAGTAGCCGAGCTCGTTGTGGATGAAGCGCAGCTTCGAACCCTGCGCCGCGATCCGCCAGTCGCAGGCCAGGCAGAGGTCGATGCCGCCGCCCACCGCGTGGCCGTTCAAGACCGCGATCGTGGGAACCGGCAGCGCCGCGATCCGGTCACAGGCGCGGCTGCCGCGGGTCGTAACCTCGATGCCGTCCAGCTCCTGCACGCGGGCCAGGTCGGCTCCGGTCGAGAACAGCGCGGCTGCCGGCGCCCGTGATCGCGATCATCCGCACCCGCTCGTCGGCGGCCAGCTGCTCCGCCCGCTCGGCGAGCTGCTCCATCGTCTCCAGGGCCAGCGCGTTGTCGTCGCCGGGGCCACGCAGCGTCAGCACCGCCAGCCCATCCCGCAGCTCGTCCTCGACCACCGTGGGGCCGGGCGGGGGCAGATCGCCGACGGCCACCAGTAACTCGGTCTTCGAGAGCTTGCGATAGCCCTCGATGCCGCGTTCGCGTGCGAGGTCGTGCAGCTCGTAGAGCTGCGGCTCGACCGTCACAGGCGGATCTCCTCGTGACGGTGGCTCGAGAACAGGTGGATCGAGTCGATGAACCGCACCCGGTTGCAGCGCGAGCAGAGAACGATCGACTGCGTCCGCGCACCCTCGGCGAAGTAGCGCACGCCGCGCAGCAGGTCGCCGTTCGAGATGCCGGTGCCGACCACCATCTGGTGGCCGCGCACGAGATCGTCGATGCCGAAGATCTGCTCGATGTCCTTGATGCCGTGATCGTGTGCCTGACGGATCTCGGTGCGGCTCATCGGCCACAGCTGGCCCTGGATCTCGCCGCCCAGGCAGCTCAGCGCTGCAGCCGAGATGATGCCCTCGAACGCTCCGCCGATGCCGACCGCGAGGTGATCGTTGGTGCCCCGGATGGCGGCGTCGATGGTGGCGGTGATGTCACCGTCGGCGATCACCTTGATGCGCGCGCCGGCCTCGCGGATCTCGGCGATCAGATCCTCGTGGCGGGGCCGATCGAGCACCACAGCTGTGATGTCGCCCACCTTGCGGCCGAACGCGTCGGCGATCGCGCGCAGGTTTTCGGTACGCTCTTTCGCAGATCGACATGGCCCTTGGCCACCGGTCCCACCGCCATCTTCTTCATGTACATGCGCGGCACCCGCGTGATTCCGCCCGGCTCACAGGCGGCCAGGATCGAGAGCGCGCCGACCCCGCCGCGGGCGACCACCCCGGCACCCTCACCGGGTCGCAGGCAAGCTCCAGCGGCTAGCCGCCACCGCCCATGGTGGCGCCCGGCGCCAAGCGCGTGGCCCTCCTCGCTGCGGCCGATGACGACCGTGCCGGTGACCGGCAGCGCGTCGATCGCCTTCACCAGCGCCTCGCTGGCGGCCTCGTCTGCGCCGCGGGGATCGCCGCGGCCGAGGTAGCGCCCCGCCGCCAGCGCGCAGCGCTCGCTGACCGACGCCAGGTCGGTGCAGGGGCACCGCTCGTCGGTCAGCCCCTCGGGGTCACCGCCGGCTGCGGGCTGGTCTGCTCCGTCGCCATCCGCTCAGGGTACCCCGCCGGGCACCGCGATGGCGCGCTCCAGGATCAGGTCGAGCACCGCTCGCAGGGCGGCGTCGCCGTCGGAGGCGTCGACCACGGGCACCCCCATGCGCTCCGCCCGCGCCAGCAGGTAGTCCTGGATCCGGCGGATATCGCCGAAGTGGCTGCAGGTAGCGCTCCTAGCGCCGCGGCGCCGCCCGACGTCGAGTCGCGGGCGACGAAGTGGGCCTGGTGGCGCCTCCTCGTCCTGATCGCCAGCAGCACCCGCACCACGCGTGGCGTGGCCGCGATCGGCGGCTCGACCAGTCCGGGCACCAGGTGCACGCCCTCGACCACCGTCGAGAGGCCCTCGAGCACCGCCCGCTCGACCACCGCGGCGGCGCCCACGGCCACCTGCTCGGCCTGCTGGATGAAGCCGTACAGCGCGCGGTCGGCCTCGTCCGGGATCGGGCATCGGCATCTTCAGCCCCCGCCCGCCTGGAACGAGCTGTAGTGCAGCGACGGCATCAGCGCCGGGCGCGAAGAACGCCCGCATCGACCTGGCGGACGACGTCGGTGGAGGTGATGCGGCTGATGCCCAGCCGGTAGGCCAGCTCGGTGGCGAGCGTGCTCTTGCCGGTGCCGGTGGCGCCGCCGATGCATCACGATCAGCGGCCGCTCACGCCGCAGCACCGCTTGCCAGGCCGGTAACGGGCGACGCCGGCGGCGTCCGTCACGCCCATCCAGCACGCCCTCGACGATGCGGTGCAGATCGTCCAGCGAGATCTCGCTCGCACCCACCTCCAGCACCGTCTCCTCGATCTCCAGCGCCAGCTGGTAGGCGTGCTCCGCCTCGACGCCGGAGAGAAACAGCGTCGTCGCCATCCTGCCCTTGGAGAACGGCAGCGGGTGGCCGCGGCCGCGGATGCGCGGCTCGCGGCGATCAGGCATGCGCTCCCACCGCCTCTCCGGCCAGTCCGCAGAAGCTCCGCGTCCAGGTCGGGCTCGCCCGGCAACGAGCACCGGGACGGTTGTCGCAGAACACGACCCGCACGCCGCGCGCTCGTCGCGCCTCGCAGACCACGTCGATCGCCGCGGCCTTGATCTCGACCAGGTACGCGGCGGCGCCGCGAACGCCGGCCGGTCGAGCGTCGGCGCGCAGCGCGGCGCGGTCCGACAGCGACGCGACGACGGCCGCCACACTCGCAGTCGAGGCTCGTCGGCCAGCGCGCCGGCCGACTCCGGCGCGCGCGGTCGTGAAGAAGGCGACCGGCTCATCGCCCAACGACTCCGCCGGGCTGCGGCCGAAGCACCGTCGCGACCACCGGTCACGTCCGGCGCGACGCCGTCCACCGCCTCGCCGCGTCGACCGCAGCCGCGCTCGCACATCGTGATCACGACCAGGTCGGCGAGCAGCAGCCGGTACGGGCCGAAGCCGGCGGTCAGAGCCAGCGCGCCGGCGGTGGCCGAGGTGACCAGCACCGTGCGGTCGGCGCGCCACCGGCGGCACCGCCGCACCCGAGCCCTCCAGCAGCACCAGGTCCGGCGCCGGCTGCGCCGCGATGCCGTGCGGCCTCGACCACGTTGGACAGGTAGGCGCGCCGGGCAGGCCGCCGCCGCAGCGGCGCGCCCCGACCGTCGTCACGCCCGTGCCAGCACGGCGTCCTCGAGGAAGTCGGAGGCGGCGTGCTGCCCGGCCGGGCGCGCGCGAGCAGGTCGTCCAGCCGATCGGACGGCTCGCGCGCCGTCGACCAGTTCCGGCTCGCGGCGGGCCGCCGCGGCCCATCGCCACGATCACCACATCGCGGCCGCCCGCTCGCAGCAGCCGCGCGATGTGCCCCGACACGGCCGTCTTGCCGATCCGCTTGCCGGTGCCGATCACGGCCACGGCGGGCGCGTCGAGTCGGCTCGCGCGGCGGCGGCCGAAGCTCGAAGTCGGCGCCCGCGGTAGCGAGGCCGGCGGCGACGCGCGTCGGCAGGCCAGCCCGAGCCGGCGCGCGCTCGGTCAGCACCGGCTCGTCGGACAGGTCGAGCACGCGGTCGCGCCGTGGCGCGCCGGCGGCCGCCAGCCATCGACGCCGCCGCGTCG
This sequence comes from uncultured Actinomycetes bacterium, assembly GCA_963755675.1. Taxonomy (GTDB): domain Bacteria; phylum Actinomycetota; class Thermoleophilia; order Gaiellales; family JAICJC01; genus JAICYJ01. The sequence continues at coordinate 19,955 of CAVWLK010000040.1, forward strand.
ACCCGCCAGCCGCTCCAGCGGCACGCCGTAGTCGGGGTCGCCGTCCAGCTTCTCGGTGCCGCCCAGCAGCAGCGCCGCCACCACCTCGCCGTCCTCGCGCTGCCTGCTCGAGCGCCGCGCGCACCACCGGCGGGTAGTGCTCGCCGTCGACCAGCGCCAGCACGCGCGGTCGCATCAGGGCCGCTCCCGTGCAGCGGCAGGTGCTTCTCGTAGGCCAGCGTCTGCGGCGAGAAGCGGATGATCGTCTCGCGGCCGTGGAACGGGTAGCGGCGGTAGATGTCGACCTCGTCGGCCAGATCTCGACCACGTTGTAACAGGGGCGCGTGTGGCCGCGCAGGCGCATCGACGACACGGTGCCGGCGTTGACGACGAACAGATCCTCCAGCCGCCACGCATAGGGCACGTGCTTGTGGCCCGGAGAGCACCAGGTCACGTGTGCCCGCTGCAGGATCTCCAGCGTGTCGCCGGCATCGTGGACGACGTTTCGCTCACGGCCGGTGCCGGGGATCGGCAGCAGATGGTGGTGCAGCACGAACACCCGGAAGTCGGCCCGGGCTCGGAACTGCTCGCTCGATCCACGTAGTAGCGGCTGCGGCCGACCACGCCGTGGTCGAGGTCGGGCTCAGACGAGTCGACGGCCACGAACGTGATGCCCTGCTTGCGCAACACCGTCGACCGCGGGCCGACCATCTCCTCGAAGTGGACGTAGCCGACATTGCGCGAATCGTGATTGCCCGGGATGGTGATCACGTCGGGGCAGTCGAGACGATCGAGGTAGCTGCGGGCCTGCGCGTACTCCTGCTTGTAGCCGAACGTCGTCAGATCGCCCGAGCAGACGACGACGTCGGGCTCGATGCTCGTTGATCTCCATGATCGCCCGTTCCAGCAGGTTCGCCACAAAGTAGGGCGACCCACAGTGCAGGTCGGACAGATGGGCGATGATGAACGGTCGCGACTCGGCCATACGCCGGGCGATCATAGACCGACCGTCCGCCGTGCGAAGTACAATTTCGTGGCGGGAAGCGGGAACAACCACGGTTTCACGCCTTCAAGGGCACAAGCCGCCGATCTTCGCCAACGATGCGGAGTTCGAGTGCGCGCAGATCCTCGACTTCCACGGCATCCCCTGGGACTACGAGCCGCACACCTTCACGCTCGAAACCGACGCCGACGGCAACATCGTGGAGGCGTTCACGCCCGACTTCTACCTGCCCGAGCAGGAGCTGTACCTGGAGATCACAACCATGAAGCAGTCGCTCGTCACCAAGAAGAACCGCAAGATGCGGCGGCTGCGCGAGCTGCATCCCGACATCCGCGTCAAGCTGTTCTACAAGCGCGACGTCGAGGCGCTGGCCGAGAAGTACGAGCTCGGCGAGGCCTCGTGACCGCGCGGTGGAGACGGTCGCACAGCCCGAGCCGGGCGAGGTGGTGTACTCCGCCGAGACTGATCGCAGCCCGGGTGGCCGAGCTGGGCCGGCGGATCGCGGTGACTACCACGACCGCAGCCTGGTGTTGGTGACGGTGCTGAAGGGGTCGCCGTGTTCCTGGCCGACCTCTCGCGCCGGCTCACGATCCACCACCGGCTGGAGTTCATGGCGATCTCGGCCTACCGCGGCGCCGGCACGAGTCGAGCGGCCGGATCCGGCTGCTGAAGGACATCGACCGGCCGGTGCGCGACGCGACGTGCTGATCGTCGAGGACATCGTCGACACCGGGCTGACGCTCAACTACGCTGTTCAAGATGCTCCGCTTCCGGGGCGCGGCGTCGGTCGAGGTGTGCACTCTGCTCGACCGCCCCTACCGCCGGCTGATCGAGATCAGCCGCGATACATCGGGTTTACGGCGCCCGACGACTTCCTCGTCGGTTACGGGTTCGACCACCGCCAGCGGTTCCGGAACCTACCGGACATCCACCTGCTCGCGCGCTGAGCTCGTCGCGCACGATCCCGGCCAGCCGCTCGCGGTCATCGCGCGTGCCATACGGCCCAGCGCGATAGGCATCCTCGTGCAGCTTCACGAGCTCCGGCCGGGCGCCGGCCAGCCATTGCATGTAGTGGTCGCGCACACCGGGTCGCAGGTGCAGCAGGATCGGCGTCACCCGTTCCGCACCCGCGTCCAGGCATGCCCGCACCAGCCGCCGCAGCTGCGGCTCGCCGTCGCTGATCCCCGGCAGGATCGGCGCCATCAGCACGGACGGGCGCAGGCCGGCGGCGGCCAACTGGGTCAGCGCCTGCAGCCGCCGGCTCGGCGGCGCCGCTCCCGGCTCCGTGAGCCGCCCGACGGTGTCGTCGTCGGTACCGATCGAGATCGCCAGTTCGACCTCCGTGCGCTGCGATGCGTCCACCAGCAGGTCGATGTCGCGCAGGATCATCGACGACTTGGTGAGGATCGAGAACGGATTGCGGTGTTTCGACAGCACCTCGATCAGGCCCCGCGTCAGCCGGTAATGCCCCTCGGCCGGCTGATAGGGATCGGTGTTGGTGCCCATCGCGATCGACTCGCCGCACCAGGCCGGGTCGACCAGCTCCCGCTCCAGCCGCTCAACCGCATTCACCTTGACCACGATCCGACGCTCGAAGTCCTCGCCCGAGTTCAGGCCAAGGTACTCGTGGGTCGGCCGCGCAAAGCAGTACGTGCAGGCATGGCGGCAGCCGCGGTAGGCGTTGATCGTGTGGCGGAACGGCATCCGCGAACCGGGCGGCAGCGTGTTGACGATGCGGCGCGCATTGACCGCCATGTACTCGACGCTTGGCAAGTCGCGCTGTTCCGGCCCGAACAGCTCGAGCTGCGGGTCGTCTCGCTGCCACCGCATGCCGGAACAGTATAGCGAACATATGTTCGGGTGCGGATCGGACGGAGCTCCCGCCTGAACTACTCCCGGTGCTCGGCCTCGGTCTCCGGCGTCGGCTCCGGCGCCGCCGGCTCGTCGGCCTGTCCCCCCGGGAAGCTCGCCCGCCTGGGGCGGCCGGCGCGTCCAGCTCGGAGCGCAGGCGAGCCAGCTCGACTCGACCTGGGCGTCGGCCGACAGGGCGGCGATCTGCCGGTCGAGGTCGGTCGTGCCGGGCGCGCGACAGGTCGTCCAGCGCGCCGGTCGACGACCAGCTCCTCGACCGCGGCCGCGCGGGCCTGCATCTGCTCGGTCTTGTCCTGGGCGCGCTGCGATCGCGGCACCGACGTCGGACATCTCGCTCGGACAGTCCGGTGGTGGCCTCGCCGATCCGCACCTGAGCCTCGGCGGCCGAGTACTGCGCCTTGATGACCTCCTTCTGGGTGCGGAAGGCCTCGACCTTCGCCGACATCGCCTGCTCCTGATCGACCAGCGCCTGCTGCTGGGCCTCGAGCTGCCGCGATCTGCTGGTCGAGGTCCTGCAGCTGGCCCTGGATCAGCACCTTGCGCTCCAGCGCCGTTCGCGCGAGGTCCTCGCGGTCCGCCCGCCAGCGCCTGGCGGGCCTGGCCGTCGAGCTTGACGACGCTCTGCTCGAGCTTGTCGCGTCTGCAGCTGCAGGCGCTTCTTGGCGGTGACCACGTCGGCGACGCCGCGCTTGACCTTCTGCAGCATCTCGAGCTGCCGCTGATAGCTGTAGTCGAGCGTCTCGGCCGGGTTCTCGGCGCGGTCGAGCGCCTTGTTCGCCTTGGCCTTGAACAGCATGGTGAATGCGCGGCCACAAGCCCAACTGTCAGTCCTCCTCGGGCGGCGTCGTCGGTTGCGTCTCGGTGCCGACTCTAGCGCATCCAGCTCCCGCAGCGCCGCCGCCGCCTCGCGACCGCAGGCGCCGCGCGCTCGCGCCTCGTAGTCGGCGCGGCTGACCTTGCCGGTGCGGTGATCCTGCTCCAGGTCGCGCAGGGCCGCGTAGGCCGCGTCGCGCCGCTCGAGCAGCTCGAGCCGGCGCCGATCCGCGCTCGGACAGCGACCTCCTCCGGCTCGCCCCGGTCGGGCGAGAGGAACGGCCAGGCGACCAGCAGCACGCGCCGCCGTCACGAGCGACGGCCACGCGCGACCGCCGCGGCCGCCGAGCTCATGCCTCGTCGGGCGAGCGCGGCCGCGTAGCGGCGCGCGAGCTGGCGGGCCTCGCGCGGGTCCGGCCAGATCGTGATCAGCGGCGCCCAGCAGGAACACCAGCGCCGGCCAGCCAGATCAAGCTCGACCATCGGGTTGACCAGCACCTTGATCGTGACCGAGCTGCCGACCGTGGACGCCCTGGAGGATCGAGTAGAGGTCGGTGCCGCGGGTCAAGCTGGTGCGGATGTCGACCTCGTTGGTGACGCGGTCCTCGATCGGGTAGCTGGCGCTGCCGGGCGAGAGCGTGCCCAGCGCGGGTCCGCCGCGGTCGAGACGTCCAGCAGGGCCGAGCGTCGGTGTCGAGTTCGGCCCGCTGCGCTGGACGAGGCCGAGGTAGGTGAGCGTGTAGCCGTCGATCCGCATCGACTCGCCCGGCGACAGCGTCGCCTCGCGCGACGCTGCAGTACGCGCCCGACGCGGTCACCCCGACCACCAGCAGCACGATCGCCAGGTGCACGATGTAGCCGCCGTAGCGGCGCCGGTTGCGGCCGATCAGCTCGACCAGCGCGCCGCGGCCACGAGCCGCCGGCGATCGCGCGCCGGGCCGCCGTGCCGCGGGCGAACTCGAGCCCGATCGTGACCGTCACGAACACGCACAGCGAGAGCGCCGTCAGCCCGGCCGGGCTCGACCCGAGGCCGAGCAGCGCCAGCAGCACGGCGCGCCGCGAGCGGCCGAGAGCGACCGGCCAGCGGAACGTGCGCACAGGCTGCCCGGCGACGCCCGCCGCCAGGCGATCAGCGGGCCGATGCCCGGTCAGCACCAGCAGCGGCAGCCCGAACGCGACCAGGAAGAAGTTGTAGTAGGGCGTCGACACGGTCGAGCGGACGCCGCGCACGGCCTCGCTCAGGACCGGGAAGACCACGCCCCAGAGGATGGCGAACGCCAGCGCCAGCAGCAGCAGGTTGTTGAACAGGAACGTGGCCTCGCGCGAGACGACCGACTCCAGCCGGTGCTCGCTGCGCAGCAGCGGCAGGCGCCACGATGAGCAGCGCCGTCGCGAACGCCAGCACGACGGCGATGAAGCCCAGCAGGTACGGGCCCGACGTCCGACTGCACGAACGAGTGGATCGAGTTGACGACGCCGCTGCGGGTGAGGAACGTGCCGAAGCAGCGACAGCGAGAACGCGGCCGATCACCAGCACCATGTTCCAGACCTTGAGCATGCCCTTCTTCTCCTGCACCATCACCGAGTGCAGGAACGCGGTGGCCGCCAGCCACGGCATCAGGGCCGCGTTCTCGACCGGATCCCACGCCCAGTAGCCGCCCCAGCCGATCTCGACGTACGCCCAGTGCGCGCCCAGCAGCATGCCGACGCCCGAGCGCCGTCCACGAGAACAGCGTCCAGCGCCGCACCGAGACCAGCCAGCGCGCGTCCGTGCGGCCGGTGACCAGCGCGGCCATCGCGAACGCGAACGGCACGGCCAGCGAGACGTAGCCCAGGTAGAGCGTCGGCGGGTGGGCGACCATGTACGGGTTCTGCAGCGACGGGTCGAGGCCCGGAGCCGTCGGCCGGCACGGCGCCCGCCACGTGCGCGAACGGCGAGCGAGACGAACGCCGCCATCGCCGGCGAAGAACACCATGATCGCCGCCCAGCACGGCCGTCACCCACGGCATCAGCTCGCGGTTGCGGTGCCGGTTCTGGCAGCATCACCAGCGGTCGCGGCGCCGCGCCAGCACCGTCAGCCACAGCAGCAGCGAGCCCGGCTGGCTCGCCCAGAGCGCCGTCAGCAGGTAGCGCGGCGGCAGCTCGCGGCTGGTGTGCTCGGCGACGACCGCGATCGAGAAGTCGTGGCGGACGAGCGCGCACCAGCAGCGACGATCGCGGCCAGCAGCGGTCGCGGCGAACGCGCGCCATGACCGCGTTCGCGGCGCTGCGCATCAGCCGCCGGTCGCGGCGCCGCCCGGCAACGACGGCGCGCCAGCGTCGCGTAGACGGCGAGCGCGAAGACGAGCGAGCAGCGACGCGCTGCCGACGGTGGCCAGACGCAGGCTCCCCGAGCCGCCGCACGAGTACTTGCTCGGGCACTTGGTGACGAGCGAGTCGGGCTGGCGACGAAGGTCGCCGCCTCGAGCTGGCCGGTGACGATCACGCGCCGACTCTCGCGGAACGCGTCCGGCACCGAGCCGCCTGTGTAGGCGCACCGGCACGGTCTGCGTCGAGCCGTCGTCCCGGAGCAGCAACGTGAACGGCGCCTGCGCACCGGAGCAGGCCCGCCCGGAACAGCGACGGCGGTGCCGGTGAGCTGGACGGTGCTGTGGTCGCAGCGTCCCTGGTCGCCGGCTCGGAGCTGCGCGACGGACACAATCAGCTGCGAGCCGTGGGCGATCTGGTAGACCAGGAACACGGCCAGCAGCGACGCCACCGCCAGAGCGATCACCAGTCGTGGACGCAGCAGTCATGCCCGCCAGACGTACCACGGCACCGTCGTCACCGGTTCGCGAGCAGGCACTGGTCAGGCGGTGTCGGGAACTTCGTAGCCGAGGTCGAGGCACAGCTGGCCGCGCCGGTCGTTTCGCGCAGCGCGTCGGTGTACCCCTGGCCGTAGGCGGCCCGCAGGAACCAGCCCAGCAGCTCGGTGTCGAGCTTGCCGGGTTCGAGCTCGAACAGCTCCGCCCAAAGATCGGTGAGGCGAAGGTCGATCGCCATCGCCAGATTCTCTTTGCGTCCGGTGATCATGTTCCAAGCGTAGGTCGGCGATCGGACGGACAAGCCGGTTTTCCGGTGCCTGGCACGGCTTCAGGACGTGGTTACCGCATACACTGAGCACCATGCCCGGGCCGACCACGCTGCTTGCCTTCTCAGCCGCCGCGCTGGTGCTGCTGATGATTCCCGGCCCATCGGTGCTCTACATCGTGTCGCAGAGCGTGGAGCACGGACGCCGCGCCGGGATCACCGCCACGCTGGGCGTGCACACCGGCACGATGGTGCACCTCAGCGCCGCCGCGCTCGGACTGTCGGCGATCCTGGTCTCATCATCACTGGCGTTTGGCGTGATCAAGCTGGTGGGCGCCGGGTACCTGATCTACCTCGGGCTGCGGGCGCTGCTTGCGGGCGAGGATGCGCCGGCCGGCCCTGTGCATCGCGAGGTGCGACTGCCTCGGATCTTCCGTCAGGGCGTGCTGGTCAACGTCACGAACCCGAAAACGGCGCTGTTCTTCTTCGCCTTCCTGCCTCAGTTCGTCGACCCCAACGCCGGCCCACTGCCCGTGCAGATCGCCCTGTTGGGCCTGGTCTTCACCTGCTTGGGCCTGATCACCGACAGCAGCTGGGCGCTCGCCTCCGGCTTCGCGGCCGGCTGGATCAGAGGCCACGCGAACCTCCCACGCATCCAGCGTCGCGTCAGCGGTTGCATCTTCATCGGCCTTGGGCTTGCCACTGCGCTCGTGGGCTCCGAGCGCCGCGGCTGATACAGTCCACACGTTCGAGCCCAGATCAGGCGCGCCTCTCCGTCTCCATCTCCCTGGCCGGAGCTAACCACGACATCGGGCCGGCGAGATGGAGAGTGATAGATGGGAACACGTTCAGAGCCGGCTATCAAGTTCAGTAGCGGCGGCGCCTTTCACCGAGCGGTTGAGGTGCGCGTTCGCGAGTTGATCGCGGACGCCGGCGTGATGCGGCGTGCGTATCTGCTGCTGTGGTTCAAGGCGGCGTTTGTGCTGACCTGGGCGCTGGCCTCCTACATCGTGCTCGTGTTCGTCAGCGTGAGCGCACCGCTGGTGATCGCGGCATCGATCAGCCTCGGCGTTGCGGCGGCAGGCATCGGCTTCATGATCATGCACGACGCCAACCATCATGCCTTCGCTCCTCGCCGCTCGGTCAACCGGGTGATGGCGCTCTCGCTCGACCTGATCGGCGGCTCCTCCTACGTCTGGTCAGCCAAGCATCTCGCCCACCACACGTACCCCAACGTGTCCGACCACGACCCCGACATCGACGCGCTGCCATTCGCCCGCTTCGATCCGGCTCAGCGGCGCAGGTCGTGGCACCGCTACCAGCATCTCTATCTGTGGCTCTTCTACATGGTGATCACGATGCGGTGGCAGTTCGTCACCGACTTCACCTTCCTGCGGCGTGGGCGGGCCGGGCGCACGAAGCTGCGACCGCCCAGCGGCGTAGCTCTGGCATCGCTGATCGCCGGGAAGATCGTGTTCGTTACATGGGCGATCGTGATCCCGCTGGCGCTGCATCCGGTGCTTCCTGTCTTGGGCGTGTTCCTGCTCACCTCGGCGGTGGCATCGCTTGCGCTGACAACGGTGTTCCAGCTCTCCCACTGCGTCGCCGAGGCGGAGTTCGTCGATCCGATGACGGACGACCGCATCCGCACCTGGCAGGTGCACCAGGTCGAGTCGACGGTCGATTTCGCCCACGGCAACCGGCTGCTCAGCATGTACGTGGGCGGACTCAACCATCAGATCGAACATCACCTCTACTCGCGTCTCCCGCACACCCTCTATGACCGAATAGCGGTGATTGTGGAGGAGGAGGCCGGCCGGCACGGCATTACCTACCTGCACCACCCCACGTTCCGGCGCGCGCTTCGGGCGCACACCGGATGGCTGAAGCAGATGGGCCGTAGCGACCCACGCCCGGCCCCAGCGTCAGAGCGCACCGTGCCGCAACCGGCTGCTACGACGTAGAGCTAGCCTGAAGAAGGCAGTGGCGGCGGGCATGGGGCACGCCGCCTGACCGTGCCTCTCCAGGAGCGTGCACGCCGTGCAGCAGGTTGACCCTCCCGATCTTGCGACGTTGCCGACCATCCGCCGGCTGCTCGGCCTGTGGCGCGAGCAGGGCCGCTGGGTGGCGCTCGGCCTGAGCTGCGCGTTCGCCTACACCGCCCTCTCTCTCAATTCCGATCCTCATCGAGCGCTCGATCGACTACGCCATCGTGCCGGGCGACACGGCGGCGCTGCTGCCGTACGCGGCGGCCATCATGGGATTGTCGGTGGTGCGGTTCTTCATCAACTTCACACGCCGCAAGCGCCACGGCGCGGATCGGCGTGCACATCGAGGCACGCATGCGCGAACTGCTCTACGACGCATACCTGTGCTTCCCGCGCGCCTTCTACGACCGCCACTCGACCGGACAGGTCGTCTCCCGGGCGACCAACGACCTCTATCCGATCCGCTACTTCATCGGCTGGGGCACGGTGCAGGGCGCCCAGAGCGCGATGATGATCGTCGGCGCCGGCATCGTGCTGACGATCGTCGATCCGCTGCTCGCGCTCTACACCGGACTCTCGTTGCCGTTGATCGGGTTCGTGGCGTGGCTGTTCGCCCATCGCGTGATGCCGATCTCCCGGATGGTGCAGAGCCGCAAGGGGGACGTCACCGAGGCCGCCGACGAGGCCGTGGTCGGGATCGAGATGGTGCAGGCGTTCGGCCGCGAGGAGGACGTCCGCGCCCGCTTCGGAGGGAAGGCGGGCCATGTACGCGACATCGTGCTTCGGCAGGCTGGGGTCGAGGCCCGTTTCCTGCCGGGGCTCTACTTCCTGCCCGGCCTCTCGATCGCTGCGGTGGTGTTCTTCGGCGGCCGCGAGGTGATCGCCGGCAACCTCTCGATCGGCCAGTTCGTGCTCTTCAACACCATCCTGCTTCAGCTCGCATGGCCGCTCGAGTCGCTGGGCTGGATCGCCAACCTGGCCCAGCGCGCTCTGGCCTCGGCCGGCCGCAGCTTCGCCTGGATCGACCACGTCGATCGCCTGCCCGAAACGACCTCGCCGGCGACCCTGCCTGCCGGGCCTCTTCCGATCGTGTTCGAGGACGCGCACTTCGCCTATGGGGACGAGGACGAGGTGCTGTCAGGGTTCGATCTTGACGTGCCGGCCGGCCAGATCGTTGCCATCTGCGGTGCCACCGGGTCCGGCAAGACGACCGTGCTGAACCTGCTGTCGCGCTTCTACGACCCGACCGTGGGGCGGCTGCTGCTGGGCGGCGTCGACGTTCGCGAGCTGCGGCTGGCCGACCTGCGCGAGGCGGTCTCGGTGGTGACGCAGAAGCCCGTGTTGTTCTCGGTCACGCTGCGCGACAACCTGCTGATCGGACGCCCCGACGCTCCCTGGGACGACGTTCTGGCGGCCAGCCGGGCGGCGGGCGTGGAGGCGTTCGTCGACGACCTGCCGGACGGCTACGACACGTTGATCGGCGAGCGGGGCGTGAACCTGTCGGGCGGCCAGCGCCAGCGGGTGGCGCTGGCGCGCGCGCTGCTCGCGGCGGCGGCGTGATCGTGATGGACGACCCGCTGTCGGCCGTGGAGACGACCACCGAGCGCGACCTGCTGGCCACGATCCGCCCCGCCCTGCGAGGACGCACGGTCGTGATCGCAACCCAGCGCCTGTCGACTGTGGCGCTGGCCGACCGCGCGGTGGTGGTTCGCGACGGGCGCGTGGTCGAGACCGGCGTGCCCAGCGACCTGGTCACGCGCGGCGGCGAGTTCGCCGCCCTGTTCGGAGACGAGACGGTTGCCGCGTAGCCGCCGCACCGGGCTCTCGCGACTCTCCGTCTACCTGCGCGGCCGCTGGTGGGCGGTGGCCGGCCTGGTGGTGGTCGCCACAGGACAGGCGGCCGCGCAGACCGGCGGCTGGCTACTGGTGCGCGCCGCGATCGACAACGGCATCGTCAAGGGTGACGAGCGCTACCTGAGCATGATCGTTGTCGTCTACATCCTGGTCGGTGGTGCGGGCTGGGTGATGAGCGGGGTTCTCATCCGCGGCCTGGCCGGCATCGGCCAGCGCATTGTGCTCGGGCTGCGCCGCGATCTGTTCGACCACCTCACAACGCTCTCCCTGCGGTACTTCTCGGAGCAGCGCGCGGGATGGATCATCGCCCGACTGACCAGCGACGTCGATGCGCTGTCCGACGCGCTGTCGCAGGGACTGCCGACGCTGGCTGCCAACGTCGTGCTGCTGCCGACAGCCGTGATCGCGGTGTTCGTGGTGGATTGGCGGCTGGGGCTGATCGCGTTCATCGTCCTGCCGCCGGCGATGGTGTTGACGCGCTGGTTCCAGCGCCAGTCGTCGGTGGCCCAGCTCGAGGTGCGAAACCGGATCTCGGCCGTGACCGCGCAGCTGGCCGAATCGGTGTCGGGGATGGCGATCGTGCAGGCTTTCGGCCGCGAGCGCGGCTTCCAGGCCGAGTTCGGCGAACTCAACCTTGCCAACCGCTCGGCCAACGTGCGCACCCAGACGCTGTTGTCGGTTTTCTTCCCCTCGATCGAGCTGCTGGGAATGACATCGACGGTCGCCGTGCTGCTGCTCGGCGCGCACCTCTATGCCGACGGCTCGATTACGATCGGCACCCTGATCACGGCGGTCTACCTGCTGCAACTGGTGTTCCAGCCGCTGCAGGAGCTGTCGGATGTCTACGGTCAGATGCAGAGTGCGGCCGCGGCCATGATCAAGGTGACGTCGGTGCTCGACGCCGAACCCGACATCGGCGATCGACCCGGCGCAGTCGTGATGCCGCCGATCGAGGGCCGGCTGGAGCTGGACGCGGTGCGCTTCTCCTACGGCAGCAACGAGGTGTTGCACGGCATCGACGCCACCGTGGCGCAGGTGGCTGCCTGGCGCTGGTCGGCCAGTCGGGTGGCGGCAAGTCGACCCTGGCGAAGCTGATCGCGCGTTTCTACGACCCGGTCGAGGGCGCGGTGCGCGTCGACGGAGCCGATCTGCGCGACGTCAAGCTGGGCAGCTACCGGCGTCAGCTGGGCGTCGTGCTCCAGGACCCGTTCCTGTTCTCGGGCACGATCGCCGACAACATCCGCTTCGCGCGGCCGGATGCCACCGACGAGCAGGTGCGCGAGACGGCGGCGGCGATCGGTGTCGATCGCGTGGCGGCGCGGTTGAACGGCGGGCTCGATCACGTGGTGCGAGAGGGCGGCGCCGGCCTCTCGGCCGGCGAGCGGCAACTGATCTCGATCGCCCGCGCGCTGCTCGCCGACCCTCGCATCCTGATCCTGGACGAGGCGACGTCGAACATCGACCGCCCGACCGAGACCTGATCGAGCGGCGCTCGACCGGCTCCTGCACGGCCGCACCTCCGTCATCATCGCTCACCGCCTGGCGACGGTCCGCCGGGCGGACGAGATCCTGGTCGTCGAGCGGGGCATCGTCGTGCAGCGGGGAAGCGAGCATGAGCTGCTGTCAAGCGACGGCCCGTTCCGGCGGCTGGCACACGACCTTCGGCGGCCCGTCGGGCGCCGCGGCCGTCACGGGCTGAACTGGTCGAACAGGACTGCGATCGACCACTTCGAGGTCGCACACGCACCTGGCCGACCCGTCCGGCTGATCCGTCCGCAGTGCGCCGGGTAGCGGTACGGCTCCCCGGCGGCCCGGGAGCCCGTCCAGCTGCGTGCTACGTGACCGAGATCGAGCGCGGCGCCTCTTCGGCCGGCCGCGGGATGGTCACCTTCAGCACGCCGTCCTCCACGGTGGCGCTGATCTCTTCCACCTTGGCATGCGGCGGAAGGGTGAAGCTATGTGCGAATCCACCAGAGGCGCGCTCACGGAACACATAGCCCTCGTGCTCCTCAGTGTGCTCCTCGCTTCCGCTCGCCGGAGATCGTCATCGAACCGTCGTGCACCTCGATGGCGATGTCCTCACGGGCGATGCCAGGCAGATCGAGTTTCAACACCGTGGCCTCGTCGGTCTGTTCGACGTCGGCGGGCGGCAGGCCACCCCGCGACGGGAGTCACTGGGCCCGCCGACATGCTGCCGAACACCCGATCGAGTTCTCGCTGCATCCGCTCCATTTGCTGGAACGGCGTCCGACGTGTGATCGTGGTCATCTGCCCACCTCCGGATCGTTCATCTCGAGGCCGATGCGGCCTCCACCAGCAAGCTTCTCGCGTCCGGTCGCCGGCCGCATCCGCGGTTCCTCGGTTGTCAGCAGGTTTTTCCGGCTCCGGTGCGACGATCCCCCGAGGCGCCGGCCGCGACCGCTGGTCACAATCGTCAGGCCATTCTCGGAAAGGGGAAACACGATGAACCAGCCGGTCACAGCCGGAGACAGACTCGTCGTACGCGGCCACCACGTCGGTGAGTCCGAGCGAGACGCCGAGGTGCTCGAGGTGCTGCGGCGAGAGCGGCCCTTACCGCGTCCTTTGGAGCGACGACGGGCATGAGTCGATTCTGTATCCGGTCAGACGTGTCTATCGAGCATTTCCCAGCCGCAGAAGGAAGGCCGCATCATGTTTGACCACCTGGGACTGAACGTGAGGGATTACGCGGTCAGCCGCGGGTTCTATGAACGCGCGTTCGCGCCGCTCGGCTACCACGTCGTGATGGGCAACGACGAGTCGAAGGGCGCCGGGTTCGGCACCGCCGACAAGCCGGAGTTCTGGGTAACCCAGCGCGAGCCGTTCGCGACGGGCACGCACGTCGCCTTCAACTGCCCAACCGTACGACGGTCGATGACTTCCACGTCGCCGGCCTGGCGGCCGGCGGCAGCGACAACGGCGGTCCCGGACTGCGCGCTCACTACCACCCAGCTACTACGCCGCTTTCGTCCGCGACCCGGACGGCAACGACGTCGAGGCGGTCTGTCACCGCCCGAACTAGCACTCGCCGGCGCAGCGTCACAGGTACCGGCGCGCGCCGGCATACTCGCTGCCCATCACCGTGATCGGGACGATTCGGATGCTGGCGCCAGTCCTCGGCGAATCGATCATCAGGCCGGAACCTGCATAGATGCCAACGTGGTGGATCGTGCCTGTACCACCGGGACCGGCGAAGAACACGAGGTCACCAAGCCGGAGCCCGACCGTGACACCGGCGTCCCGTGCAGCGCCTGCCGATCGGCGTCGCGCGGCATGCCGATGCCGAAGCGGCGAAACCCCGTGTACGTCGAACCCCGAGCAGTCGAACCCGTACGCGGACGTGCCGGCCCACAGGTACGGCAGCCGAAGGAAGCGCTTGGCCACAGCGACGATGTTCGCTCCGGTTGGATGCGGTATCGCTCCCACCGAGGCGTACTTGGCGACCGCGGTGTGTGCGATCGCCAGCAGCCGTCCGCCGGGCGTCTCAACCAGGTAGTGATCGCCCACCGACCCCATCACCCAGAGCCGTGTGGCAAAGGTGACCGCGAGCCGCTTCGCCAGCGTGGACGGATCGCGCAGCCAGGCGATCGAGCGGATCACCACCGCCACGGGGTGCGTTCGCTCGATCGAGAGCAGTGCCCCGTTCGTGGTCAGCTGGCGCGTGGGAAGCCAGCCCGGATAGCCGAGCCGGTTCAGCTGACTGGGTTGGCTGCGCACGGCAACCTTGCTCCATCCACCGCTCTGGGAGAGCACAACCACACGCGTGCCGTACGCGGTCTGGGTCTGCAGCTTTCCGACCAGCCATGCCCTGTCGGCCGTCGACATCGAGGCGAGCCAGCGCGATATGTCGACCGGCACAGACGCTGACGGTGCGTCGATCGCGCGCAGCATGCCCGGCCTCACCCAGAGCGTCGCCAGAGAGACCCTGACGAACGCCGTTTGCGGCGTTGTGGTAGCCGACTCGACCGCGCTGCGCGATATGGCGACGGTCGTCGCCGACGCCGGACCGGCCGATCCCGCGCCGCCGCAGCCCACCGTGAGCGCCGCCATCATCCCAATCATGCCCACCCGGCTCTTCACCCGTGTGCTCCGTTTCCGCGTTAACACCAGTATCAACGCCGGCCGCCTCGACCGCTGCCGAGAATTCCCGATTTACGGTTCGGATTGACCACAGATGGCGGATGCTCACAACGTGAGTACCGCCGAGCCGTCGATCGCGCCCGCCCGGAGCCGATCGAGGGCCTCCTGGGCCCGTGCGAGCGGAAACGTCTGCACATGCGGGCGGATCGGGATCTCGGCCGCGATGTCGAGGAACTCGCGCGCATCGCGACGGGTGAAGTTCGCCACCGAGCGCAGCACGCGCTCCTTCCAGAGCAGGTCGTAGTCGAACCGCGGCATCTCGTCGAGGTGGATCGCGTTGATCGGCGACCGTCGCCCCGGGGGCGACCGCCGTCAGCGCGGCCACCACCACCGACCCGACCGGCGCGAAGGTGACGGCCGCGTCGAGCAGCGCGGGAGGTGGATCGTGGTAGCCGCCCGACCCAGGCGGCGCCCAACTCCTCAGCCCGCGCGCGCTCCCGCTCCGACCGTGTGAAGACGCAGACATCGCACCCCCAGTGACGGGCGACCTGGATCGCAAGGTGCGCCGAGGAGCCGAAGCCGAACAGGCCGACACGCCCGCCCGGACGAATCCCCGAGAGCCGCAGCGAGCGATAGCCGATGATCCCGGCGCACAGCAGCGGGGCCGCATCGAGATCGCTGAAGCCG
Source organism: uncultured Actinomycetes bacterium (assembly GCA_963755675.1). Lineage (GTDB taxonomy): Bacteria > Actinomycetota > Thermoleophilia > Gaiellales > JAICJC01 > JAICYJ01. The sequence goes on from CAVWLK010000040.1 coordinate 35,319, forward strand.
TCCGGGATCGGAAACACGAACTCCCGCCTCGCGACCAACCGCTCCGCGTAGCCGCCATCCACCGTCCAGCCGGTGAAGTTCGCCTGCGCACACAGGTTCTCACGGTCGGAGCGGCAGTACTCGCAGACCCCGCACGCATCGTGCAGCCAGGCCACGCCGACCCGGCGGCCCGACCCCACCTCCCGTCCGACCACCTGATGGCCCGGAATCAAAGAGCTCCTTCGGCTGGGAAGATCACCCGACACGATCTGCAGATCGGTGCGGCAGACCCCGCAGGCCACCACGTCCACGGCCACCTCGTCGTCCCCCGGCATCGGCTCGGGCACATCCGCGCTGCGCAGCGCGCCGGGGGTGTCCAACACCATCGCCCGCATGAGGCAACCCTAGATGAGGCACCAGCGCGGCGCGTGCGTCCGGGCTCAGGCCGCCTGGGCGAGCTGCTGCTCGACGTGCAGCTTGAGACGCCCAAGCGTCTCCTGCAGTGACCGCTGCATCAGCGGCGGGATCAGGGACTTGAAGAACCGGTAGCGGCCGTGGGGCTGCGCACGAACGCGGAGCTTGACCGTGCAGCCGATGGTTGAGGGCTCGATCACGTATTCGCCGTCCAGCGTGCACTCGCGGCAGTCGACGCTGCTGAAGCCCAGCCGGCTGGGCTGCTCGGCGGAATCAACTGCCAGCACGACCGCTTGCGCAGTCCCGAAGACGTGCATGCGGAGCTCGTATGTTCCGCCCACTCCGTCGTCCTCCGACAGGCGGGTGACGGAGATCTCCGACCCGAGCCAGTCGAGCGCTCCCGCGGCGGCAAAGACGGCTGGAGGCGGCGCTGCGATATCGACGGTGGCAGTTTCCTCGAGCATGAGATTTCATCGGCCGTTTCGACGCGCGGCGTGAGAGCCCTCCCCGGGATCGTTCCGAGCAACGCGGCCGCGTAAACCATCGCGAATCGATTGAGCACCGAGTAACCGGAATTTCACAGGCCGCTCACCCAAGCTGAACCCACTATCGCAATCGACGGCCGTAGGTTCGCCGTGACATCCAACAAAGGGAGACGAAATGCGAAGGTCGCATCTGCTCAGTGCGGCGGTCATGGCTGTCGCAGTCACCGCGGCGGTCATGGTCGCTCGCGCATCGAGCGCGAGTGCCGACGGCCCGAGCGCGGTCACGCTCGCTGTGTACGGCGACTCGCCGTATGGCGCGGTCAACGGCGACACCACCCAAGTTGCGGAGACGCCGGCGTTCATCCAGTCGATCACTGAAGACCCGGACGTCTCCCGGGTGCTGCACGTGGGCGACATCCACTCTGGGTCGGATCACTGCTACGCGGCCTACGACCACACGATCTTCAACGTCTGGGCGGGCACCGACCCGGTGTACCCCAGCCAGGGCTATCAGGATCCTCTCGTCTACACCCCTGGCGACAATGAGTGGACGGACTGCAACAAGTCCAAGGAAGGCGGCGGAACCGGCGGCGATTCGTACTACGACTCAACGCAGGCGGGCCACCTCCCCGGTGATCCGCTGGACAATCTCGCGCTCGTTCGCAGCCTGTTCTTCCCCGTCGCCGGCCAGACGCTGGGAGCGAACCCGGCGCAGGTGACGTCTCAGGCGATCGCCGGGCCGAAGAAGTACCGCAGCTTCGTCGAGAACGTGCGTTGGGAGCAGAACGGCGTCATGTACGTGACGGTGAACCTGCCGGGCTCGAACAACGACACGCTGCCCTGGTTCAACCTGCCGACCACCCAGCGCCAGCTCAACGAGCGCGACCTGCGCACGGCGGCGGACCTGCAGTGGTTGAACGATGCCTACGACCTGGCCGAGGCGCACGGGGATGTCGGCCTGTTGATCGGAACACAGGCGGACATGTGGGATCCGGCAGCGGCGGTGCCCGGCGGCGACGGGCTCGACCAGTACAACTCGATCGTGAGCCGGATCGCCAAGCTGACCCGGGACTTCGGCCATCCGGTGTTGCTGATCAACGGCGATTCGCACGTCTACGAGTCCGACAATCCGATGTCGAGCAGCGATCCGCTCTACTCGATCCACCCGCTCGGCTACGACGTTCCGAACTTCACGCGCATCACTGTGCACGGCAAGACCGAGCCGCTGGAGTGGATCAAGTTGACGGTCGATCCGTCCACGGCTGCGGTGTTCAGCTGGACGAGGGTCACGCTGCCGTAAGTCGTGGCAGCTTCCGGCGGCGGGGTGCTGGGGGGTACCCCGCCGCCACGGCTTCTGAGCGTCAGCCGGCGACCTGCTGCAGCGGCTGGGCCGGGCGCTCCTTGCGCGGATCAACGAACGGGATCGACGCGGTGCGTCCGCTCATCGGCCCGCGCTCGGCGTCGACCTCGATCCGGTTTCCCGGCTCGGCCAGCTCGATCGGCACCCACACGTAACCGATGTTCCGGTTCAGACCGGGCGACCAGACGGCATCCGTGACGCGCCCGATCGGCCGGCCGTCATAGCAGCGCCGTCCACGACCGCGAGATGCCCTCGAGCGGCTCCGAGTCGTCGAACTCGATCCCGACCAGCTTGCGGTCGACGCCCTCGCGGCGAATCCGCTCCAGCGCCTGTTTGCCGATGTAGTCCTGCGGCTGCTCCTCGACCAGGCGTTCCAGCCCCATCACGTGAAACGGCGTGTCGGCAAGGCTGATGTCGGATCCCCAGTTGAAGATGCCGGCCTCCACGCGGCGCGCCTCGTTGGGTGCGATCGGCCGGATCGAGAACTCCTCGCCGGCCGCCATGATCGCATCCCACAGCTGGTCGCCGCGGGTGCCGTCCAGCAGGTTGACCTCGAAGCCGGGTACCGCTGACCAGCCGGTGCGGCTGATCACGACCGGGATGTCGCCGATCTCGAATCGCTCGCACCAGTAGTACTTGATGTCATAGATCGCGCTGCCAACCAGCTTCTCGAGCGTGCGCGCCGACAGCGGCCCCTGCACCTGCACCGGGTGCACGTCGGGATAGCTGACCTCGGCGTCGAGACCGCTCTGCGACAGCACCCCCAGCGTGTAGAGGCCGGCGTCGCTGTCGGCGAGCTGCATCCACCAGACGTTCTCATCCACGTGCAGCAGCACCGGGTCGTTGACGATGCCGCCGTCGGGGGCGATCACCAGCATGTACTTGCCCTGCTTGACGGCGCACTTGGTCAGGTCGCGGCAGGTGATCATGTCGATCAGGCGGTCGGCGTCCGGCCCGCTCACCTGCACCGTCCGTTCGACGCCGACGTCCCACAGCGTCACACCCTCGTTCAGCGCGCGGTACTCCACGGCCACGTCGTCGTACTCGGCCGGCAGGTACATCTTGTTGTAGATGTCGTACGCCTTGCAGCCCGCTCGCCGGGTCGCGTCGAAGTACGGCGAGCGCCTGTACCAGGGGCCGAAGTAGAGCTTGGTGGTGAGATCCTCCATCGAGTGATTCCTCCCGTCCCGCGCACGCGGGGTCGTCCGCTGATTGCTGTAGGATCCGTGATCCTGACTGACTAGTCAATCAAATTGCTGAGACGGGCGCAAACGCCGCCGCCCGAGCCGTCCCGTAGCATCTCCGCCGCCGATGCCCCGAGATCCCCGTTACGACATCCTGTTCGAACCGGTACCGATCGGCCCTGTGGTCGCCCGAAACCGGTTCTTCCAGGTCCCGCACTGCAACGGCATGGGACATCGCGACCCGACGGCGCTGGCCGAGATGCGTGGAATCAAGGCCGAGGGTGGATGGGCGGTGGTGTGCACCGAGGAAGTGGAGATCCACCCCACCTCGGAGGTCTCGCCGTATCCCGAGGGCCGGCTGTGGGACGACGACGACATCCCCGCACTGGCACGGATGGCCGAGCGCGTGCATGCGCACGGTGCGCTGGCCGGCATCGAGCCGGTGCACAACGGCATCCACGGCGCCAACCTCTGGAGCCGCGAGGCGCCGATGGCGGCGGGACACATGCCGGTGGTCGGCAACGATCCCGGGCAGGTTCGGCGGATGAGCGCACAGGACATCGCCGATCTGCGGCGCTGGCACCGCCGCGCGGTGTCCCGCTCGATCGAGGCCGGTTTCGACCTCGTCTACGTGTACGCCTCACACGGTCTGAACACGATCGGCCAGTTCCTGTCGCCGCGCTACAACTTCCGCAGCGACGGCTACGGCGGCAGCCTCGAGAATCGCGCCCGACTGCTGCGTGAGGTGATCGAGGACACGCTGGAGGAAGCCGACGGCCGGATCGCCGTTGCCTGCCGCATCACCGTCACGGAACTGTTGGGCAACCAGGGCGTCGAGCGGGCCGACATCGAACAGGTGCTGGGCTGGATGGGCGAGCTGCCCGACCTGTGGGACTTCGTCGCCGGGCAGTGGGAGGACGACTCGATGACCGCGCGGTTCGCCGACGAGGGCCACCAGGAGCAGTACGTCCGCGGCCTCAAGCAGCTGACCAGCAAGCCGGTGGTAGGCGTCGGCCGTTTCACGTCACCGGACACGATGGTGCGGATGATCCGCGATGGCGTGCTCGACTTCATCGGCGCGGCGCGGCCATCGATCGCCGATCCGTTCCTGCCCAGGAAGATCGAGGAGGGCCGGCTGGAGGACATCTGCGAGTGCATCGGCTGCAACATCTGCGTCTCGGGCGACGCGACCATGACGCCGATCCGGTGCACGCAGAATCCGAGCATGGGTGAGGAGTGGCGGCGCGGCTGGCACCCGGAGCGGTTCCGGCCCAGGGCCAGCGACGCCAAGGTGCTGATCGCCGGCGCCGGCCCAGCCGGGCTCGAGGCCGCCCACGCCCTGGGCAAGCGCGGCTATGAGGTGATCCTCGCCGAGGCGAGCGGACAGCTGGGCGGACGGGTCGCCCGCGAGGCACGGCTACCGGGCCTGGCGACATGGATCCGGGTGCTCGACTACCGCCGCGGCCAGCTGGAGAAGCTGCCCAACGTGGAGATCGCCTACGACAGCGAGCTGACCGCGGAGGAGGTGCTGTCCTACGGCTTCGACCATGTCGCAATCGCGACCGGAGCGCGCTGGCGGCGCGATGGGACCGCGCGCTGGCACACCACACCGGTGGCGATCGACCCTGGCATGCCTGTGTTCACGCCGGACGACCTGATGGACGGCCGCCGACCGGAGGGCGATCGCGTGGTGCTCTACGACGACGACCACTACTACATGGGCGGTGTGCTGGCCGAGCTGCTGACTCGAGCCGGCCGCCAGGTGACGCTCGTCACCCCGGCCGCGCGCGTCTCGGAGTGGACGATCAACACGATGGAGCAGGACCGCATCCAGCGACGCCTGATCGAGCTCGACGTCGAGATCGTCACCACCCACGCCATCGGCTCCGCCGACTCGGGAACCGCCCAGGTGCTCTGCACCTACAGCGCCCGCGAACGTGAGCTGCCGTGCGACGGGCTGGTGATGGTGACGGCGCGCGATCCGGTCGATCAGCTGGCAGCAGAGCTGCTGGAGGCGGCCGATCGCTGGGCCGAGGCCGGGATCAGCACGGCGCGGGCGGTCGGCGACGCCTGGTGCCCGGCCACGATCGCCGCGGCAGTCTGGGACGGGCGCCGCTACGCGGAGCAGCTGGAGCAACCGGACGACCGTGACGTGCCCCTGCTGCGCGAGGTGGTGCGACTGTCGGAGCAGGGGTCGCACGGACTGGCTCCTGCCCGTCCGCGGCCAGTATGATCTGCGGCGCCATGGCCGACGACACCGCCAGCGCCCTCCAAGCGGTCCCGCTCTTCTCGGAACTCGACGACCAGGCGATCGATCACCTGATCGCGATCGCAGCGGTGATCGACGTGCCCAAGGGATCGGTGATGATCGAGCGCGGCGCCCCAGGGTCGGGAATGTTCGTGATCCTCGACGGCGAGGCCGAGGTGGAGCTGCGACACCGCAGCGTCACGCTCGGACCCGGGGAGTTCGTAGGCGAGCTGAGCCTGCTCACGGATCATGCGGCGCGCGTCGCCCGCGTTCGCGCGGCCAGCGACGTCCGGTGCCTGGCGATCGGCCGGCCGGCGTTCTCAGAGCTGCTGAAGGATCATCCGGGGATCGCGCTGCCTATGCTCTCCGCGCTGGCGCGCATGGTGCAGGATCTGATCGAGCACCCGGCCTGAGGCTCTGCCAAGATGCCATCGTGGCCGACTGGGTAACAATCTCCGCGCTGGCGACCGCCGGGGGCACGCTCGCGCTGGCGGCTTCGACCGTAGGCTCCGTGCGGTCGGCGAATCGTGCGGCCAGGGTGGCCGAGCAGTCGTTGCTGGCCGGGCTGCGCCCGCTGCTGGTGACCTCTCGGATCGACGATCCGGTGCAGGAGGTGCCCTACTCCGACGACCACTGGAGGATGCTGCCCGGCGGCGGAGCGATCGTCGAGGCGACCGAGGACGCGGTCTACCTGGCGATCTCGTTGCGCAACGTCGCCAACGGCATCGCCGTGCTCGACGGCTGGCGGTTTCAGTCAGGTTGGACGCCGGGTGGCGGAGGACAGCCGGATCTCGAGGAGTTCCAACGGCTGACCCGTGATCTATACGTCGCTCCGGGCGACCTCGGCTACTGGCAGGGCACGTTCCGCGACCCCGCCTCGCTCGGCTTCCAAGAAGCGGCGGCGGTCATCCACGCCCGGGGCACGATCACGATCGACCTGCTCTACGGCGACCAGGAGGGCGGCCAGCGAATGATCAGCCGGATCTCGCTCCGGTGCGTTGAGGACGGCCGCTGGGTGGCTGCTTCCGGCCGGCACTGGCATTTAGACAGGCCGGCGCCGAGATGAATGACCACTCGGGCCTCACTCCTCAGTACCCGCAACGTCGTCCGATGGCGGGGCGGCAGGATCCTCCTCCGCCAGGTCACTCAGCGATCGCTTCTCGCCCTTGTGTTTGCGTGACTCACGGACGAGGTCCTTCGTCGTCGACCAGCCGAAGGTGGTGGCCATCAAGATCAGTCCGAAGGTGATGTTCCAGGCCATCATGATCAGCTGCTGGGCCAGCGAGTACGCCGTGACGGTGGAGGCCGGAGCGACACCCTTGAGGGCGACGGCCGCCATCGCCTGTTGCGTGCCGATGCCGCCTGGGGTGACCGCGAACGTCGACGAGATCGAGTTGGCGGCGACGATCAGCAGGATGTTGCGAAGCGTCACCGGGATGCCGAAGGCGTACATGAAGGTGCCGTTCACCGCGAGCCGAGTGATGTAGCTCGTTATCTGCAGCAGCAGCACAAGCCTGACGTAGCGCCGCGGCTTGCGCAGAATCACCGCGCCCTTCTTCGCCTCCTCCCACAGGTGGTGGAACCGCTTCCATAGGAGCCTGACCACGAACGCGAGCAGGGCCGCGGCCAGCACGATGAATCCGATCTTGACGTTCCCGTCCGCCGTCACCTCATTCCCGGCCTGCTCCGCCGAGCCAGGCCGGGTGACGAACAGGAACACGTAGTTGAACGTGGCCATGATTCCGAAGAACAGGTTTTGGACCACCCCGCCGGCGAGGATGCCGGCGAACGTCGACCCGACGATGATGGTGCGGAACATCCCGAAGTAGGCAAACGTCCCCGCCTGCGCGGGCAGGAACGAGTTCAGCCCGATGCCGCCTGCATAGGCTGCCAGCATCGGCCTCGTCGGCACGCTCTCCTTGCCATACGACTCCCGCAGGATGTTCCGCCATGCCAGCCCGTTCAAGGTCGTCTGCGCCGTTTGCAGCGAACAGCCGAGGATCAGGTACCGGATATCGACGGACTTGATCTGGTCCCAGACGCTGCCGAACCAGCCGGCGAGGTCGCCCAGGATGTTCAGCTCGATCACGCCGGCTCCGGGCCGTCGTCGAAGAAGCCACTGGCAGTCGCCGAGCCCGACATCCACGAAGCATCGCAGATCACGTGCCCGCAGGTTGAATCCGCTTACAGCGTCGTGCGCCAGGCGCCGGACATCACCCAGGCGTGCGTCTCGTCGCTGATCTGCGTGAAGGTCCGGCCGGTGGCGCGGCGGAAGATTCGGTCGAGCTGGGCCTTGGTGAACGAGCCGGAGGTTACATGTGCCTCCAGAAAGCCCCGCATGACTTTGCGAAACGCCGCGAACCCTCCGTGACGCTGGATCAGGATCCGCGTAATGGCGAACGCATCGTCATAGGCCAACCCCACGGCGCTGCCGTGCACACCCCACATCTCGTCGGTTGATCGCCAGCGCGCGCCACTGTCATACCCCTCGCGGTACGCAGCGGCCAGATCCGTCAAGTCGAGGTAATAGCCGTCACGGCTGTCGTAGAGCTGTTCCTCGTACTGTGCGATGCCCTCGCTGAGGCTGGTCGAGTACTCGTACTCTTGACCGAGCAACCCGCGCATACCGGCATGGGTCAACTCGTGGACGACCACCGACCGCTGTTGAATCTCCTGGGCGCCACGCCACTCCGACATCACCACGAACACCAGCCCCGACCACTCCAGGCCCAGCGGATTCTCGGTCGGGGAGCAGAGGCAGAGCCGGTTCAGCTGGGTGTTCGACGCGACCAGTAACAGCACCGGGCGGTCGGTGGCCGCTCCGCCACCGAAATCGCGATGGATCGCCGGCGCCTCGGCGTCGGCGACCGCCAGGATCGACTGAGCCTCGTCGGCCTGGTCCGCGCGGCCGTAGATCACGGTGGCCACCGTGCCGCGGCTGACGAACGGCGTCGCGAAGGCGGCCAGGTGCCGCCCCTTTTCCAGCGGCCGTGCCGACACCACAGCGCCCCCGGAAACATCGAGTATGTACGAGCCGGCCTGCACAGGTCGCGAAAACGGCGGCCTGCCGAACCGCATCCCCATCTGTACCTGGACGCCGAACTTGGCCCCGCTGTCGTCGGACGGATACAGGCTGACCTGGGCCATCAGCCTGCTCGGCCGCAACGCGTGCAGCCAGCCCGCCAGATGAGCCAGATGCCTTCGCGCTGACGGTGAGAGTGGTCGCGTCATGCGCCTGGCCTCACGCTGCGGACCGGTCGCGGCCGCGTTCAGATAGGTCTTGGCGACTCGCATCGCTCGGTAGTGCGGATCAGGAGTGCTGTTCGGGGTGGTCGCCAGGGTCGGGATCGTGGCTGGATTCGGGCCGACGGGAGCCGACGCCGAAAGCTGCCCACCGGAACACCCGACGGTCGCGATCAGCACGATCAGCACCACGGCACGAATGCGTACCGACCTCGTTATGTGGAGCACCATCACGGCCACCCGGCTTCTTCGCAACTGTTCTGATCACCGCACACGGGCGGTGGCCGCCTGATCGAGTATACGGGCGCTGTTCGGCAGCAGGAGCAGACTGCTCGTACAACGTCCGTCCTAGACTCGTACTCGGCCGAGTCGCTTCCGGTTCGTTAGGGCAGCGCCCAGTAGCGGATCAGGTTATCGTTGTCGAAGACCGCCCAGACGCGGCCATCGGCGATGCTGATGGCGTAGACGCCGCTCACCGGCTGCGACTTCCAGACACGCTTCCCGGTCTGGGTGTCGAACGCCTTGATGGTGGTCTGGCCGAAGTTTCGGTCTGTGAAGTAGACGAGGCCGTTGGCGACGATCGGCCCTTCTCCCAGTCCACCGGGGTTGAGGGCGCTGAGGACGTCGTGGTACCACAGCACGCCACCGGTGTGGCGGTCGAGCGCCGCTATCCGGTCGTAGACATGCCCCCCTCGGCTCACCTCGAAGCCGGCGAAGATCCGGGTGCCGGCTGTTGCATCGTTGGTGATGCTGACGCGGCTGGTCAGGATGTTCCAGACGGGCGTGCCGGTGGTGGCGTCCAGCGCACAGCCGGCACCGTCGTAGACAACGCCGCGGAGCACCATCGGCGATCGGTCGCCGCCGTTCGCACCGGGAGTGGTGCAGGCGGTCGACCAGAGCAGGTGACCATCGCCGGTTGCGAACGCGTAGATGGAGCCGCCCGCGTACTGGAAGACCTCCGTCCCGTTCACACCGACGGTTGGGCCGCTGCGTGAGAGGTCGTCCAGCGGCTGACCTGTCCAGAGGATCGCGCCGGTGTGCAGGTCGAGGGCCTGGATGTGGCCATAATCGACATAGACGACGCCATTCGCGATCACCGGTTGGGCCGACATCCCGCCGGAGGCGGACGCCCAGAGCTGCGAGCCATCGACGGTCGAGAAGCCAACCAGGTCGCCGAAGAAATCGGCCGCCACCAGCACGCCGTCCGAGACGGCGAAGTTGTTGGCGAGCGTGATGGTCGGGGTCGCCCACAGGAACGCGCCGGTCTGCTCGTCCCACGCCTCGATCGCGACGCCTCCGGTGACGTGGGCCTCGCTGTAGACCAAGCCGTCGCTGACGATCGGCCGGATGCTTCCGCACAGGCAGTCGTTTGTGAGCCCGCCGGCCGCCAAGGTCAGCCGGCTCACCGTGCCGCCGCTGATCTGTGTCTCGGCGTCGTTGTTCGCATGCCGCGCTGAACCTGAGCCATTCTGTGCCCAATCAGCGTGGGCGGTGGTCGCGACAGCACTAGAAGACGCGGCCATGCCGGTCGATCCGAACACCAGGAGGATGACGATGGCGAGCTTGCGAATCATGTTGGGTGCCTCCTTTGTGGCCGGTGATTTCCAAAGGCCCCGGTGTTCGTCGTGATCCCGTGTTATCGACAAGGGCGACAACCGGCATGAGCAGCCTGAGCTCAGGGTGACGAACGACACATCCCCGCCCCGTCTGCCTATTCCGGCAGGGGTTCAGACAACGCGAGGTCGGTTCTGCGTGCCCCTTTCGTCCCCGAAACCCACTCTCGGTGGAACTCCGACCGACTGAGCGCGGTAGCGCCGAGGTGCTACGGGCCCGCCTGGGGAACTGAAAAACCGCCCGGAAGAGAGAGGGAGGATTCCGAGAAATCTGGTGAGCGGCTTGTTTAGGCGGAATCTGAGTCTAGGATTTCCGGCCACACTTCCGCTACACAGCGGTTCCGTCGTGAACCGGCGGCCTCGTCCACAGCCAACGAGTTCTGCGCATGGCAATCCTCGGCGACCGAGACACGCTGTCGCGTCAAGGCGGACCCCATTCGTTTCAAAGGTGGGCGAGCAGCCGTCGAGCCGTCTCGGTTATTTCGGTTGGGTTACCCCCGGAGGTGAGCGAGCCGCCAACAGCTACTGCGATCGCGCCATGATCGAGGTACTCCCGGGCGGTGTCGACCCCGACGCCCCCTGTCGGCACGGTTGCCAGATCCGGATAGGGGCCGCGCAGCGCGTCGAGATATCCCGGGCCGACAGTGCTGATCGGGAACAACTTCAGTGCCTGTGCGCCGGCGGAGAGAGCGGTCTCGATCTCGGTCGGTGTCAGCACGCCAGGCAGGTGGGGAACGTCCGCTTCTGCGGCCCACGCCACAAGGTCGGTGTTCAGCCCCGGCGATACTAGGAAGGACGCGCCCGCTGAGACGGCCGCCTTTGCATCTTCGATTGTTCGGACCGTGCCAGCACCAACCGGTCGCAGCTGCGAGAGCCGGCCTATGGCATCCAACGCGTCCGGTGACGTGAGCGTCACCTCGACTAGCGAAACGCCGCCGCTCCAGAGTGCGCCGACGATCCGGTCGAGGTCACCCTGCGAGCGGACGACAGCCAACAGTCGGCTGCGCGAAAGCTCTTCCATAAAGGACGCCCTGGCCGTCATCGCAGCCCCTTTGCACTCGTCCGGGCAAGCACCGCTTCGAGGGCGGGTCGATCGACCCTGGTGTGGTCGCCGCGGATCGTGCAGGCGATGCTGGCTAAGGCGACACCCGCGCGCAGCGCGTCAGCGGGTGTCGCTCCGGTGATCTGGCCATAGATCACCCCGGCCACGAGCGCATCGCCCGCGCCGACCGGGTCGACCTGCTCCACCGCCTCCGCTCGAGCCTGCACAAACTCACCTCGCACCGATGCAACCGCACCACGGTGGCCGAGGGTAACGACGATAAGATCCGCCTGGGCGGCGACGGCGGAGCGGATCGCCTCTGGCAACTCTTCGTCGCTTGCGTCCACCCCGAGCACCTCGCGCGCGTCGGCCGCTGAGCAGAACAGCATGTCTGACTGCGCCGCGAGTGACCTCAGTACGGGCGCGGCCTCAGAAGCGCTCCACAGCCGGGATCGGAAGTTGATATCGACGACGCGGACGCAACCCTGACTGCGAGCCGCTTCCAAGAACGCCTCAGCAAGGGATGCTCCGGACGGTCGCAGCGCCGGCGTGATGCCGGACACGACCGCGTGCTTGGCGCCGTCGAAGGCGGCGGCGTGGAGGTCGTCGGCGGTCATGGTCGTCATCGCCGAGTGCGACCGGTCGTAGAGCACCGTCGCTGGGCGCGGCGGCACCCCGATCTCGAGGAAGTACAGGCCCAGCCGGCCGTGATTCCGCCACGTCACGTGGGTGACGTCGACGCCGGCGCTGGCGAGCTCGGTGGCCACTCGCCTTCCGAGCGCGTCTCTTGGTAGAGCGCCCAACCAGCGGGACGGGATCCCGAGCGAAGCGAGCGCCACCGCGACGTTCGACTCGGCGCCGCCGACCGTCAACTCGAGGCTGTGGGCGGTGGCCATCAGGTCGCCCCGCGGCGGCGAAAGCCGGATCATGGTCTCGCCGAGAGTGACGACGCCAGTGCTGCCGCAGGCCGGGTTCTCGTTCATGGAGTCAACCGGTGGTCGTGTTTGGTGAGCAGAACATTGCCGGTGGTGGAGACTCGAAACGTATGCTCGAGGCGCACGCCGCCGATCTGGGGGTCATAGAGTGCGGGTTCCACGGCCATGATCATCCCATCGTCGATGCGGTCGCCGCTATACGAGGTGATCACTGGCTTCTGCCACCACCGGGCACCGACGCCGTGTCCGGTGTGATGCGGGTACGGGGCACCATGTCCGGACAGGCTGGCCCGCACCGTCGCGTCGACCTCTCGCCCGATTGCTCCCGGGCGGCAGAGCTCGATGGCTAGGTCGAGCGCCTCTCGCACCGCGTCGAACGCCCGCTGCTGGCGCCGGGACGGTCGCCCTGCGCACACAGTCGTCGCTGCATCCGCCCAGGCGCCGTCGATCCACGGAGCGACGTCGCACAGTACTAGATCGCCAGGGGCGATCACTCGGCTCGTCGCCGGCCCCGGCCTTGTCCCGGATGCTGGACCGGTGGTGACGGTCAGGATGGTCGGTACACGCCTACCCGCCTCACCGGCCATTCGTTCCTGGGCGCGGCCCGCGAGCTCGAGTTCCGTGCGACCCGGCTCGGCGATGCCGAGCACTGTCTCCTGCGCGATATCGGCGAGATGCGCGGCGCGCTCGACAGCGGTGTTAACGGCATCGTCGCTGTTGAGAAGCGGCGACGCGTACGCCAACTCAAAGCCTTGATCTGCGAGTAGCGCGCCGATCCAGTGCGGCACGGCCGAGTCGAGGTCGACGACTCCGGCCGTGATGCCGGTCTCATGCAGCGCACGTGCCAGCTCCGCTCGGAGGCTGCTGACGGGATCGGGAATGACCTCCGGGTCATACGAGCGGTACGGCACGACCGGCGGCCCGTCGGAGGCGCAGAACTGCGCATACATGCTCGCCACGACCAACGCCGGACCCAACGGCCCAACCACGAGCACGGCCGGGCAAGGGACGAATGGGTTACTCACGGGCCACTCCTCACACGGCGTGGCGAAGCCGGCAAGGTGTGCCAGGGATTCGACTTCGCAGATCACCGCTTGGCGTGGAACCGACGCGTCCAAACGGTCTTCGAAGGTCGTTGCTAACACGCGTAGGCGCGGAGCGCCTCTTCGTCGATCTCGATGCCAAGCCCCGGGCCGGTGGGCACGTCGAGAAAGCCGGCTTCGACCTTCAGGCGCTCTCCCACACCATCCGACAGGGCACTCGAGCCCGTCCAATACTCCATCACGGTCAGCTCGGGCAGCGTGGCGGCGAAGTGAGCGCAAGCGGCCTGGTGGATCACCGAGCTGAGGCTCATATGCGGCACGCAGCCGGCACCGAACGCCTCGGCGATGGTGGCGATGCGGCGGCACTCGGTCAGACCGCCCGCTCGCGAGACATCCGGCTGGACGATACTGACCGCATCGTCACGCAGCAGGTCGACCCAATCCCATCGTGCACCGACCAGATCGCTGGAGATTGGTGTCCTCACCTCGCGGGACAGCAGCGCGTACCCGCGGCGCAGCTCGGCCGGCATGGGAGCTTCGAGGACGAACAGGTTCGCGGCGTCGGCTGCTCGCCCCAGTCGTCGCGCCTGGGGGAGGTCGTAGCGCGCGGCGGCGTCCGCGAGCAGCAGCGCCCCGCCGATTCCCTCGCCTGCGGCATCGAGTGAGCGGATGTCCAGTTCGACGCCGTGTCCGATGGCGATCTTGACGCCGTGGAATCCGGCTGAGACGAAGCCGACGGTCTCCTCCCGGATCCTCTGGGGATCCTCGTCGGGCGTGCGCAGGCCGACGACTCCCGAGGCGTACAGCGGGATCCGCTCCCGGTACACACCTCCAAGCGCGGTGCTCATCGGGACGTTGTCCAGCTTCGCAGCGACGTCCCACAGGGCGATGTCGAGTGCTGAGATCGCCTCCAGCATGAATCCGCCGCCATGGTTGCGTAGCGACATCTGGCCGTACATGACATCCCACAGCGGGGCGATCTGACGCGGATCGCGGCCGAGCAGCACCGGGCGTAGCAGCGTGTGGATGACATCGCGACAGATCTCCGGCGCGACTGGAGCCTTCGCCTCGCCCCATCCGACCACACCGGAGTCGGTTGCGATGCGCACGACCGTGGTCGCGCAGACCTCCTCGTAGGCGGGCTGCCAGCGAGCGTAGGCCGGTGAGCCTGGCTCGGCCGCGTGGCCCGCGGAGTCACCCCAGGATCGTGATCCCCAGTACCCCGAGGCGTTGAACGGAGCCCTCAGGGCGAGGGCCTCGATCTCAGTGATCCGCACCGGTTGGCTCCTGCAGCCCGGCGAGGTCGGCGGCCAGCGAGCGGGCGGCGCGATCGATATGGGTGGCGGCGGCCGCGGCGGCTGCATCCGCGTCGCCCCTCGAGACGGCGTCGACGATCGCCTGGTGTTCGTGCAGCTCGAGGTCGGAGCGACCGGTCCAGCCGGCGCTGCGGGCGTGCACGCGGGCGATCGTGATCTGCGAGTGGAGGTTGTCGTAGAGGCCGAGAAGCCGTTGGTTCTGCGACATCTTCACGAGATGCTCGTGGAACGCCGCGTTCCAGCGCCAGTGGTCGTCGA
Source organism: uncultured Actinomycetes bacterium (assembly GCA_963755675.1). Taxonomy (GTDB): domain Bacteria; phylum Actinomycetota; class Thermoleophilia; order Gaiellales; family JAICJC01; genus JAICYJ01. Next base: position 50,439 of record CAVWLK010000040.1, read on the forward strand.
CGTCGCGGCGCTCGATCGCCTTGGCCAGCTTTGAGAGGATCGTGTTCAGTTGGTCGATGTCATCGCCGTTTCGGTGTTCGGCGGCACGCCGGGCCGCCAAGACCTCGAGCGCGGCGCGGATCTCGAATGCCTCCTCGAGGTCGCGTTCGTCCAGCGGCGCAACGAACGTACCGCGACGTGGTGCCACAACGATCATGCCCTCGTCCTCGAGTCGTCGCAGGCCGTCGTCAATCGGTGTGCGGCTCATGCCGAAACGCTCCGAGAGCTCCCCGATGTCGAGCCGTGCCCCGGGTTGCAGTTCGCCCGCCAGGATGTCCTTGCGGAGGGTATCGGCGACGACATCGGAGAGTCTCGGTGGGGGCTTCCGATCGTGATGGGTGTTCGCCATCAGCGACCGCTCACAACATGGTCTACCGCTCCACCGAGTATCGACACGCCGTCTTGCCGGGCTCTCTCAGCGTCTTCCACTCCCCGTCGCTGCCGCGAGCCATGGTGACCTCGACATCGATCGCTGGGACGCCAAGTTCGGCCGAGATCCGTGTCAGCCAACAGTCAAGGTCGTCTGAGAAGAACAACTGGCCTCCTAGGCGGAACCGGGCGTCGATCGCGTCGCGCAGATCCAGAATCCGATTGTAAAGCGGGTCGCCTGTGGCGAGCCATCCTGGCGTATAGCAGCCATCGCTGTTCCAATGCCAGGAATGTACGTCGAGCACTGCGGCGGGCCGGTTGCCGACGACGAAGTCGTCCAGCGCGATGACCTCCGGTGCGGATCGGGCTTCTTTGTCGAGCCAGAGATTGATGCCGCCTGCGCTGCGGCGGTCGAGCCCCTCTGCGACGGCGTCTACGTTGAGCAGGGGGACGGCCGCGATGCGGACGTGGCGGCGAAACTCGGCTCCCTCGGGTGACGCGGCGAAGCGGAGCATCGAGTCGGTGGCCCACAGGGCCGAGGGCTCACCACCGTGAAAGCCGGACACGACAGCGAGTGTTGGCGCGACGCCGTCGGCGATGACCAGCCCTGTGATTGATCGCCCGTGAACCGTTTTTCCGATCGGTTCCAGCGATGCGAACGGGGAGGCGTCGAGATGTTCGAGCAGCGCTGCGTGCTCCGCTTCGCCGTACGGCCACCAGGTGGCGAAGTCGACGGCGGCGCCATTGGCCGCGGGGACGACGAACTGATAGCCGTTCTCTCGCCGTCCGTACTCGGATACGTGCTGCCAGTCCGCGCCTGGTCGGCGCGCGACCGGGCGCAGGAACTGCATGTTGCCGTGCTCGTTCCTGACGAACACCTCGACTGGGTCGTGATGGCCTTCGAGCTGCCCGCAGACCCACGTTTCCAACGCTCCCTCTATGCCGAATTCGATGCTGCTCTGCACACCGATCTCGACTCTTGTGGCGCTGATCACTCGGGTCTCGCCGACCGATCCGCAGGGAACAGTTCCGCTGACTGTGATCATCTCAGCCATGAGGCATCTCAAGCGGGGTCAGCTCGGTCAAGTACCGCCTGATCTCGAGCCTGTCCGCACTGTCGAGACGAGCCATCATCGGGTCACGAGTACGGACGTTCGGTGCCAGTCCGCGGATCTTCAAGATCTCCTTGATGACAGGGAGCCCGTAGATGCTCGTGTATGACAGTAACGGCTGTAGCCGGGCCTGGAGCGCGCGGGCACGGTCCCAGTCGCCGGCGTCGACGGCCTGCTGGATCGGCACCTGGAGATCGACCAGCGCCCCCGCCGGCATGCACCCGATTGCGCCTCTCAATGCCTCCTGGACGAGCCACTGGCCATTGGCGCCTCCGATCACACCGCGCAGCCGCCCGTCGTAGCGATCGACGAGCTGCGTGATGCGCTGGGTTGTGGGCGCCCTTTCCTCCTTGATGTACTCGATCTCAGGGACGGCCTCAAGCAGCTTGTCGAGCGTGGATTCGTCCAGCGGAGTGGCGTGTGGCGGCCCGACGTTTTGCAACACGATCGGCACGCCCGCGTCACGCACGCCGCGGACAAAGTAGTCGATGACTTCCCCGGTGGCGTCGGGCCGTTGGTACGTGGGCAGCGCCATCACGGCTGCCGCTCCCAGATCGGCGGCCTGGCGAGCGAATGCCCGTGTCTGATCGAGGGTCGGATCGGTCACGCAGGCGATCACGGGTAGGCTACCCGCGGCCTCGAACACCGTCACGATCGCAGCCTCGCGTTCGGCGACTGTGAGGGTGTAGAACTCACTGGCGTTGGCGGGGTAGACAATTCCGCGTGCGCCGCTTGCGACTGCGAACGCGACCAGCCGCGCTAGGGCCGGCAGGTCGACGGCGTCGGTGTCATCAAACGGGGTCTGCACGACTGGGAGGATTCCTCCGATCGTCATCGTGCCAACTTTCGCCGTCGACAATGAAGTCCATCCCGACCACGAAGCCGGCGGCGTCTGACATCAGGAAGCAGACGGCCTCGGCGATCTCCGCAGGCGACGCCATCCGCCCTAGCAGGTTGTCGGGGGCGCCGTAGGCGTGCGGGGAGCCGCCGCGCTGATCGGAAACGCCGCCCACCATAGGGGTGTCGACGATCCCGGGGCAGACGGTGTTGACGCGAATCCCGTCACCCGCGAGCTCCACCGCGGCGCACTTGGCGAAGGCGATGATCGCGCCCTTCGACGCGGTGTAGACCGAGAGCTTGGGCGTACCGACAAACGCGGCGGCCGATGCGACGCACACGATCGAGCCTCCACCAGTTTGGCGCAGAAGCGAAACCGCGTGTTTGACGGCCAGCATGGTCCCGAGCACGTTGGTGTCGAGCACCGAGCGGACGTCGGCAAGCTCGTCCACGAGCGAGAGCTTGCCCGCGATGCCGGCCGACGTGACCAGCCCTGTGAGCGGTCCCAGATCTCGGTCGATGCCGGCCAGCGCCTGGGAAAGCGCCGCTTCGTCGCGGACGTCGGCGGTGTGGGCGGCGGCGTTGGGAAGCGTCCGCGAGAGCTGAGCGATGCCTGCCGGGTCCCGATCGATCAACCCTACGCGGTGTCCATCAGCGGCCAGCCGAACGGCCACCGCGCGGCCGATTCCCGAGCCTGCGCCGGTGATTGCAACACATTTCCGCAGGCTCCCCGCCACAGTGATAGATTATCACAGTCCCCTATCTGAGGAGCTCCGATGGCAGAGTTGAATGGTCATACCCGCCGACAACTGATCGAACGGGCGGCCGGTCTGGGCGCGCTGTTTGCTGGTGGGGGAGTGCTCGCCGCATGCGGTGGTGGCAGCGGTTCGTCCGGTTCCTCGGCCGCCGCCAGCACGGGCTTTGTCACCGCGTCGCCTGCGTCGCTGAAGTTCGTCGGCTGGCAGGGCTATGACGCCAAGCCGGCTAAGACCTACCCGTCGATCGCGGCATGGGAGTCTCAGAACTCGGTTACGCTGACGTCGACGTACACCCAGACCAACGAGGAGATGCTGACCAAGATCCAGGCCTCCCCGAGCGGGACGTACGACCTCACGTCGCCGTACCACGGCACCGTGCCTACCATGATCGACGCCGGCGCAATCGAGGTGATCGACACCGCCCGCATGCGGAACTACGCCTCGCTCTACAAGCAGATCACAAGCCTCGGCTACTCGAAGGGGCCGGACGGAAAGATCTACGCGGTTCCGCTGGACTTCTCGTACTCCGTGGGGCTTTACAACGCGGACTCGGTTCAACCGCTGAAGATGTTCTCGGATGTGATCACAGATCCATCGCTCAAGGGCCGGTACATCTTCATCGACGCCCCCGAAACGTTCACGTGGATCGCCCAGTATCTCGGTCTGGGGAACCCCGACCCACATCACCTCACGCCCGACGAGCTCGCCAAGTGCCAGCAGACGGCTCACACCGTCATCTCAAACGCGAAGGCGACGCCTGGATCGTTCGGCGACTGCCTCAACCTGATGCTGACACACGAGGCCGATTGGAGCCTCAGCGGCAATCCCAGCGACGCGATAACCGCGCAGGGCAAGGGCGTCAACATCAAGACGTTCCTTCCCACCCAGGGCGCCCAGGCGTACGTCGACAACTACTGCATCCCCAAGGGCAGCGGTCACTACGATTCCGCTCTTGCCTGGATAGATCAGGCGATCAGCCCTCAGGGTAATGCGGACATGATGCATGCCTACGGCACGGGTACCGTCAACCCGGCCTCGGTGCCCCTGCTCGACCCGTCGCTGAAGAAGCTGTACGACTACAACAACATCGACTCGGCGTTCAAGGCGACACCCGTCTGGCCGCCGATCCCGGCCACGAGTGACACCTATGCAACCTACGCGGACTGGACGAAATCCTGGGACGAAGCGAAGTGACCGAGGAGACGGTCGGGGTGCCCGTGTCCGCTGAGAACCACACGGACGGCGCCCCTCCCGTCGGCCTTCCACCGAGCGCGAAACTCGAACTCGAACGCGTCACCTACTCCTACGGCACTGGTCTGGCGCTGAACAAGGTCAGCTTCGCCATCGGCTCCGGCGAGTTCGTGTCGCTGCTAGGGCCGAGCGGTTGCGGCAAGACGACGGCGCTACATGTAATCGCCGGCCTGCTCCGACCGACGAGCGGCCGCGTGCTGCTCGATGGCCACGACATCACTCGGCTGGCGCCGGAGAAGCGACCGCTGGGAATGGTGTTCCAGCATCTCGCCCTGTTTCCGCACCTGTCGGTCGCGGACAACGTCGCGTTCAGCCTGACCCTTCGCAAGCTACCCAAATCTGAGGTGGCGGATCGGGTGGCGGCGATGCTCGGGCTGGTCGGCCTGGGATGGGCGGGCGAGCGAAGCATCCATCAGCTCTCGGGCGGCCAGCAGCAGCGAGTGGCACTCGCCCGGTCGCTCGTATCCGAACCCGAGATCCTGCTCCTGGACGAGCCTCTCGGGGCGCTCGATCTGCAGATTCGCAAGGAGATGCAAGCGGAGCTGAAGAACCTCCAGCGGCGCGTTGGTATCACGTTCATCTTCGTCACCCACGATCAGACCGAGGCGATGTCGATGTCCGACCGCATCATCCTGATGCGAGACGGAAACATCGTGCAGGACTCTCCGCCACGGATTGCGTACACCGATCCGGCTGACGCCTTCGTCGCCGGATTCGTGGGCGAGACCAACATGCTGTCTGGCACGATCGCTTCCAGCTCCGGGGAGCAGCTCGAAGTGGCCGTGTCGGAGGCGGGCGTCGTGCGACTCCCCGCCGAACTCATGTTCCACGCCGGCGACCCCGTCAACGTCGACATCCGGCCAGAGCACCTTACGATCAACGGTGTCGACCGAAGCGACGCCATCGCCGCCCGGATCGTGTCCCAGAGCTTCCTCGGCCACGAGGTGCTGGTTGAACTCGAGACCGGGCTCGGCATTCTCCGTGCGCGACATGCTGTCAGCGATCCGGTGGCGAACCTCACCCCCGGCACCGCGGTGTCTCTGAGCTACGATCGCGCACAGGTCCGGGTGTTTCGCCGAGAGCCGGAACGCTGATGGCGCGTTCGGTGCCGCGTGCCGCCGGCCAGACGGTGCTCGTAGCACCTCTCACAGCGTTCGTGCTGCTGTTCGCCGCCGTACCAGCCGGCATCTTCCTTGTCTACAGCTTCTGGCAGGTAGAGACATTCCAGATCGTCCACAATCTGACCTTCGCCAACTACCGCGAGGTGTTCAGCGGAGGGCTCTACCGCACCTCGCTCTGGAACGGCTTCGTGATCGGTCTGATCACGGCCTGCGTGTGCTGCACACTGGCATTCGTGCTCGCCTGGGCTGTGCGCTTCCACACATCGCGCTGGCGAAACGCGATCGTGCTTTGCATCGTCGTCTCGAGCGTCTCGAGCTACCTGGCGAGGCTGTACGCGTGGCGTTCGATCCTCGGCACCGACGGCATCATCAACTACTCGCTGGAACGACTGGGGATCACACACGGCCCGTTGGGATTCCTAATCTTCAACCGGTTCGCGATCGTGATCGCACTCGTGCACATGTTCCTCCCCTTCGCGTTCCTTCCCATCTACAGCAACCTGCTTGAGATTCGTCCCGAGACGCTCCAAGCCGGCAGGGTGCTCGGAGCAGGCCCCGTGCGAAACTTCTGGCGGGTCGCGTTCCCGCTGGCCTCCACCGGGTTCGCGATCAGCTTCGTCTACGTGTTCATTTTCGCGACCGGGGACTACGCGGTACCGACGTTCCTCGGCGGGCCACAAGGCGTGGTCGTCGCCAGAGTAATCGCCGATCAGTTCGGCATCGTCTATAACTGGCCGCTGGGAGCGGCACTGTCGTTCGTCTACATCGGATTCCTTGCCATATCGCTAGGCGCATTCACCTGGCTGGTGACGCGACGGTCACGGAGGCTGAGAACATGATCGTGCGACACCGGCTCCCCATCGCATGGGCCCACATCACTATTGGGCTTGGCCTGTTCTTCCTCTTCGGCCCGATCATCCTGATCGCGATCCTGTCCTTCAACGCAAGCTCCATCGCTGCGCTCCCGGTCACGGGCCTGACGCTGCACTGGTACGGCGCCCTGTTCTCCGATCCGCGCTTCAGCGACGCAGCCGTCTACAGTCTCCAGATCGGGGTTGTCTCAACCGCGATCGCGGTGGTAATCGGCACGGCTGGGGCGCTCGGCATCGGCAGTGGCTCTGCGCGCCGCACCACCTCGCTGCTTGGCTACGCCTGGAGCGCACCCTTGTTCATCCCCAGCCTGGTCTTGGCGGTCGCCCTTGCCTCGTCATTCCGCCTGCTGAACGTCCGCCTCTCGTTTTGGACGATCGTCGCCGGACACGTGGTCGTAAACGCCCCCCTCGTCTTTCTGCTGGTCTACGCGCGGCTTCGTGGCTTCGACTGGTCGTTGGTTCAGGCCGCACGGACGCTCGGAGCAAACGGCAGCGTCGCCTTTCGGCGCGTCACGCTGCCCCTCCTAGCGCCGGCCATCCTCGGAGGTGCGATCCTGGCCTTCGCCATCTCCATGGACAACTTCATCGTCTCGTTGTTTTTAACGGGCGGGCGTAGCACGCTTCCGCTGCTTATCTGGTCGATGATGCGCGAAGGCTTCAGCCCCACCGCCAACGCGCTTGCTACGGTGCTCGTGGTGGGGACGCTGGCCGCGGCGGTCGCCGCCGAACGGCTCGTCCGCCGAGGGTCCGCGAGTGCTGGACGCCAACAGTGAGGAGCGGACGGTGACGATCGATCTCGCGCGCGAACTGGTGGGAGCCCGGCAGGCCCTGGACGACGGCCTGACACTGCCGAGCCACTGGTACACGGATCCCGAGATCTTCGCCCTCGAGCAGCAGCGAATCTTCGGCCGTGGCTGGCAGTGTGTTGGCGAGCTGCGCGACCTCTCTCAGGTTGGGGACTACCTCACCGCGAGGATCGGCAGGGTGCCCATCCTGGTTACCCGCACCGAGTCGGGCGAGCTGGCGGGCCTCGTAAACGTATGCCGTCACCGGGCTCATGAAGTCGTTCAGGGCAAAGGCTGCCGGAGAACGCTGCAATGCCCGTACCACGGATGGACCTACAACCTCGACGGCACGCTACGAGCCGTGCCCCGGGCAGACAGGGAGGCGGCATTCCGTCTCTCCGAGCTCAATCTCATGCCGGTGAGCGTTGAGATCTGGGAATCGTTCGTGTTTGTACGGGTGGATAAGCAACCGACACCGTTTCGCGACGTCCTGGGAGATGTCCCAGCGTTGATGGCATCCTACGGGTTCGACTTCTCCGAGCTCGAGCACCGAAAGCGCATCGAATACGAGCTGGCGGCGAACTGGAAGGTCTACGTCGAAAACAGCATCGAGTGTTATCACTGCCCAGTCGCGCATGCCGAACTCTCAAGCGTCGTCGAATGCGTCCGGACGTGTATCGCCTCCAGGCTGACGGATACGTGATCAGCCATCAGAGCCAAGGCTGCGCGACCAGGCGCGCAGCAACGGCCGCATCGGCCCGTTGATGGAGCAGCGCGCAGATGTACCGGAGTTTCTGTTCTTCTACGTGTGGCCGAGCTTCATGATCGCACCGTCACCGAAGCGACTATGGGTAGGTCGTATGGAGCGGTCAGCCCCGGGTTGACCCGAGTGGTCACTGACTTCTACTTCGAGCCAGGCGTTGAAGAAGAGCTCGTCGAAGAGTCGGCCGCATTCAGCGACCGAGTGCTCGAGGAGGATGGGGCCTGGTCGAGTCCGTTTCAGCGCGGCCTCGCGTCCCAAGCGGTACCGTTCGGCCGTCTGCTTCCCCAGAGCGAGTCGTTGCTTCGGCACTTCCAAGGGCTGGTCCACACCGCTTTGACCACCGAGTAGGCTTTCCCCCCTGAGGCGGCGCGGCCTAACCGCGCGATTCGCCCAGGAATTCTGCAACAACTCTTGGAATCCTTCTGGAAGAGAAGAAGAGAACCAAGAGAGCGGACGACGGGTCTCGAACCCGCGACCTTCGGCTTGGGAAGCCAACGCTCTACCAACTGAGCTACGTCCGCGCGAAAACCCGTGGCAAGCTACCCCACGTCAACGGGCAGGTGAAGAGCCTAGCTCACCGACTCGTCGTTAGACGGCGAATGGGATCGGCGGGAAGCGTGAGTCGCATGCGCGCTCCTTGGCTTGGGCGCGGAGTCGATCGTGAGCACAACCACCCGGCCAGCCGGGCGCGCTCCGATGGTCGTGTCCAGTCCCAGGTGCATCCGGCTGCGCTCCCGTGTCAAGCGCTCCCTGAACGTCGAATCCGACTCTCGTCATCGTCCACGTCGAACACGATCGTGTCGCCTGCCTGGCATAGCCACGAATCGAGAGCCTCGAGGCGCGGCTGTGCTTGCGGGCGTTGACGATCAGCTCGCGTACGCAGCGGTAGACGATCGTCTCGGTGGTGGTCGACTGGCGGGGAAGATCGATGTCCAGCTCGAGTGTCGACCAGGGCCCGTCCGCCGCCACTTCGGACAACGCCGAGGTGACGCCGGCGCTGTCGAGGATCTGAGGTCGCATTTCGAACATCAGACGGCGCGTGCGTTCCAAGCCGGCGGCGAGCATCGGCTCGAACTTGGCGAGCTGCGGCACGTCGCGTCTGAGCATCTGCACCTTCATCAGCAGCGCCGTCATCAGCTGCACGGTGTCATCGTGAAGCTCGGCCGCGATCCTCGCCTGTTCCGCCTCGACAGCGTTCACCATCGTGGCCATCACCTCTCGGCTGCGCCGTTCCGCCGCGTGAAGCGCCGTCGTGTCGATCATCGCGCCCTCGACCGCCGTCACCTCGGCGCCCGAGCCGCGCACAGACCGGGCCATCAGCTGGACGTGGCGCTCTTGGCCGTCAGGGCGAAGCATCCGCACGTGCACGTCGTAAGAATCGGCCCGCCCGGCGTAGACCGCGCCGATCGCCTGTTGCGAAACCGCGAGGTCGTCGGGGTGGATCATGCTCAGCCGCTCGGCCGCTGACATCGAAAGCCACTGCTCCGGGCTCAACCCCATGATCGCTTCGAGCTGCGGGCTGACGTACAGCGGAGCGCCCGACGGCTCGGTCACAAACGTGACCAACGGAATCTGCTCGACCAGCGTCTGGTAGAGGTGGCGTTGACGGTCCCGGTCGGCCTCCGCGTTCACCTGGTCGGTGATGTCTCGGATGATGCCCTGCCGCCACAGCGGCACCCCCGTGTCGTCGGTGACGAGCGTCATCTCGTCGCTGATCCAGCGGTACGAGCCGTCCGCGTGGCGTATCCGATACGTGATCAGACACTCGAGGCTGCCCACCGCCGCTGCTGTTTCGGTCACGTGCAGGATCGACCCGACGTCGTCAGGGTGGGCGAACTGCTCGTACCACTGCCGTTCGCCAACGGGGGCAAACCACTGCTCCGGCGTGTAGCCGAACATCGTTCCAAGCTGCGGGCTGACGTAGAACCCCTGCGCGCCGTCGGGGCTGTCGCGATAGGTCACCATCGGCATCCGCTCGACGAGCGTCTGGTAGATCTGACGCTGCTCCTCGAGCGCTTCGCTCGCGCGAAGCTGGTCGGTGATGTCCTCGCCGATGCCGGCCACCGCCCACACACGCCCCTGATCGTCATGCACCGGCGTGTTCGACCAGGTCATCAGCCGCACCTCTCCGTCACGGGTTAGCAGCGGCACCGCGACGTCGTGAGGACTGAAGATGCCCTTCTCTTTTAGGTCGCGGTAGAAGCGATCCTCGCCCTCACGCTGGTCGGCTGGGACCAGCAGGTCAAGCCAGCGGGCACCGACCAGCTCGTCGACCTCATAGCCGGTCAGCCGCGCCAGGTACTCGTTGGCGAACACGATCGTCGAGTCGCCATCGGTGATCGTCGCGGCCAGCTGCACATCCTCGAGCAGCGAGCGGAATCGCTGCTCTGACTCGGCCGGCGGCTCCGAGAGCAGCCCCGGCACCCGACGCTGCGCGGTGACGTCTCGAAACAGCGATCCCACGCCGATGACTCGTCCGCGCTCGCGAACGGGAAAGTAGGTGCTATCGAACGCTGCGATTCCCGACAGACCTCCGGTGGCACCGGTGACGCTTTGGCCTTCGAGCGTCTCGCCGGTTTCGAGCATGCGTCGCAGTCGCTCGGCGACCACATCGGCGAGGTCTGGCATCACCTGCCAGAGGGTCAGCCCGACCGGATTTCGACCATGGGCGCGTTCCAGGAACCGATTCGCATACGTATAGCGCAGGTCGCGGTCGAACAGGGCGATGCCGATCGGCGCTTCATCTGCGAGCAGGCCGAGCAACGCGATATCGATTCCGTCTACGGCGGCGAGACGTAACGCGTCGGACGCCGACCCATGCGTGCCTGGTGTCACATCGGGTTGATCGGCCACCAGTATGCGCGAATGTAGGTGACTTCGCCGGCCACGCTGCGGCCTCTCGTGACCGCCCGCAGGCCGGTAGAATTGCCCCGAATCGTGGACATCAACGCACAGCTGAGACGGGAGTACGAGCAGGAGCATCTGCTGATGCGCCTGCTGCTCACGGTGGTCGGCGCCACCGTTGCGATCGTCGGCTCGTTCATGGCTTGGACACACGGTCTGGCGAACACAGCCGGGCCGATCACCGAAGGCAGGATCGGCGGCGACGGCAAGTACACCGCGATGCTTGCCCTCGCCGTGCTCGCCTGCACAGCCTGGTACGTCGCTCGTCCCTCCCGCCGGTCGGCCCTTGTCACCACGATCGCCTCGGCGATCCTGTTCGTCGTCAGCGTGGGCGAGTGGATGTCCGTCTCGGACTACGTCCAGAGCGTCAACCATGACAACGGGCTGTTCGCGACCGCCAGCGTCGCGGCCGGGAGTTGGATCGTGATGCTGGGCGCATCATTGGCGCTCGCCGGATCGATCTGGACGATGCGAATCGATCGCTAGGCCTTCGGCCTACAGAACCAACACCACCTTGCCCTGGCCGCTACCGGTCTCGACCCGCTCGTGGGCCTTGGCCGCGTCCTCCAGCGGCAGCAGCTCGTCGACCAACGGCCTCACACCATGGACCCTCACCTGCTCCGCCAGCGCATCGAGCGCCTCCCGCCCCGGCCGCACGAGCACCCCGATCAGCGTCATGTTGCGGTCGATCACCTCGTCGAGATCGACCGCCAGCTCGACGATCGAGCCCAGCCGGGCGCCCTCCGCCGCAACATCCAGGCTCGCCGCCAGGCAGCCGTGACCGACCAGGTCGGCAACCAGCCGAAAGTCGCCGCCGGCAAGATCGCGGGCCGCCGTCAACGCGTCCGGCTGGTGGCGGTCGACGACCACGCTCACTCCCAGCCGTTGCAGCAGCTCGTGCCTGTTGAGCGCTGCCGGTGCCGCAACCTGCACGCCGCGAGCGCGCGCGAGCTGACACAGCAGGTGACCGACGCCTCCCGCCGCGCCGTGCACCAGCATCCACTCGCCGGCCACCGGGTCGAGCCGGTCGAGCAGCTGCATGGCCGTCACACCGGCCAGCGGCATCGCTGCGACCTCCGATGGTTCGAGCTCGGCCGGCCGCCGGGCCACCAACTGCGCGTCGCACACCACCTCGTCCGCGTATGCCCCCCACCGCGTCCCGCGCACCGGTAGCAACCCCCACACCGCGTCGCCGCCGGCAAGGTCGTCCACCCCCTCGCCGACCTCCGTCACGCGCCCGGCGAACTCGTAGCCGACCACGAACGGCGCCTCCAGGCCGGCCCAGCCGGGCTCGGCGCGATTGAAGGCATCGACCGGGTTCACGCCGGCCGCCTCGACCCGCACCCGCACCTGCCCCGACGCGGCGCGGCGGACGGGCAGCTCGCCCGGCCGCATCTGCTGCACGCCACCCGAGCTCTCGACGATCATGGCCCGCACGGCCACCCGCTCAGACCTCGATCAGCTTCTCGCGGATCGCCAGCGCCACCGCCTGGGTTCGCGTGTCGGCGTCGAGCTTCCGCATCGCCGAGCGCAGATGGGTGCGGATTGTCTCGGTCGAGAGGAACAGCTTGGCGGCGATCTCACGGCTGGCAACCCCGGATGCCATCATGCTCAGGATGTCGCGCTCGCGCTCGGTCAGCCGGGTGAGGTGGCCCAGTGCCTCGCGCGAGACCAGCTCCCCGCCGAGCGACGGGTCGACGTAAGCGCCGCCGCCGGCGACCGTCCGAACGGCGCGAATCACCTCGTCGGGGTGGGCATTCTTCAGCACGTAGCCGCGCGCGCCGATGTCCAAGCTCTTGGAGAGCTGGTGCCGCTCGCCGTACGCGGTGAAGATGATCACGCCGATGTCGGGCTGCGCGGCGAGGATCTGCGTCGTCGCCTCCATTCCATCGATGCCGTTCCCGAGCTGGATGTCCATCAAGACCACGTCTGGGTGCCTCTTGGCGGCCATCGCCACCCCGGCCTCGCCGGACGCTGCCTCCCCAACCAGCGTCAGCTCGGGGTCGCTGCCGAGGATCAGCTTGACGCCCGCCCGCACCGCCACGTGATCGTCCACGATCATGCATCTCACCGCGCTCACCGCCAGATCATCGCACGCGGCGGGCGGCGATCAAGCTGCGATCGAGTCGTACCCCTCCAGATCGCGAGCCAGCTTGCCGCGAATCTCGCGTGCCACCTGGCTGATGCGGGACTCCGAGACGCCCAGGAGATCGGACACGTAGCGTCCCGAACGGCCCTCCACGAACACCAGCTGGACGATCGTGCGTTCCCGCTCGTTGAGACGGCTGAGCGCCTCGCGGATCATGCCGGCACGCTCGCCGGCGAGGGCCGAATCCTCGGGCGACGCACCGTCCGCGCCGACCGTCTCGATCAGCTGGATGGTGCCCTCGTCACCCTCTCCCACCGTCGTGTGAAGCGAAGCCACCTCGGCCCGCTCGAGCTGAGAGCTGATCGTCGTCAGCTCGGCGACGTCCGTACCCAGCGACTCCGCCAACTCCTTGAGGGTGGGCGCGCGCCGCAGCCGCTCCGCACACTGCCGTCGTGCCGTCTCGATCTCGCGCGCTCGCTTGCGCAGCCGGCGCGGAGCCCAGTCCAGCCGTCGCAGCTCGTCGATCATGCCACCCGCGACCCGCGTCCAGGCGTACTGCTCGAACGAGGCTCCCAGGGCAGGGTCGAAACCATCCACGGACTGCACCAGCACCAACAGTCCAGCTGAGACCAGATCCTCAAGCGAGACGTGTCCCGGCGCGCGCCGCACCGTGCGGGTCGCGATGTACTTCACCAGCGGCGCGTACGACAGGATCAAACGGTCACGGGCGGCGACATCGCCGCGCGTCTTCCATTGGCGCCATAGATCCTCGGCGGCATCCGCAGACAGACGGATCTCGTCGGACATTGCTGTGCTCCTTGTCCCTCGCAGGATGGATGTCTGGGGTATCGGAGCCTGCCCAATGCGGCAGCCATCCTCCGCCTCGCAGAACACGGCCACCGAATCGCAGGCAACGTCTACGCCCAAACGCAGGCCAGCGCTACGCCGATTGTCAGGTGGCGGAGTCGCCGTTTGCTCGCGGCTGCGCTGGGAGCGAGAGCTCGATCCGCGCGCCCGCTCCGGGCGACGACTCGATGTCGAGCGATCCGCCGACCAGGTTGAGCCGCTCGCCGGTGGCGTCCAGGCCGATGTGCATCCGCATGTGGTCGCGATCGAGAGCGCGGGCGACATCGAAGCCGACGCCGTCGTCCTCCACGACAAACCGCAGCTGGCCATCCGCCTGCCAGCCGCGGACGGACAGCCGCGACGCCTTGCTGTGCTTGCGAGCATTGATGATCAGCTCCCGGAGGGCGCGATAGGCGACCGCTTCCAGCGTGTCCGTCTGGCGGTCGACGTCGATCGCCACCTCGGCCTCATGCCACGGCCCCTCCACGGCCAGCTCGTCGATCGCCGCGCCCAGCCCGGAGCGCTGCAGCACGTGGGGCCGCAGCTCGAACATCAGCCGACGCGTCCGATCGAGCGCTGCGGTGAGCTCCTGCTCTAACCGTTCGAGCTCTGGATCGGTGCGCATCAACATTCGTACGTGCATCAGCAGCGCGGTCATCACCTGCACCGTGTCGTCGTGCAGCTCGGTGGCGATCCGCGCGCGCTCGTCCTCGGCCGCCGTTACGAGAGCCCCCAAGACCTCGTTGCTACGCTGCTCCGCCGCGCGCAGCTCGGTCAGGTTGACCACCACCCCCTGCGTGCCCAGCACGGCACCGTCGGCGCCGCTGAGCCGTCGCGCGATGATCTGCACGTACCGCAGGGTGCCGTCTCGTGCGACCATCCTCACCGCCTCGTCGGCCGAGTCCACCTGACCGGCGAGAAGCGCCTCCTGCCGCTCGGCCATCCGCGATTGGTCATCAGGGTGGAAGATCAGCGATCTCCGCTCCAACTCGTCCATGCCTTCGAGCTCGTCCTGTGTGTAACCCAGTAACTGCTCGCACTGCGGGCTGACATACGTGGTGACACCCAGATCGTCGGTCACGTACGTCAGCACAGGCGTCTGCTCGATCAGCGTCTGGTAGCGGAGCAGATGAGCGTCCCGCTCTGCGCGAGCATTCACCTCGTCGGTCGTGTCAATCAGGATGCCCTGAACCCCCATGAGCTCCCCGTTCGCGTCCTTGAGCGTTCGTGCGATCAGGCGGACGTGGCGGGTCGAGCCGTCCGCGTGGATCATGCGCGCCGCGATGTTGTAGCCGTCGCTGCGACCCTCGTAGACGTCCCTCCCCTTGGCGAGCGTCCACTCGCGGTCGTCGGGGTGGAACCACGGCCTGCGGGACTCCGGGGTCTGTCCGCGCGCCATCGCTTGCTCGACCGTGATACCGAGGATCTGCTCGATCTGCGGGCTGACGTAGACAGCATGCCCGTCGGTGTCGAAGACGTACGTCGCGACCGGGAGTTGTTCGATCAGGTTCTGGTAACGGAGCAGATGAGCGTCCCGTTCTGCGCGAGCATTAACCTCGTCCGTGACGTCGATCGTCACGCCCTGACTGGCAACGACGGTGCCGCTCTCATCCTTGAGAGCGCGAACGATCATCCTCACGTGGCGCTCGCTTCCGTCGGCGTGGAACTCCCGCCCTTCGAAGGTATATCCGTCGGATCGGCCCGCGTACATCTCGCGGGCCTGAGCGAGCCCACGGTCATAGTCGTCGGGGTGAAACCACGACCGCCGGCCCTCCGGAGTTCTTCCCTCCTCGAGCGCTCGCTCGGCACTAATGCCCCTAAGCGACTCGATCTGAGGACTGACATAGAGCAGGGTGTCGTCCGCACCTACCAGGTATGTGACCACCGGCAGTTGCTCGATCAGCGTCTGGTAGCGGAGCAGATGAGCGTCCCGCTCCGCACGAGCATTGACCTCGTCCGTGACATCGATCAGCACTCCCTGAATGGCCACGATGGTGCCGCTGTCGTCTTTGAGGGCGCGGCCGATCACCCTCACGTGGCGCACGCTCCCGTCAGCGTGGAACATCCGCCCCTCGAAGGTGTACCCGTCGGCTCGGCCCTCGTACATGTCGCGAACCGGAGCGTCCCCGAGGTCGTAGTCGTCGGGGTGGAACCACGGCCTGCGGGACTCCGGGGTCTGTCCGCGCGCCATCGCTTGCTCGACCGTGATACCGAGGATCTGCTCGATCTGCGGGCTGACGTAGACAGGATGCCCGTCGGTGTCGAAGACGTACGTCGCGACCGGGAGTTGTTCGATCAGCGTCTGGTAGCGCCGTCGCTGCTCGGCCAGGTCGGCGGTGGCGGCGACCTCAGCCGTGACGTCGGACAAGAACCCCAGCATGTCCGTGCCGGACACCGGTGACTGCGACTCGCGGATCCAGATCGTGCGGCCGTCGCTGCGCTTCCAGCGAAACTGACTGGGCCGCGGATCGTCGTTCGACCGCCAGCGATCGGGATCGGCCAGGTCGTCCGGGTGGACGCGCGATCTAAACCGGAGCATGCCTTCCTCACCCAGCCACATCGCGGCCGGCTCGCCGGTCAACTGCTCCACCTGAGACGAGACGAAGGAGATGGACATGGTCTCCGTGTTCCACACGGCGACCGTCGCGGGCAGCCGGTCGATCAGCTCTTGGTAGTGCGCCGCGAGCGCGTCCCCTCCACCCATAGGAGGCGTTCCGCGGCGGCGCACCAGCATCCAGAGCGTGACGGCCAAGGCGACCGACACGACGACGAGCAGCGCCACCAACGCCGGCGTCACCATGCGCCCCCCGAGCCTGCAGCCACTCGGGCCATGCAGTTCACCCCTTCTTGACGCCGTGCACAGGCCGACCCAGAGCACGCCACTGCCACAGCGTGATGGTGGGGAGCCTGTCCTCGTACCGAACAATACGCGGATTTCGGCCGACCTGCGCGGCGCGCGCGGCGTGGTCGATCAGGTCGTCACGCTCCGGCGTCACGACCACGTGGTGGCATGCGGTGATGTAGTCGAACACCTCTCCGCAGGCCGGGCAGGGCCAGGGATCGGTGTGGATCGCGTACCAGTCGCCATCCCCGGTGTCGACTGCATCGCCGGACAGCAGGTCGGCGAGCTCGTCGACTTCGTAGACGCTCGGTGCCTCCGGAACGCTCATGCGCACGTCAGGGTAGCAGCGGGCCGAGCATCACATGCGCTCCGGCGCTGCCACGCCGACCAGGTCGAGCGAGGTGGCAATGACCTGCCTGGTCGCCTGGCAGAGCGCCAGCCGGCTCGCCTCGATCTCGGGCTCCGCCCCGATCACGCGGCACTGCTTGTAGAACTGATGGAACACCTTCGCCACCTCCTGCACATACGCCACGATCCGGTGCGGAGCTCGCCGGTCGGCCGCCTCGGCGACCAGGTCCGGGAAGCCGGCAAGCGCCTTCACCAGCTCCTCCTCGGGGGGCTCGGGCACCCACGAGGGTGACGGTCGCGGGTCGCGGGCGCCGTCGCCGGCGTTGCGCAGGATGGCCGCGATGCGCGCGTGCGCATACTGGCAGTAGTAGACGGGGTTCTCGGAGTTCTGCTGCACCAGCAGGTCGAGGTCCAGCTCGATCGGCTGGTCGTGCGAGCGCTGCACCAGCACGAACCGGGCAGCATCGACCCCAACGGCGTCGAGCAGCTCGTCCAGCGTCACCATGCGACCGGCCCGCTTCGACATCTTGCCGCCCTTGAGGCTGACCAGCTGATAGATCTGGACGTCGACCCGGTCGGGGTCATAGCCCAGCGCCCGAGCGGCGGCCTTCAGGCGCCCGATGTAACCGTGATGGTCGGCGCCCAGCACGTAGACGGCTGCGTCGAAGCCACGGTCGAGCTTGGAGACGATGTAGGCGAGGTCGCCGGCGAAGTAGGTCGGCTCGCCGTTGCTGCGCACCAGCACGCGGTCCTTGTCGTCTCCCAACGCCTCGCTTGCGAGCCAGACGGCACCGTCCCGCTCGTACACGTGGCCGGCCGCACGCACCTTCTCGATCGCCCGCTGGACGGTGCCGTCTTCGTGCAGGGAGCGCTCCAGGAACCACGAGTCGAAGCTGACCCGAAACCGCTCCAGGGTGGCGCGGATGCGGGCCATCATCTCGTCGATGCCCGACCGTGCCCACTCCTCGACCGGCGCGTCGGGCGACAGGCCGAGCATGCTCGCGATCTCGGCCACATACTCACCCTGGTACCCGTCCTCGGGCGGCTCCTCCCCTCGTGCGCGGGCAAGCAGCGATGCGCCGAACAGCTCGATCTGGCGTCCCGTGTCGTTGAAGTAGTACTCGCGCTCGACGCTGTGTCCGGCGAAGTCGAACAGCCGCCCCAGGGCATCGCCGTAGGCGGCGTTGCGGGCGGTCGCAACCGTCATCGGGCCGGTCGGGTTGCCGCTCACGAACTCGACCTGCAGCCGCTGCGGATGAGGTGTCGCGCCGCGGCCATAGCCAGCGCCCTCGTCCAGCACGCGCCCCACCACGTGGCCGAACCAGGACGGCCGCACCCGCAGGTTGATGAATCCCGGGCCTGCGATCTCGGCCGTGTCGATCCACGGCGACTCGAGCCCGGCCAGGATCCGCTCGGCGATCGCGCGCGGCGGCGCCGACAGCGGCTTGGCCAGCGAGAGCGCGACGGCGGTGGCGTAGTCACCGAGCGACGGATCGGACGGCCGGTCGAGCTGCACCGGCCCGCCGTCGCCGCCGGCCGCGACAACCGCGTTGCGCAGAGGTTCCGCCAGCTCGTCGAGGACGCTTCCGCTCATGCGGCCATGGTAGTGGTGTGGCGTAGGATGCGCCGGAACCAACGATGGTCGGGAAAGGGTGGTCGGCGTGTCGGAGTCCGAATGGAACGAAGAGGAACCGCGGGAGCGCCACCTCAACATCCACTTCACCCCCGAGATCATGGCCGGCGTGTACGCCAACTTCGCCAACGTCAGCCACTCGGATTACGAGTTCACGATCACGTTCGCGCGCGTCGACCATGAGGTCGAGGAGGACGAGGTGCCGGGCGTGGTGGTCTCCCGGGTCAACCTCTCGCCGCGCTTCATGCAGGAGTTGATCGAGGCGATGGGGGACAACTACTCCAAGTGGCGCACCCGCGAGGGAATCAAGAACCTGCCCGAGTTCGACGGACAGGACGACGATTACGGCGGCGACGAGGACGACGAGGGGTAGGCGCGGGCGACCGCGATCCGGTCCATCACGGGCGGATGGTCGAACAGCAGCCACACGGCCCAGCCTGGCGGGTCGGGGTTCGAGAGCCCGGCCAGCGCCAGCCGCTTGTTCAGCGATTCCATTCCCGCCGGGTCGTGTGTGGCACGCAGCGCGACCCAATCAGCCTCGGCCTCGATCCTGCGTGACACGAGGTTCTCGACCGGCAGCAGCAGGGTGGCCGCGGTCAGCACGCACGCCAGCACCACCGGCACCGCCGCGGCCGTCCGCGGCCGACCCGCCGTGAGGCGGTCGGCCGCCGCCAGCGCCAGCAGGATCGCCGGCAGCCCGATCACCCCGAACCAGAGCACGCCGGCCAGCGTATGCCGGCGGCTGACGTGGCCCAGCTCGTGAGCCAGCAGCGCCCTCAGCTGGTCAGGAGACTGGTCGAGCGACGTGTCGTCGACAACGACGCGCACCGTCGGCCCAAGACCGTCCACCTGCGCGTTCTCGGCCGTCGTGCGCGACGAGGCGTCGCCGACGGTGATCGAGCGTGGGTGGGCATCCATACGCCGTTCGAGCACGGCAGCCTGGGCAGCAACCGCAGCCGGCAGCGGCCGTGTCGAGATGAACAGTGGATCGATCACCAGCGGCTGTAGTGCCGTCAGCAACGCCACTGCCAGCCAGGCCGCGAGCGCGACGCCGAGTGCGCCGAAGCGGCGATGGGCGAGTCGCGCGACGGCGTACACCACCGCAACGGCCAGCGCCAGCAAGGCAGTCTGCAGGCCGGCGTCGTATGCCCACGCCCACCCCGACCGCAGGTCGATGCCAACGTCCCCCGCGCGCAGGTGCTCCCAGTACTGGATCGGAAGCGCCGAAGCGATGATCACCGCCGCCACGACGAAGGCGGCCGCCACGGCCGGCAGCCGAGCGGCCTGGGCGCGGCCGCGCCAGGCGATCAGCCATGCCACTACCAGCTGGACCGCGAGCGCGGCGAGCGTCAGCAGGTAGCCTGGCTCGCGGTAGTCCTGTGCCCGCTGGATCTCGGCCTGGCTGAACACGTCGGCCGCCGGTACGGACGGTGGCGTTGGAGGAAGTTCGGCGGACGTCCACAGCCAGACGGCCAGCGCGATCAGCGGCAGGGCGAGCAGGAGGGCGCGGCGCACGTGTCGGTAGAGTACCGATCCCGTGAGAGTCGCCGTCATCTCCGATGTGCACGGAAACTTGCCCGCGCTCGAGTCGGTGCTCGCCGCAATCGAGCAGGAGGGCACGTCCGAGCTGTGGTGTCTGGGCGACCTGGTCGGCTACAACGCCGACCCTGAGGCGTGCACGCGCACCGTGGTCGGGGAGGCCGAACTCTGCCTGGCCGGAAACCACGACCTGGTCGTGAACGGCAGCGTCGACATGACGGTGTTCGCCCACGATGCGGCGGTTGCCGCGCGCTGGGCGGCGCAGACGCTGTCAGAGGAGGCGCTGAACATGCTGCGCGCGCTGTCGCCGAGCGGGCGGCGGGGTGATGTGGTGATGCACCACGCCAGCCCTCGCGACCCGGTGTGGGAGTACGTGATCGACTCGCGCACGGCGCAGCAGTGCCTGGACGTGCAGGAGTCCGACCTGTGCCTGATCGGCCACAGCCATGTGCCGCTGGCCTACACGCCGGGCGCAAACGGCCGCGCCACCGGCGGCCACATGCCGCCCACCCAGATCGAGCTGGGCGACGGCCGCTGGCTGCTCAACCCGGGCTCGGTCGGCCAGCCCCGGGACAGCGATCCGAGGGCGGCGTACATGGTGCTGGACAGCGACTCGGGCACCGCCACGTGGCGGCGGGTCGACTACGCGATCGAGCGGGCGCAGCGCGCGATCCTCGAGGCCGGGCTGCCGGCGACGCTGGCCGCGCGGCTGGCAGACGGACGTTAGCTAGGCGGTGCGCTTCGCCGGGCGTGGGGAGCGCCCGTACCCCTCACGCACCAGCTCGGCCGCGACCGTCTCACGCGCCTTGTAGATCCGCCATTTGACGGTCGCCAGCGTGGTCTCGAGCGAGTCGGCGATCTCGGCATAGCTGAGGCCGACCACGTCTCGCAGCAGCAGCGCCATCTTGAGGTCGAGCGAGAGCGCCCCGATCGCACGCCAGACCGCGTCCATCTCGTCCACCGACTCCGTCTCGACGGCGGTCACGTGCAGGTGGGCGACGACGTCGAGCTCGACCGACGGCCGGCCGCGGCGCTCGCGTGCCCGCAGCTCGTCGACCACCCGGTGTTTCGCCACCTGAAACAGCCAGGTCGTGAACTGGCAGCGCGAGTCGAAGCCGGGAAGCGCCTGGTAGACCCTCAGAAACACCTCCTGGCACATGTCCTCGGCCAGAGCACGGTCGCCCGAGAGCACCCGCGCGACGTAGTTGAACAATGGGCCCTGGTACTGGCGGACGATGACCGCGAACGCACGCTCATCACCACGTCGTGCGAGCCGAAGGATGTCGGGATCGGGCTGCTGCAGGGCCAATTTGTGTCGGGGTGGTTACGAAAACCGGACGCACTGTACACCACTCACTAGAGGCGCATGCAAGGGCGTCAATTACACCACAATGTCTAATGCCCGCCCGTGATCAGCTCAAAACAGCGGCTCGAGCAGCGAGCGTCCGCTCATCGCGTCCGGCTGCTCGAGTCCCAGCAGATCGAGCACCGTCGGCGCGATATCCGCAAGCCGGCCGCCGCTCCGCAGCCGCCCATCATGCCCGGTCATGATCAGCGGCACGGGGTTGGTGGTGTGGGCGGTGTGCGGGCGGCCGTCCGGCTCGAGCATCTGCTCCGCATTGCCATGGTCGGCGGTCACCAGGCACACGCCTCCCGCCCGTTCGGCCGCCTCGATCACACGCCCCAGGCAGTGGTCGACGGTCTCGACCGCCTCCACCACCGCCGGGATCACGCCCGTGTGGCCGACCATGTCGGCGTTGGCGAAGTTGACCAGCCCGAAGCCGTAGCCGCCATCGCTGATGCCCGCACAGAACAGGTCGGCCACGCCCTCGGCGCTCATCTCCGGCTTCTTGTCGTAGGTGGGGACGTCGCGAGGCGAGTCGACCAGCTGCCATTGCTCGCCGCCGCTTCGCCGCTCACTGCCGCCGTCGAAGAAGTAGGTCACGTGGGGGTACTTCTCGGTCTCGGCAACGTGCAGCTGCTCGAGCCCGGCCTGCGAGATCGCCTGGGAGAGCACCTCGGTCACGGACTCGGACGGGTAGGCGACGGGTGAGGTGAAGCGGTCGGAGTACTCGGTCATCTGAACCAGGTGCGGCAGCGGTGGCTGCTCTCCGCGGTCGAAGCCGTCGAAGCCGGGGTCGAACAGCGTCTCGAACAGCTGCCGGCAGCGGTCGGGCCGGAAGTTAAAGAACACCACGGCGTCTCCCGCGGTCACGCGGCCTCGGGCCGGATCGCCGACGACGATCGGCTCGACGAACTCGTCGGTGACGCCACGCTGATAGCCGGCTCGTAGGCTGGCGGACGGATCATCGCTGACCTCTCCCACTCCGTGCACGATCGCGTCGTACGCGCGCTTGGTGCGGTCCCAGCGGTGGTCGCGGTCCATGCCGAAGAAGCGTCCGCACACCGTGGCCAGGTGTGGAACCCGCTCCACGAAGCCGGCCCCGCTGGTGGGCGAGACATCGCGGCCGTCGGTGAAGGCATGCACGTGGACGTGCTCCACGCCCTCGCGCTGCGCCATCTCGATCAGCGCCAGCAGGTGGTCGATATGGCTGTGAACGCCGCCGTCCGAGACCAGCCCGACAAGATGCAGCGCCGACCCGCGACCGACCTCACATGCCTCGCGCAGCACGCGATTCTCGAACATGCCACCTGAACGCACGTCTTCAGAGATCCGCACCAGATCTTGCAGCACCACACGCCCAGCGCCGAGGTTGAGGTGGCCAACCTCGCTGTTTCCCATCTGGCCGTCCGGAAGCCCGACGGCCCGGCCGCTGGCCTCGAGCGTGGTGTGCGGCGCGCTGCTCCACAACCGGTCAAAGACGGGCGTGTCCGCCAGTTCGACGGCGTTGCCCGGGCCCGCGTCGGCCAGGCCCCAGCCGTCCAGCACGACAAGGAAGACGGGCGCGCTCACGCTGCCGAGAGGATGGCCAGAAAGGGATCCAGCTCGAGGCTGGCGCCGCCGATCAGGCCGCCGTCGATGTCGGGCTGGGCAAGCAGCTCAGCGGCGTTGTCGGGCTTCATGCTGCCTCCATACTGGATCCGGATCTGCTCGCCGACCGCAGCCGGAAACAGCGAACGGATGAACGCGTGCGCCTGCTGCGCCATCTCTGGGGTGGCGGTGCGACCGGTGCCGATCGCCCAGATCGGCTCGTACGCAATCGTCAGCAAGCGGCCACGGGTTGGGTCGCAGCCCAGGTTCACCTGGTCCGCCAGCACCTGTTCGGTCTCCCCCGCCTCACGCTGCTGCTCGCTCTCCCCCACCGCCAGGATCACGTCCAGGCCGGCGGCGAAGGCCGCGTCGACCTTGGCCGAGAGCGCGCCGTCGGTCTCGTTGAAGTACTGGCGGCGCTCGCTATGGCCGAGCAGCACGCCGTGCACTCCGATGTCGACCAGCATCGCCGCCGACACCTCACCGGTGAACGCCCCCTGAGGCTGCTGGTGCATGTTCTGCGCGTAGACGGCAAGTCGGCTGCCGCGTGCGGCGGCGACCGCCGGGGCCAGCGACGTGAACGGCACGCAGACGGCCGCCTCGACCCGGTCGGGCAGCCGGGCGGCCAGGTCGCGCACGAACCCGCCGGTCTCGGACGCCGTCTTGTGCATCTTCCAGTTGCCCGCCACGAACGGGCGCCGGTTGGCGCTCATGCCGCCTGCTCCAGCGCCGCCACGCCGGGCAGCGTCTTGCCCTCGAGCAGCTCGAGGGCGGCGCCGCCGCCGGTCGAGACGTGCGTGATCTGATCGGCCACTCCGGCGACGTTGACCGCCGCCACCGAATCGCCCCCTCCCACCACCGAGACGGCTTCCGACGCAGCCACCGCGCGCGCCACCGCGAGCGTGCCCTGCGCGAACGGCTCCAGCTCGAACACGCCCATCGGGCCGTTCCAGAACACGGTCAGCGCGCCTGCCAGTCGACCGGCGTACAGCGCCGTCGTATCAGGTCCGATGTCGAGGCCCATCCAGCCGTCAGGGATCGCGTCCACCGGCACGACCTGAGTCTTGGCATCGGCGGCAAAGCGGTCCGCCACCACCACGTCCACTGGCAGCAGCAGCTCGCAGCCGTGCTCCTTGGCGTCGGCCATCGCCCGCCGCGCCGTCTCGCGGCCTTCCTCGTCCTCCACCCGCGACGACCCGACCGGCGTGCCGCCCGCAGCCAGGAACGTGAAGGCCATCGCGCCGCCGATCAGGATCGTCTCGGCGAGCTGCGTGAAGCGGTCGATGACGCCGATCTTGTCCGTCACCTTGACCCCGCCGATCACCACCACGAACGGGTGCTCTGGACGGTCGAGCAGGCGCGCGAAGGCGTCGAGCTCGGCCTCGAGCAGCAGCCCGGCGGCCGCGGGCAGCAGGTGGGCGACGCCCTCGGTGGATGCGTGCGCGCGGTGCGCGGCGCCGAAGGCGTCGTTGACGTAGAGGTCGGCCTCGGCGGCCAGTTCGGCCGCCAGCGAGGGATCGTTCAGCTCCTCGCGGGAATCGAAGCGCAGGTTCTCGAGCAACCGCAGGTCGCCCTGCTCCGCGCCGAACGCGACGTTGCGGTCAAGCAGCTCGGAGACGCGGTCGGCCACAGGGCGCAGCGACAGCTCGGGCTTTTGCTCGCCCGCGGGCGGCCCAGATGCGAGCACAGGATCACCCGGGCACCGCGCTCCAGCAGCAGCTCGACGGTCGGCATCGCGGCCCGGATCCGCGTGTCGTCGGAGACCCGCCCGCCGTCCAGCGGCACGTTCAGGTCCGCTCTCACCAGCACTCGCTTGCCGGCCACGTCCAGATCGCGAACGCTGCGCACCCGAGTACTACGCGATCTTGTTGATCAGGTCGACCACCCGGCACGAGTATCCCCACTCGTTGTCGTACCAGGCAAGCACCTTGACCAGATTGCCGTTCACCATCGTCATGCCGGAGTCGAAGATCGAGCTGTACGAGCTGCCGACGATGTCGACGGAGACGATCGGATCCTCGGTGTACTGCAGGATGCCGGTGAACGCGCCGGTGTCTGCGGCCGATGCGAAGGCCTGATTGACCTCGTCCCGCGTGACGTCACGGTCGAGCACCGCGACCAGGTCGGTGGCCGAGCCATCCGGCACGGGCACGCGCATCGAGATGCCGTCCAGCTTGCCCTTCATCTCGGGGATGACGAGGCCGATCGCCTTGGCGGCGCCGGTCGTGGTCGGGATCACGTTGATCGCCGCCGCCCGCGCACGCCGCAGGTCAGTGTGCGGCAGGTCGAGGATCATCTGGTCGTTCGTGTAGGCGTGAGTGGTGGTCATGAACCCGCGCTGGATGCCGAAGTTGTCCAGCAGCACCTTCGCGACCGGGGCCAGGCAGTTGGTCGTGCAGGAGGCGTTGGAGATCACGTGATGGCCGGCCGGGTCGTACTGCTCGTCGTTGACGCCGAGGCAGACCGTAAAGTCGGGATCCGGAGACGGCGCGCTGATGACCACCTTCCGCGCCCCCGCCTCGAGGTGCTTCCCGGCGCCCTCCCGCTTGGTGAAGAACCCGGTCGACTCGAGCACGATCTCGACGCCCATGTCCGCCCAGGGCAGCGCGGCGGGATCGCGCTCCGACAGCACGGCGACCTTGTTTCCGGCCACGAGCAGACCGTCGTCGGTGGAGGTGACCTCGTCCGGGTACTTGCCGTGAACGGAGTCGTACTTGAGCAGGTGGGCGAGGGTGGCGGCGCTTGTGAGGTCGTTGACCGCGACGATTTCGAAGCCGGCGCCTCGCTCTCGTGCCGCCCGAAAGACGTTGCGGCCGATGCGGCCGAACCCGTTGATCGCCACGCGCACGCTCATCAAGAACCCCCAGATAGCTCACGGATACCCGGCCGTCAGTCTAACGACTGGCGGCTGATGGGGATCCGGGTGGAGGTCCCGGGGGCTTGTGGGTGACCGGCAAGATCGGGCAGCGTCAGATGGGGTCTAGGTCTGTCGCGCAAGGGATGCCAGGTCACCCACAAGCCTTACCCTCCTATCATCGGGGGTGGGGTGAAATGCTCCTACCCCCACTCGGGGGATCTTTAGGATTCTGTAAAGAAAATAAGGGTTTTCATGCGACGAGCGACCGCCGACTTGGTCAGCTGAGGCGTCGCGCGCTCCCCCAGTTCGGCCATCGAACTGGACGGATAGCGCATCCGGAGCTCGGCCACCTGACGCAGTCCCGGTTCGAGCTGGTCGAGGTCGAGCTGTGCGATCGCCTCCCGCTGGCGGTGCGCGGCGGCGCTCGCCCGGCCCAGGTTTGCGCGGTCACAGTTGGTCAGCCGGTTGGCCGCCTCGCGGGTTGCGCTGATCACCTCGGCCTCCTCGAACGAGAGCACGGCGTCGTGCGCGCCGATGTGGGCGAGCAGGTCGCGCACGCCCTCGCGTGACTTGATGTACGCAACGGCGTGGCTCTTCCGCTCGGCGGTGCGAACCGGGATCCCGTCGCGGGCGGCGGTCTCGGCCACGGCAAGGGCGCCGTCCAGCTCAGAGGTACGCAGCTCGAGGTGCGCCGGCCGCCGCGGCGGCGACACCGATCCGGCCGCCACGAACGCGCCCCGCAGGTACGCGCCCCGGCAGCAGACCCGGGTCAGCAGCCGCCCCGGCGGCCTCGGCAGCGGCGCCAGAGCTGTCGACAGGACGCCCGCCTCGTGCAGCAGCTGCAGCGTGGTCCCGCCGGCGATCCGCAGCCGGACACGGTTTCTGCGTTCGAAGCGGTGCTCGCGGAAGGTGAGGATCTCGCAGTCGGCGCCCCGCTCGCGCAGCAGCCGGAAGGCGAGCCGGGCGGCAGCGGGGTCGGCCAGCTCGGCCACGACCGCCAGCTCGCCGCCGGACCGCACCTGCAGGCTGCCGGCGTGGCGGATCAGCCCCGACAGGAAGGCCAGCCGGCAGCAGGCCTTTGCGGGAGGATGCTCCACCAGCTCGTGGCGGACGTCCTCACTGAAGCTCATCCGAGGGCTTCCATCGCGAGAGCCGCACCAGCGTCCGTCCCAGCTTGTCGGCATCGTGCTGCCACTCGCCGGCCAGCCGACCGCCGAAGACACGCACGTTAAGGCGCCGCAGCCCGCCGCGGTCGACCGGCACCGGCACCCCGTGCTCGGCTCGGTTGCGGCTGACCAGTACGGCGTCCACCAGATCGTCGCCGACGTGTTCGTAGATCCGCGCGACGTGGTCGGAGGCGCGGTAGCCCTCCGTCTCACCCGATTGCTGCAGCAGGTTGCAGACGTAGATGCGGGGCACCTTCGCCATCCGCACGGCCTCGCGGATCCCCGGCACCAGCAGGGGCGGCAGCGTGCTCGTGAACAGGCTGCCGGGTCCCATGACGATCAGCTCAGCGCGCTCGATCGCCTGCAGCGCGCGCGGGTGGGCGCGCACGTCGGGCGGGTCGAGCATTACTCGCCGGATGCTGGCGCCGTCCGCCGCCAGCGCCGTCTCGCCGCGCACCGTGCGGCCGTCGTCCATCTCTGCCACCAGCTCGACGATGTCCGTCGTGCTCGGCACCACCCGGCCCGCCACCGCAAGCACCCGCGCCGACTCCGAGACGGCCTGGTCGAAGCTGCCCAGCAGGTCGGTCAGCCCGGCCAGGAAGAGGTTGCCGAAGCTGTGCCCGGCAAGCTCGCCGGTGGTGAAGCGGTGCTCGAACAGCTGACCGACCAGCGACTCGTCCTCGGCCAACGCCGAGAGGCAGTGGCGGACGTCGCCCGGAGCGGGCATGCCGAAGTCGCGTCGCAGCCGCCCGGAGCTGCCGCCATCGTCGGTGGTGGTGACGACCGCCGTCACGCTGCCGATGTGCTTGAGCCCGCGCAGGATCATGGAGAGACCCGTGCCGCCGCCCAGACAGACGATCCGCACCCGGTTTCGCGATCGGCGCGAACCGACCAGCTCGATCGGGCGCGGCTGCTCGGGGATCAGCGGCATCGGGCCACACTAGATGGTTGATTTCGTGTTCGTCGAGTGAACATGGAATCAACCATCTTGACCCTCTTCAACCGGTCTTGTGGAGGGCGGCGTGGATCTGGCGCCCGACCTTGGGCGGCAGTCCGGGGACGCTCTCGAGCTGCTCGCGGCCGGCCGCAGTCAGCGCCTGACCGGTGCCGAAGTGCTCCATCAGCAGCTTGCGCCGGGCCGGCCCCACTCCGGGCAGGTCGTCGAAGATCGAGTCCACCGCCGCACGCGCCCGCCTCTGGCGGTGGAAGCCGACCGCGAACCGGTGCGCCTCGTCGCGGATCCGCTGCAGTAGCTGCAGGCCGGCCGACCCGCGTTCGAGCATCACCGGCGCCGGACGGCCCGGGCAGATACACCTCCTCCTCGCGCTTTGCGAGGGCGATCACGGCCACCCGCGGCAGGTCGTGGACGGACATCGCCTTGAGCGCAGCGCCCAGCTGTCCCTTGCCGCCGTCGATCACGACCAGGTTGGGCGTGCTCGCGAAGCTGGCGTCGAACTCCTGCGCGGTCGCGCCGTGCATGCGGGCGAAGCGCCGGCCCGACAGCCTCGGCCATGCTGGCGAAATCGTCCTGGCCGCGCTCGTGGCGGATCGTGAACTTGCGATAGTCGGAACGCTTGGCGACCGCTTCCTCGAACACCACCATCGAGGCCACGCGGTTCGACTCGCCCAGGTTGGAGATGTCGAAGCACTCGATCCGCACCGGCAGCGCCTCCAGGTTGAGGTGCTCGCGCAGCTCCTCGAGCGCCTCGACGCGACGGGCGCGCGTGCGCTGCGCGACCAGCCGGTCGTGCTCGAGCGCCATCTCGGCGTTTCGCCGCGCGAGCTCGACCAGCCGGCGCTTCTCGCCCCGCTGGGCGATCCTCGCCTCGACCGCCGAGGTGCGCCGCTCCGACAGGTACAGGGCAAGCAGGTCAGCATCCTCAAAAGCCGGGCGGCAGGAACACCTGGCGCGGGATGGCGACCTGGCCGCCGTAGTACTCGATCGCGAACCCCCACAGCACGTCGGATTCACTCTCCCCACCCGCGTTGTCCAGGTAGAAGCTGCGGCGGTCGGCCAGGCGGCCGTCGCGGAGCTGGAACAGCTGCACGTTGGCGGTGTTCTCGGACACCGCCACGGCGAGCACGTCGCCGGTCTGCGAGCCGACGTGATCGGCGACCTGGCGCTCTGCCAGATGCCGCACGGCGGTCAGCCGGTTGCGGTAGCGGGCGGCCTCCTCGTACTCATGCGCAGCCGATGCCTCCTTCATCTGAGCTTCCAACCGCCGCTCGAGCGGGCGCACCCGCCCCGACAGGAACTCGACCACGCCCTCGATCACCGCCGCGTAGTCCTCTTGCGAGATCAATGCCACGCAGGGCGCCGCGCAGCGGCCGATGTGGTAGTCCAGGCAGGGCACGCCCGACCGCCGGCCCGGCTCCGGTCCCTCACACGGCCGATACGGAAACACACGGTTCAGCACGTCCAGCGTCTCGCGCACCTTGCGTGCGCTGGAGTACGGGCCGAAGTACAGCACCCCTTTGCGGTGGCGCTCGCGCGTGAACATCACGCGCGGGTACTCGTCAGCCACGGTCACGGCGATGTACGGGTAGGACTTGTCGTCGCGCAGACGGATGTTGAACGGCGGCCGGTGGCGCTTGATCAGGTTCTGTTCCAGCAGCAGGGCCTCGTGCTCTCCGCCGGCGCCTACGAAACTCGATCTCCGCGATCCGCTCGACCAGCTCCGCCGTCTTGACCGTCGAGTACGCCTCGCGGCGGAAGTACGACTGCACCCGCTTTCGCAGCGACTTCGCCTTGCCGACGTACAGCACCTCGCCGTCGCGGCCGTGAAACAGGTACACGCCGGGAGAGTCGGGCAGCGCCCGCAGTTGGGCGTCAAGTCGCTCGCTGAGCGCGTTGGAGGGCATCCACTGATCGTAGCCGTGGAGTGGCCACGGCTTACCAGGGGGTGGGGATGGCGTCGACGACTGACTTGGCGCCGTCCACCACGGTGGACGCGACCGACGCGGCGACCCGCACCGGCGCCGTCTGCACACGCCAGGCGAGATCGAGCGCACGTCCGCCGGCCGACAGCGCCGCCCGGCACCAGCCGGGATGACGAACGAGGTAACCGGCCGCGCACAGCGTTGCACCGGTCGCAATCAGGGCGAGCCCCACCGGTGGCACGACCGAGGTGGCAGCGCCCAGCGCAAGCATCGATCCACCCGTCATCAGGCCGGCCGTGGTGGTTGCGCTTCCCACCGCCATCAGGCCGTAGGCGATCCGGTCGCGGGTGCGGCGGGCGGTGTATGCCTGGGCCGTGAACATGCCCGTCGAAAGCGCCCCACCGAGCACGCTGAAGCGCGCTGCCCAGAGCCCGGCTCCCGTGAGCTCGACGCCGGCCGTGCCAACCGCCGAGATCAGGTCGCGGGTGCTGGACGCGGCATCCCAGACCGTGCCGGCGAGGTTGGTGCCGTCCCGCCAGTCTGGGTCGGGGAGCAGCGCACCGACGCCGCTGAGTCCGAAGCGGGCGAGGTGACGGATGCCGGCCGCGGCCTGCAGCGGCATCGCTCGGCCGCGCTCCCCCAGCTGCGCCGCCACCGACTCGCCGGCGCTTAGAACGGTGCCCACGCGATCGAGCGCTGAGACGTTGCCGTGATTCGGTCGAGCCGCAAGCGCGCCGGCGGCGCGGACGGCAACCGGGGGAACGCCAGGTTCAGGGCCGCCGCCCGCCTCCCGCTCCTGCACGGCTCTCAGGCGCACCCGGCTGGAAAGTGCAAGCCCAGAACCGCTGGCCCGGGACAGCACAAGTGCAGCGGCAGACCCGTCGCCCAGCTGGTCGGCCAGAGCATCGACCAGCGATCCGGCGCGCCGTGCCTGAGCGGCGGCCAACGCCGCTGCGGCGGTGTCGGGGTCGGCTGCCAGCCCCATATCGATCTCGGCTCGCAGCACGTGGCTCGGCACCTGGTGGCGGCGCGCGGCCGCGGCCTCGCGGTCGTCCGGTGGTGAAGCACCACTCGCGATCAGCCTTCCGAACCCGTCCCAGCTTCCGTCCTCGATCGGCGCGTAGCCGACCACGGCACCGGTGTGGGGCGCGGCGAGCACGAGGCCCTGGCCGGCGTAGATGCCAACGTGGTACGGGGCGCCGGCCGTTGCACCGGCGAAGACGAGGTCACCTGGCAACAGGTCGGAGGCGGCGATGTGCCGGGCGAGCTCCCAGAGGCCGTCCGCCGTCGGCCGCCCGGGAAGCGGCGCGCCGGCGGCCGAGTAGGCGAAGTCGACCAGACCGCTGCAGTCGAACCCGCCCTCCGCCCGGCTCTCACCACCCCAGACGTAGGGCCACCCCACCTGGGCGGCTGCGGCGGCCACCACCGCACCACGACCGTCGAGTCCGGACAGGTCGACCGGCCGGAACGATCCCGCCGGCAGTTCGGCCGAGAACAGCACCTCTGCTGCGGCCGTGGCCAGAACCGCGCGGCCTTCGGCGCCGTCCACCGCCACCGTCACCTGAACGGTGGACGGAAGGCCGCCGGCCTCGATCAGCCGAAGCGACCGAAGCCCGGCGCCGTTGGCCCTGGCCGAGCTGCTGGCGGCCGCCGTCAGCGCCTGTGCGGACGCCGACGGATCGGCGGCCAGCGAGCGGGCCGCCGCCAGCGCGGCCTGGTCGGCCGCTCGCTGCCCGGCCGCTCCCGCGCGGTCGATATGGCCCAGCGTCACCACCAGCACCCCTGCCAGCGCCAACGCCAGCAGCAGTCCGCAGGCGGCGACGGAGATCTGACCCCGCTCGGTCACGGCCGGATCGTGGTCGTGATTGTCTCCGCCGACGGGCCGCCGGGTAACGCCAGCGGAAGCGGCACCCGCACCACCAGCCGGTCGCCGTGTAACTCGATCGACGCCCGCGCTTTCAGCGCCGGTGGGATCGGCCGCCCCTCGGCGGCCAGCACGGCCGCCTGATCGGCGATCCGCTCGGCCTCGACGCGGGTGCGGGCGACGGCCAGCAGTTGGACGACGGCGATCGCCACCAGCGCCAGCAGAGCGCAGCCGGCCACGATCTCGACGCTCGCCTGGCCGCGATCGCGGCTCACTGACGCACGACCTCGGCATCCGCCGCGAGTGTGACGTCGAGGCCGGGGATGACGGCCGGGACCCGCAGCGTGACGCGCACCCGGCCCTCGCCGTCGGTCACGCTCAGCCCTCGGCGCATCGATCCCGGCACAGCCGCCGACGCCGCGGGCAGCGGCGGCAGGCCGACCATCTCGGCATGCGCGGCAGCGCGGGCGGCGTGCGCCGCCGACACGGACGTCCACCCGGCCAGCAGAGCCTGCCAGCACGCCAGCGCGGCCAGCAGCAGAATGGGCAGCAGCGCCACCGTTTCGATCGATGCCTGGCCGCGCTGGCGGCGGGAATTCGTCATGCGCTCACGCTACGGCCGCCCGCCGTCACGAAACCAGCCCCACCACGTGCCAAAACCGTCACGACAGGCGCTTGCTACCATCGCAGCCATGAGCGAGATGAACGGAGCGGCGGGGAACAACTCGGCCGGCGAGGATCGCCAGTTCGTGCACTTCTCGTTCTACAAGCTCGACCGCGCCTTCCGGCTGCTGCCGGAGCAGGAACGAGAGGCCGCGCTGGCCGAGTTTGCGGCGATCGTGGACGACCACGGCAGCCGCTTCCCGATCCGCGCATACACGATGTTCGGCATCCGCCCGGATGCTGACTTCATGCTGTGGAAGGTCTCGGAACGGCTGGAGGATTTCCAGGAGCTGGCAACGGCGCTCCACGCATCGCCGCTGGGGCCGCACCTCGAGACGCCCTACGCCTACCTCTCGATGACGCGGCGATCCCAGTACGTGAAGGGCGAGGGGCGCTCGATGCACAAGCGCGGGCGGATCATGTGGGACTCCGATTCGAAGTACCTGCTGATCTACCCGATGGTCAAGACCCGCGCCTGGTACCAGCTCTCGAAGCCCGCCCGGCAGGGGATCATGAACGAGCACATCGCCACCGGCCACAAGTTTCCGACCGTCAAGATCAACACCACGTACTCGTTCGGCATCGACGACCAGGAGTTCGTGGTCGCGTTCGAGACCGACTTCGTGGGCGACTTCCTCGACCTGATGATGACGCTGCGCGAGACCGAGGCAAGCCGCTACACCGAGCGCGACACGCCGATCTTCACCTGCTCGTCAGGCGATATCCGGTCGGTGCTGGCGACGCTGGGGGCGGCCGCGGCGACCGCTCCGGTGGACGCGTAGCCGCGGCGAGTTGACGGCTCCCCGCCATCGCGTCGCCGTCGTCACGGGCACTTCGTCCGGCTTTGGCCGCGACACCGCCACGCGCTTGGTGGAGATGGGCTGGACGGTGATCGGGACGGTGCGAGGAGCCGCTGCCGACGCGCCCCAAGGCTCGGAACCGGCGCGGCTCGACCTGCGCGCCGAGGACGAGATTGCCACACTTGGCCGCACGGTCAACCTTCAGCACAAGCGGTTGGACGCGCTCGTGTGCAACGCCGGCTACTTCCAGGGCGGGCCGCTGGAGGAGATCTCATCGCAGGAGATGCGCGAACAGTTAGAGGTGAATCTGGTCGGGACGCTGGCGTTGGTGCGTGAGCTGCTGCCCGCGCTGCGGAAGGCGCGCGGCGTGGTGGTGCTGGTGTCGAGCATCTCGGGCCGGTTCGGCTCAGCCGGATTCGGCGCCTACTGCGCGTCCAAGTGGGGCCTTGGCGGAGCCGGTGAGTCGCTGGCCGAGGAGCTGGAGCCGGACGGCGTCCGGGTGGTGATCGTGGAGCCGGAGCTGTTCGCCGGCACCGAGATCGGCGACAAGTGCCGGATGCCGGCGGCCGCCGATCTGCACGGGCACTACCGCCAGGTGCACGAGGATCTGCGCGAGTTCATCGACACCGCGCAGGAGAAGGGCGCGGCGCCCGAGATCGCGGTCGACGCGATCGTTCGTGCCGCGACCCGCCGCGGCGCGCCGCTCCACCTGCCGGTGGGCAACGACGCGTTCCGCTGGCTGCGCGAGCAGGCCGACGCCGCCCACGCCGAGCTCGACCGGGCCGAACGCTTTCTGTCCAGTAGCTAGGCCGTCGCGCTGAAGCGCACCGCGGCACGCTCGCGTGCGCGCTCGATCTCGCGCGCCCGATCCTTGGGCGGCGAGTGCGTGACCAGCTCGCTCAGGAGCTGAGCCGAGGCGGCCGTGACCGACTCGACCGCCCGCGCAAAGGCCTCCTCGTTGTCACGCGACGGCTTTGACATGCCGCTGATCTTGCGCACGTACTGCAGCGCGGCGTCGTGGACGTCGTCGGCGGTGGCCGGCGGCTCGTAGTTATGAAGGGGTCTGATGTTTCTGCACATGGGCATCAGCTTAGCCCGAGCTTCAGCCTTCCATCCGGCCGCCTACAGGTAGTAGCGCTTCGACTCGTTCCAGGCGTAGTACATCGCGAACAGGCCGCCGAAGAACATCGCGATCAGCGGCACCTCGAACGAACCAAGGCTGATCAGGTTGAACTGGGCCAGCGAGTAGAGCGCGGCGGCGACGGTGACGGCGCCGAGGCCGCCGTAGAGGATCGCCCGCTGCTTGTCGGGCATCAGCGAGATCGCCATCCGGTTGCGTTGATACCAGGCGTAGCCGAAGTACCACAGCAGGCAGATGAAGATCAGTGCGAACGCGCCCTGGATCGCGGCCAGGATCCCCGACGACACGCTCCAGAAGATGGTCGCTACGGCGGCCACCGCGATGATGATCGCAAACCCGCGAATCGTGTCCCGTTCAGGCATCAGGCCGGCCCTGTCATGTACGCGCGCACCCCAAGCGCGGCCACGATCGCCGATCCGACCGCGAAGTACAAGAGGTTCTTCCGTCCGTCCTCACCTCGCAAAGCATAAGGGTAAGCGATCGCCAGCAGCGGGAGCAGCCCATAGGCGAAGTGCAGCTTGTCCCCCGGCCGGTGTCCCTGCGAGAGCAGCACCAGCCCGAGTGTGGCCTGGGCGATCACCGACGTCTGTGCCAGCGCCAACGAGTGCATATAGAAGCGGCCGGGAGGCGCGTTTCGGCGGTAGGCGACGAAGCCCCATGCGGCCACCGCGGCATTGGAGAGGATCAGCAGCGACCCCACCAGCATGTGCACCTCGGGCATCGCCGACCACGCTATCAGGCAGCTTCCAGCGGACGCCGCAGCCACGGCGCAACTGCCGCCAGCACGAGCGCGGCGGCGATAATCAAACCGGCCAGCAGCATGAACCCCGCGCGGGCGCCGCCGTTCTCGATCAGCGGACCGATCGCGATCGCCGCTGCCACCTGCAGCACCGTTGTCGAGATGCCGAAGGCGGCCGCCGTTCGACCCATCACCGCCCCCGGCACGATCCGCATCAGCGTTGCGTTCGCCGTCACGCGGAAGGCCGACGAGCAGAATCCGATCGCGGCGGTCATCGCAAATACGACCCCCAGCCGCTGTGGCTCCAGCATGAACGCGAGGTAGCCCGCGATCAGGCCGACAAGCAGGGTGGACATTGCCGCCCACTCGCCCAGCCGAACCACGATCAGCGCGGCCAGGAAACCCGCCGCGAGTGCACCCACCCCGTACATCATGTCGGCGATGCCGTAGACGGTCGAACCGCGTTCCAGCACTCGCAGGACGTACGTGACGAGCACGACGTTCGAGGTGATCGTTGCCACGGTGGGCACGATGCTGACGACACCGAACGCAGCCACGGCTGGGTACGAGCGCAGGTATCGCACGCCCTCGCTCAGCATCGCCAGCATCGGCGCATGCGCCGCCGCAGGCATGGAGCGGTGCCGAACGGCGGCGAGCGCAAGGGCGGATACGGCGTAGGTGCCGGCGTCGATCGTCAGCACCGCCGCCAGGCCCAGATGCTCGAGCGCGTATCCCGCCACCGCCGCCCCGGTGACGTTGCCGAGCTGGGTCGTCACCTCGCTGAGGCCGTTCGCCGCCACCAGGTACTCGCCGCTGACGATCTCCTGCAGGAAGGCGATAATGGCCGGGAAGAACAGCGCAAAGCCGAGCCCTGTGACGAACGCCGAGCAGTAGATTGCGAGCAGCGGCGGATCCCCGAACCAGGATATGGCCGCCAAGGAGCCCAGCGACAGCAGCCGCACCAGGTCAGCGGCGATCGCCACCACGCGGCGCGGGAAGCGGTCGGCGATGGGGCCGGACAGCGGGTAGGCAACCAGGCCGGCGCTGAGCGCAACGCCGTAGAACGCACCCACCGCAGAGGCCGATCCGGTGCGATCGAGCAGGTACCAGTTGAGCGCCACCAGTGACAGCCCGGAGCCGAAGAACGAGAGCGCCTCGCCGAGGAAATACAGTCGGAAGTCTCGATCGCGCAGGGGTACCAACGGGTTCATCGCGGGTACAGTAGGCGCCGTGAACGAGATCGGACAGCCGGCGCCCGACTTCTCGCTGGAGTCAGACTCGGGCGAGACGATCACGCGCGAGAGCCTGCGCGGGCGCCCCGCCGTCGTCTACTTCTACCCCAAGGATGACACGCCCGGCTGCACCCGCCAGGCCTGTGCCATCCGCGACAACTGGGCCGAGTTCGAGCGCCTCGGTGCAACAGTGATCGGTGTCAGTCCGCAGTCCGTCGAGTCGCATCGCCGGTTCAGAGAGAAGTACTCGCTGCCGTTCTCGCTGCTGGCCGACACCGACCACGCCATGGCCGAGGCCTATGGCGTCTGGGTCGAGAAGACGAACTACGGCAAGCGGTACATGGGCATCAACCGCTCCGGCTTCGTGATTGACGCCGAGGGCAGGCTGGCGGCCGTCAAGCGCGGCATCAAGCCCGACGACCACTCGGACTGGGCGCTGGCCGCGGTCGAGCAACTCGTCACCACCTCCGCCTGATCGCATGCTCGACCGGCGCCCGGTCGCATCCGGGTACGATCCCGCCGCCGTGCCAAGCCGCCCCCTCCCCCTCGCCGGCCTTCGTGTGCTCGACCTCACGCAGGTGCTGGCGGGCCCGTTTTGCACGATGATGCTGGGCGACCTGGGCGCCGACGTGATCAAAGTCGAGCGCCCGGGAGAGGGCGACGGCAGCCGCCGCTGGGGACCGCCGTTTCGCGGCGGCGAGAGCGCCTACTTCATGCAGGTGAACCGCAACAAGCGGTCGATCGCAGTCGACCTCGGCGACGAGTCCGGCCGCGAGGTCGTGCGGCGATTGATCGTGCGGGCGGACGTGGTGCTGCACAACTTCCTGCCGGCGGCGGCCGCGCGCTACGGCGTCGACGCGGAGGCGGTGCGGGAGCTCAACCCGCGGGCGGTGCACTGCACGATCGCCGGCTATCCGTCGGACGGACCGGACGCCGAGCGGCCGGGCTACGACTTCCTGATGCAGGGCATCGGCGGCATCATGAGCATCACCGGCGAGCCGGAAGGTGAACCGATGAAGGTGGCCGTTGCCATCTCCGACATCGTGGCCGGCTTATTCGCCAGCTCGGCGGTGGTGGCGCCTTGTTCGAGCGCGGCGTCGACGGAGAGGGGAAGCCTGCGAGGTATCGCTGCTGGATGCGCAGGTTGCCTGGCTCGCCAACAGGGCCGGCGACTGGCTGATCAGCGGCATCGAGCCGCAGCGGCTGGGCAACGCCCACCCCTCGATCGTGCCCTACGAGACGTTCCATGCCGCGGACGGATACATCAACCTGGCCGTCGGCACCGACGATCACTTCCGCCGCTTCTGCCGCGAGGCCGGTCGCGACGACCTCGCCGACGACCCCCGCTGGCAGACGAACGCCGGCCGCGTTGAGGGGCGCGAAGAGTTGGTGCCGGAGCTGCAGGCATTGATCGCGGGACGCACCGTGTCGGAGTGGACGGCGGTGCTGGAGCGAGCCCACGTGCCCGGCGGGCCGGTGCTGACGATCCCCGAGGTGTTCGCCGGCCCGGCCGCGCACATGGTGGAGACGACCGAACACCCGACCGCCGGAGAGATCCAGCTGGTGCGCTCGCCGATGCGGTTCGAGGATGAGCGACCGGGCAGCCGCCTGCCGCCGCCGGCACTGGGCGAGCATGCCGCCGAGGTGCTGGCCGAGCTCGACTACTCCGACGATGAGGCATCGCACCTGCTGACAGGCGCCTGCAAGCCTCGCTAGAATCCCGGCTCCACACGCGGATGTGGCGGAATTGGTAGACGCGCACGGTTCAGGTCCGTGTGGCCGTAAGGTCGTGGAGGTTCAAGTCCTCTCATCCGCACTGCTCCAGGGCGCAAGGCTGCGTCAAGACGACATAATGGCGCTACCTCGGGCGGTTGTCAGGCCCGGGCTGGCAGGACTGGAGCCCTCGCCTAGACCAGCCGCTCGGCCGGGGCACCAACTTCCGGGTTAGTGCGTTGGCAGTGGACGGGAAACAGAGAGAAGATTCGCCTGCCCAGGATCCGCCATCCGCTGTCAATCTCCTCAGTTGTCTGCTGCGAAACCGAGTTTCGGGATTGTGCCAGTGACATAGTTGCATGCCAGCGGTCGCTTGACGCCCTAGTCCGGTTGGTTGAATCCCCCAGCTAAAAAAGGGAACATGGAGCGATGATTGCGCCCGCCCCGGCCAGCCGCGCACCTGCTTACTGGCTCCGCACATTTGTAGCCGCTTGCGTGCTAGCGGTGGCTCTCGGCGTGATCACCCTAGTGACCGACGACTCGCCTGCCCGGCTGACCGTGAAGGGAATCGGCGACGGCCCAGTCGCTCCCGGCCCGGACAACAGTGGCGTCACCGACGGGGGCGTTGCGGGCACCGGCCACTTCACCTTCGGCGGCGCACTCAACGACGCCGGTCGATACACCGACTACCGCACCGTCACCGGTCAAATCGCCACGGTGCGCAAAGTGCTGGTCACCACTGAGGGAACCATCGGGATGACCCTCACCATCCATCTGGGCCGCAACGTTTCGCCGCCCTGGACAATTACCTCAGCGACGGGAGCCTACGCCGGCCTCCACGGCAAGGGAACCGTCACGGTCGACAGTATCAAGCCGACCCGTACACGTTCGCCATGGTGGGCACAGTCTCGCGCTAGATGCCCGGCGGTTGGTTCTGAGAGAGCGCCGGATCGCGAGCCTGAGCGGGTGTTGTGAACGCCGTGAGGGGCGAAGAATTTGAGGACTCGTCGGTTGCAGGTGATCCTTCTCGCCTGGCTATACGGATCCGAACGTGAAAAACGCCCGCCGGTACATGGTGCCCACACAGCTCGCCGCGTCGGTGAGCACCCTGGCGGATTCGTGGACGGTGATCCAGTTTTACCGATTGGTAAACGGATCCCAGGGTAGCGCCACGACGGCTTCGGGACTCCCCGCGTGGGGACTGCACGAGCACCGATCCTCGCCGCCACTGGAGCCACCTGCCTGAGGATTATTGCTACGCGGACTTCCAAGCGTTTGTCGAGGCGATCCCGCCGGGGTGATTGATGCCTCGCCCGCCGAGATCGCGACGCTCTATGGCCGAGCCGGAGTAGCTTCCGGCGCTTCCTGATCCCGCCTCGGTGTGTTCGCGTTCGCCGAGAGTGGATCACGAAGGACGCACCCTCCACGCATAGGCGACGAACGCCGCCAATGTGCCCATGGCGAGGTTCGTGATGAAGGGGATCGGAAGCAGCGTCAGAGCGATCGGGGCGTTGGCCCCAGAACTCGACTCAATGACCTGAATCATCATCGCAGCGATAACGGCGCCACAGGCGAGGCCGATGGTAGCGCCGGCCAGAAGTGCGATCGCCGGGGGCGCACCGAATCGGGCGAGCTTGCCACCGGCAGGCGTCGCGAGAAACAGGCCAGGCGCGCCGAGGAATGCTGCCAAGAGAACCAGATTGACGAGAGCGGACATGCTGCGAGTATCAGCAGGCGCTTGGTGCCGGCGTCGGGGGCATCCCTACGTCATGCGCTGAACGTTGGTAGCCGGCGGGAAGGGGTCTGGCCCCCTCCCGTGCCGCAGCCCAGTTCACACCCCCCACCACCGTGCCTGGCACCGGGGCAGGTATACGGCCCGCGTTAGACTGAGCGCGTGGCGATGTTCCTGCTCGTACTCCACCGCGCCGGCCCGCAGTGGCAATCCGGACTGCCGCTCGAGCAGCAGTCCGGATGGGAAGAACACGCGGCGTTCATGGACGAGTTGGTCGACTCCGGCTTCGTCGTGCTCGGCGGCCCGCTGGGGGACGAGTTCCGTGTGGTGCACGCGATCGAGGCGGAATCGGAGGAGGCCGTGCGCGCAACGCTTGCGCTCGACCCCTGGCAGTCGTCCCACCTCGTGATCGACTCCATCGATCCGTGGACGATGCCGGCTCGACGGTCGCTGAGCGCCGCCTGCTCTCCGCAAACTGCGAACTTGCCGCTTGCGCGGTCACGGCGCGGCCACTACCGTGCTGCGCCCGTGCATCCCTCGCCTGACGACCATCGCCCCCTGCAGACGCCACCCATCCCGAGCCGCCCAGAAGCTGGCTTGCGGTGGTCGCATTGCTCGAGCAGCGCGGCTTCGATGAGCTCGTGCGCCTCCGGCGACGACCCGTTCCCCCGGAGGACGACGGCCGCTGATCCGATTTCGGATCACACCCACAAATACCGCAAAACGGCGAGGGCGCGGCGAGTGTGATTGAGGGAAGATGCTCCAATGGGCGTGAATCACTCCACCAGCCGCAGCGCCGTCCGGCTCGCGCTAGTCACCAATCCCCCTCCCGCTCACCGGACAAGCCCACCGGTGTGCCGGCGGGGCTGCGGCTACTTCGCTCACTCGACCGCTCCGTGCTCGAGACCGCACGTGACGTCAACCTCCGTCCGATGGAGCTCTACGCCTTGCTCCTGCTCAGCGACTGCCCCAACGGTGAGGCCGTGAACACCAGAGTTCTGGCCGACCTGCTCGCCGCCAGCCAGAGCCAGGCCAAGCAGATCGCGCTGCGCCTGGCCGCCAGGGGCTACGTGCACCGACGCGGCTCGCAGGGACGCACGTGGCTGACCCACGAAGGTCGCAAGCTGGCACAACACGCCGGCGACGTGCTCGAGGACGAGATGGCACGCCGCCTGGGCGATATCGACCGTCACGTGCTGGCGCTCGGCGCAGCGACGCTGACCGCGCTCGCCGCCGTCTAGCCTCAGGCGCACCATGTCCCCGTCCAGCCGCCCCACCATCGGGATCACGAGCTACTGGGCACCCGTCACGCTGGGAAGCTGGCGGGCCGGCGCCACGGTCACCTTCCAGGGCTACATCGAAGGAACGCGGCTGGCCGGCGGTCGACCGATCGTGATTCCGGCCGACCCGCACCTGATCGACCATCCGGAAGAGATGATCGAGATGGTGGACGGAATCGTGTTCGTCGGTGGTGACGACGTGGCGCCCGAGGAGTACGGGGCGGACCGGCACGCCCGCACCGGCCCGCGCCACGAGCGGCGCGACGCGGTCGAGCTGGCGCTGGCGCGCTGCGCGCTCGAACGCGACGTCCCGTTGCTCGCGATCTGCCGCGGATTCCAGCTGCTGAACGTCGCCCGTGGGGGAACGCTCGTCCAGCATCTCGACGACGTGCTCGATCAGGCCCCGCACCGCGCCGACGACACCACCTACGGCCGCCACGAGGTGACCACAGTGGATGGCACTCGCCTGCGGCAGATCGTGGGCGAGCGCGCCGAGGTGTTCTCACACCACCACCAGGGCGTCGAACGGGTCGGCGATGGGCTGGTGGCAGCGGCACACGCCCACGACGGCATCGTTGAGGGCGTGGAGGATCCCACCCGCCGGTTCGCGGTCGGCGTGCTCTGGCACCCTGACGCCGAGCCGGATACGGGCGGCGCATCGCTGTTCGAGGCGCTGGTATCGTCCGCCCGATGAGCAGGTTGTGGCATCCGTTCGCCGACATGGCGACCGTCAAGGACGGCGAGTTCGTCGTGGCCCGCGGCGAGGGTGCGCGGGTGTGGGACGAGCAGGGCCGCGAGTACGTCGACGCCAAGGGCGGACTCTGGTACTGCGCCGTCGGCCACGGCAGGGGTGAGATCGCAGACGCCGCCGCCGCGCAGATGCGTGAGCTGGCCGGCTACGACATCTTCGGCTCGACCGCCAACCGGCCGGCCCTCGAGCTGGCCGATCGCGTCTCGGCCTTGGCGCCGTTCGCCGACGGTGCAGTGTTCTTCGGCAGCGGCGGTTCGGACGCCGTCGACACGGCCGGCAAGCTCGCGCTCCGCTACTGGCACGCCATGGGACGCCCGCAGAAGCGCACGATCGTCCACCGCGAGCGCAGCTACCACGGCATGAACGCGTACGGCACCAGCCTCGCGGGCATCCCCGCCAACCGCGAGGGCATTGGAACGCTGGTGCCGGACACGGCATCGGTCGGCACCGACGACACCGCAGCGCTCGAGCGCCTGTTCGAGCAGAGCGGCGACTCGATCGCCGCCTTCATCGGCGAGCCCGTGATCGGCGCCGGCGGCATCTTCCACCCAGCACCCGGGTACTGGCAACGGGTGCAGGAGCTGTGCGAGGCCCACGACGTGCTGCTGATCGCCGACGAGGTGATCTGTGGCTTCGGCCGGCTGGGCACATGGTTCGGCTGCCACCGCTTCGGCATCACGCCCGACATCATCACCTGCGCCAAGGGGATCACCTCCGGCTACCTGCCCTTGGGAGCCGTCGTGGTGGCGCCGCGGGTGCAGGAGCCGTTCTGGAGCACCCCAGGTCAGGCGATGTTCCGCCATGGCTACACCTACTCCGGCCACCCCAGCGTCTGCGCGGCCGCCCTCGCCAACCTCGACATCCTCGAGCGTGAGGGCCTGCTCGAGCGGGTGGCGCGACTGGAGCCCGTGCTCGCTGATGCGATGCGGCCGCTGGTCGACCTGCCCCTGGTGAGCGAGGTGCGCAGCGGCGTCGGCCTGCTGGCTGCGATCGAGATCGACGGCCAGGCGCGCGCGGCCGATCCCGGCCTGGTCGACCGGATCGTCACAGGATGCCGCGATCGCGGAGTGCTCACGAGGGGCCTGGCGGGCCACTCCCTGCAGGTGTCGCCGCCGTTTGTGATCGGCGAGGACGAGATCGCGCGGATCGCCACGGTGTTTGCCGAGACGCTGTCAGGCGTGTCGGTGAAGACCGGCGTGTAGCCGATCGCCCAGCGCGTGCAGACCGTGCTCGTAGTGG
Source organism: uncultured Actinomycetes bacterium (assembly GCA_963755675.1). Classification (GTDB taxonomy): domain Bacteria; phylum Actinomycetota; class Thermoleophilia; order Gaiellales; family JAICJC01; genus JAICYJ01. Next base: position 93,536 of record CAVWLK010000040.1, read on the forward strand.
TGTGCCAGCCGCGACGGCAGTCGTAGCGCCGCCACGATCACGCCCAGGCTGACCACAAGCGGGATCAACGCCGAGGCCGCCACGGTCCACGTGAACGTCTGCTCGCCGGCCACCACGGCCAGCCACACCGGCCACAGCATCACCGCCATCACACCCACCAGCGCGAGCGCGAGACCCCTGCTCGACTCTCCTCGATGGTCGTCGTTCATGACGACTCCTCTCTGCGACCGCTGGCGGCGGCCAGCATCTCGCGGGCCGTTGCGGTACCTGCCGGATCGAGCCGCAGCACCGCTTCGGCCATCGCGAACAGATCGCGCAGCGAGATGATGCCGGCCACCATGCCGTCCTCGCCCACGGGCAGGTGTCGTGCCTTGAGTCGCTTCATCGTGTCCGCTGCCCAGATCACGTCGGCGTCGGGCGGCGCCATCGTCACGTTTCGGGTCATCAGGTCGCCGACCCGCCGCTCGCGGACGTCGTCGCCCGCGGCGAACACGCGCAGCAGGTCGCGTTCGGTGAAGATGCCGACCAGCCTCGGACCCTCCAGCACCAGGCATGCGCCAACGCCGCGCTTGTCCATCGTCACGGCCGCCTCAACGACGGTCGCCGTGGGATCGCAGCTGACCAGGTCGGTCTGCATGATCTCGTCGACACGCACTTGTATCTCCTGCCACGAGTTTCCACCCGTGTTGTATCACAGCGCGCTGGACAACCCATGGCCGGCCCCCAGGAGGGGCCGGCCATGGCAGGTTCTCAGATAGTGGTGTCGGGCGGCGCGGGCGAGAAGTCGAGATTCTCGTCCAGCGGTGCAACGCCGTGGTGGGCCCGAGCGTATGCAGCCGCGTTTCTGACGTTCTCCGCACGGAAGATCCGGACGATGCCGAACCAGATCGCCGACAACACCACGGTACCCAGCGCCCAGTACAGCGCCAGCCAGTTCAGGTTGGTCGTGTCATGTGGCTTTGGATCGAGCGCCCCATAGAACCCAAGAATGGGCGTCGCGATGGCAACCAGCACCACGAGGTACTGCCACCATACGGCTCGACTGATCACCAGCAGTCTGATCGCAGCGATCGCCAGGAACAGGTACACGAGCTCCACCGCAAACGATCCGGCCGTGGCCGCGACCAGGAAAGCCGCGAACTCACGAGACGGCAGACCCTGAGGGCCCACGAAGCGGTCGAGTGTGTGGCTGTAAAGGCCAAGCAAGATCAGCCCGCCGCCCCCGACGGCGACGACCAGGTTGCCGACCCAGGGGGTGTTGTGCCGCGAGGTCTTGGCGAAAAAGGACGGCAAAGCCCGTCCCTACCGAGCGCAAAGTATCCTCGGCCGATGGTGACGCAGATTGCGAGAGCCAGCGCGGTGGCGTCCAGGATCACGACCAGATCGATGATCGTCGCGAACCACGAGCCGACGTATTCGGTCGCCACCTTGTCCAAAGCGGCAGGGTCAAAGGCCCATCCTCCGGCGTCCACGACCGTCTTGCCAAGCCCAATCGATATGGAGTACGCCATCAGGACGAAGAAGGCGGCGGACGCTGCCACCGTCCCGAGCAGGGCACGTGGAATCGATCTGGTCGGGTCGTGGCTTTCTTCGCCGATCGAAGCGGCTGCCTCGAAGCCGACGAACAGCAGGATGCCAAGCATCACACCGTTGAAGACGGTTCGAACGGACGTCGTTCCCGGGTCGAAGACCGAGAGCGTGTTGCCGTCCGCCCCGCCCTGGACGATGATCGCGACCGCCAGAATCAGCATCGGGGTGAACGACACTGCGGCGAACGCGAGCATGGCGCCAATCGCGATTCGCACACCGATGTAGTTGAGGATGAGTACGAGGGCCAGGAAGAGCAACGCCAACAGCCACCAGGCTGGAATCGTCGACGTTGAAATGTGCGCCACCCAGAATCCCTGGGTGAGAATCCCAAGGCCCAGATAGATCCCGCCACCGCCCAGGAACAAGGTTCCGGTGAAGAAGATGCCGGCAGCGAAGATGCCGATCGCGGGGTGCGCCCCCTGCGTGAGGTACTCGTACACCGCGCCCGCCCCCTGGTACAAACGTGCGAAGAGCGCGAGCGAGTAGGCGATCGCCAGCACGCCCAGGCCGGCTATCAGCACGCTCAGGGGGGTGTTGAAGCCTGCGCCGTTGATCGGGTTGGAGACGAAGCTCAGAACGATCGCCGTCGAGAACATCGGGCCGATCGCCAATGCCTGCGCGACCGCGGCCAGCGTTCCCAGTCGACGCTCGCCGAGTTCGCCTCCTGCGGCCGGCACAGGTGCGGCCTCTGACATGACACCCTCCTCGGTCGGGTTACAACTTGGATACATTCGCATCCCGGCCGGATGGCTGTCAAGCGGTCGTTCCGGCAGGGGGCGCGCTTGACCCAACCTGACGATCGCGTAATGTATGCAAAGACCATGAGCGCCCAGCCGACCGCCTCACCTCCCGGGCCACTGCAGATCCAGAGCGTGGTCGACCACGTCTATGCGGCGCTGCGCGAGCGGATCCTCTCCGGCGACCTTGCGCGAGGCACCAGGCTGCGACAGGCGATGCTGGCCGACGAGTTGGGCGTTTCACGCACGCCGCTTCGTGAGGCACTTCGGCGGCTGGCGACCGAGGGCCTGGTGGAGTTCTCGCCCAACCGTGGGGCGACCGTATCGGAGCTCGACTTCGGCGACATGCGGCATGCGTGGTCGGCACGCGTCGCGCTCGAGCCGGGGGCCGCCCGCCTGGCCGCCGAGCGGCAAGACCCGGCCTCGATCGCGGCCATGCGAGCCGCGATCGAGATGCAGCGGCAGGCGGGCGGCGACAGGATCGAGAGCTTCGCTGCGAACCGCGCCTTCCACCTCGCCCTCGCGGCCGCCTCAGGCAATCCGCACCTGACCCGGTTCGCCGAGATGCTGTGGGTGCCCCGCATCGGCGTGCCGATCTACCAGGCCCAGGCGGCCGAGCCCGCCGGGCCGCAGGCGTGGGCGCACGAGCACGACTCGATCGTGGATGCGATCGAAGCCGGTGACGAGAACCTGGCTGAGCGGCTGACGCGCAAGCACATTGCGGCGCACCCGCCGGTGCACCCGGCATGAATGATCTGCTGGTGACCGGTGCTGAGGTGCGGACGCTCGATCCCGAGCGGCCCTTCGCAAACGCGATCGCGATCCGCGATGGCGTGATCGTGGCCGTCGGTGACAACGCCGAGGCCCGCGCAGCCTGCCGTTCCGGCGTCGAGACGATCGACGCTCGCGGCATCGCGATCGTGCCCGGCCTGACGGACAGCCACATCCACTCGTTCGTCGGAGCGCTCGAGACGCAGGGCGCGGATCTGGCCGGCGCCGCCACGGTGGACGAGGTCCGCGATCGCCTGGCGGCCGAGCGGCGGCGGTGCGGCGACGGCCAGTGGGTCACGGGGCACTCGCTCGAGTATCGCGTGTTCGACGACATCGAGGCTTCGGGAGAGCTGTTCGCGGATGCCGTCGGCGGCAACCCGGCGCTGCTCACCTTCTTCGACTTCCACACCGCCCTCGCCACTCCCCCGGCGCTGGCCGCAGCCGGCATCACCGGCGCCCGCAGCTTCGAGGACGCCTCCGAGATCGTGTGCAGGCCGGACGGCCGCCCCACCGGCGAGCTGCGCGAGAACGCCGTCCAGCTGGTCGTGACGGTGATGCCCGAGCCGAGCGACGAGCGACGGCTGGAGCTGATCGCAAACGGGCTGGCGGCCATGAACCGGGTCGGGTTGACAGCCGCTCACATGATGGACGGCACGCTGGCCACCCCGGACGAGTGCCGTGCGCTGGAAGGCAGCGGGCGCCTCGGCCTGCGCCAGGTGGTGCCCTTCACGGTGCACCCGACGATGGACGACGAGGAGATCGACGAGGCCATCGCGGCCGGCGCCCAGAGCGGGCGGCTCTGGCGGTCAGGGTGGGCGAAGCTGTTCATCGACGGCGTTGTCGAGCCCGGCACGGCATGGCTGGAGACGCCGGATACGCACGGCAAGGGCAGCGAGCCGAACTGGCCCGATCCGGAACGCTACGCCGATGTGATCCGCCGGTTTGCCGCGGCCGGCGCGCCGTCCATCACCCACGCGATCGGCGACCGCGCCGTCCGCTGCGCACTGGACGCCTACCGTGCCGCCGGCCCTGTCGACGCGCGGACCGCATCGCGTCGAGCACATCGAGACGATGCAGGATGACCAGCTGCCGCGGTTCGCTGCCGAGGGCGTGGTCGCCTCGCAGCAGGCTCTGCACCTGCAGTGGATGAGGCCCGATCTCTCGGATCCCTGGAGCCAGGCGCTGGGGCCCGAGCGCTGTGCGCGCGGGTTCCGCACGGCCGAACTGCGCCGCTCCGGCGCGGTGCTGGCGCTGGGATCCGACTGGCCGGTGGCCGGCTTCGACCCGCGGATCGGGATGGCCTGGGCGCGCCTGCGGCGCCGGCCCGGCGACCGCTCGGCCGATGCGTACGGACGGCACCAACGCCTGACGGCGCTCGAGGCCCTGGAGGGCTACACGACCCAGGCGGCGCTGGCGGTCAGCGACCACGCCGTGGCGGGCCGCATCGCCCCCGGTTACCGCGGCGATCTCAGCGGCTTCGCCCATGACCCGGTCGAGTGCGACGCCGACGACCTGCCCGAGCTGCCGGTGCTGCTGACGGTGGTGGACGGCAAGGTGGTGTGGCGGGCGGAGTAGGGCCGCTCACGGAGTGAAGCCTCGCTGCGGGCGTAAGGGGTCAGACCCCTGCGGGGTCAGACCCCGGTCGAACTCGCATTGTTGGGGTCTGACCCCGAACGGGGTCTGACCCCTCCCCGCCTGGCGACAGGCCGCCCGGAGAGCGGCCCCCTACCGCTCCAGCGCGACCGTGTTCGACAGCGTCCCCACTCCCGACACGGTGACGTCCACCACGTCGCCGTCGGCCAGGTACAGCGGCGGCACACGGGAATCACCGACGCCGCCGGGAGTGCCGGTGGCGATCACGTCGCCGGCTTGCAGCGTCATGCCCTTCGACAGGTAGACGATCAGCTCGACGATCGAGAAGATCAGGTTGCGGGTGTTGGACGCCTGGCGCTGCTCGCCGTTGACGGACGTGGCGACGTCGATGTCGGCGAGGTCGACGCCGTCGGCAGTGACCACGCACGGCCCCATCGGCGCGAACGTGTCGAAGCTCTTGCCGAGCGTGAACTGGCGAAGCGGGGTCTCGAGCTGCGCTCGGCGGCCGGACACGTCGTGGAAGGCGCTGATGCCGCCCACCGCGGCCCGCGCCGTCGCCTCATCCGCCCGGTAGACATCGCGACCGAGCACCACCGCCACCTCGCCCTCGTAGTCCGGCCGCGTCTCTTCGCGGGGGATCACGATCGGATGGCGGTGACCGGTCAACGACGTCGCCCACTTGGCAAACACCACCGGCACAGGAGGGATCTCGAGCTCGGACTCCTCGGCGTGATCGCGGTAGTTGAGCCCGATCGCCATCAGCTTGACGGGCACCGTGGGATGGAGCAGCCGCACCTCCTCGGCGGGATGCGCGAGGCCGGAGGCATCGGCGATCTGCTGCCAACCCTCGGGGCTGGGCACGAAGCCGAGCGGGCCTGCCTGGCCGGCGTCGTACACCACCTCGCCCTCGAGCCTGCCCAGCTTGACCGCGCCGGATGGGTCGACGAATCGTGCCGCCCTCATCGGCCCTGCTCCGTCCGCAGCACCTTGAGAGCGTTGATCGCACGCGGGAAGCCGGCGTACGGTGCCGTCTGCAGGATCGTCTCCTCGATCTCCTGCCAGGGCACGTCGATCGCCCGCAGCGCGCGGATGTGCGCGGCAACCTGCGGTTCGGAGCCGCCGATCGTCGTCAGCACCGCCACGATGATCAGCTCGCGCTCGCGGGCCGTGAGGCCGTCGCGGGTGTGCACCTCGCCGAACACCCAGTCCACCAGCCAATCGCCCATCGGGCTGCCCATCCGCTCGATGAACGCCTCCCCACCGGGCTCGTCGCCGAGCTGGGCAAGCCGTTCGAGGCCACGCTCGTGGCGGGTCTGCTGCTGCATCTCGTCCTCCCGTTCGGTCATCGCGCAACTCTAGACCCGGTCATGATCCCGGCGCTTGACCGTCGGCGAACAAGCGCATATTGTATCCAATCGTGGCCGAGCGACGAGTTCGTGTCGGGGTCGATGGCTCGCCCAGCTGGGGTCGGCTGGACGGTGACGGCGTGCTGCTCGACTCGGGAATCCGCCTGTCCCAGACAGATGCCGAGTTCCTGGCACCGGTCGAACCCAGCAAGATCATCGCCACCCACCTCACGTACCGGAGCCGCGTCGAGGAGTACGCAGCGCGCACGCCGGCCGAGCCCTCGTACTTCATGAAGCCCCCCACCACGCTGAACGGCCATCTCGGAGTGCTTCGGCGTCCGCGTGGCGCCCGCTTCCTCAACTACGAGGGAGAGGTGGCGGTCGTCGTCAGCCGCCGCATGCACGGCGTGCCCGAGCGCGACGTGCTCTCGTACGTCGCCGGCTACGCCTGCGCCAACGACGTCGGCCTGCATGACTTCCGCCATGCCGATCGCGGGTCGATGCTGCGGGTCAAGGGCCAGGACGGCTTCTGCCCGATCGGCCCGGAGCTCGTGCCCGCCGAAGAGTTCGACCCCACCGGCTTCGAGCTGCGAACGTACCTGAACGGCGAAGTAGTGCAGCACGGCAGCGCCGCCGACCTGATCTGGCCGATCTCCTACCTGCTGGCCGACCTCTGCCGCCTGATCACCCTCGAACCGGGCGATGTCGTGCTCTCGGGCACGCCTGCGAACTCGCGGCCGATGGAGCCTGGCGACCAGGTCGAAGTCGAGATCTCCGGGCTGGGCCGGCTCACGAACACCGTCGTCGAGTGGGACGTCGACCTGTCCGGGCCCGGCGACCAGCTCCAGGTATCGGCGAACACGCTGCACGTCGCGCTGGCAATGCCCGAGGACGAGGCCGAGCGGGTCGTGGCCGCGGAGCGGCCCGTGATCCAGCTGCGGCGCGATCGACCACGTCTGCCTGCGGGTCGCCGACCTCGACGAGGCCATCGCCGCTGGACGGTGCAGTTCGGGCTCACCGAGGGAGGAGAGGATCGGCCATCACGCTACCTGCGCTGCGGCTATGAGCCGTACTCGCTGGAGCTGATCGCCTCCGGCGACCCCGGGACACGACCACACGGGCGTGGGAGCTGCGGCGAGGCTGCTCGCTCGACGACGCCGCTCGCCACCTCGAGTCACCACGGCATCGCCTACGAGCACCGCGACGGCGCGCTGCATCTCAACGACCTGGACGGCAACGGGCTCGAGATCGCCCCCTTCAACCCACCGCCGGATGCGCGGCCGCCGGTCGCCCGCAGCACCAGCACGCTGCCGGGCTGCGCCCGCGCAAGCTGGGACACGTCAACCTGCTGACGACCGACCTGGACGCCCAGACCGCGTTCTACACCGACGTGTTGGGCATGCGCATCTCCGACAGCGCTCGGCAGCGCCGGCAACTGGTTCACGATCAACCCCGACCACCACGCGATGGCACTCGTGCAATTCGACTACGCGCACTTCCACCACTTGGCCTGGGAGTTCGTCGACTGGGGCGAGCTGCGGGTGCTGTTCGACCACCTCGGCCAGCACGGACGCTGGCTCGGTGTGGGGTCCGCTGCGCCACGGCCTGGCGCAGAACCTCTGCGCCTACGTGCGGATTCCCGAGGAGGAGCTGATCGTCGAGTGCTACTGCGACATGGAGCAGGTCGAGCCCGACCACGAGCCACGCGAGTGGCCTGACGACCGCCACTCCTCCAACGTCTGGGGCATCCTGCCGCCTCGCTCCTACTTCCGCTTCGACGCGGAGGCGATCCGCTACGAGCGCGAGGGACTCGAGGCCAAGGGCCATGCGCTGCCACCGTTGACACCAGAGATGATGGAGGACCTGATGGCGACCGTCGAGACCCAGAAGACACCGTCGCCGCCCGCACCGGCAGCAGTTCCTGGACGGGCTGCGGGGCGACGCCCGCGAGATCTGGCTGAACGGCGAGAAGATCACCCATCCGCTCGACCATCCGCAGCTGTGCGGCGGCGGCCGAGACGATGGCGCGGGTCTACGACCTGCAGCACGAGCACGCCGTCGAGATGCTGGCGCCCTCGCCCGACGACGGCCGGCTGGTCAACGTCACCCACCTGATCCCGCGCCGCAGGAGGACCTCGAGCGGCGTCGGCGGGCGATCGAGCTGACCGCCGCGTTGACCGGCGGGCATGATGGGCCGTACGCCCGACTACCTGAACGTCACGTTCGCCTGCTTCGCCGGCGCGCTCCGACGTGTGGGCGCGGCGCGGCAACGAGCAGGGCGCTGCCAACCTCGTCGCCTACCAGAAGCGGATGCGCGACCGCGACCTCTCGACCACCCACTCGATCATGAACCCGCAGGTCGATCGCAGCAAGCCCGAGGCCGAGCAGGCGGCCGGCGAGGTGGCCCTGCACAAGGTCGGCGAGACCGAGAACCACATCACCGTCCGCGGCGCCCGCATGCTGGCGACACTCGCGCCCTACGCCGACGAGCTGACGATCTACCCCGGCTCGGACATCCGGCCCCAGGACGGCAACTACGCGCTCTCGTTCGCGATGCCGATGGGCACGCCGGGGCTCAAGTTCATCTGCCGCGACTCGCTACTCCAAGCAGCGCAGCCGCTTCGACTACCCGCTCTCGTCGCGGTTCGACGAGATGGACGCCGTCGTCATCTTCGACGACGTGGAGGTGCCCAAGGAGAGGCTGTTCCTGTGCGGCGACACCGACGCCTATTCCGAGGTGATCACCGACACCGGCTGGCGCGGCCACATCATGCACCAGGCGTTCACCCGCGCCTACGTCAAGCTGTCGTTCGCGCTCGGCCTCGGCCATCTGATCGCCAACACCACCGGCGTCGTGCGGTTCGACCACATCCAGGAGAAGCTGGGACAGATCTGGAACATGACCGAGCTGACCCGTTCGGCACTCGTCTCGGCCGAGGCCGGCTCGGCGCTGGACGACGGCGGCGTCTGGTACCCGGACGACAGGCCGTTCCTGGCGCTACGGGGCGAGATGCCGAAGTGGCTGCCCTACATCAACGAGCTGCTGCAGCTGATCGGTGGCGGGGGCTACATGTGCACGCCGTCCGAGGCAGACCTGAAGGGCCCGTTGGCCGACCAGATCGCGAAGTACTACCAGGCAGCCGGTGCCGACGCCGAGCGCCGGATCCGCCTGTTCAGGCTCGCCTGGGACTACATCGGCAGCGATCTGGGCGGCCGCGGCGAGCTGTACGAGCGCTTCTACCTGTCCGACTCCTACCGGATGACGGCGCTGGCATACAAGATCGCCGACAAGTCGTTCGCCGAGTCGCTGGTCGAGCAGTTCCTGACCGAGGAGACGGCGTGAGCCGCGGCTACTCGCTGCCGCTCTCGCCGGGCGGCACCGCCTCGATCATCCCGTCGCCGCCGTGGCACTACGTGGGCGACTTCCTGGTGATCGAGTACTGGGCCGACCCCGACGCCGTGGCGGCGGTGTTGCCGAGGGGCTGAGCCGTACGCCGACGACCCCGGCCGCTGCGCCGCGCTGTTCGTCGACTGGCAGTCGTGCTCGGACTGCCGGCGACGGAGCTGCTCGACCCGGTGCGCGGCCAGTACAAGGAGTTCTTCATCGTGGTGAACGCGATGCTCGGCGCCGAGCACGTCACGAGCTGCCCCTACATCTGGGTCGATCGCGACTTCGCGCTGATCCGTGGCTGGATCCAGGGCTTCCCCAAGAAGCTGGGTCGAGGTGCACATGACGCGCAGCTTCGGGCTCGACTGCAAGGCCGAGGGCCGCAGCTTCGCCGGCACGCTGGCGGCCACGGACGGCTGCTGGCGGAGGGATCGGTGACGCCCGAGCAGGTGAGCGAGAGCGGGCCGACTCACAACGATCCGCCGCTGATCAACCGTCCGCCACTTTCCCCGTTTGGCCGCCGGCCGGTGGCAGGACGCCGCCCTCCACGAGCTGGTGCGGGCGCGAAGCAGCGACCGGTCGATCTCGGACATCCACGAGGGGTCGGCGACGCTCGGCTGCACGATGCGCCGGGGGAGGAGCACGCCGAGCTGGCGCCGGTTCGGGTCGGCAAGGGCTTCCGGTTCCAGTTCGCCTACACGGTCGATGACCTGGAGACGGTGCGGGAGCTGGCGTGAGCCGCGCGGCCCTGGTCACCGGCGGCGGCAGCGGGATCGGCATGGTGATCGCGGCGCGGCTGGCCGCGGACGGCTGGGGGGTGTGCGTGGCAGGGCGGCGGGAGCAGCCGCTGCGTGCCTCCGGTCGCGCCTGGACGGCCGGGGACATGGGCCTGCCCGCCGACGCCGAGCGGATCGTGGCCGAAGCGGTGGCCGCTCTGGGCGGGCTCGACCTGCTGGTCTGCAACGCCGGCATCTCGCGCCCGGGCACGGTGCTGGAGCAAACACCGGAGGGCTGGGACGAGCTGATGCGCACCAACCTGACTGGTGTCTTTCTGACCTGCCGTGCCGCCCTCCCCCACTTGCTGGAGCGACGTGGCTCGATCGTCACGATCGGCTCGGCTGCCGGCCGTCGGGCCTCGACCGAGTCGGCCGCCTACTGCACGTCCAAGGCCGGGCTGGCGATGCTGACCCAGTGTCTGGCCATCGACCACGGCCCCCGGGCGTGCGCGCCAACTGCGTGGCGCCCGGCTGGGTGCGTACCGACATGGCCGACCACAGCATGGAACTGAGGGCACAGGCCGCAGGCACGACCCGCGAGCAGGCCTATGCTGAGGCCATGCGCAACGTGCCGCTGCGACGGGCGAGCTCGGCCGAGGAGGTTGCCGGGCTGGTGGCATGGCTGGCCGGCCCCGAAGCGGCCTAGGTTACACGGCACCGTGATCGCGGTCGACGGGGGAGCCGAAATCGTCGACACAGCCAGTCTGGCGGCGTCGGGATGAGCACGATCACCGTCTCGCCCGACCACTTCATCGGCGGCCGGCGGGTGCCCGGGGACACGACCTTCACCGACATCAGCCCGATCGACCAGAGCGTGCTGGCCGAGGTCGCCCGCGGCGGCCCGCGCGAGACCGCGATGGCCGTGGACGCGGCCCGCCGGGCGTTCCCGGACTGGGCGGCGCTCGGCGCCGCCGGGCGAGCCGTCCACCTTCGGCGGCTGGCCGATCTGATCGACGAGAACGTCGAGCGCATCGCCACGGTCGAGTGCCTCGACATGGCGATGCTCGAGCGATCGCTGAAGGCCCGCGTGATCGCGCGAGGCGCGCGCAACTACCGCGCCTATGCCGATCTGGCCGAGGCGTACGAGGAACGCAGCTGGAGCTCCAACGGCACCGAGAACCGCGTGCTTCGGATGCCCAGCGGACCGGCGGCGGTGATCACGCCCTGGAACGCCCCCTTCATGCTGTCGACGTGGAAGACCGCGCCCGGGCTGGCGGCCGGCTGCACGGTGGTGCTGAAGCCGCCGGAGTGGGCGCCGCTGTCGTGCTCGCTGCTGGCCGATCTGACCGCCGAGGCAGAGTTGCCGGCGGGCGTCTTCAACATCGTCCAGGGCATCGGCGAGGAGGCCGGCGCCGCGCTCGTAGCGCGACCCTGGGTTGCGCCGGATCAGCTTCACCGGGTCGCCCGAGACGGGACGCCACATCGGCCGGGCGGCTGCCGCGAACATCGTGCCCTTCACCGCCGAGCTGGGCGGCAAGGGGCCGTTGATCGTGTTCGCGGACAGCGATCTGGATGCGGCCGCGCGCCAAGGCGTCCGGCCAGTACGACGACGCCGGCCAGGTCTGTCTGGCGGGCACCCGGCTGCTGGTCGAGGAGTCGGTGCGCGATGGCTTCCTGGAGCGCTTCCACGCCGGCGTCGACGCGCAGGTGCTGGGTGACCCGCGCGACGACTCCACCACCATCTCGCCGCTGATCCACCCTGACCACCTGTCCCGCGTGGAGGGATTCGTCGAGCGGGCGCGCCAGAACGGTGACCGCATCGTGCGCGGCGGCAAGCGGGCCGAGATCGGCGGCCTATGGTACGAGCCCACCCTGGTCGAGCCGGCGTCGAACGAGTCCGAGATCGTGCAGCGCGAGGTGTTCGGCCCCGTACTGACGTTCCAGACGTTCCGCGACGAGGCGGAGGCGGTGTCGCTCGCGAACTCGACCGCCTACGGCCTCTCGGCGATCATCTACACCGGCTCGCGGGAACGGGCGGAGCGGGTGGGCCGCGCCGTGCGGGCGGGCACCGTGTGGGTGAACTGCTTCCTGGTGCGCGACCTGACGGCGCCCTTCGGCGGCGTCGGCATCAGCGGCATCGGTCGCGAGGGTGGCGACTACGCTCTCGACTTCTACTCCGACCTGAAGACGCTGCAGATCCTCGACGGAAGCACGGCATGAACCGGGTGACTACTCTCTCTGATGTCTACCTCGACAACGCTGCCTTCGCAGAGCGCGTGCCCCATGAGACGTTCGCGGTGATGCGGGACGAGGCTCCGGTGCACTGGTACGACTGGGAGCACGGCAAAGGTTTCTGGTGCATCACTCGCTACGACGACATCGTCGCGGCGATGAAGGACTGGCGCACGTTCTCGTCCGAGACCGGTGCCACCGCCCTGGAGGACCTCGACCCGGACCAGATCGAGGCCCGCAAGTCGATGCTCGATACCGATCCGCCCAAGCACTCGAGCCTGCGCGCGATCGTGAACAAGGGGTTCACGCCCCGCGCCGTGGCGGCTTACGAGGATCTGCTGCGCGAGCTGACCCGCTCGATCCTCGACCAGGCACTGCCGATGGGCGAGTTCGACTTCATCGAGGAGGTCGCCAAGCAGCTGCCGATCCAGGTGCTGTGCCGGATCCTGGGCGTGCCGCTGCAGGACGACGAGCAGCTGATCGCGTGGGGCGACAAGATGATCGGCAACACCGATCCTGATCTGGGCGGCCTGCATCCCGCCAGCCCGGAGAGCGCCGAGTACCGGCTCTACCCGTTCCGCAGCCCTTACGCGATGGAGGTGTTCCAGTACGGCCATCGCATTGCCGCCGTCCGCCGAGACGACCCCAAGGACGACCTCGTCTCGAAGCTGGTGACGTGGGAGGACGAGGACGGAAAACGGCTGACCGAGCAGGAGTTCGACACGATGTTCCTGCTGCTGGTGGTGGCCGGCAACGAGACCACCCGCCAGTCGATCGCCCACGGAATGAAGGTGCTGATGGACAACCCCGACGCGATGCGCCGGCTGCGCGACGATCCCGGGCTGATGCCGACGGCGGTCGAGGAGATCATGCGCTGGTCGTCGCCCGTGATCCACTTCAGGCGTACGGCCACCGTCGATACGGAGATGCACGGGACGCGCATCGCGGCCGGCGACAAGGTCGTGCTGTGGCTGATTTCGGGCAACTACGACGAGCGCCAGTTTCCGGAGCCGCTGCGGTTCGACATCGAGCGGCGCCCTAACAACCACGTCACGTTCGGCCGCGGCGGCCCTCACTTCTGCCTCGGAGCGCACCTCGCGAAGCTGGAGACGAAGGTGTTGTTCGAGGAGCTGCTGCCGCGGCTCGGATCGATCGAGCAGACCGGGCCGGCGCGGCGGGTCGAGTCGAACTTCACGAACGCGTACAAGTCGATGCCGGTGCGGGTCACCGGCGCATGAGGTCATGAGACACTGACGAAGCACTCTCGGAAAGGGCGGTAGATGGCAGACAGCAAGCTGGCCGAGCTCGAGCGCAGGGGCGTGACGACGATCCGCATCTGCTATCCCGACCTGCACGGCATCTGCCGCGGCAAGGAGTTTCCGGCCGCCTTCTTCGAGCACCTCGTGGACGACGGAGCGGCGCACTGCGAGGCGATCATGACCGTGGATCTGCGCCACAACGTGGTGGCCGGCTTCGAGCACGGATTCCAGGACATCGTTGCCCGGCCCGACGTCACGACGCTCGCACAGGTGCCGTGGGATCCGGCAGTGGCGTGGTGCATCGCCGATCTCGCCAGGATGGACGGCTCGGAGTTCGGCGTCGACTCGCGCGGCGTGCTGAGGCGAGCGGTGGCGGAGTTCACTGCGGAGGGACTGGTGCCGGTGATGGGCCCGGAGCTCGAGTTCTATCTCTGCCAGGCCGACCCCGAGGCGCCGAACGGCTACTCGCGCTACGTGAACAACGATAGCCACGTCTACACGGTGGGAGCCGTTGCCGATCCGCGCGGCGTGCTGCGCCAGATGATGCACGCCTGCGCCGACCTTGGGCTGGGCGCGTACGCCGCCAACCACGAGTACGGACGCTCGCAGTACGAGATCAACCTGCGCCACTCCGAGGCGCTCGACGCCGCCGACCGCGCCTTCCTGTTCAAGACCACGGTGAAGGAGATGGCGGCCGTGAACGGCCTGCTGGCGACCTTCATCGGCAAGCCGTTCAACGACGACGAGGGCTCGGGGTTCCACCTCCACCTGTCCCTGGGCGACGAGACCGGCGCCAACCTGCTGAACGGCGACGGGCCGGAGGGGCTCTCGCCGCTCGCCCACCACTTCCTGGCCGGCCTGCTCGAACATGGCCCGGCGCTGATGGCGTTCTTCAACCCCACGACCAACGCCTATCACCGCATCACTGAGGAGGCGCTGGTGCCGACGCTGGTCAGCTGGGGCCACGACAACCGGCTGTGCATGGCTCGCGTCCCGCGCGAGCGGGGCAAGGCCACGCGGATCGAGCTGCGGCTCGGCGACGGGTCGTCGAACCCCTACCTGGCAACCGCCGCGGCGCTGTTCGCAGGGCTGGACGGTATCCGCCGCAAGCTGGATCCGCCGGAGCCGTTCGAGGGACTGATCTACGAACAGCCCGCCGCCGAGGAGTGCACACCGCTGCCGCGCACCTTCGATGCGGCGATCGAGGCGCTGGACGGCGACACGCTGATCAAGGAGGCGATGGGCGAGGAGCTGGTCAACACCTTCCTGACGATCAAGGCGGCGGAGCTCGAACGGTGCAAGAAATGGGTCACCGACTGGGAGTTCCGCGAGTACACGCACCACCTGTGAGCGCGATCTCCTCGTTTGCCGAGTCGGTCACCGTCGAGGATCTGGAACGCGATCCGTACCCGATCTACGCCCGCCTGCGCTCGGACGCGCCGGTCTGCCACATTCCGGCCGTCGCACTGACGCTGGTCACGCGCTGGGACGACGTCCAGCACGTCGCCCGCCACCCGCACCTGTTCACGGCGGACGTTGCGTCCTCGCCGCTCACGCGCACTCTCGGCCAGAACATGCTGACGCTCGACGGTGAGCGCCAGAAACGGATCCGCGCGACGATCGACCCGTCGATGCGGCCGCGGCGGGTGGAGCAGTACGCGCCGGACGTGATCCTGCCGATCGCCGAGCGGCACCTCGCGGCGCTGCAAGATCGCGGCGGCGGCGAGTTGATGGCGGAGTACTGCGAGCCGGTCTCGGTGCTTGCGCTGGGAGCCGTGATGGGGCTGGGTGACGTCGACGCCGACACGCTTCGACGCTGGTTCGGATCGCTGGCGCTGGGCGGCGCCAACTTCGAATCGGATCCGGCCAAGCAGGCGATCGCCGACGCGGCGAGCGCGGAGGTCGACAGCCGGGTGATGCCACTGCTCGAACGGCTCGAAGCCGAGCCAGATGACAGCGTGCTGTCGCAGATGCTGCACATCGATCCGCCCACGGGCGGCCGGCTGTCCAAGGCGGAGGTGTTGGCCAACCTGAAGCTGATCCTGCTGGGCGGCATGCAGGAGCCTGGACATGCGCTCGGCATCACGCTGTGGGCGCTACTCACTCATCCTGAGGCGCTGGCCGAGGTGCGCGGCGATCCCGGCATGCTCGCCTCCGCGATCGAGGAGGCGCTGCGCTGGCACTCCCCGGTCGGCACGCAGACGCGCCAGGTGACGGAGCGGACGCAGATCGCCGGCGTGGAGCTGGAGCCGGGGACGGTGGTTGCGGCCGTGCTGGCATCGGCCAACCGCGATGAGCGGCACTGGAGCGATCCGGAGCGCTTCGATGTCCATCGCAGCGGCGCCCACGCCGGATTCGGACTTGGCGCGCATCACTGCGCGGGTGCGCCGCTGGCCCGCAACGAGGTGCTGTTGCCGTTGCGGCTGCTGCTGGAGCGGCTGCCCACGCTACGGCTCGACCCAGCCCACACGGTGGAGCTGTCGGGCTGGGAGTTCCGCGCGCCGCTCGCCCTGCACGCACGATGGGACTGACGGTGGCTGACTGGAAAACAGTCGCCGAAAGCGACGAACTGCCGGACGGCGAGATGATCGAGGTCGACAACCGCGGCGAGCCGCTGGTGATCGCGCGCGCGGCCGGCGGCCTGTACGCGTTCGAAGGCTGGTGCACGCATGAGGAGTGCCCGCTCTCGCAGGGCCAGTTGACCGAGCACCGGCTCGAGTGCTACTGCCATGGCGCAGTGTTCGACGTCCGCACCGGCGAGGCGCTAGTCGGGCCGGCCGTGGCTTCGCTCGAGACCTACCCCGTGCGCGAGCAGGACGGCGAGATCCAGGTCGAGATGTAGGCGCTAAGCAGCGCGGCCGCGGCCGCGCTGCTTGACGTCGTACATGGCGAGATCCGCGGCGCGGATCAGTTCATCGCCGGTCGCGGCGTTGTCAGGGAAGATTGCGGCGCCGACGCTACCGGCAACCTCCAGCCAAACGCCCTCGACGTCGACAGGTAGGTGCAGCTGTGCTTGCACGCGGTCGTACAGCACGTCCAGCGCGTCTCTGTCGGTCCCGGCCAGGCTGACAATCATCAGGAACTCGTCACCGCCCAGGCGCGCGACCACGTCGCCGCCGCGCGCGGCCGCGGAGAGGCGGTTGCCCACAGCCCGCAGCACCGCGTCTCCGGCCGCGTGGCCATGGCGGTCGTTGATCTGCTTGAAGCCGTCGAGGTCGATGAACAACACCGCCACGGACGACCCCTCGCGTCGGGCGCGGTCCAGCGCGACGTCGAGGTGCTCCTGGAACTGTGCCCGGTTCGGCAGCCCGGTCAGGTGATCGTGGTAGGCGAGGTGAGCGAGCCGTCTGTGGGCCTCCGCCAGCTGCTCCTCGACGCGGTGGCGATCGGTGATGTCGGTCACGATCCCGTCCACCAGCAGCCTGCCGTCGTCCGTCGCGCGGGGCACGCACCGCTCCCAGACCCAGCGGGTGGCGCCGTCGAAGCCCACCAGCCGATACTCGGTCTCGGTCGCCTCTCCCTTGTAGAGCGCCGGGAAGCCCGCCTCGTACGCCTGCCGGTCGTCGGGGTGGATGCAGGACTCCCATGCCAGTTCCTGATCCATGCCCTCGGGGACGCCACCCAGCAGGCTGTCCAGCGCCTGGCCTATCCAGACGTGGCAGACGTAGTCGAGCTCGCCCAGCATCTCCATCTCGTACATGTGCACGCCGGCGGACGCGGCCACGCGCCGGAGCAGCGCGGCCATGGCGGCATCCTGATCAGGGGGTTCAACTGGGGGCATCGGTCGATCCGCGAACGGGTCACGGTTTGCATCGGCTGATACACGCTCGATCATGAGGCCCTGGGGTGTGAGCTGGCGGCGGCTCGGTGAGGGGTCAGACCCCTGCGGGGTCAGACCCCGGTGCCACTTGTCCGGTGCCAGGCAACGCGGCACGCGGTGCCTGGCACCATCGAGCCGCGACCCTGCGACGCGAGTGGCCGCTCCATCCCGATGTCTCAGCCCCGCCGCTCGAGCGCCATCGCCGCGGCGTAGGCGGCTCGCACGTCGCCCTCGTTCCAGGCGTGCGGATTCACGGTGAGGCAGTAGTCGGCCAGCGAGAGCTCGACCAGCCGATCGATGTGGCGATCCTCCACCCCCGCCTCGCGCAGCGTCGGCAGACCGATCTCGGCCAGCAGCCGCCCAACTGCGCGGATTGCCCGCGAACCGTCGCCGGAGCCGTCCGCCGGCTCGCCCAGCGCGTCAGCCACACGCTCCAGCCGCTCCGAGCACTCGGGCCGGTTGATTTCCAGCGTCTCGGCCAGCACCAGGCCGACCGTCAGGCCATGAGGCAGGCCCAGCGTCGAGCCGATCGAGTGGCCCAGCGCGTGGTCGGCGCCGCAGTCGGACAGGTTCATGGCCAGACCCGCCATCAGGCTGCCGAGGCTCATCTCCGTCCTGGCCTCCCGGTCGCCGCCGTCGGCGACGGCGCGGCCGAGGCCGGCGGCGACGTGGCGGCACGCCTCGAGCCCGATCGCCACCGAGAGCGGATTGCCGTTCGAGACGATCACCCCGCCGATCGCCTGGGCGAGTGCGTCCGCCCCCGTCCAAGCCGTCGCATCGCGCGGAAGGCCCAGGGTGAGCAGTGGGTCGACCACGGCGTCCTGCGCCCGCATCAGAGGATGGGCGGCACCCAGCTTGCGACCGTGCTCGACGTCCACGACCACCGCACCGCCCGAGACCTCGCTCCCTGTGCCGGACGTGGTGGGAACCGTGATCAACTCGATGCGCGGCGGCACCACGTCGACCTCGCCGGCCACGAAGCGCTGGAACGGTTCCGCCTGGTCCGCGACCAGCCGCGCGGCCTTCGCCAGGTCGAGAGCCGAGCCGCCGCCGACGGCCAGGATCACCTGCGGCGCGAACTCGGCCACGCGCTCGGCCGCGGCCGCGATCAGCTCAAAGGTGGGCTCGCCCGACGGCTTGGCCAAGAGCTCGAGTCCCGCCGTCGCGGCCGCCACGGCCGGGATCGCGGCCACCGGCCCCTCGATGATCGCAAGCGCTCGGCGACCGCCGATCAACTCCGGAATCTGCTCCGCGGCCCCCTCGCCAAACCGGATCCGCACCGGCAGGTGGGCGGCGAACGCCGGGATCACTACCCGGCGCTCCGGAACTGGCCGCGCAGCCGTTCCATGCCAGCAAATCCGCTCTCGATCAGGGGTGTGGTCAGCGTGGCATCGCCGTAGCGGTACGCGTACGCGGCCAGCTGCGCCGGGTCGTGGAAGTACGCCAGCCGAAGCGTGAGCCCGAATGCGGGCTCGATCTCGAACGCGATGATGCGGAAGCCGAGCTTCAGCTTCGGCACCAGCACGGCGTTGTTGCCGACGCCGTGCTCGCTCAGGATGCGCTCGAATCCAAGCTCGGCGGTGTAGGCGATCACACGCCGCACGATCTCGGTGTAGAGCCCCTGGCCCTGGTGATCGGGATGCACCTGGGCATGCGTCATCAGGTACGCGGCACCCGACTGCTGGCGGCCGCTGAACAGCGCCACCGGCTGGCCTCCCTCGCGGACGACCCAGTTCTCGGTCAGGCGGCTGCCACCCTCCGACTCCACCACCCGCTCACGCCGTGCGCGATCGTCCTCGCCGCACAGCTGGTCGAAGTCGAAGTACACCTCGGGCGGCCAGTGTTCTCGCCACATCGGCACCCAGCGCGACCAGTACTCGCCCTCCGTGACCCGCTCCAGCGCGAAGCGCCCCAGCAGCGGAGGCCCGAAGTGCCGCTCGCGGATCGGGTTCGCCCATGCCCAGCCGTCGTCCCTATCACGAGCCTAGCAAGGCGGGATCTAGGGGCCGTGCACGATCGCGCCCAGATCGGGCCTGCCGGTCGCGGTCACGGGGACAAAGTCGAAGCCGTCGGGGATGTGCAGGTAGCCGTGCGCGGTGCCCCCGATGCCGCGGTGCCCGTAGTGCCAGACGATGCGCTGGGTGGCGGGATCGATGACCACGATCCGGTCGTTGTAATCGTCGACGACGATGATCTTGCCGTTCGGCAGCATCGCCGCAAGGCTCGGGTGGTCGAGTTGGGCGGCGGCATCCCGGGCCTTGTAGCGCCATATCAGGCGGCCGCTGTGGCGGTCAATGATCACCACCCCGCCCGGGCTCGAGTAGTCCGCGAGCAGGATGTTGCCGTTCAGCGTCAGCTGGGGATCCGACGGATAGGCCACGGGAGCGTGCAGGCTGCGCACGAGCTTGCCACCCAGCGTGATCTCGTCGACCCATGATCCGTAGATCTCGGAAACGAGGATGTTGCCGTTCGGCAGCGGGGTGTCTCCGTTGGGAGAGCCCAGGCCGGCCGGTGGGTTGTGGACGCAGTACCCAGGGCGGCCGATCGATCGCACGACGCGCTTGCCCGGATCTCCAGCAGCCGGCAGTTCTTGTCGTCCGAGACGATCACCAGCCCGTTTCGCAGCTTGTAGGCGTCGTCCGGCGTGTTCAGGTACCCCGGGCCGGAGCCGGCGACACCGGAATGCCCGTAGCTCCAGATCAGCCTGCCGGACGGGTAGGCGATCTGCACGATGTCGTGGTTGTCCTCCTCGTTGGAGATGATCGACCGGGTGCCCGGCACGAAGAACGCGTCGTCGTCGAATGAGAGCCGGCGCTGTCCGGGCCGACTGGGGTAGCGCCAGATGATGCGGTGGGAGGGGTTGACGATCAGCATCCGGTTGTTGCCACGGTCGGCAATCAGCAGGTCACCTGGCAGCGGACCGCTGAACTTGGCCGGCACGGCGTGGATCTCGGCGTCGCGGGAGCGGCGGACGCCGGCCTCACGTCGACCTGCAGCACCGCCGAGGTCGGTCCGCTGCCGTCGTTGCCGCCCACCACCACCAACCGGCCTCCGACACCCGCCACGCCGGCGTCGGACAGCGGCCGGGACAGGTGTGCGACGACGCTCGCCGCCCCCGAGGGGCTCACCGCGATCACCGATGAGGTGGGGGCGCCGTCCGACCCGAGCCCTCCAACCACGTACATCACTCCCCCAAGCGTTCCAGCCGACGCATGCATCAGCGGATGCGGCAGCGAACCGACGCGCCTGACCGAGCCGCTGGATGGTGAGAACCGGTACACCGCGTCGCTCGCTCCATGCTCCGTGCGCCCGCCGGCGATCATCACGTCCCGGCCCACAGATGCCACGGCGGCGTACCGCAGCGCGACGGGCAGACGGCCGACGACTCGCACCCGCGTCCCTGTCACCGCCTCGATCCGGCTTGACCACGAGCTCCCCGTATAGCCGCCGACGACGTAGGCCGTGTCGCCGATGGTTGCCACCGCGAGGTCGGAGAGCGGCGTGGGCAAGAGGGCCACCGTCCGGGTCACGCCGCTGGCGGGGTCGAAGCGGGCGATTGCCGGATAGCTCTGGCTCTGCCCTCCTCCCAAAATCAGGAGCCGGCCGCCGGTCGTGGCGGCCGCGGCGTCATGGATCGCAACCGGCAGTGCGCCGGCCCGTGACACCCTGCTGCCGCGCAGGACGCTCACCGTCGCCGTCGAGGCGCCCGATGAGTCGAGGCCGCCGAAGGCATACACCCTGTCGCCAAGGGCGGTGACAGCCGCGTCCTGGACAGGCTGGGCGAGGCTCGCGATTCTTCGTACGCGAACGACAGTCTTCGGATCCCTATGGGCGGCCGGCGGATCGGTGGTGGTGGACGGCCGGGGCGTGCCGGATGAGTACGCGACGCGAGCCGCACGGCCGTCGCCACTCGACCGCGCCGCAATCAGGTAGCCGCCCCCGGAGGCCACGAGGATGGCGACCAACACCGCCACGGCAACCGCCCGCCGGCGGCGAACCCGCGCCCGACGGGCGGAACGCTCGGGGCCGGAAGGTCGCTGGCCGGGGGTCACCCGGTGGACGCTATCTCGAAAAGATGAACGAGCTCACATTCTGGCTGGTGAGAGCGTAACGACGGCAGGATGCGAGAGACTACGTCGCCATGGAGACGCTCGAGCTGACACCTCTCAGCGGCAGCTATGCCGCCACGCGGGACGCCCTCCACCGGCTGGCCGTGTACGTGATCTCTCCCGCGCAACGGGTCGTCAACGGCGAGATCATCCTCCGCTCCTCCCCGGGCGGTTTCGCCACCGCGATGCTGCCTGACGGCCAGATCCGTGTGGACGGCACAGACCTGGTCGCGGAGCGAAGTGGCCAGGCGCGGCGCACGGCGATCACAACGCTGAACGAGATGGCTGCGTTCGTGGGCATCGAGCCCGACGTGGGCCAGCAGGAGCAGTTCGACGTTCCGCCGTATGGCGATCTCGATCAGCTGCTTTCGGTCGACGCCGCCGGCGCCGCGGGTCTGGCGGAGTGGTACGCGTTCACGACCGGTCTCCTAGAGTCGCTGCGGGCGGACGCCGGGCCCCAGGACGACGTCTCGCCGGTCAGGATCTGGCCGGAGCACTTCGATGCCGCCATCGACCTCGGTGACCAAGCAGCGGACCGCCGCGGCACGTACGGCGGCTCGCCCGGCGACCGCCATCACGATCAGCCCTACCTGTACGTCTCTCCCTGGGCGGGCCGGATCGATGAGTTCTTCGGAGATCCCACGTTCAACGGCGCCTCTCTGACCCACACCGAGATCATGGCCGGCGCCGATCCGGCCGCCTTCCTGCGCGAGGGGCGGCGCCGCATCACGGAGCACTGAGGCTCAGACCCGGTCAACCTCGCCTGCTTCCAGCAGGCCGCCCAGCACCACGCCAAAGACCAGGTGCCCGGCGACTTCCTGCGCGGCAGCGCGCGGGTTGGACGCGAGCGGCGGCCAGCGCCCGCTTCGAACGTCCGGATGCAGCCGATCGACGATCGCCATCGCGGGCCAGAGGGCGGCGTTTTCGACCTGGGCAGCGAGGACGGCCGCCCGGATCCCGCGTCCGCCGAGCCGGTCGAAGAGGATGCCGAAGACCGCGCCGTTGGCCACGTGCACCGCCAGCCCCACCGGCAGCCAGAGACGCTCCGGCGCAAGCAGCCCGCCGACGAGGCGAAGCTCGCGATGCGTTCCCCCGCCCAGCGCCCGGCGGATGGCGGGCTCGGCCACGACCCACGCTGTGGCCGCGGCGGCTCCGGCGGCGGCCGCGCGCACGGTGCGATTCTGCATAGGCAACGCAGTATACGGTCCGCTGATCTGGACCACATCGCGCTGCGTGTCAGATTGCCAGCGATTGCCTTCCATCCCGGAGCATGGGACAATGCAGGCAGAAAGGCACACTCATGGCCCCCGAACGCCATGGCTCCCTGACCGACGCTCTCGCAGCAGCCACACTGGCGCGGTCCGGGTTTCCATGGGAGGCCCTGCTGGAGGCCGTGCCGGCCGCGTTCTACGTCGACCGGATCGATGGCACCTCGCTGTGGGCGAGTCCCAACCTGGAGGCGATCATTGGCTGTACGCAGGACGACTGGGCGAGCGGCTACGACGCCTGGCTCGACCGCATCCATCCCGATGACCGGGCCGCCGCGCAGATCTCACTCGTCCAGTTTCTCGAGACCGGCAGCCCGCAGAGCGGCGAGTATCGGGTCGTGCTGCCGGACGGTCGCGTGCGCTGGATTCACGATCGGGCGCTGCTGATCGACCACGGCGACGGCGAGGAGCCGCTGATGCACGGCGTGCTGGTCGACGTGACCGAGCAGCGCACGGCCAGGGAGGTCGACGAGCGGGTCGGCCGTCTGTTTGAGAAGCTGATCGAGCACGCCCGCGAGGCGGTCACGATCGTGGATGCCCGCGGCGTCGTGATCTATCAGAATCCGTCGATGGGAGCTGTGGTGGGCAGAGCTCCGGAGTGGTTCGAGGGCCGCACCCCGCTCGACCTGATGCCGCCCGAGGACGCCGCCCGCGGGCGTGAGATCCTAGCCAAGCTTGCCGGCCGGCCGGGGGCCCAGCTGCCGGGCGAGTTCCGGCTGAAGCACGCCGATGGTTCCTGGCGCGTCGTCGAAGGTGTCGCAACCAACCTCCTGCACGACCCGGCCGTGCGCGGGATCGTGCTCAACTACCGCGACGTCACCGACGAGCGCGATCGCCAGGCGCTCAGGGAGACGTGGATCGAGGGCATCATCAACGCCGAGGCGGCGCAGCGATCGCGAATCGCCGGGGAACTGCACGACGACACGATCCAGGTGATGACAGCCTCGCTGGTCGAGCTCGATCGCACCGAGCGCCACCTCCGCGAGGGCGACGTGGAGGCTGCACGGCAAACGATCGCAAGTGCTCGCAAGGTGCTCCAGGCGGCCACGGAGCGAACCCGCAGGTTGACGTTCGAGCTGCGGCCACAGCTGCTCGACGCGGCTGGCCTGGGCGCCGCCATCCGCGACATCGCAGACGCGCTGGCCCGCGACACCGGTGCCAACGTGACGGTCAGGACGCGCCTCACCCGGCATCCGCCGATGATCGAGACGCTCGCCTACCGGACGATCCGCGAAGCGCTGATCAACATCCGCAGGCACGCGAACGCGAAGAACGTGAGCATCCGAGTCACCGAACGCCGCGGCGAACTGGTGGCGGTGATCAGCGATGACGGACGGGGCTTCAGGCCGGGCCGGCGGTCGGCCACCTCGACTCACTTCGGGGTCGACAGCGCTCGCGCCAGAGTGCAGGCGGCAGGCGGCCGGTTCGAGATCTCCTCCGTGCCGGGTGAGGGGACGTCGGTCGAGTTCCACATCCCCCTGCGACGTTCGTAGCGGCGACCGTTCACGCGCCGGTCCATGACAAGCGCGGCACGCATCCGGTCGATCGCCCCGTCAGACACGCCCAGCTTGGCCAGGTGCGCCACCAGCTCGGCGCGCGCCTCCGGCCAGCGGCCGCTCAGCCATGCCCACAGACCGAGGCCGTCGATCAGGCGCGCCAGCAGCCTGGCCTCGAGCGCCACGTCCATCTCGCGGATCGCGCCCGCCTCGCGGGTGCGCTCGAGCACCGCTCGGATTTCCTGCTCCCAGAGCGCGTCGGTCTCGATCAGCTGGGAAGCGAAGTCGGGGTCGCGAGCCGCGTATGTCCACATCTCACACCACAGACGCCACTCGCCGCGGCGCTTGGCGTCGTCGGGCAGCGCCGCCCAGACCAGTGCCTCAAGCTGCCGCTCGGGGGACTCCGCGCGCTGGATCGCTGCGCGCACCGCGGCAATCCAATCATGGGATGCCTCCACGAACGCTTCCACGATCACCGCCTGTTTATCGGGGAAGTAGTGGGTGACGACGCCGGTGGTGAAGCCGCCCCTCTGCCGCGATGTCGCGGAGGGTGGTCGCCTCGAGGCCTCGTTCGCTGATCGCCCGCCGAGCGGCGTCACACACGTCGCGGCGCCGGCGTTGGGAGCGGGTGGACCGCTCGGAGGTGGAGGGTGCTGACGACATCGGTGCTGGGACCGAGGGTATCAACACGTTGCGAGTGCCGCCAGAAATCGTCGTCAGCAGTCGACCGGGGCGGCGAAGTCGGCGGGCGCCGCCTTCCGGCTGACACGCGCTCGCGCCGGTCGAGTCTTGCCTTGGTGGTACGTGCAGCGCGTCCGTCCAACCGGCCTCGGCCAGCCGCGGAACCTCCCAATCGT
This sequence comes from uncultured Actinomycetes bacterium, assembly GCA_963755675.1. Classification (GTDB taxonomy): domain Bacteria; phylum Actinomycetota; class Thermoleophilia; order Gaiellales; family JAICJC01; genus JAICYJ01. Next base: position 118,718 of record CAVWLK010000040.1, read on the forward strand.
CCGCGATGCGGGGTGGGCTGCCCGTAATATTGGCGATGGGGCATTCTGCTCTACTCGTCGCGTTCATAAGCAGGTTGTTAAGGAGCGAGGCACATGGATCTTGGCCTGAGCGGCTGCGTGGCAACGGTGGGTGGGGCATCGTCGGGGATGGGCCGAGCGGTGGCTATCTCACTCGCCCGTGAGGGGTGCAACGTCGCCCTGTTCGCCCGCCGGCAGGAGCTGCTAGACGAGGCCGTGGCCGAAATCGAGGCTCTCGGCAGCGGTGCGCGAGGGCTTGCCGTGGCCGGTGACTCGGCTGATCCGGCCGACCTCGCGAGACTCGTCGATCGCACGCTGGAGACGTTCGGGCGGCTCGACATCGTCGTCAACAACACCGGCGGCCCGCCGGCGGGAGGGTTCGCGGACTTCGACGACGAGCAGTGGCGGCAAGCCTGGGAGCTGACGCTGATGTCGGCGCTGCGGCTGACGCGGCTGGCCTTGCCCGCGCTGCGAAAGAGTGGCCGCGGCCGCGTCGTCAACATCACCTCGTCAACCGTGAAAGAGCCGAGCGAAGGGCTCGTGCTGTCCAACGCCTACCGCCCCGGGGTGATCGGCTGGGCCAAGAACTGTCTCAGGATGAGGGCCCGAATGGCATCACCGTCAACTCGATCGCGCCGGGCTTCATCGACACCGAGCGCATGAAGCGGCTCTACGCGATGGGCGACGATCCGGCCGCCGCGCGAAGCGCCGACGAAGCCGCCATCCCGCTGCGCCGCTTCGGCGGCCCAGACGAGATCGGAGACGCCGTCGCCTTCCTCTGCTCGCAGCGTGCCGCCTACATCAGCGGCATCACGCTGCTGATCGACGGTGGCCTGGCGAAGGGGTTGCTGAGCTGAGACTCGAGCGCGTCCCTGGCGCCGATCAGGACACTTCGGCCACCCACAGCATCGGATCACCTGCGCCGAGATCGTCGACGCCTGCGTCGATCAGCGCGCCACAGACGAGGGTGCGGCGATGCGCGGCGAACGTGAGCACGTGGGCGATCATGCCGCCGTAGGTGAAGACGCGGGGAGGATCGCAGACGGTCTCGACGAACGTCTCATCGAGGCGCCCCTCGTCCGCGATCTCGCGTACTTGAAGAAGGAACGCCGGCCCCACCTCAGCCAACCGCGCCTGCATGCTCTCGATGCTCTCGTTGCGCTCGACCGAGAAGTCGTAGTCGCGTTCATGGGTCGATGCGTCCCACATCGCCAGCTGGCCGACCAACCTCGACAACAGCGAGCGAAGGGTGGGATCGGAATCGATGCCATCCACCGAAAGCTCGACCGGAGCGTCGAGCACGTCGTCGGGCAGACCCTGCGCGCGCTCGATCATCTCGCCAACCAGCCACACGTGGTGCTCGACCATCCGGGTCAGCAGGTCCATGGCAGTCACCTTTCTGTCGCCGGAGATGCGAAGGCTCCCCGGAGGATTGAAGTGCACGCCGCTCGGCGCATCGATGCGAAACGGCGCCGGCCGCTGCCGCCAGAGCGACGGCGGCAGCCCATAGGCTCGGCTGAAGGCACGCGTGAACGCCTCGTGCGACGAGTAGCCGGCCTCCAGCGCGACATCGAGCAGCTCGCTCTGGGTGGTGAGCAGCGAGTGAGCGGCCCGTTCGAGCAGCACCCGCCGTCGCAGCGCCGCGGGCGGCTCCCCGGCTGGGGCGGCTGAGACGAGCCGATCGAAGTGGAACCGCGACAGGTGCAGCCGCGCCGCCAGCGCCTCACCCGTCGCTGTGGGTCATCGAGCGTCTCAGCCAAGGTTCCACGAAGCGGGCGAAGGTGTCGTGCGACCGGTTCATCTCCGTGATGGTGCCACCACGGATGGACTCGCGCTTGATCGAGTTTGCTGACCTGCCGGATCGGAGGCGATCCAGTCTTCCGTAGTTTCCCTCGCGCAATCCCGTGTCTCCACTGATGGCGGGACGGCTCCCAGCGCCAAGAATCGAGCCGGAGACATCTTTCTCCATGTTCAAAAGGAGGTTGTCATGTCCACCTTCGAAGCGGGCGAGGCCACCGTCCGCCCAAAGCTCAAGCGCTCCCTTGGACTGTGGATGGCCACCGCCCTGGTGGTCGGCAACATGGTCGGCTCGGGCGTATTCGGCTGCCCGTCCTCGCTGGCTCCACCGGGCCGATCTCACTGGTTGGGTGTCACCGGAGCGGGTGCGATCCTGCTGGCTCTCGTATTCGCGAACCTCGGTCGCGCGTATCCGCAGACCGGTGGCCCGTACGCATACCCGCGCCGCGCGTTCGGCGACTTCGCCGGGTTCTGGACGGCATGGGGTTACTGGATCGCCGCCTGGGCCGGTAACGCCGCCATCGCGACCATCTTCGTTGCCTACGCGAGCGTCTTCTGGCCGCGGCTGGCGACCGACAACGTGGTCGCGTTCACACTCGGCCTGTCGGTGATCTGGCTGCTGACGCTGGTCAACATCGCGGGCGTCCGCGAGTCGGGCATCGTCCAACTGGTCACGACCGTGCTCAAGTTCGTGCCGCTGCTGCTGATCGGCCTGATCGGCCTCTTCTACATGAAGAGCGGCAACTTCACGCCGTTCGACCCCAACCACGTCCCCTGATCGGCCACTGGCACGCGATCACCTTTGCGGCCACGCTGACCCTGTGGGCGTTCCTGGGCCTCGAGTCGGCGACCATCCCGGCCGAGGAGGTCAAGAACCCGACCAAGACGCTGCCGCGGGCGACCGTCCTCGGCACCGTGGCCACGACCGCCCTCTACGTGCTCGCCACCGTGAGCATCATGGGCGTGATCCCGGCGGCGACGCTGTCCGGCTCCGAGGCACCGTTCGCGGATGCCGCACGGCAGATCTTCGGATCGACCGTGCTGGGCGTCTCACCCGAGAAGTTCGTCGCCGCTGTGGCGATGATCTCGACGTTCGGGGCGCTCAACGGCTGGATCCTGATCCAGGGCCGCATTCCTCTCGCGGCCGCACAGGACAGGCTCTTCCCGGCCCAGTTCGCACAGGTGAGCGGCACCCGCCGGACGCCTGTTGTAGGGCTGGTCGCGTCGTCGGTGCTGCTGACGGCGCTGATGGCGATGAACTACCAGGCGTCGCTGACCGACACGTTCACGAAGATCATCATCCTCGCCACCCTGACGACGTTGGTGCCATACGCCTTCGCCGCCGCGGCGCAGCTGATGCTGATGTTCCGAAAGCCCGAGCGGTTCAGCGGCAGGCGGCTCGCGGTCGACGCAACGGTCGCGATGCTGGCCTTCGCCTACTCGTTCTGGATGATCTACGGGGCGGGCCAGGAGTACATCGCCCAGGGCTTCCTGCTGCTGATGGCGGGGATCCCGGTGTACGTGTTCAAAGCCGGCGGCAGAGCCGCGAGGACATCTACGTCCCCATCTCGCCGGCGCCGCGGGCGGCTGACGCAGCCGCTCCCGTCGTCCCGGCCGGCGGCGTCACCGTCAACCACTGATCGAAAGGAACGTGACAACCATGCGCAAGGTCATCATCATGGGCGCCGGAGGGCGCGACTTCCACGACTTCAACACGGTCTTTCGCAACGACCGCGACGTGGATGTGGTCGCCTTCACGGCCACCCAGATCCCCGGGATCGACGACGCACATACCCGGCCTCGCTTGCGGGGCCAGGGTATCCGGCCGGCATCCCGATCCGGCCCGAGTCCGAACTCGCCGACCTGATCAAGACGCACCACGTCGACGAGGTCGTGCTTGCCTACTCCGACCTCTCACACGTCGATGTCATGCACAAGGCGTCGATCGTTCAGGCGGCCGGGGCGGACTTCCGGCTGATCGGCCCGCACGCATCGATGCTGCGATCGACCAAGCCGGTGGTCGCGGTCTGCGCGGTGCGCACGGGCTGCGGCAAGAGCCAGACCAGCCGGCGGGTCGGCCAGCTGCTGATCGACGCCGGACTGAAGGTGGCGCTGGTACGCCATCCGATGCCCTACGGCGATCTCGAGAAGATGCGCGTCCAGCGCTTCGCGACGCTGGCCGACACGACACGCTCCGACCCCACCGTCGAAGAGCGGGAGGAGTACGAAGCTCCGGTGGAGCTGGGCATGATCATGTACGCGGGTGTCGACTACGCCGACATCCTCGCCCAGGCCCAGGACGAGGCCGACGTCGTGATCTGGGACGGAGGGAACAACGACTACCCGTTCTTCGCCCCGGACCTGATGATCACGGTCGCCGATCCGCTGAGGCCCGGACACGAGCTCAGCTACCACCCGGGCGAGACCAACCTGCGAATGGCTGACGTCGTCGTCATCAACAAGATCGACAGCGCCGACCTCAGCCGACGTGCAGAAGGTCGAGGCCAACATCACCATCTCCAACCCGACCGCGCAGGTGATCTTCGCGGAGTCGCCGGTCGTGCTGGACGAGGGCCCGGCGCTGGCCGGCAAGCGAGTGCTCGTCGTCGACGACGGCCCCACGATCACGCACGGCGGGATGCCGTTCGGAGCGGGCACGGTGGCCGCGCGCGCGGGCAGGCGCGACCGAATTTGTCGATCCCCGGCCGTACGCGGTCGGATCGATCGCCGACACGTTCGCCAAGTACCCCGCGATCGGCGCGGTCTTGCCGGCCATGGGCTACGGCGAGCGCCAGCTGCACGAGCTGGAGCAGACCATCAACGCCACCCGCTGTGACGTCGTCGTCACCGGCACGCCGATGGATCTGGGCCGGCTGATCAAGGTTGAGCACCCTCTGCGGCACGCGACCTACACGCTGCGAGAGGTCGGATCGCCGACGCTGGCCGACGTGCTGGCGCCGATCGCCGAGCGGGCCAAGGCCGACACGGCCGAGCTGGCGGTGAGCGGGCGATGAGCGACACCGGAACCCCAGCTGCTCGAGCTGTCGAGGCCAACGACTACCTGACCGTGGCCGACCTCGACCAGCTGGGGTTCCGGCACCTGCTCGACCTTGCCTCCAGCATGGCGGACGACGTCCGCGGCTGGAGGTCCGAGCTGGCGGCACAGACGATGGTCGCCTTCTTCGACAAGCCGTCGACGCGCACGCGCGTCTCGTTCGCTGCAGCAGCCCACCGCCTGGGCATGCTGCCGCTGTTCCTGCGCCCGGACGAGCTCCAGCTCGGCCGCGGTGAGACGATCGCCGACACCGCCCACACGCTGGCCGGATACGCAGCGGCGATCGTGATCCGCACCTTTGAGCAGTCCACGGTGGAGGAGATCGCACAGCATGCCGACGTGCCCGTGATCAACGCACTCACGAACACTCACCACCCCTGCCAGGCGCTGGCGGACATGCTCACCCTGCGACAGCAGTTCGGCGACCTGCACGGGCTTCGCCTCGCCTATGTCGGCGACAGCGACAACGTCGCTCGCTCGCTGATGGAGGCGGCTGCGCTGACAGGGGTCGACCTGGTGGTGGGTACGCCGCTGGCCTACGATCTCGACAGGCTGGCCATGCGAGCTGTTGGCGAGTTCGTCAACAGCCATGAGGGCTCACGTCAGTGTCGTTCACGATCCGCGTGAGGCGGTCGAGGGCGCGGACGCCGTCTACACCGACGTCTGGGTCTCGATGGGGTCTGAGGGCGACGCCGACCAGCGGCTGCGGGAAGCTTCTGCCCTATCGCGTGACCGCCGAACTGATGACCCTGGCGCAGCCACACGCGGTCTTCATGCACTGCCTGCCTGCGCATCGCGGCGAGGAGGTCGCCGCCGATGTGATCGACGGTCCGCACTCGATCGTCTGGCCGCAGGCGGCCAACCGCCTTCCCACCGAGCAGGCGCTGCTCTACGCACTGGTCACCGGCGACTGGCTCGGCGACCGGAGAGAGCGGTGACCCGCGTCGTCGCCCTTGGCGGTAACGCGCTCGCCCGTCGCGGGGAGCCGATCACCGCCGCCGTCCAGCGCCGAAACGTCGAGCTGGCGGCCGAAGCGCTGGTCCCGCTGCTCGATTCGGATGAGCCGCTTGTCATCACACATGGCAACGGGCCCCAGGTGGGCCTGCTGATGCTCGAATCGGAGGCGGACACGACCGTCGGCGCCTACCCCCTTGACGTTCTCGGAGCCGAAACGGAGGGCATGATCGGTTACCTGCTCGAGCAGGCGCTGACGCGCCGGTCGCCTCACACGCGGTTCGCGACGCTGCTCACCCAGACAGTCGTCTCGGCGGGCGATCCCGCGATGCGCGAGCCGACCAAGCCGGTCGGGCCGGTGTACGACCGGGTCATAGCCCACCGACTGGCGGAGCAGCGCGGATTCATGATCGCGCCCGACACCGGTGGCTGGCGGCGGGTCGTGCCGTCTCCGGAGCCGATCAGGATTCTCGAGCAGAACGCCATCCGCGTCCTGGTTGACAACGGCACAACCGTGATCACGGCGGGTGGTGGGGGCGTGCCGGTCGTGATCGACGATGTGGGCAGGCCATCCGGAGTCGAGGGCGTGGTGGACAAGGATCTGACCGCGGTCGTGTTGGCGCTGGCCGTGGGCGCAGACAGCCTCCTGCTTCTCACTGACGTGGACGGCGTCTATCGCGACTTCACCGGTCCCAGGCCGGAGAAGATCGAGCACCTGACTCCACGCGGGGCTCGCGCGCTGATCGCCGCAGGTTCGGTCGGCCGCGGCAGCATGGGCCCCAAGCTCGAGGCTGCCGCCCGGTTCGCCGAACGCGGTGGCATCGCCGTGATCGCCGCACTCGACCAGGTGGCCGCCGCCGTCGCCGGCGAAGCCGGGACCACGATCGCACCCGACGACAGCCGCTCGATCATCGACCTCGAGCGCTACAGGACGGCCGGAGCGCGATGAGGCGAGTATCGCGGATCGCGCTGGGAGTCGCCGGGGTCGGCGGCGTGGCCGCGGCCGCATACGCAATGCTGCTGCGCAACCGCTGTCTGACCTGGGGCGCCACCTTGCTGGAGGCCGGCCGGGACATGCCGGGGACGAGTTGCTGATCGATGCCGACATCGTCGCCACGCGAGCCGTCAGCATCGAGGCGCCACCGTCGGCGGTCTGGCCGTGGCTGGTGCAGATGGGAAGCGGACGCGGCGGCGCCTATACGTACGACCGGATCGAGAACCTGTTCGGCCTGGGTATGCACAGCGCCGATCATGTGTTGCCCGAGTTCCAGGACATCGAGGTGGGCGACTCGTTCGCCCTCGGCCCCGGCCGGCCGCCGATGCACGTCGAGGTGCTCGTGCCGGAACGCTCGCTCGTCTTCCGGTACGACGATGGAAGCTGGATCTGGAGCTTCGGCCTGTACCCAACCGGGTCGGGTACCCGCCTTGTCAGCCGAAACCGGATCGCGACCCGAGGAGCTTCTCTCCCCGTTCGGATCGTCCAGACGCTCGTCATGGAACCCGGTAGCCTGGTGATGGAGCGACGGATGCTGCTGGGCATCAAGAGCCGCGCCGAGACGCTCGGCGATCGAGACCGCGCCGCTGCCGCGTGAGCGCCGCGCTGGACGCCGAGCGCTCGAGCATCTGGGCCCGCAGGACGGCGGTCGTCGTCGAGCTGTCGATCGGCATCGGCGCGTTCTACGGCGGCGCTGAGCTGCTGCTCGACGCCGAGGGGTTCGGCGTCAAGGAGGCCTGGTTGCGAGGCAGCCCGTTCTCGGAGTACACCGTCCCCGCACTGCTGCTGCTTGGGCTGGGATGCGGCATGATCCTCGCCGCCCTGCTCGCGCTGCGCGACCGCAGGCCGGCTGGACTCGCCGCCCGCGTCATGGGAGCAGTGCTGATCGTGTTCATCTCCATCGAGACCGCCGTGATCGGCTACCACGGCGGCAGCCAAACAGTCCTGCTCGTGGTCTGCGGGGGCTGCGGTATCGGGCTGATGCTGCTCAGTACCCGCATGGAGTGATCAGCCGCTCGAGACGACGAACACCTGGCGCCGGCCGACGCCCTTGAGCTCATGCTCGCCGCGATCGCCGAAAGCGATGCCTGAGCCCGCCACGAGGTCGCGTACGGTGGCGGACACCAGCACCTCGTTGGGCCCAGCCAGCGCTGAGACCCGTGCCCCCGTGTGGACCGCGATCCCCGCCACCTTGTCGCCCAGCAGCTCGCACTCTCCCGTATGGAGGCCGGCACGGATCTCCAGGCCCAGGCCGCGGACGGCGTCGCGGACGGCCAAGGCACAGCGGATGGCGCGCGCCGGCCCGTCGAACGTCGCGAGAAAGCCGTCGCCGGCGGTGTCCACCTCATGCCCGCGAAAGCGCTCGAGCTCACGCCGCACGGCGGCATGGTGGCGCGCGAGCAGCTGCGTCCAGGCGTGATCGCCGAGCTCGCGGACGCGTTCCGTCGAGCCGACGATGTCGGTGAAGAGGATCGTCGCCAGCACCCGGTTTGCCTGCGGCGTCGGCCGGGCGCCGGTGACGAGCTCCTCGATCTGATCGATGATCGCATCCTGATCCTGGGTCCACCAGGAGTGATCGGCGCCGGGAAACTCGACCAGCCGCGCGCCCGGGATGTGGGCCGCGATGTAGCGTCCCTCCTCGATGTGTGAATCGCGGTCGTCGACGCGATGCATGACGACCGTCGGACACTGGATGATCGGCAGCACGTCGCGCACGTCGACGTGCGAGTTCATGGTCATCAGGGCGACCGCCGCGCCGGGACTGGCGCAGCGGCGGTAGTAGCGCGACAGCTCGGCCAGCCCCTCGCGATCAAGGCTCGGGGCGATGTCATCCCAGGCGAGTCCGTCGGCCCAGTCACGTTCCACCTGCTTGATCGCCTGCAGCCGCTCCTCCCACGTTGGAGCCCACGGGTAGTCCGGCGTCCACAGCCGCCGCGCGGTGCTGCCGAACGTGCACAGCGCGACCGAACGCTGCGGGTAGGTGGCGGCGAAGAGCATGCTCATGTTGCCACCCTCGGACGCGCCGAAGATCACGGATCGCTCAGATCCGACCGCATCCATCACCGCGCGGACGTCGTCCATTCGCTGCTCCAGCGTCGGCAGGGTCACGAGCGCGACAGGATCGGACATCCCCGTGCCTCGCTTGTCAAAGAGGATCAGGCGGGAGAACGAAGCCAGACGCTCGAAGCCGCGCACCAGCTCCGGCATCTCCCAGGCGAGCTCGACGTGCGACACCCAGCCGGGCACGTAGACGAGATCGACAGGACCGTCGCCGACCACCTGGTAGGCGATGTTGGCGCCCGCCGAGTTGGCATAGTGCGTTGCAGGCATCGACGCTGAGATGCGGCAAGTCTATTCAGTGGGCCCAGCGGCAACCGTGCACCACTGGTCAGCAGCAATCGCTCGCACAGCCCTCGCCGCGCCAGCTCGCTCGGCCCTCACGGACGGCAACAGCGGCGATCACAAGCGCCGCCAAAGGGTCTGCCCACCACCAGCCGACCAGCGCGTTGGCACCCAGGCCAATCAGGAGTGCAAGTGAGAGATAGGCACAGAGCATCGTCTGACCGGCTTCGCTGACGGTGGCTGCCGAGCCGAGGCGGCGACCGACCCGTCGCTTAGCGCGCGCCAAGAGCGGCATGGTTGGGGCGGTCACGGCGGCAAGGCCGATACCGACCCAGCTGGCGTCGGGATGGGGCCCGCCGATCAGTGTGCGGATCGACTCGAACGCCACGTACACCGCGAGCACGAAGAATGACCCCGCGATTACCTGTTGGGCGTGGCGCTCGGCGGTCTCGGAGTGGAGGCGCGGGCCGGTGAACAGCCACACCACGACGCCGCCAGCGAGCACCTCCACCAGACTGTCGATGCCGAAACCGACCAGGGCGATAGACCCGGCAGCAACGCCGGCGCCAAGCGCGATCGCAAACTCGGCGATGTGCCAGAGGTTCCCGCCCCAGGCCAGACGTCTCGCGCGGCGTTCGAGCCGGGCGCGCTCGCCGTCGCGGGTCGGCTGCGATCTGGTGATCGGGATCAGTGTCACCTGGGGCGGGCTCATACCAAGCGTTCCTCGTCGGTCAAGAGGGGGTGGTGAGGGGTGGCGGTGGTGTGCTCGAAGATGATGCTCTCCCAGAGCGGGCCCCGATCGTGATGGATTGGGTGAAACCCATGCATGCCGGCGACCTCGAAGATCTGTGCGTGAGGGTGCAGATAGCCGCGGAAGGCGATTCGCCGCAGGCGCAACCAGGCGTTCATGCCCCGGAATCCAAGGCTCACCCACCACGCCTGCCGCGGGATGGTGACGGCTACGCGGTCAAGCGCGCGAGCGCACGCTGCCGCCGTCAGTGCTTCGGGGTCGGGGTAGCAGCAGATCACTCGGTGCAAAATCACGATGTCGGCGGCCGGGACCTGATCGGGGTGCTGGGCGTAATCGGCGATGTGGCGCTCGATGCGCGCGTCGAGGCCATGCTCTTCGATCAGCGACCGCGCAACGGCTTCGTAGCTGTCGATGATCTCGACATTCGTGGCATTGCTTGCACCGGCCTCGAGCAGTTCGATCTGGAGGCAGCCGATGCCACCACCGACCTCGAGCACCGAGCGGTCGTCCACCCCGTCGTCGATCAGCGCGCGGAGCAGCCACCCGGCGGAGCCGTCGACGCCCTTCCGGCGGTAACGCCGCGCATCTCGCTCGACGGTCTTCGCGCCGAAGATGGTTCGGTAGCCGGTTGAGGTGCAGCAGTTCATGGGGCTGGCCTGGGTCTGGGTCGCGTGGTCATGCCGTAGCGGCGGCGTACTCATCATCCGTGACATGGTCTCCCCAGGTGGCGGGATTTCCCTGGTCGTCGACGTCGAGCATCGCGATATGGGTCATGTAACGGTTGGGGGCGGCGCCGTGCCAGTGGTCTTCGCCCGGCTCGAAGAAGACGCGGTCACCGGGTCGTATGACCTCGATCGGGCCGCCGCGCTGCTGCGCGAGGCCGATCCCCTCGGTGACGAAGATGGTCTGGCCGTTGGGATGCGTGTGCCACGCCGTGCGGGCGCCGGGAGTGAAGTGGACACTGCTCGCGCTGACGCGCGACGAGCCCGACGGGGCAGCGAGGGAGTCGATGAACACCGCACCAGTAAACCATTCGCCGGGTCCTGCCATCGTCTCGATCGAGTTCTTGGTCAGCTGCATGTCGTTCTCCTTGGATCGGTGACGCCGCCGAGTCTAGGCCGGTCGTCCTCTTCGGCGGGTTGGCAACGGGAGCAAGGAAACGCCGGTATCCACATGGACGCATGTCCCAGCCAATCACTGTTGCAGAGGGTACAAACCCCCGGTAGGGTGGGCCCGAATGCGGGCTCGGTCGGCTTGTTCACCGGGCGGGGCAGACACGACGACAAGGAGAGTGCCAGATGGCTGGTTTGCACGTTTCAGATTTCGAGGCACCCGATGAGGTTCGCTCGCCTGACAAGACGACGGTCAGCATCGTGCGAATGGGCGACACGGCGTCCGCCGCTCGCATGACGCTCCAGCCGGGCTGGCGATGGTCCGAGTGCATCAAGCCGGTCGCCGGAACGGACAGTTGCCAGGTCAGGCACGTCGGACTGGTCCAGTCCGGCAGACTCGGCATCGCTCACAACGATGGCACTCAGGGCGAAGTCGGCCCCGGCCAGTCGTATGTGATCGAGCCTGGCCACGACGCCTGGGTGGTCGGGGACGAACCGTTCGTCGCCTACGAGTTCGAGACGAAGGCTGCCGAGGAGTACGCCCGCACATAAGACGGCGGGCTGCCTCACACTCGCCAGGAACTAGCGTCAGTCCTTGGACGTGTTCAGCGCCACGGCGGCGCGAAAGAGCATCTTCAGCGCCTCCTCGCCGATCTCTTCGCCCTCGCGGAAGTCGATCGCACGCCGGGTGTTCCCGTCAAGGCTGGAGTTGAAGAGGCCCGAAGGATCGTCCAGCGATGCCCCCTTGAAGAAGGTCATCTTGACGACGCTCTTATACGTCTCGCCGGTGCAGATGATTCCGTCATGCGACCACACCGGGGTGCCTCGCCACTTCCACTCCTCGACGACGTCCGGATCGGCCTGCTTGACCAAGCCGCGCAGCCGGCTGAGCATCTCGCCGCGCCAGTCGCCCAGCTCCTCGATCCGCGCGTCGATCAGCTGAGAAGCAGAGGTGTCCGTTGGGCCCGTCACGGGTGGAAGACGGCGACGATCACGATGCCCGTGAGTGCCGTGACGATCCACGCCACCTGCAGCGGTAACTGGAACGAGTGGTCGATCACGCGCTTGCCGAGGGTTGTGGTTCCGGTCAGGTCGGCCTCGGCGGCAGCGATCTGGGTGCCGTTGGCAGGCAAGAACAACACGCCGACCACCGCAGTCCACATGGCGATCATGTAGCCCGCACCGATACCCAGCGCAAGACCCAGCGGCACCATCGTGCGCGTCGCCGCCGACTGGCTGGTCGTTAACGCCGCGACCGCGAACAGCGCGACCGCGATCATGAACGGATAGCTGCTCGCGAGGTTGCCGAGCGCCGACACGATCGCGTCCTCGTTGTTGGCGATGAAGGTGTCGGCCATCCAGGCAATCCCGAACAGCGCGATCATCGCCACCATGCCCGACTTGAAGATCGGCGTCTCGGGAATGTCCTTGGCCTTGACCTTGGCCAGTATCAGCATCAGGGCCGCGGCCGACAACATCACCATCTGGATGATCGGCGTCACCGACAGCGGCTCGACGCCGCCGTCCTCCGCCGCCACCGTCGGGCGAAGGCCCTCGAACAGTCCGAAGATGCAGATCACGGCCACGGCTCCGAGGAAGATCGCGACGCTGCGCTTCGCATAGGGCAGCAGCGTGATCGCCGCCGGTGGGGCCGGCGGCTGAACCTCGCCGGCATCGAGGCGGCGGCGGTACTCGACGTCGTCGTCCAGATCCTTGCCGTGCCGGCTCATCACGAACGACATCGCGATGATGCCGACGATGCTGGCTGGAATCGTGATCAGCATCACGTCGATCAGGTTGTAGCCCTCGACCTCGACCAACGGCAGGATGGTCGCCATTGCCGCAGCCACCGGGCTGGACGTGATGCCGAGCGCGGAGGCCACCGTCGAGCCGGCCAGCGGTCGCTCGGGCCGGATCTTGTTCGCGTAGGACACCTCGTTGATGACCGGGATGATCGAGAAGAACGTGTTCCCGGTACCGGTCAAGATCGTCAGCACATACGACACGAAGGGCGCGGCGAAGTTGATGGCCTTAGGCCGAGCTCGCAGCGCTTGGCTGGCAAGCATCACCATGTAGTCCACGCCTCCCGCGGCCTGCATCGCCGCGGCCGCCGAGATCACGGCAATGATGATCAACATCGCATCGAATGGCGGCTCTCCCGGATTGAGGCCGAAGCCGAACACGAGGATCAGCGTGCCAGCACCACCCCACAGGCCCAGGCCGATGCCACCCGAGCGAACGCCAAGGGCGATGAAGCCGATCACCAGAAGGCCCTCGGCCGCGATCAGCGCCCAGTCGGTCGAGCTGGTGTTCTCGGTCGACGTGTCCTGGGCAGCGGCCTGGCTGGCAACGCTGCCGGCGGTGCTGGCCGCTTGCCCAGACGAACCGGACGTTCCAGCGACCGAGGAACCGCTGCTCAGGAACGATGCGCCGGCAAACCCCACCAGTGCGAGCACCACGCAGGCGATCGACAGAGCGACGATTCGCCTCACGACATCTCCTCCGTCAACGTGCGACAGGTCGAGCTACCGCTGATAGCGTCGCCGAGATCGGTGTCGGTGAGGCCGAGGCTTTCGAACGCTTGGTGGCCGACCGAAATCGAGCGCTGCAGCACCAAGGATGCGTCAGTCAATGCCGTATAGGAACTTTCCACCGAGTGAGGATCTTCCTTCAGGCCCCGCCTGATGGCACGCAGGTGGGTCTCGGTTCGCTCCGCCCACGCACGGAGCACAAGCGCGGCAGCCTGGCCGTGGCTGGTATCAGGCGTGCCCGCCCGCTTGATGCCCTCCTGCAGCACGTCGTTGGTGGCCCTGATGGCACGCGTGATGACGGCACGAACGAAGACGTTGCCCTCCACGGCATCGCCCGATCCGCCGTCGTTCGCGCGCGATCCGTAGTTGTTGTGGGAGATCTCGTCGCGTAGCACCTCCAACGTGCCCTCCCAAGTACCTACGGTGCCGCAGACGTCGTCCGCCCAAGTGGACGCGCGCACAGTCTCACCCGTGTGGTCACGACCGTCCGAGGCTATCGCGGACACCGCGCAGACGACCACCACACCGATCACGATGATAAGAACCCACCACCACCCAGTGATGCGGTTCACACGTCACCCTCTGGCTTTGACAGCTCGTCGACCAGCCCGACCAGCAGCGTCCAGAACCGCTCCACCGTGGGCACGCTGACCCGCTCGTCCGGCGAGTGCGGAAACTGGATCTCCGGGCCGATGGCGAGCATGTCCAGCCCCGACACCTTCCCGCCGATCACGGCCGACTCGAGCCCGGCATGTACGCCGGTCACGATCGGCTCCGTCCCGAACTCACGCCGGAACACCCGCGCCGCCGCCGCCAGCGCCGCAGAGTCCAGGTTCGGCCTCCAGCCAGGGTAGTTGTACTTCACCTCCAGATCACCGCCGGCCAGCCGAGCCGCGGCGTCCAGGGTCGCGATCACCGCCGGCATGGCGGAGTCGTTCGACGACCGCGACAAGCTGTGCAGCGTCAACTGATCACCCTCGGTGATCGCCTCGCCGACCGACGTGCTGGTCTCGACCAAGCCGTCGAAGTCCGGGCTCATCGCCAGCGGTCCGGTCGGCGCCAGCGCCACCACGTCGAGCAACGCGCCGGTGTCCTCCACCGACCAGGCATCTGCCGCAGGCTGCGCCTCGCCGACCGACACGGTCACGCCGGCGTCGGTCTTGGCATACTCGTCGCGGATCACGGCCGCAGCATCTTCGACCGCCTTCCGGAACGCGTCGGCCTGCGACCCGGGCACCGAGACGAGCGCCACCGCGTCGCGGGGGATCGCGTTGCGGCTCTTGCCGCCGTCCAGCGACACCAGCCGGAGAGGCACCTCACCGTGCGCTTGCCCGAGCGCTCGGCCCAACACCTTCACGGCATTCGAGTGGCCCTGGGCGATGTTGACGCCTGAGTGGCCACCCAACCCGCCACTCACGGTCACCGACATCGTCGAGGCACCTTCATCGAGCGGGTGGCGTGGCCGCCGCACGCGGATCCACGTATCGGTACTTCCGGCGCAACCAACCGTGAGCTTGCCATCCTCCTCGCTGTCCAGGTTGAGCAGCACCGAGCCGTGCAGCATGGAGCCGTCGAGCCCGTTCGCTCCCTCCAGACCAACCTCCTCGGCCACCGTCATCAACAACTCCAACGGACCATGAGGCAGCGACGCATCGTCGACCAGGGTCATCATCGCCGCGATCGCGACTCCATCATCGGCGCCCAGCGTCGTGCCGTTCGCCGTCAGCCACTCGCCGTCCCGCATCAGCTCGATCCGGCCTTCCGTCGGGTCGTTCGGGCTATCCGGCTGGCGCTCGCAGACCATGTCGAGGTGGCCCTGCAAGATCACCGTCGGCGCAGACTCGCGGCCGGCGGTGGCCGGCACCTCGAAGACGAGATTTCGGGCACTGTCCTGGCGAACGGGGAGGCCGCGATCGGCCCCCCAGGCTCGCACGTGGTCGATCATCGCCTCCTCGTGACGAGAGGGACGCGCTATTTTCGTGATCGCCTCGAAGTGCGACCAGAAGGCACGCGGCTCGACGCCTGCGATGGGTGACGCCTCCGTTGCCAACGCGTCCCTACCTCCCTCGAGCGACATCCGTGTGGCTCGAGCCGGCTGTGCCCCGAGTCCTCCTGGCGGTGACAATAACCCCCGGAACGGAGTGGAGCAAGTTCCGCTTTTGCCGCAACCGCTCGACCAACAGCCTGAATCGAACCTGCGCTTGGATCGCCGCTGAAGGATCGAGCCATGTCGTCACAGGGATGACCCGATCGCTGTAATTTGGGATGTGTCACCCACGCCCGAAACCCCGCACATCGAGGGAGGCCGTCCATGGCAATAATCCAACCAGCCCTGCAGTGGGGCGCCGACTCCGAGTACGGCGTCCTCACCGACGTACTGCTCGGCCCCGCCGACAACTTCCACTGGCTGCCCACGTCATCGATCTCGAAGGCGACGCTTGCATCGGGCGCCGTGTTCGACCACGACCTCGCCATGCGCCAGCACGCAGAGATGGTCGACGCCTACCGCGACGCCGGCGTCGCCGTGCACACGCTGCCCGCCGATCCGGCGCTGCCCTACCAGGTGTACGCGCGCGACTCCAGCTTCATGACGCCATACGGCGCCGTCGTCACCCAGATGGCCCAGTGGTGGCGGCGGGGCGAGTACGCACCCGTGATCCGCTTCTACCAGGAGCGCGAGATCCCCATCTTCAACATGGTCACCGCCGGGTCGTTCGAGGGCGGCGACTTCGACGTCATCGAGCCCGGCTGCGTCCTGATCGGCTACTGCGGCGAGCGCACCCAGGAGCAGAGCGCGCGCCAGGTCGGCGGCTGGTTCGAAGCCGAGGGCTGGGAGGTGATGCTCGAGCCGATCGCCGAGCACTACGTCCACATCGACCTGATGGTGTGCATGCTCGCGCCCAAGCTGGCCGCCGTCTGCCTCGACACGACCTCCGACCGCGTGCTCGACTGGCTGCGCAGCAAGCGCATCGAGCTGGTACCGGTCTCCTATCGCGACACAATGCAGCTGGGGTGTAACGTCGTCGCGCTGGGCAACGACCGCATCCTCTCGACGGCGACCTCCAAAGACCTGAACACCCGGCTGCGCGCGCTCGGGTTCACCGTCTACGACCCTGACATGAGCATGTACCTGATGGGAGGCGGCGGCGTGCACTGCATGTGCCAGGCCGTGCATCGCGAGCCGACCGAGACGACGAGCGGCGACGCCGCCTGAGGCTCATGGGGCCAGATTCTGGCCGGTACTCGAGCGTGTGACAACGGCGTCGCCGGGTGGACCGTCGGGGCCGCCGTTGGTAGATACGCCCAACTCGTCCAGCCTTTTCTGGACCACCTCTTCGGCAGACTGATGTGCTCCTCGGTGGCCGGTGAGGGCCAGCAGAAACGGCGCGCGATCCAGGGCATAGAGCTCGGCGTCGGTGACGGCGACGACGGTGGCTGTCCTTGGGGTGTCCCTGATCAGCGCAATCTCTCCGACTCCCTCGTTGCGGAAGCGAGTGATCACTTGCACGCCGTCGCGGGTCACCGACAGCTCGCCGCGGGCGATCGCATAGTAGGTATCGCCCGGATCGCCCTGACGGATGATCGTGCTGCCGGCCGGCGCATGCATGCGTTGCAACGAGCGGCCGAGGGACTCCAGGGCAGGCGCCGGGAGGGCGGCGAACAGCGGGATCGACCGAAGCAGGTTGATCTCCACCAGCGGCACGTTGGCCGCGGCGTCGACCGCCCGCAGGCGTGGCATCGCAACCAGGACCACGACCAGCACGATGGCGGCGGTACCGAGCAGCGCGCCTGTCGCGCCGCCCGCCCACACCAGAACAGGCACGAGCAGCACGCCGATCGCGAGACCGGTGTTGAGCAATGCCTCGAGCAGGCCGAACACGCTTGCCAGAAGCTCAGGTGGTGCGGCACGCTGCAACAGCATCCGGCCGGTGACGTCGAAGACGCTGCGTCCCACTCCCACGACCATGATCAGGATCAGTGCGGCCGCCTCGGTTTGGTGGGCCGCCAGAAGCAGCAGGGCGATCGGCGCACACAGCCCACCGGCGAGCAAGGCGGGTGTCAGTCGCGCGCGTCCCACCAGTCCCGCGGTGACGGCGATGGCGAGCAGCCCTCCGGCTCCGAAGGCCGCGGTCAGGTACCCGGGTCCGCCCTGGCCCATCCCCAAGACACCGAATGCGAGCACGACAAAGATCAGGTCGAGCGCGCCGATGAGCACGTACTGGCTGCCCAGCACCACCACCAGGAGCAGCACGAGCGGGTCGCGCACGACCGCGTGCAGGCTGGAACCGGCCCTCGCCGTCGGGCCGTCATCGTCGCCGCGGGCAAACGGAGCTGGGCCCGCGATCGTCACAACCAGACCAGTGGCGGAGATCGCCACGACGGTCAGCCCCGCAACGGCGAGCGCCGGCCCGCCGGTCGCCAGCAGCAGTGCCACCCCGATCGGCGCCACCAGCGTCGCCGCGCTCTCCAGCCAGCCCTGGCCGGCGTTCGACGCGGCCAGCTCCTCGGGGGAGTTCACGATCGAGGGCATCAACGCCGCCTGCGCGGGGCGCGGCACGCAGATGGCGAGGTTCGTCAGCGGCGCGAGGGCGAAGATCCAGAACCGCGGCGCGCCGAGCGCCATCAGTGCCGCCACCAACGCCATCGATCCGGCGAGCGCAAGGTACGCTCCCGCCAGCACGCGGCCGCAGCGCCACCGGTCGGCGAACGACCCGAGGTATGGCGACAGCAGCGCACCGGGGACGAGCTGTACGAGCGCCATCACGCTGGCCGCACGCGCCCCGCCATGGTCCTGATACGCATAGACGAGCAGAGCAATCCACACGCCGGTCTGAGCGCCGATGAAGAGTGCGTAGGCCACACCGACCCGAAGCACCGTTGGGTTGCGCGCTGCCGAAGCGAAGGTGGTGCCGAGGAGCCGTAGTCGTTGCAAGACGACAAACCTACACCCGACGAGACGACAAACCACCATCGGACAGGTACGCTAGAAGCCGCTCCATGCAGATGATGAACCTTCAAGCGGCGACCACCGGCCGATGACCGAGCAGCCGGGTGACATCCTCGTCGTCGACGACGATGTCATCAACCGAAGGCTTCTGGTGCGAAGTCTTGAGCTCGACGGGCACACCGTGATCGCCGCGCAGAACGGCCGGGAAGCGTTGGACCGGCTGGCGCGCGATCGCGTCGACGTGGTGCTGCTGGACATCGTGATGCCGGAGCTCGACGGCGTATCGGTGTTGACCGAGATCAAGGCGGATCCGGGCCTGCGCCATATCCCGGTGATCATGATCTCGGCGGTCGATGAGGCGGACAGCGTGATCGGATGCATCAAGCTCGGCGCTGACGACTACCTGCCCAAGCCGTTCGACCCGGTCTTGCTGCGCGCGAGGATCGGTGCCGGACTTGCCAAGAAGCGGCTCCACGACCTCGAGCGCGAACGCGTGCGCGACGTCTTCGCGCGATTTGTTCCCGAGCAGATCGTCGACCAGGTGATCTCTCTGAGCGGCGCCGATCTCCGCCTGGGCGGGGCGCTGTGCACCGGCACGATTCTATTCAACGACATCCGCGACTTCACGACCTTCTCGGAGACGACCCCGGCGGATCGAGCTCTCGAGGTGCTCAACGTGATCCTGGGCGAGATGAGCGACGTCATCCTCGACCACGGGGGCAGCCACCTCGGCTACCGGGGTGACGGCATGATGGCGGCGTTCGGGGCGCCGATCGAAACCCCCGACCACGCCGATCGGGCCGCGGCCGCGGCCCGCGAGATGCTCGCGGTGCGCCTGCCTCGCCTGAACGCGATGCTTCGCGACCAGGGGGTGAGCGACGGCTTCCGGATGGGCGTGGGTATCGCCAGCGGTACGTTCATGGCGGGAAACGTCGGATCGGCCCGACGCCTTGAGTACACCGCGATTGGTGATGTGGCGAACACGGCCGCGCGGCTGGAGGCGATGACCAAGGGAACGCCGAACCCGGTGTTGATGTCCGAGGCAACGCGCCTGGCGATGGTGACCCCACCCGGTGATCTGGCGTTTGTCGGCGAGTCGGATGTGCGCGGCAAGCACGAGCGGGTGCGGCTGTGGACGCTGGCCGACCTCGGACACGATGCCGGCGACGCCGTGGCGGTCGCAGCGTCGGTGCAAGGTGTCTGACATGAGCGACGCGGCCTCACGCCTGGAAGCTGAGCTGGCAGAGGCGGGCGCCCGCCTGGCGGAGCTGGAACAGCGGGAACACGAACACCTCGAGTCCGAGCGCGTCCAGGGGCTGCTCTACCGGATCGCCGAGACGGCTAGTGCGGCGCAGGACATGCAGGAGTTCTATGCCGCGATCCACAGCATCGTCTCCGAGCTGATGTATGCGGAGAACTTCTACATCGTGCTCTATGACGAGGCTCGCCATGCCATGAACTGGCCGTTCTACATCGACACTGCCGACGACGAGGTGCTGGATCCGACCGTGTGGGAGCCGATGGGAGTCGGGCAGACGCGCGGGCTCACGGGCCTCGTTCTGCGAACGGGTGAGCCGATGCTGCTGACGGGTGCTGACGTGGAACGGCTCGTTCAGGAGGGCACGATCGACTTCCTGGGCGTGCTCGCGGTCGACTGGCTCGGGGTGCCCTTGCGCTCCGAAAACCGGACGGTCGGGGCGATGGTCGTGCAGAGCTACCGCGAGGACAGGCGCCTCACCGAGCGAGAGAAGGAGCTCCTCACGTTCGTCGCAAGCCACATCGGCGCCGCGCTGAGCCGCGCGAGGGCGATTGAGGAGACGCGCAAGCGCAACGCCGAGCTCGCGATCATCAACCGCGTGCAACATGCGCTCGCCCAACAGCTCGACATCCAGGCGATGTACGACCTGGTCGGACATCAGATCGAGCAGATCTTCGACGCCCACTGCTTCGACATCGCCGTCTACGACCGTGACGCGGCGCTGCTGCACTTTCCCTACACGATCGAGCGCGGCGTGCGGTTCCCTGACGAGCCGATCGGCCTGATCGGCATCCGCAAGCACGTGTTCGAGACCGCGCAGCCGCTGATCATCAACGGTGACGCGGCGGCGCGTGCCGAAGAGCTCGGCCAGCCCGCAGCGCTGAAGGGTGAGCCGATGCGGGCGGGGATGTTCGCGCCGATGATCGCCCGGGACGTCGTCATCGGCACCGTCTCCGTGCAGAACCTCGACCGCGAGTACGTCTTTCAGGATTCCGACGTCGAGCTGCTGACCACCCTCGCAGGCGTTCTCAGCGTCGCGATCGAGAACGCCAGGCTGATCGAGGAAACCCGGCAGCGCGCCGGCGAGCTGGAGACGGTGAACAGTGTCGGCCGCGCCCTGGCGGAGCGTCTGGAGCTGCGGGCGCTGATCGATTTGATAGGTGAGCGCATGCGGGAGACGTTCGACGCCGACATCGTCTATGTGGCGCTGCACGAACCAGGCAGCGACGTGATCCGGTTTCCGTACTACAGCGAACTGGGGACCCGGATGGGCCAGGACCCGATGCGGCTGGGCGAAGGGCTCACATCGAAGATCCTCCAGGGCAGGACCCCGCTGTTGCTGAACAGCGCCGAGAAATTCGACGAGATCGGCACCCGGGGCGTCGGCGTCTTGGCGCAGTCGTATCTGGGGGTACCGATCATGGTCGGGGAGGAGGCGATCGGCGTGATCAGCGTCCAGAGCTCGACCCAGGAAGGTCGGTTCAACGACGACGACGTCCGGTTGCTCTCCACGCTTGCCGCCAACGTGGGCATTGCTATCAGAAACGCCCAGCTGTTCGAGGAGGCGCAGGAGGCGCGCGCCGCGGCCGAGCAGGCAAACCAGGCCAAGAGCGCGTTCCTGGCCGCAACGAGCCATGAGATCCGCACACCGATGAACGCCATCATCGGTATGAGCGGTCTCATGCTCGGCACGGACCTGGACGTTGAGCAGCGGGAGTACGCAGGCATCATCGCCTCGAGCGGCGAGGCGCTCCTGACCATCATCAACGACATCCTCGACTTCTCCAAGATCGAGGCCGGCCGGATGGAACTCGAGCAGGCTCCATTCGACGTCCGCGAGTGCCTCGAGGCAACCATCGATCTGATCAGCCCGCTTGCCGCCGACAAGGGACTCGAACTGACCTACGACATCACCGCCGACACACCGGCCGGACTGACCGGGGATGTCGGCCGGTTCCGGCAGATCCTGCTGAACCTCCTCAATAATGCTGTCAAGTTCACCGACGCGGGCGAGATCGAGGTGACGGCGTCACCGGCACCCGCCAACCGGCCGGATCAGGCCGGGCTCCAGGTGACCGTACGCGACACGGGTGTCGGCATTCCCGCCGACCGCGGGGCTCAGCTGTTCCAGTCCTTCAGCCAGGCCGACGCTTCCACCAGCCGAAAGTACGGCGGCACCGGGCTGGGGCTGGCCATCAGCAGGCGGCTGGCCGAGCTCATGGGCGGGACGGTATGGTTCGAGAGCGACGGCATCCCGGGCCGGGGCTCGGCGTTCCACGTGGTCATCACCGGATCTCCCGCCGCAGCCGCTGAACGCACCACCGGCAACGGGGACGTGCTCCGCGGCAAGCGCATTCTGATCGTCGATGACAACGACACGAACCGGACGATCCTTACACGGCACACCGCCGGCTGGGGTATGGAGGCCACGCTGGCGGCATCGGGCGCGGCGGCACTCCAGGTGATCGACCAAGCGCCCCCGTTCGACGTCGCGCTGCTGGACATGCTCATGCCCGGGATGAGCGGCGTCGACCTGGCACGCGCAATCGCCGCCACGCCGCAGGGTGCGGGAGTGCCTCTGATCCTGCTGTCGTCGATGGGCGTGCGGGAGACAACCGGTTCCGCCGATCAACCCGCGCCCGCCTTCTCCGAAGAGCTGTCCAAGCCGCTCAAGCCTCACGCCCTGCAGACCGCGCTGATCCGCGCACTTGGTGGCAGCACCGTGAGCAGTGCACCGGACGGCGGCCGCACTAGTGAGCTCGACCCAGAGATGGCATCGAGGCACCCACTCCGCATCCTTCTCACCGAGGACAACGCGGTCAATCAGCGGCTGGCGCTGCGACTGCTGGAGAAGTTGGGCTACCGGGCAGACGTCGCCGGGAACGGGCTCGAAGCGATCCAGGCCGTCGAACGACAGGCGTACGACCTGATCCTGATGGACGTCCAGATGCCCGAGATGGACGGACTCCAGGCGACCCGCGAGATCGTCTCCCGCTGGGAGCGCGACGAGCGACCGCGCATCGTGGCCATGACCGCCGACGCCATGCAGGAGGACAGGGAGAGGTGCCTGGCCGCGGGAATGGACGACTACCTGACCAAGCCGGTCAGAACGGCCGAGTTGATCGCCGCGATCCAGCAGACTCAGCAACGGGAGGCCCCTACGGAGACGGGTGGCAACCACGAGCCGATCGACCACGAGGCGATCGACCGGCTGGTGACATCGATGGAGGACCCGGAGTTCGTGGCCGACCTGCTCGGGACGTTCCTCGACGAGGCCGGACCGATGCTCGACGATCTCGACCGGTCGATCGCCGGCGGGGACGGCGAGACGCTTCGCCGCACGGCACACACGCTGAAATCGAACGCTGCAACGTTCGGCGCACTGCCTCTCTCAGAGACGTGCATGGAGCTGGAGGCGATCGCCAGAACCGGCGTTCTCACCGGCGCACCGGAACTGGCCGGGCGGGCCCGTTCGCTGTATGCAGAGGCGAGCGTCGAACTGGTCGCCGCCCGAGCGGATCTGCTGAAGCCGGCGGCTGATTCGACCCTCTGAGAGTGTGTTCGACCGCGACCCAGGTAACGCCGTGGGGTGGCGGAATCGGCTGTTGCGAGTGTTTGGGACCCGGAAGCGTCGGGAAGGTGAGAACTCGTGGATGCCGCGGTGGAGCAGGAGGTCAAACTGCGACCCGGAGACGAGTTTCCGGGCATTCAGCTGCCCGGCCGCGAGCTTCCGGCCCAGACGCTCTGGTCGACCTACTTCGACACCGAGCAGTTGCGCTTGGCCGGGTCGTCGATCACGTTGCGGCGTCGGGTCGAGGGCGCGGGAGGTGACGGCCCGGGCGTGTGGCAGCTGAAGCTGCCGCACGACGATGACCGTGTTGAGATGGAGTGGGATGCGCCGGATGTTCGGGTGCCGCAGGAGATCGCGCAACTGCTCCTGGCGCACACGCGCGGTGCGCCGCTGGTTGCGGTGGCGACACTTCGGCAGGAGCGTACGGGGGTGATGGTCGAGCGAAACGGCACGGACGTGGCGATGGTGGTTCACGACACGGTCGAGGTGCTCGAGGACGGCGAGCTGGTCGAGGGCTTCGAGGAGCTGGAGGTGGAGCTTGCCGAGGGCAGCCGGGCTGATCTCAAGCGGCTCGAGGAACAGCTTCGAAGCGTTGGGGCAGTCGATCCAGATGGCCGGCCGAAGGTGCTGCAGGCGCTTGATGTCCAAGCTGGCGCAGCGCCTGCGAAGCCGAAGAAGCGCTCCGACGAGCAGCTGGCCGCGGCGCTTCGCAACCAGTACTCCGAGATCCTTCGCCGTGACCCGGGCACCCGGCTGGGCGACCCCGAGGAGCTGCATGACCACCGGGTGGCCATCCGCCGGCTGCGGGCGCTGCTGCGTGCCGGCCGGCCGATGCTCGACCGCCAGTGGGCGGACGGCCTGCGAGATGCGCTTAAGCCGGCGGGCGAGGCGCTGGCGCAGGTACGAGACCTCGACGTGCTCCTGGTTGACGTGGAGCAACGGGCGGCCGCGCTTGAGGACAGCGAACGGGCGGGCGCGACCGATATCTCCGACCTCCTCCGCGCACGGCGCACCAGCGCCCAGGAGATGCTCCTTCGTGAACTCTCCGACCCGTGGTATGTGGGTCTGCTCAATCGCGTCCAAGCGGCCACCGACGAGCCACGGATCATCGCTGCGAAATCGCCCTCAAGGTTGCTCGCAGGCGAGCACCGACGGGCCCGTCGCCGCGCCCGCCAGGCACCCGCCGACACGGCCGGCGACGCCGAGTTGCACGAGCTCCGAAAGGCGGTGAAACATGCCCGCTACGCGGCCGAGCTTGCGGCCGCGACGGGCGTGAAGGGAGCTCGTGGCTACGTCAAGCGCGCCACGGAGGTCCAGGACATCCTGGGCGATCACCAGGATGGCGTTATCGCCTCGCATGTTCTGGCAGACCTTGACCACGAGCTGCACCGGCCGATGGCGCACGCAGCCGCGGACAGCCTCATCGAGTCGCAGGAGTCCCGGAAGCGGGCGGCTCGCAAGGCGTTACCCAAAGCGTGGCGCCGCCTCGACAAGCAGGCAAAGAGAGTCGGTTAGGGAAGAGCGCGGCGGTATCGCAAGCGGGCGCTCCCAGGCTACGCCGCGCGGATCCGTGCGCGAAGGCCGCCTCTGGGCCTCAGCGTGAACCGCGCGTCGATCCGCGGTGCGCCGTCCTGCGTCTCCACCTCCCAGCGCCGCGCCAGCGTGGCAAGCACGAGCACACCCTCGAGCATCGCGAAGCGCTCACCGATGCACAGGCGCGGGCCGCCGCCGAATGGGAAGTACGCGCCCGGATGCGGCTCCGGGCCGCCGAGCCACCGCTCCGGCCGGAACGCCAGAGCGTGTTCGAAGAGCTCCGGGTTTCGGTGCATCACCCACTGGCTCATGATCACGGTGCCGCCATCAGGGACGACCATGTGGCCGAGATCGACCTCGCGGGTGGCAATCCGGGCCAGCGCCCACACCGGTGGGTAGAGCCGCAACGTCTCGCAGAACACCGCGCGTGTGTACGGAAGCTGGGAGTAGTCGGCGGCGGTCGGGGGACGGTCGCCGAGCACCTCTCCGAGCTCGGCGCGCAGCGTCCTTGCCGCGTCGGGATACAGCGTCAGAAGGTGCCAGGCCCAGGTCAGCGCCCGCGCCGTCGTCTCATGGCCGGCCAAGAGTAGCGTCACCGCCTCGTCCCGGATCTCGGTCTCAGAGAGTCCGCCGCCACCGCCGTCCTCCTCGAGCGAGATCAGGTGATCGATCAAGTCGGGCGGCTCCTGCGCGGCCTCGTTCCGGCTGCGGATCAGAGCCAGCATCATACGGTCGAAGCCGTCGCGGGCGCTGTTGAATCCCCGCGTCGCAGGCAGCGGCAGGTGCCAGAGCAGCTCGCCGCCGGGCAGCAGGAAGCGGTGGAACACGCGCATCCCGGCCTCGAGCACATCGCGGATCTCCGACGCCTCCGACTCGACGTCGGCGTTGAAGATCGTCCTGCCCACGATGTCGAGTGCGAGGTCGGTCATCGCCGTGTCGATGTCGATCTCCATGCCGCCCCGCCAGCGATCTGACGTGCGCTGCGCGGCCGCCACCATCTCGACGCCGTACGCCTCGATCACGGACCGGCGGAACACCGGCTGGATCATCCGCCTCCGGCGTAGGTGATCAGCGCCCTCGCTGGTGAGCAGTCCATCTCCGAGCAGGCGCCGCGCGGCCCGCAAAGCGCGGCCCTTCACGAACGACGAATTCTCATCGACGAGTACGCGCCGGACCAGGTCAGGATCGCTGACGAAGTGGAAGCTGTGGCCGCCCGGAAACGGCACCATCGCGACGGGCCCGCCTGTCCTGGCAATCCCCTCCAGATACGGCAGCGGGTCGCGCAGATAGGCGGCGGCGTTGCGCCAGCCGGCCGCCGGACCGCCACGGACGCCCTGAGACTGGGATACCACCGCCACGCAGGCAGTCTACGACCGCAGCGGCCGGCGGACTTCAATCCGGCCCGCGCGGAGCCGATGGCCGGACACTAAGGCCGTCAGGGCTCGGCCGGTGCTCCCAAGGGTTGTGATGCGAGCCCTTGACGCCTGGCGCAGGGGGCGTAGGGTCATGGGGATTGACATGAAGGGGGCGAGTCGACGATGCGACGATTGATGGTGGTCTTGCTGGTGTGCACTGTTGGGGCCTTGACCGTGGCGGGGGCTTCTTCTCGCGCTGCGACGTTCATCAATTGGCCGGGGTACCTGTTTCGGCCGACGCATACGTCGACGAACAAGTTGGCAGTCGCGATCACATCGTCGAACGCGGCCTCGCTGGTGCACGCCTGGACGTGGCACGCCGCCAAGCCGACCATGACCGGTCAACCCGCGCCGACGTTGGCGGCCAGTCCCACTGTCTATAACGGCGTCGTCTACATCGGCGCGAACACGGGCGTGTTCTACGCGCTGAACGAGTCGACCGGCAGCGTCACCTGGAGCCGCTTCATCGCATTTACGCCCAAGCTCACGTGCAACGCGGCGAAGGGCTTTACGAGCACGGCAACAGTCGCGAATGACCCGACCACGGGCAAGCTGACGGTGTACGTCGGTGCCGCGGACGGCTACCTCTACGCGCTCGACGCGGCCACGGGGGCGACGGTTTGGCGGGCGGCGGTGGCGATCCCGTCGGCGACGGTCAACAACTACTACATGTGGGGCTCGCCCACGGTTTCGGGCGGCCACGTCTACATAGGTGTCTCCTCCCAGTGCGACAACCCGCTGGTGCGGGGAGGCGTGAAGGCGTTCAGCCAGGCCACCGGCGCTCCCGTCGCGACGTATTTCACGGTGCCCAGCGGCTCTACCGGCGGCAGCGTCTGGAGCGCCCCCGCCGTCAGCTCGACCGGATCCGTCTTTGTCACTACTGGCAACGGCAACCCGAACAGCCCAAGCCAGGGCGATTCCGTGTCGATCGTGCGCCTCTCCTCGTCGCTCGTGAAGCAGGGCATCTGGACAGTGCCTGCCTCGATGCTGAAGCGCGATGACGACTTCGGCGGCTCGCCCACACTGTTCACGGCCGTGGTCGGCGGAAAGACCTTGGCCATGGTCGGCGCCGTGCAACAAGAACGGCTGGTTCTATGCGCTCAAGGCGAACAACCTCGCCGCCGGGCCGGTGTGGAAGCTGCAGGTGGGCGCCGGGTTCAGCAACACGACCGGCGACCAATGCCTCGCCGCGGCGGTATGGAACGGGACGCACCTCTACATCGCCGGCAATCAGACGACCATCAGCGGGACAACCCACTTTGGCTCGATCCGCGAGGTCGACCCGGCGACCGGAAGCGTGCTCTGGGCGACCGGCCTACCCGGGGCCATCATGAGCACTCCCACTCTTGACGGCTCCGGCGTACTCGCCGCCGCCAGCTACGACGGCGCCACCGGCTCAACCAATGCCGCCTTCCTCCTCAACGCTGGCAACGGACACCTGATCACCACGATCACCACCAACTCGAAGGAATTCGGCCAACCCGTGTTCGCAGACACCATGCTGCTCCTCCCCACCAACAGCCAAGGCTTGATCGTCTACCACCCATAACACGCCAAATTCGGCATGCCTGATTGATCACAATCATCCGGGTGAACGTTGCTCGCGAGGTCGCACGGCCCGGCCTGAGAGGCCATCTCGCAGACACGAAGAACACGTGCCACGCCCTCGGGCTCCTCGGGCATCGGCGACTAGGCTCGATTCCGCCCCAAGCCGGCGGCATGCGCCTTGAGCATCGCCTCGGCGCGATCTGCAACCTGCAACTTGTTGAAGATCATCGAGACGTAGTTTCGGACTGTCTTGAGGCTCAGCTCCAACTCGTTGGCGATAGCCTGGTTGTTTCGGCCTTCGGCGATCATCTCGAGCACGGCGTGTTCCCGCTCGGTCAAGACCGGGAACGGCCTGGCGGTACGCCGAGCGAACAGCGCCATCATGCGCCCCGCGATGGCGGGGCCGAAGATGGCGTCGCCTTGGGCCACCGAGCGGACAGCGCGGGCGATGTCGGCTGGTTCTGAACCTTTCAACAGGTAGCCACGGGCGCCGGCCCTCATCGCTTCGAACACCGATTCGTCGTCGTCGAACATCGTCAGCATCAGTATGCGCGTGTCCGGCGCAGCGCTGATGATGCGACGGGTGGCTTCGATGCCGTTCATCTCCGGCATACGGATGTCCATCAGGACAACGTCTGGGCGCGCCGTGGTGGCATTCGCGACGACGGTCGGCCCATCGCCGCATTCCGCGACCACCTCGATGTCGTTCTCGGCGGAAAGGGACGCGCGCAGGCCCTGGCGGAAGACGGGATGATCGTCTGCCACGATCACACGCAAGACGCGATTGTTCATGGTGTCTCGATCGGCAAAGTGAGGCGAACGAGGGTGCCACCGTCGGCGCCAGGTGCGATCGTGACGGCTCCGCCGAGCTCATCGGCGCGGTCGCGCATCGAACGCATACCGATCCCACGCCCATGATGTGCAGTCATGCCGCAACCGTCGTCCTCGACCTCCAGTTCCAACATGCCGTTCACGGCGATGCGAAGTTCGCAACTGGTCGAGTCGGCATGACGAGCCGCATTGGTCAACGCCTCCGATGCGATCCGATATGCGGCCACCTCGACTGCTGCGGGCAGCTCCGGCAATCTCTCGGGGCCTGACAGGCGATAGCCAGGGCCGAGACGAGTCACTTGCGACTGCAGAGCCTGCAGCAGTCCGAGCTCGTCCAGCGCTGGGGGTCTGAGGCCGTCCACGAGCCGGCGGATCTCGGCGATCGCCTCTTGCGTCTCAGTCGTGAGCTCGCCGATCAAGCGCTCCGCGTCGGCCGGCCTGGTGATCGCGGCTCCCTTCGCCGCGCTCAGCTTCAACACCATCCCGGCGAGCGTCGGGCCGAGCCCATCATGCAGGTCGCGTCGCACCCTGCGCCGTTCCTCCTCTCTGGCCATCACCAGTCGCTCGCGTGACCGCTGCAGGTCATCCATCACACGCACGCCGTGCACGGCGACACCGCTCTGACGTGCCAGGTCGGTCAGCAGCCGCCTGTCGGCGGCGGTGAGCGACTCACCTCGCGGTGCGACCACGCCCAACCGGCCGAGCACCTCGCCCTGGTAGGACAGCGGGAACCATGCGATCCGCTCATCACCCGGTACTCCAACTGACGCGGCGGTGGCGAGTGCTCCGCCGCGCTCGAGCTCGATCACCGCATGCGGCACCCGCAGAGCAGCGGCTACCGAACCGACGATCGTCGCTAGAACCTCTTCGCCGGCGGGCGCCGATTCCAGCCGCTGGCCGAGGGTGGAGAGGGCGGCGTAAGGATCCGATCGGTCGCCGTAGACCAGCCGATCGACGATGCGTTGCAGGCGGCGATGGAGCGGCTGCACGGACAGCGCCGCGACAGCCGCGGCGATGCCGCCGGCGACTCCGGTGCTGTGAAGGACGAGGTTCAGCAACACCACCAGCGTCGTCGAGATGGCCAGAACGATCAGCGTCAGCGAGCCGTAGATCAGCGTCCGGCTGAGGGCGAGCTCGACGTCGAACAGTTGGTAGCGAAACAGAGCAACACCGGTCGAGAGTGACAACGCCGTGGCCGCAACCGCGATCGCGGCCAGGCTGAGGGGCCCAGTACCGCCGGTGAAGTATCCGTCCGCCAGGCAGATCAGCAGGGCGAGCGGCAGCAGCGTGGCGGCGTATGCGAACCACAACAGCTGCATCCGCTCCACCCCGCCAGCCCGCCGAAGTCGCACGCGCACTGCCCAGGCCGCTGCGAACAGTCCCGCAAGGATCCCGATGAGGCTTGGCAGCAGCAACCAGACAGCGGCCTGAACGTGCGGCAGAGGACTGTCCGCGGTGCCGTAGACGGCCGGGAACCGATCGGGGTGGAGCATCCCGGCCAGGATCGCCGCCACGAACGACGCCGCGACGAAGATCGCGAGCGGGCGCCAGCGCCTGCTTGGCAGCCGACCATCCGGAAACACCAGTGCCAGCGCCGTGGCCCCGGCGAAGAGGGTCGGCCAGTCCGCCTGATCCCACAGCAACGCCCAT
This sequence comes from uncultured Actinomycetes bacterium, assembly GCA_963755675.1. Lineage (GTDB taxonomy): Bacteria > Actinomycetota > Thermoleophilia > Gaiellales > JAICJC01 > JAICYJ01. Next base: position 149,027 of record CAVWLK010000040.1, read on the forward strand.
CGGCCACCGGGCAGCGAGCCCGCATTCGCCACGAGCGCGTAGCGGGCATACGGCTCCACCGCGAATGCCAGGCCAAGCAGGGCGGCATCGGCGATCAGCACCCATCCCACTGCGTTGCCCTGGCGACGCCACACGATCAGGCTCCCAGTCGCGAGCGGAACGACGACGATCGGAGCCACCAACAGCAGCACCCAGGGATCGTCATGTCCCATCACCGCCAAGATCCCCGCAAACCCGAGCAACGCCACCACCGTCACGACAGCGATTCCGGCGACCGTCCGAGCCATCCACCGCGGCGTTCGTGTCAGTCGCATCGAACCATTGTGACAGCCAGATGCGCCTGGTGGCCTATCAGCGCGGAACTTCCCGGCGCTTCGGGACGATTTCCTCTATCGCCCGGGACACAGGGCAAGCGAGAGTACTTCCGGGCAAACCACCGCCGAACAGCTCAACAGGTCGCCGGATGCGGTGACCGGAAGGGAGTTCCGTGATCTCAGACTCACTCATCCGACGGCTCGGTGCTAGCGCCGGCGTGCTCTTTGCCGTCTGCATCTTCTTCGGGAATGGCAACTTGCTCGGTGATTCGAGCAGTACGGATTCGGCCCGTTCGCTGTACAAGGTGCTGTCGGACACCCAGAACATTTCGGTAGGCGTGTTCTTCACCACCATTGGCGCCCTCTTTGCGGTCGGCTTCGCATTGGCCCTCCGCTCCGTGATCGCGAGAGGAGAGACGATGCCGGGTGGACTGTCGACGGTGGTACTCGTGGCGGCCACAACGGGCGCCGCGCTCACGGGCATCGGGCCGGCGCTGATGCGCGGCGTGACGCTTCGCATCGACGATGCCACCAGCACGCCCGACATAGCGGCCTTCTCACATGCCAGCGCCGCCGCCCTGTTCTTCTACGCGTCGATCTTCTTCGCCATTGAGGCGCTCGCGACATCCGCAGCCGCGCTGCGCGGAGGCACGCTGCCACGCTGGTTCGGATGGCTTGCGATGATCCTGGGAGCCGCCATGATCATCGGCGCTGCGGGCGCCGCGTTCGGATCGGCGGTCGCCTTCATCGGCTCTATGGCGCTGCTCTCTTTTCATATCGTCGGCTCGATCGTCGTCTGGCGCGCGGCCGTCCGTGCATATCCGCGAAAGTCCACCGCTCTGGCGACACCGACCGAAGTGCGAGCATGAAGGCGGCTGCGCCCCGGTGAGTAAACGGCTCACGAGCGCATCGAACGGATTCGATTCCTCGTGGGGCGTGACATCCGGCACAAGCCGGATTCGGCTTAGATAAAGGGGTGATGGAGCACTGCGTCCACTCCACGTCCGCGCCACCAAGCGGGACACCCGTCTCAGACGCTCAGCTGCGCCGTCGTTAGCAAAGCCTCGGCGCCTTCGGCGAGGGATCGCACGAGCTGTGACGCGGGCAGGACGGTGTTGACGAGGGCGACGGATTCGCCTGCATACATACACATCGCCTCGATGTGCCCGCTCATCCCTCGGGTCGGCGGTATCCAGGAACGGCGCGGCACGGGCATCTCCCCGTCGGCGCTCGGCATCGTGCCGACGACTTCGGCGTCGATTGCCTCGACAGCGTCGATTGCCGAGATGAGCACGCGGGCGCGCGGCGACGACGCGCACAACGGACAGTCGTCGAACGCGTCGGTGATGCGCGTGCTGTTCGCGCCTGCCGCGAGGATCGCGGCGACGTAGTCGGGATGCGCTCCCGATTCCTCTGTGGCGATGAACCGCGTCCCCATCCGCACGCCCGAGGCTCCCGCGGCGAGAGCAGCGGCGACGCCACGGGCGTCGGCGATGCCTCCGGCGGCGAGGACGGGCACGTCGACGGCGTCGAGCACCTCGCAGAGCAGCGGCAACAAGGGGGTGTCGCCGCGGCAGTGACCGCCGGCCTCGACACCTTGGGCGCTGACCATGTCGGCGCCAGCCCGGACGGCCGCTCGTGCCTCCGCCGCCGACCCGACCTGCCAGTTGACCAACGCTCCACCCTTGTGGGCTAGGTTGACGAGGTCCGGCCGGGGATCGCACCAGAAGAAGTCAACAATGCGTACGCGGGACGCAGCATCCGCCACGGCCTTGGCGTCGATGTCGGTGGTCAGGAAGCTCACCGCGAGCACGCCGTCGGTCTGCTCGCACATCTCGTCGAGGCGCTGCCTGAGGGTGTCGGGCGAAACGCCGAGGGTATTGATCGAGCCTATGCCTCCCGCCTCGGCGACGGCGACCGCGAGGCGCGGCGAGGAGACCGTGCCCATCGGAGCCTGCTGGATGGGCACCATGCATCCGACGAGGTCTGTGAGTCGCGTCCGAATCATTCTGCCCGTGCCTCCCCAGCCGGCAATTCCTAGTCGACGGGATCTGGTATCGCCGAGTCCCATCGTATCGCGAGACCACGACGTGTACCGGAGTATCTCGACCTTGCGGAACGGGGACGGGCTTTGTCTGGTCTTGGTAAAGGGATGGAGGCGGCGGGAATCGAACCCGCGTATCATTCCGATCGCTCTGTGAACTCCTCGATCAGCCGCCTGCGGGCACTCGGATCGCGAAGCGCGCCCCGTGGTCTGGCGCGCTGGTCGCCTCGATGTGCCCGCCGAGTGCCTCCACGATCCGCTGAGCCAACGTTAATCCCAGCCCCGACCCGCGTCCCGTGCGGGCCGGATCGGCCCGCCAGAACGGCTCGAAGACGTGCGAAAGCAGCTCGGCCGGAATGCCTTCGCCGGAATCCTCGACCGCAATCTCGAGTCCATCCGGCACATGCCGAGCGAGGATTGTGACCGCGCCTCCCTCCGGTGTGTGGCGCACGCCATTATCGACCAGCGAGTGCGTCACCCGGGCGAGTCGCGGAGAGCAGAGACAGTCGGTCGCATCGCCAAGATCGACCTCGATCGTGACGCCCTTCGCGGACGCGGTGAGCGCGCAACTATCGACCGCCAGGCGGACGAGGTCAGCCAGCGACGCATCCGCCGCCGCAGCTGGGGCGAGGGCGTCGATCGACGCCAACTCAAAGATATCGTCCACCATCTGAACTAGCGCGCCCACGGCGCCTCGCATCTCCGATGCGTAGCGGACGAGCGTGGCCTGGTCGCTTACGATGCCGTCGTCGATCGCCTCGATCATTGAGCGCAAGCTGGCGAGCGGTGTACGCAGGTCGTGTGAGAGCGAGGTGATCAGATCACGTCGCTCCGCCTCCATCCTTCGCTCGGTGGCGATCGCAAGCTGCAGTCGCCGCGCCGTCTGATCGAGGGTTTCTCCTAGCAGTTGGAGCTCACGGCCGGCGTGCAGGTCTCCCACGCGGGCATCGAGACGCTCGTGGTTCAGAGAGGCCGCCATCGCGGCCAGCCGCTCGATCGCCGCCGTGGTCGAGCGCGCCACGATCAGCGCCGCGATCAGGCCCGCTGTCACCGAGTAGAGGGTGATTAGCGCCAGCTCGGCAAGGCTGGCCCGATCGAGCAGCATTAGGTGGCTCAGCACCAGCAGGTTGACAACCGTGACCACCGAGGCTACCGCCGCCAGAGCCGCCATTATCAGCGGCAACGGCGCTCGCTCCACCAGCCTGCGCGTGGCCAGGGCGCACCCAATGGTGGCCACGGTCGTCGGCGCAAGCAATGTGAGCAGGCGCAGCGGCTCGCTCATCGGTCGAACCGATACCCGATCCCCCACACGGTCACGAGCCGCCGCGGCCGGGCCGGATCATCCTCCAGCTTCGCGCGCAGGCGGCGGACATGCACGGTCACGGTCGAGGTGTCGCCCGTCCAGACGTACCCCCACACCAACTCCACCAACTGATCCCGGCTGAACACGCGCCCCGGATTGGATGCCAGCAGGTGCAGCAGCTCAAACTCTTTGCGCGTGAGCGGGACGACCGAACCGCGGTTGGACACCACACGGCGAACCGGGTCGATCTCGAGCCCGTCGAACCACAGGCACTGATCGGGCCCCGTGCCGTTGGCGCGACGCAGCACGGCGCGCAGACGCGCCACCACCTCGCTCGGCGAATACGGCTTGACCACGTAATCGTCAGCACCCAGCTCGAGACCGGCCACCCGCTCCCGCTCGCTCGATCTCGCTGACAGGACGATCACCGGCACCGAGCTGTCGAGCCGCAGGACGCGCAACAGATCGAGTCCGTCGAGCCGCGGCAGCATCAGGTCAAGCAGGATCGCGTCAGGCGCGTGCTCGCCGATCTTCTCCAGCGCTGTCTCCCCGTCGCCGGCAGCATCGACATGGAATCCGGCGTGCTCCAGGTACCGGCCGATCACCTCGCGCACGATCGGCTCGTCGTCGACGACGAGCACACGCTGCGCTCCGGGAGCCGAGGCGGGCATAAGAGAACGATACCCAGCGAATGTTGCACGAAGCTTGGAGTTCACACTCCTGTAAGGAATGATTCGTTCACCCTTTGTTCAGCGTTCCGTCGCAGATCCGCCAGATCTGGCTCGCACACTTGATGTGAACAGGTCGACGAACCAGAAGGAGATGACACAGCATGCGACGATTGACGATGATCGCGATTCTGACGGGGGCGCTGCTGGCTCCCGCAGCCGCTCAGGCGAATGGCAGCGGCGGCGTCTCGGGCCCCGCGTTCTACGTGGACGGCCAGCTCTACCGCACGGTCGGCACGCCGACAGATCTCTCCGGCACCGGCGCGCCGGCAACCAGCTTCGACACCATCTACCAGTTCTTCGGACTCCAGCCAAACGTGGCGACGGCCGCCCCGGGTGACCCAGGCTTCAACGGTGGCCGCTGGCGGGTGCAGGGTCTTGAGTTCTCGGACTATGACGCCGCCGTAGCCGCCTACGACACAAACGGCAGCGGCGACCTGGACAGCGACGAGGAAGTCACCGCCGCAATCGCCGGTGGCGCCGCCATCGACATCGGGGTGGTCAAGAGCTTCGAGTGCCCCGTGATCCGCCTATCCGGACCGCGCTGAGCGTAGCACCCGCGCCGGGTGCCGGCCCCGTGTCGGCACCCGGCGGCACTCGCCGGAGGGCAGACCCGATTCGGACAAACGCGATTCACATCGCGCGTGTATCGGACCGTTTGATCCCGGTTGCCGATGACGATGAATCCCTGAAGTGGACAAGCAAAGCGAGGTCTTCGTGGCCTTCGCTGCCCGCTAATGGAGCCGCCAGGCGCTCCGCTGGAAGCGGGGCCCGCGCCGAACGAAGACGCCGACCGAAACCGCGAGAGCGCAAGCCGGCTGTGGCCGTCCGGCGTGCGCATCAGTCCATCGTTGGTGGCACGCTTGCCTCGATCGGGCCGGCGTGAAGCATCTGCCGATATGCACTCCGCCCGGCATACGGCGATCACCGACATCGTGCGCAACATCGGCAACCTCAAAGCGGCGCAGGTGTTCGCCGGTCATGCGTCGATTCAGACGACCGCCGACATCTACGCCCACGTCGACCTTGCCGACCTGCGCGAAGCGCTCCAGCTCGTCGCTGCGAAGCGTGCCGAGCGGCGTCGGGACGCCGCCGAGTGAACGCAACCATTCCGATCGTGTTTTCGGCTCAACCAAGCCGTTTGATGGAGGCGGCGGGAATCGAACCCGCGTCCACTGCCGTACGAAGAGAGCGTCTACAAGCGTAGTCCGGGATTGAGATTCGCCCGGCGGCTGCCCCCGGACGGGCCACCGTTCGCGCTAGCCCCTCTTTGAAGTCCCGATCGGCGGCGGAGGCGTTCCCCCTCACGGCAAGTCCGCTGGATGACACCGGCGGTCCCTCCCGCGGACTGGAGGGGCCGGCGCGCTACCTAATTAGGCAGCGAGTGCGAGATCAGATTCCGCACTTGCGGTTTTCCAGGGATTTTACGAGGCCACCTGGAACCTCGGCTTGCAACCCTCACCGAAAATCGACCGTGTCGAAACCAGGTCGCCCCCTGTGAGGAACGCTCCCATTGTAGCGGAGCGGCTATTGCGCTTCGATCTTGCGCAGCCACGAGCCAACCACGTCCAGGAAGCGCTCGGGCTCCTCGAGATGCGGCATATGCGAGGAATCCTTGAACACGACCCACTCCGATCCGCGGATCCCCTCCTGCACCGTGCCCGGGATCAGCGGCGGGGCCTCGTCATGGGCGCCGGACACGATCAGCGTCGGCAGCTCGATCTCACCCAGCCGGCGTCACGTCACAGTCCTTCAGCGTGCCAATGCAGTGGAACTCGCTCAGCCGGCCGTCGCGCTCGCCATCTCCCACGATCCGGTACCAGACGCTCGGCGCCGCCGAAGGGGTCGTGCCATCAGTGACTGGAAGCGTGTCGGGCATGGTGCGGACGATATCCGGCCGGCACCGTGCTGATCGCCGTCAACCTGACCATCCGCTTCGTGATCGAGCTGTGCGCGCTGGTCGCCCTCGGCTACTGGGGGTTCAGCACCGGCGACGGCGCCCTGCCAAGCCTCGCCCTGGGCCTAGGCGCGCCGGTGGCGGCGATGCTCGCATGGGGCGCGTTCGTCGCGCCCAAGCGGATGGTCGCGACCGCACCGCTCGCCCTGCGGCTGGTTGTGGAGGTGGCCGTGATCGGAGCCGCCGCAGCCGGCCTCTACGCCGCCGGTTCCCAGTCGCTCGGCGTCGCGCTGGCCGTCGTCTGGGCGGTCAACAAGGCGATCCTAGCGATCTGGGGCGGTGAGGCGACGTCGCGCCTCACCGGCGGCTCTCCTTGACCGCTCGCTCCATCTGCCGCCGGGCATCGCGCTCGGCGATCGCGTGGCGCTTGTCGACGCCCTCCTTGCCTTTGGCCAGGCCGAGCTCGAGCTTCACGCGGCCGTTGGTGAGGTAGAGCGCCAGCGGCACGAGCGTCATGCCGCGCTGCGGCGACCTTCGCGCCCAGCTGCTCGATCTCACGCCGGTGCAGCAGCAGCTTGCGGTCGCGCATCCGGCTCGTGGTTCTGGAGGTTGCCCTGCCGGTAGGGGGCGATGTTGGCGCCGACCAGGAACATCTCGCCGTCGCGCAGCTGGGCATAGGCCTCGCGGATGTTGCCGCCGCCGTCGCGCAGCGACTTGACCTCGGTGCCGGTCAGCGCGATGCCGACCTCGAGCCGCTCGACGATGTGGAAGTCGTGGCGAGCTTTGCGGTTCTCGGCGATCAGCTTGCGAGCGTGGGGGCATTCATGGCCTCATCCTACGCCGCAACCGGCGTCAGCTTCGGCCGCTGACTCGAGGCCGCGACAGCCGCTGAGAGGCGATGAACATCCCCGCCGCCACCAGCGACATCACCGCGCACACCGAGTAGCCGTACGTCTACCCCCGGTGCGCGTTCAGATATCCGACCAGCGGGAACAGCCACAGCATCTGGATCGAGAAGAAGCCCTCGGCGATCGACATCGATGTCGCCCGGAACTCGGACCGGGTGTTGTGCTGGAGGTAGGTCGCACAGCGTGACGTAGACCAGCTCGGGCACGCCCGCCACCACCAGCAGCACCAGCACCGGCAGCAGCAGGTCGGGCAGCGCCGGCCCGATCACCAGCGCGGCTGCAGCAACCAGCGAGGTGACGCCCACGCTCACGGTCAGCGGCACCTGCTCGGCGATCCGGCCGCCGGCCCAGCTGAACGCCGCTCCCACGAGCATGCCCGCGCCCAGCGCGAAGCCGAGCACGGCGTCCGAGGCGCCGCGCTCCTCGAACAGCGGCGCGGCATAGAACCAGGCGCTGGTGAAGGCGGCCCAGTAGATGCTCCAGGCGATCGTCAGCGTCGCCAGCCGTGGCGATCGCCGCAGCGCCGCAGATGCCGCGCTTGGCAACCGAGATGCCGTCGGCGGGCCTCGCCTCGAGCATCATCCGGCAGCCGCAACGCGATCGCGCTGGCGATCAGCCCGCAGATCGCGGTCAGCCAGAACGCAGCCGGTCGCGACCAGGTCGCGATCAGGCCGCCGGCCAGGAACGAGATCGCCCCGGCAAACTGGAACACCGCCCAGAGACCGCCCAGCATGCGCGGGAACTGGGCATGTGCGTCGTCATGCGCGAGCGCGTCGAACAGGTACGCCTCGTCCGCGCCGGTGCGCAACGCGAATGCCACGCCGTGGACCGCCCCGGCCAGGCAGATCAGGCCGAAGCCCGGGGCGTAGACGTAGCCCAGCTCGGCGGCGGCCGTGAAGAACCCCGCCGCCACCAGCAGCTTGCGGCGGCCGAGTGCGTCCGCCAGCGCGCCGGTCGGCACCTGTGCCGCCAGCATGCCCACGTGCAGGGCCGCCTCGACCAGCCCGAACTGCGTCAGCGAGAGTCCGCGCGACAGCAGGAATACCGCCCAGATCGGGCCGGTGAAGACGATGCCGTTGAAGAGCTGGTAAAGCCTGAAGATGGTGAGCGTACGCGCGTTCATTGCAGACAACCTCGGGGGTCAAAGCCGGACGGAAACGTTCTCGAGGAGGCGCCCTGCAGGCGCACCACTCCCCTGGTCCGGCCTCGTCAGTGCGAGACGCGCGAGATGCAGAAGCGCAACCGGCGAACGACCGACGTGGCGAAATCGATGTTGGGGTTGCGGTGATGCATCGGTCTCATGATACCGAATCGGCCCCGCCGGCGCTCCGTCAGACGGCCGGCAGAGCGGCCGGTAGCGCCGCCAGGCTGGCCAGGTCGAGATCGGCGCCGGCCGCCGCATCGGCGAACGTTCCCCCCTTGCCGGTGCGGACGAGGCACGTTCGCATGCCTATCGAGCGCGCCGGCGGCAGATCGCTTTCGAGGTCGTCGCCCACCATCATCGCCCGCCCCGGTTCGACCTCCAGCAGATCACAGGCGACGCGATAGATGCCGGGCGAGGGTTTGCCCACGACCGTCGCCGTCACTCGGCTCGAGTACTCGAGCCCGGCCACGAACATGCCGGCGTCGAGCGACGGGCCGTCGACCGTCGGCCACCACCGGTTGCGTTGCATCGCGACCAGCGGCGTTCCCTCCAGCAGCACCCTGAAGACGTCGTTCAGACGGCCGTACGTCCAGGTCTCGTCCGGCCCTCCCAGCAGCACCACCCCGGCGTCGGCGGGGCGCTCAACCAGTTCGATGCCGTCCAGATCGCCGGTGGCGCCGTTCTCTACCAGTGCGTACACCGGCTCGCCGGCGTGGTGCCGGCGGAGGTGCTCGGCCGCAGCCGAAGCGGCGGTGATGATCCGGCCGGGGGAGAACTCGAACCCGATCGCGGACAGCCGCTCCGCGATCGCGGCCCGCGTGCGGCCGGTCGTGTTGGTCAGGATGGCGAGCTCGATTCCCAGCCGGCGAAGCTCTCGCACCGCCTCGGGTGAGCCCTCGATCGGCCGCCAGTCGACGTGCAGCACGCCCTCCATGTCCAGCACGATGCCGCCCGGCCGGCCGGTCACCGAAGCGCTGCCTCGATCATCTGCCGCGCCAGCGGCGCCGCCACCGTGCCGCCGACGCCGCCGTGAACGATCAGTACCGAGACCACCACCTTCGGCGCCTCGGCCGGCGCGTAGCCGGTGAACCATGCGTCGGACTTCGTGTCCGGCCCGACCTCGGCCGTGCCCGTCTTGCCGTTCACGGTCGCGATCGAGCTCTGGGCCTGGGTGCCGGTGCCATAGCTGACGACGGCCCGCATCATCTCGGCGACCTCGTCCGCAACCGTGCGCGAGATCACGCGTCGCGGCGCCGACTGGTCGCTCTGAGCGTGGGGCAGCCTCGCCAGCCAGGGCGGATGCAGCACGCCGCGAGCCGCGATCACCTGTGCCACCGAAGCCATCTGAAGCGGTGTGGCGGTGACGCCGCCCTGGCCGATGCCGGTCACGCCCAGTCCGGCATCCGTGTCGAGCAGCACCGGGCGCGGCATCACGCTCTCTGCCACCGGGTATGCGATCTGCTGCGGGCGGCTGAAGCCGTAGGCGTTGGCCATGCCTGCCATACCCTCGGCGCCGATCTGGATGGCAAGCGGCGCGAACACCGAGTTGCAGCTGTGAGCAAACGAATCGATCAGTGTGCCTCCACACAGCTCGCCGTGGAAGTTGCGCAACTTGAACCCGCCCAGCAGGGCATAGTGCTCGGGCTCGAAGTACGAGTCGAGCGTCGCCGTGTGGGAGGTCAGCGCCGCCGACGCGGTCACGATCTTGAACGTCGAGCCGGGCGGCTGGCGGCCGTCCAATGCCAGTCCGGCCGCGGCTCGCAGCGCTCCGCTGCGCGCGTCCAGCACCACGATCCCGCCCTGCTGGCCGGCCAGCAAAGCGGTCGCCGTCTCCTGCAGCGAGGCGTCCAGCGTCGTCACCACGCTGCGCGGGCGCCGGCCATGGTGACGGGCAAGCAGCCGTCTGCCTGAGGCGCCGACGGCGACCAGGTCGACGCGCGGCGCGCCGCCCAGCGTGGCATCCAGCGACTGCTCCAGGCCACCTTGCCCGTAGCGGCTCTCGCCCATCCAGCCCGCGCGCACCCGCGCGCGCCGCTCGGCCGGCGTTGTCGGTGCCGCCACGTAGCCGGTGATCAGCGCAAACGGCGCCCCCTGCGGATACTCGCGGGCATCGGCCGGGCCACGCGCGAGCACGGTCATGTCGCGGGCGAGGATCGCGCCACGCGAGTCGGGCGCTATCACCCGACGCGCCAGATGCTCGCCGCTGGTCAACCCCGGCCAGGTCATCTGCTTGGTCCACGCCACCCGGTAGCGGTTCGCCACCTGCACCACGGGCAGCGTTAGATCCGTCTTCTGCACCCCGAACAATCGCGTGTGGAGCGCGATCGGGGCATAGCCGACGCCGCCTTCGACGCGCTCGCCGCCCCGGAACGAGACGGATCCCAGCGTGGCCTCAGATGCCGCCGCACGGTACGCCCGGGCGAACGCCGGGTACGGCTCTGCGCGTCGCGCCTGCGCAGTCAGCTGGCGATACATGGTGCGATAGTCACCGGCCGCCCAGGCGGTTGCGAACGTACGCACCACCAATCGCGGGTCCGGCCCACGGTGAGTAACGCCGGGGATCGAGGTGTCCCCTCGGAAGGCGTAGATCGCGCCCGTCGCAATCGCCGCGATCGTCAGCAGCAGCGCGACAACCGTCAGCCCGCGGCGCAGCCTGCGACGCGGACTGCGTCCGTGCGTGCCGCCGGCGCCGACCATCGCTGTAGTGTGCCTCACTCGCGGGATGGCGGGCCCCGGTCGAGCAGCGACCGGCCCAGCGCGCGGTCGAGCGAGCTGACCGTGACGTCGATCGTGTCGCCCAGCCGGAGGCGCTGCCCGCTCGAGAGACCGACCATCGCGACCGCGAGCCGGTCGAGCTCGAACCGCTCCCGGCCAAGGCGGCGCGCCGGCAGCAGTCCCTCGAACACTTCGCCGAAGCGGACGAACACCGCTCCCTCGATCATGCCCACCACCTCGCCCGAGAACGGCTCCTCCCACCCACGCTCGAACAGCGTGTCCTGAAGCAGGAAGGCCAGGCAAACGTCGTCGCCTCGCCGCTCGATGCGAGCCGCGGTCCGCTCCCGCGAGCTGCTGCGCTCGGCCACCTGCGCCAGCTCGGGCGGCTCCAGCGCAACCGGCTCGCCGGCGCCGATATGCGCCAGCAGCGCACGGTGCACAACCAGGTCGGGGTACCGCCGGATCGGCGACGTGAAGTGGCAGTAGGCGGGGCTGGCGAGTCCCGAGTGGCCCAGGTTCTCGGGCGCATAGCGGGCGCGTTCCAGCGCCCGCAGGACGAGGGTCGGAAACGCCACCCGGCCTCTCCGCGACTGGCCGGTATAGCGGGTCACCCACTCGCTGATCTGAGCGACGTAGGCAGCCGCCTGGGCCGGCCCGCCGAGATCCGGCTGCGGTGGCGTCGGTACCTCCAGCTCGGCCAGCCGCTCGACCAGCATCTCCACCGCCTCGCTGCGGGGCGGCTCGTGAACGCGGAAGATGGCAGGTGCACGCGCATCCGCCAACAGTTCGGCGACGCGCTCGTTCGCGAGCAGCATCAGCTCCTCGACCAGCGAGTGGGCGACGGGCTCGGCGGCGGAGTTCGCGGCGACCACGCGTCCGTCGGCGAAGGTGAACTCGATCTCGCGCGAGTCGATGCGGGCGGCGCCACGGGCAAATCGCGCCTCGCGCAGGCGACCGCTCAGTTCGTGAGCGTCGGCCAGCGCCGCGTGGAGGGCGGGCTCGACGGTGTCCTCACCGGCCAGGATCCGCTCGACCTGGGGATAGCTGAGCCGGTGGGAGCTTCGGATCACGCTGCGGTATGCCGTCATCGCCCCGTCGGCCGCGATGTCGATCGTGACCGCGAACCGGTCGACCTCCGGCTGCAGGCTGCACAGCCCGCTCGACAACTCGTGCGGCAGCATCGGCTCGACCCGGCCCGGCAGGTACACGGAGCACCCGCGCCATGAGGCCTCTCGGTCGATCGCCCCACCCGCCGGTACGAACGCCGACACGTCCGCGATGTGCACCATCACGCGCAACCCGCCTCCCTCCCGCTCGACGGTAATCGCATCGTCGAAATCGCGCGCGTCCGGAGGATCGATGGTGAACGTCAGCCGATCGCGCAGGTCGACCCTCCCGGCATCGGCCACCAGCGGGTCGCGCGGCAGCCGCGACAGCTCGGCCTCGATCTCCTCCTCCCAGCCGAAGCCAAACCCCTCGTCGACCGCGACGGCGCGCACGACGGCGGCGACGTCGTCCGGCGACCCGAGCACCGAGATGACCGTGGCGCGCCCGTCTCCCTGCGGCTGCACGGCCACCAGGTCGCCCTCCTCGGCAGTCACCGCGCCGCTCCGACCGAGCGTCAGCGGTCGCCCCGGCTCGAAGAACGGCGCGCCGATCAACAGCTTGCCACGCCTCGCCACCTCGCACACCGCGAGCGGCAGACTCTGCTCGTCGGTCAACGCGCGGCCAGCGCCCGCAGCGCGGCCATCAGCGCGTCATCGGCTCGGGTCGCCGGCCGATCGACCGCCGAGATGTTCGGCATCACGCCACGACGGTTCACCTGCGTGCCCCCGGCCAGCCGGAACACCGCCACCGTCAGCTTCAGGGCGCCACCTCGCTCGAGCGGCTGGACGGCCTGCACGGTGCCCTTGCCGAAGCTTCGCGAACCGACCACGATCGCGCGTCCCGCCCGCTGCAGCGATCCCGCCACCACCTCGGCCGCGCTGGCCGTCGAGCCGTCAACCAGTACCACCATTGGCATCCGCGACACGGCCACCTCACCCGCCGAGTAGATCTGCATCGGTTCGTGCAGTCCCTGCATCGTCACCACCACACCGCTGTCCTGAAACACGCGCGTGACCTGTACGGCCTCGTCCAGCAGTCCCCCCACGTTGCCGCGCAGGTCGAGCACCAGCCCCGCCCGGTGGTTGCGTCGCGCGCTCTGCGCGATCCGGCGCACGCTGTCACCGGCGCCGGCCACGAACCCGGGCAGGCGCATGTACTCGTAGCTCTCGCCGTGGTAGCGGACGGTGCGCTGGAAGACGATCGGCAGCCGGACCGCCCGGCGCACCAGCGTCAGATCGAGCGGCTTGCTGCTACCGGGCCGGCGGACGGTCACCGTGACCGTGGAGCCGGGCGCGCCGTGCAGCAGTTCGACCCCCGCCTGGTAGCTGAGATCCCTCACCCGCCGGCCGTCGACGGCGACGATCAGGTCACCCACTCGGATGCCGCCGTTCGACGCCGGCATGCCGGGCAGCCTGATCGTGACCAGCAGTCCGCCGCGGGCGTGCGTGAGCGCGACGCCGACGCCGGAGAAGCTGCTCTGCTCGTTGGCCAGCAACCTGCGGTACGCCGCCGGCGAGAGGTACTGGGTGTAGGGATCGCCCAGCGCGCTCAGCACACCGTGCACCGTGGGGGCATCCAGAACGCGTGGCGCCAGCGGTCGGTAATACGAGTTCTGCAGCGCCGTCACCACCTCGTCGCGGATGGTCGCCGCCTGAGCGTCGGGTGCCAGGCCCACGTGCGAGACCGTGCGCGAGTGGAGCTCGAACCCGCCGAAGAACGCAACCAACAGCGCCACGGCGGCGACCAGCCAGATCAGTGTGCGACGCCCCATGAAGTCGGGACGGGATTCTACCCCGAACTTCTTGGACGGTGGTTTCGGCCAGCTCCTACCATTCGCCGTACCAACACCGAGGGGAAGGGGACGTGATGAGACACACGACACTCGCCCGGGCCGTTTCCGGATCCGTACTGCTGGCCGGCCTCGCCGTCTCTGCCGCGATGATCAGCGGCTCGAACGCGGCAACGTCGAGTCGCAGCAGCGCGGCGATCGATCCCGTGGACTTCGTCCGTCACATCACCAACCCGTACCTGCCCTGGAGGCCGGGGTCGGTGTGGGTGTACCGAGGCGTCAAGGACGGGCAGACGCAGCGCGACGTTGTCAAGGTGCTGAGCCGGACGAAAACGATCCTGGGGGTCAAGGCCACGATCGTTAGTGACGTGGCCACGCACAACGGCACGGTGCTGGAACGAACGCAAGACTGGTACGCGCAAGATCGAGACGGCAACGTCTGGTACCTGGGCGAGCGCACGGCCGCCTACGAGGACGGCACCGTCGACACATCAGGATCGTGGGAGTCCGGCGTGGGCGGCGCCGTTCCCGGCATCGTGATGACCGCCAATCCGCAGGTGGGCGACACACACCGCCAGGAGTACTGGGCTGGGCAGGCCGAGGACCAGTACTGGCTGGTCGACCTCGACCAGCATGTCTCGGTGCCGTTCGGCAGCTTCACCCACGCGGCGCTGACGCTGGAGTGGACACGGCTCGAGCCCGGCGGCATCGACCGCAAGTACTACGTGCGCGGCATCGGCGTGGTCAGGGAGGTTGCTGCCCAGGGGCCGATGGAAACGGCCAACCTGGTGCGGTTCACGCATCCGTAGTGTGCTCGGTGCCAGACAACGGCCGAAAGGCCGGTGCCTGGCACCATCGAGCTGCGACCAGCGTGCACGAAAGAGCCAACGATCGTCCGGCGCCAGACCACCGTCTGGCTCACACATTGCATCGTTGCAGCTCGATGGTGCCGGGCACCGCTTCGCGTTGCCAGGCACGGGATGTGGAATCGGTGCCAGGCAACGGCCGAAAGGCCGGTGCCTGGCACCATCGAGCGGCAGCCAACGCGCAGAAGCAAGCAGACGATCGTCGGGCGCTGGCCGAGCGCCAAACACACGCGGTGCACCCCCGCGGCTCGATCGTGCCAGGCACCGCTTCGCGTTGCCTGGCACGGGATCGCTGCTCAGATCCTGAGGAACTTCCGCATCGTGAGCCCGGAGCCGAAGGCTCCCAGGAAGGTGCCGAAGGCGATCAGGGCGAGGCCGAGGCCGAAGACGCCGGCGGGGAAGCTCTTGGCCGGATCCGTCAGCCCGCCGTTCAGATTCGAGAGGGCGACGTAGACCAGCGTCAGCAGGGCGACCGCTCCGGCAGCGCCGAAGAATCCGGTCAGCATGCCCTCGAGCACAAACGGCACGCGAACGAACCAATTGGTTGCGCCGACCAGCTTCATGACCTCGATCTCACGCCGCCGTGAGAAGATCGAGAGCCGGATCGTGTTTGCGATCAGCACAACGGCCGCGATCCCCAGCAGCGCCATCAGCGAGCCCAGAAACACGAGCACCCACTTGGTGACCGTCAGCACCTTGTCGGCGATCTCCTTGCCATAGGTCACGCAGGGAGGGGAGCCGCAGTTCTTGACGCCGTCGATCTGTCCGGCCGAGGCGGACACCTCGCCGGCCTTGGACGGGTCGGTGAGCTTGACGTAGAACGCGGGCGGCAGCGGGTTGGTGGGAAGGACGCTGGCGTCCTTCTGCGCGTCCTTCGTCAGCGTCTGGATCGCTTGCTCGGGCGAGACGTAGCGCACCGACAGGACGTACGGCATCCCGGCCAAGTCGTTGTGGATCCGGTTCAGGGTCGCCGTGTCGGTCTCGGTGCCCATCTTCATGTAAACCTTGACGGTGATGTCGTTTCGCACGCCGACCGTCTTGTCGTAGAGGAACAGGCCGAGCGACGCGAACACGGCCAGCAGAAACGTCACGATCAGGACGGTGACACTAGCGGCGATGGTGGTGGCGACGTTGCCGCGGATCGAGTTGAACGCCTCGGAGACGAAGAACCGCCACCTCATGCTTGGTAGCCGCCTCGCCTGTCGTCGCGAACGACGCGGGCGCTCTCGAGCTGGATCACGCGACGGCGCATCTTGTCCACCATCTCGCGATCGTGGGTGGCCATCACCACGGTCGTGCCCGCGCGGTTGATGCGGTACAGCAGCTGCATGATGCCGACCGACGTGTCGGGGTCGAGGTTGCCGGTCGGCTCGTCGGCGATCAGCAGCGGCGGATGGTTGACGAACGCGCGCGCCACCGAGACGCGCTGCTGCTCGCCGCCTGACAGCTCATTCGGGTAGCGATCGCTCTTGTCGGCCAGGCCGACCAGCCCGATGATGTCCGGCACCTTCTTGCGGATCTCGGCCCGCGAGCGGCCCTGCACCTGCAGCGCGTAGGCCACGTTCTGGTACACAGAGCGGTTCGGCAGCAGCTTGAAGTCCTGGAACACGCAGCCGATGTTGCGGCGCAGCACGGGGATCTTGGAGCGCTTCAGCTTGGGCAGTGAGCGACCGCCGACTATCAGGTTGCCCGAGGTGACATCGAGCTCTTTGAGCAGCAGCTTGATGAACGTCGACTTGCCCGAGCCGGACGGCCCCACCAGGAACACGAACTCGCCCTTGTCGATCTGCAGCGAGACATCGTCCAGGCCCAGGATGTTGGGCTCGTAGATCTTCGTCACCTGATCGAACAGGATCATCGCCGAGCCGGCGGGGCGCTGCGGCTGGTAGCCGTTCGGCGTCGCCTCGGCGGTCGGCGGCTCGGTGAGCGCGACGGGAGCGTCGGCAAGCGCGGGTGCGGAGTCGTCGGGGAGGTGTGGCTGGTCGGTCATCGCGGGTCGGATGCGCGCGTTGGGCGCGGTCGCGGTCGGTACCCAGGGTACTCCCCGGCGGGGATGGACGCAAAGGACAAGGCGCGCGTGAGCAGGCTGTTTTCCTTACGTTTTGGCGGTTGCCCTGCTCAGAAGGTACGCGTGGATGAGCGGGTCGAGATCTCCGTCCAGGACGGACTGGGCGTTGCCGATCTTCATGTTGGTGCGATGGTCGTTGACCATCGTATAAGGGTGCAACACGTAGGAACGTATTTGACTTCCGAAGGAAATATCCTGCGCCTCACCGCGTTCTTTCGCAAGTGCTTGGCGACGTAGCTCCTCTTCGCGCTCGATCAGACGGCTCTTGAGAATACGCATCGCCTGAGCCTTGTTCTGCAGCTGGGAGCGCTCATTCTGGCACTGGACGACGATGCCGGTGGGCAGATGCGTCAGCCGGACGGCCGAATCCGTCTTGTTGACGTGCTGGCCGCCCGCACCCTGCGACCGGTAGGTGTCGATGCGCAGGTCGCTCTCGTCGATCTCGAGCTCGACGTCATCCTCGACCAGTGGCGAGACCTCGACCTGGGCGAAGCTGGTGTGGCGACGGTGCGCCGAGTCGAACGGCGACAGCCGCACCAGCCGGTGGACGCCCTTCTCGGCCTGCATGATGCCGTACGCGTTCTCGCCGGTGAGGGTGAACGTGCCGCTCTTGAGCCCCGCCTCCTCGCCTGGTGTCGCCTCCATCAGCTCAGCTTTGAAGCCACGCCCCTCGGCCCAGCGCAGGTACATCCGCAGCAGCATCTCGGCCCAGTCCTGGCTGTCGGTGCCGCCCGCTCCGGCGTGCACCGTGACCACGGCCGGACCGGCATCGAACTCGCCCGTGAACAGCGCCTGCTCCTGGAGCAGCGCGATCTCGCGGCCCAGCCGGTCGAGCGAGGCCTCCAGTTCGTCGCGCCACTCCGAGTCCTCGCCCGCCATCTCGAGCATCGAGTCGAGCTCGCCGGCGTCGGCCTCCAGCCGCTCGAACGTCTCCAGCTTCCTCTGCGTGCGGGCGCGCTCGGCGGCCACCTTGGCGGCGGCGCGCTGGTCATCCCAGAACGCCGGCGCCTCCATCGCCGTATCGAGCTCGCTCAGCCGCCGCGTCAGTGACGCCGGGTCAAAGGTAATCACGAACCCAGTGAAGCTGGGCTCTGATCTCCTCCACGGCGCCCTTGAAGATCGTCGAGCGAACGCGGCTCAGCCGCGGTCTCCTCGCTACGCGCCATGGCACCGCTTGAACTTCTTGCCGCTTCCGCACCAGCAGGGGTCGTTGCGGCCGGGCAGGGCAGGATCGACCTGCCGCTGCTCCACCACCGGCATCACGTCGATCGGCTCGCCGTCGCCGGGATCCGCGCCGGCCGCCAGCGCCTCCAGCGTCGAGGCGTCCGCATGCTCGTACTGCAACCCACCGCGCCGCCCCGGCGGCGGCGGCACGCCCGGCCCGGCGCCGTTCTCCTGCTGGTCGACCGAGACCTCGGCGTGCATCAGCGTGCGCACCACCTCCTGCTTGATCAGGAAGCTCATCTCGTCGAACATCAGCTGGCCCTCGGTGCGGTACTCGACCAGGGGATCCTTCTGGGCATATCCGCGCAGACCGATGCCCTGGCGCATGTAATCCATGTTGTCGAGGTGCTCTCGCCAGCGGGTGTCGGTGACCTGCAGCGTGATCCAGCGCTCGAGGTCGCGCGGCAGCTGCTCGTTGGCCGTCGCCCACTCCTGCTCGCGTGCCTCGTAATACTCGACGGCGTCGTTGTAGACGACCTCGACCAGCTCGTCGCGCGAGGTGTTGGCGCCCTCGAACTCGGTCTGCGGGATACGGATCGGGAAGATCGATCCGAGTGCGACCCACATGCCGTCCCAGTCCCACTGCTCCGCGTACTGGCCCTCGGCGTGCGCGTCGACGGCGGCCTCGATCACATCCCACGTCCACTCCAGCACGTTGTCGCGGATGTCGTCGCCGCGCAGGATCTCCTGGCGCCGGGCGTACACCTGCTTGCGCTGCTCGTTGAGCACATCGTCGTACTTGACGACGTTCTTGCGGTTGACGAAGTGGAACTCCTCGACCTTCTTCTGGGCGCCCTCGATCCGCTTGGTCAGCATGCCGTGCTCGATCGGCGATCCGTCGGAGGGCCCCAGCTTGTCGAGGATGGTGTAGATGCGCTCTCCGGCGAACAGGCGGATCACCTCGTCCTGGGCGGAGAGGTAGAACCGCGTCTCGCCCGGGTCGCCCTGGCGGCCCGAGCGGCCGCGAAGCTGGTTGTCGATGCGACGCGACTCGTGCCGCTCGGTGCCCAGCACGTACAGCCCGCCCAGGTCGACCACGCCGTCGCCGAGCTTGATGTCGACGCCGCGGCCGGCCATGTTGGTGGCGATCGTGACCGCGCTCCGCTGGCCGGCCTGCTCGACGATGTGCGCCTCACGCTCGTGGTTCTTCGCGTTCAGCACCTCGTGCGCGATGCCGCGGCGCTCGAGCAGCTTGGACAGGTGCTCCGACACCTCGACCGAGATCGTGCCCACCAGCACCGGCTGGCCGATCTCATTGCGCTCGACGATGTCGTCGGCGACGGCCTCGAACTTCTCTTCCTCGGTCTTGTAGATGAGGTCGTTCTGGTCTCGCCGCTGCACCGGCCGGTTGGTGGGGATCGGCACCACCTCGAGCCCGTAGATCTCGTGGAACTCCGCCGCCTCGGTGGCCGCCGTGCCGGTCATGCCGGCGAGCTTCTCGTACATGCGGAAGTAGTTCTGGATCGTGACCGTGGCGACGGTGACGTTCTCGTCCTGGATGCTCACGCCCTCCTTGGCCTCGACCGCCTGGTGCAGCCCTTCCGACCAGCGGCGGCCCTCCATGATGCGGCCGGTGAACTCGTCGACGATCTTGACCTCGCCGTCGATTACGACGTACTCGTCGTCGCGCTTGTACAGCTCCTTGGCCTTGATGGCCTGGATCAGGTGGTTGACGAGCTGGCCGTTCTCGGCCGCGTAGAGGTTGTCGACGCCGAGCGCGTTCTCGATCTTGTGCGACCCCCTCTTCGGTCGGGGAGGCGGTGTGGCAACTTCTCGTCGACCTCGTAGTCGTCGCCCGGCTCAGCTCGGCGACGGCCTGGCGAAGGCGTAGTACGTCTCGGCCGCCTGCTCCGGCTCGCCGGAGATGATCAGCGGCGTTCGCGCCTCGTCGATCAGGATCGAGTCGACCTCGTCCACGATCGCGAACCAGTGGCCTCGCTGCACGGTGTACTCGATGGACGGCGCCATGTTGTCGCGCAGGTAGTCGAAGCCGAACTCGGAGTTGGTGCCGTAGGTGATGTCGCAGTCGTAGGCGGCCTTGCCGCTCGTCCTCGGGCATCATGCTCTGGATCACGCCCACCGAGACGCCAAGCGCCTGGTAGATCGGCCCCATCCAGGCGGCGTCGCGGCGGGCCAGGTAGTCGTTGACCGTGACCAGGTGGACGTTCACGCCGGCCAGCGCGTTCAGGTACAGCGGCAGGGTCGCAACCAGCGTCTTCCCTCGCCGGTCTTCATCTCGGCGATGCGGCCCTCGTGCAGCACCATCCCGCCGATCAGCTGGACGTCGAACGGACGCATACCGGTCGTCCGCTTGGCCGCCTCGCGCACGCAGGCGAACGCCTCCGGAAGCAGGTCGTCGAGGCTCTCTCCGTGCTCGAACCGCTCCCGGAACTCGATCGTCTTGGCAGCCAGTTGGTCGTCTGACAGCGCCTCCGTCTCGCGCTCGAGCTCATTGATCTCGCGCATGCGCTGCTCGAGCCGCTTGAGAGTGCGGCCCTCGCCGGCGCG
Source organism: uncultured Actinomycetes bacterium (assembly GCA_963755675.1). Lineage (GTDB taxonomy): Bacteria > Actinomycetota > Thermoleophilia > Gaiellales > JAICJC01 > JAICYJ01. The sequence goes on from CAVWLK010000040.1 coordinate 169,642, forward strand.
AAGGATCTTGTGGAAGACGCTCATCGGATGGTGGATCCCCTTTCACTATGCAGGGCGGAGAACTATTATTACCCCAATTCGCCCCTGCCGCCGTTCGCCGCCGAATTGGTGTCGGCGCCGGCGGAGGCTCCCAAGGGCGGCCCCCCCTATCGCCGCGGGTCGGCTCTATCAGGCCGTAGTTGCCGTCGCGACGCTTGTAGATGACGTTCACCTCGTCCGACTCCGCATTCACGAACACGAAGAAGTCGTGGCCGATCAGCTCGAGCTGAAGCAGCGCCTCCTCGTCCGACATCGGCTTCATGTTGAACTGCTTCGTCTTCACGATCATCGCCTCGTCCTCCTCGGGCAGCGTTGCGACCTGGGCCGGCTCAGGTGGCGCGTGGTGCTGCGCCATGTGCTCGGCCTGGCGGCGGGTTCGCTTCTCGCGGTAGCGCTTCACCTGCCGCTCGAGCTTGTCGGCGACCAGATCGATCGAGGCGTACATGTCGGTGGACGACTCGCGCGCCCGCAGAACGGGGCCCTTCGTCCAGACGGTCGCCTCGGCCACCTGACTCTCGTTGATGCTGGGGTTGTGCTCGACGATCAGTTCGAGCTCGCAGCGGCTCTCGTCGGAAAGGTGACGGGCGAGCTTGCCCAGCTTCTTTTCGGCGTACTGGAACAGGGAGTCGGTGACGTCGATGTGCCTGCCCTTCACCTGCAATCGCATGGCGACCCCTTCGCTTCGAATGCTGTGCGCGAACACTACCCGGCATCGCCATCGGTTGGAAGTCCCCGCTACTCAGGAGGCGTCGGCGCGCGCCAGCGTCACGGCCAGCACGCCCGACGCGCCGGCCCGGCGCAACGATCCGGCGGCGGCCGAGATGGTCGCACCGGTCGTCATGACGTCGTCCACCAGCACCAGGGCGTGGCCCGGCACGGGCTGTGAGGTGAAGGCGGAGCGCACGTTCGCGCGCCGTTCGGCTCGGCTCAGCCCACGCTGGGGGCGCCGGTGGAGCGGCCCTCGCAGCAGCGCCCGGGCCTCGATGCCCCACGCTTGCCCCAGCGCGAGCGCGAGCAACCGTGGCGGGTGATAGCCCCGCATCGCCTGGCGCAGCGGATCTGCGGGCACCCAGGTGACCAGGTCGGCATCGGGCCGCTCCACGACCAGCACGATCAGTGCAGCGCCGGGTGTTGCCAGCGAGCGCAGGCCGCCGTCCTTGAAGGCGTGGACGAGATCGCGCGCCGGCCCGGTGTACTCGAGCGCCGCCACCGCCCGGTCATAGCCGAGCCGTCGCCCGCGACACGCTGCGCAGGCCGACACCGGCCGGTGGCTGGCCGCGCCGCAGCGATCGCAGCGGTGGCCGGCGATCAGCGGCAGGGCGCACATGCAGCGCCCGCAGAGCAGCGCCCCCGACGCGCGACACAGCGCGCAGCGGGGCGGCGTCAGCAGGTCGAGGGGGCTGGGAACCGGCACCGGCCCACGCTACGCGACGAACCGTGACGCGTCGGTCGCGAGCGGTTACGGATCGGTCAGGAAGGGCCCCACCCGCGCCGCGATCTGGTCGCGCCGCACCGCCAGCTCATCCCAATCCTTGGCCGGCAGGAAGCGCGAGTGCGGTCCTTCGCGGGGCACGCGCAGGAAGCGGGAGTCGAGCACCGACGTCAGCTCGCCCACCAGCCGCTCGAACTGGATCGCGGGACGGCCGTCCACCGTCTTCTCGACCCGAAACCACGACCACTCGAGCTCGACCTGTGACAGCACGGCGGCGTCGGCGACGAACGTGTTGGTGTTGAAGACGGGCACGTCGTGCTCGTCGAAGCCGGCAGGCAGCCGGAAGTTCTCGAGGATCACCGGCCGGCCGTTCCAGCGCACCGGAATGCCGCCACGGTCTCCGGCGTGCTTGTCCACCACTTCGACCGTGAGTGGGGCGCCCTGCTCGATGTGCCACCCCAGCACCAGCGGATCGACGGCCGCGCCGAGGTTGTCGAGGTTGGCGATCCAGAGGTGACGGCCGCCGCCGACCAGGAACCGGGTCAGCAGCCCGCTTGCCGCAAGCGCGTCGCAGAGGTCGCCATGGCCGGTCGCGTGCACGCTGGGACGGCCGTCGGCGTCCCGGAACAGGCGGCCCGATGGGTCGAGCCGCAGCGAGGCCTGCTGGCTGAACACCGCCACCCGGTCGCCGTCGATGCGGTCGCCCAGCGCCTCCCGAACGGCCTCGTCGGTGGCATGGCTGGTCATCAGCCACATCGGCAGGTCGGCGCCGGCCCCGCGCTGCCAGTGCTCCTGTTCGGCGAGCCGGGCATCCAGGAACGTCGTTCCCGGAAGCGCCTCGACCAGCGCCTTGACGACCCCACCCATGCGTGTCGCCATGCCGCCGGCCAGCACCACCAGCGCCAGCTCCCCGCGCGCCATCGATGCCTGGCCGAGCGAGAACAGGCGGGCTCCATCAACGGACTCACGGTCGGGCAGATCGGCGACGTCGCCGGGCGCCGGCGGGGTGACATCACCGCCCACCCGGTTCACGTCCGGGCCGGCGTGCAGCAGCCGCGCGGCCCAGTGGCGCAGCCGCTGCGGGTCGAAGCCCGCGGCGGTGAGCTGCGCGACCAGGGGCGGGTCGAGTTCCGCCAGGTCGATGTCCAGGCCGGGATCAGACAAACCGGTAGGGCGGTCGGCTGACGCCGAGCTCCGTGACGATGGCGGTGATATTGGCGGCTGGGGTCACGTCGAACGCCGGATTGTAGACAGCCACGCCGGCCGGGGCCCGGCCTGCCGAGACCTCGTCCGCCGCACGGTGCTCGATCGGGATGCCGCCGCCGTCGGCCAGGGCTGGGTCGATCGTGGAGGTGGGCGCGGCAACGATGAACGGCACGTCGTGGGCTCGGGCCAGCACCGAGAGCGAGTAGGTGCCGATCTTGTTGGCGGCGTCGCCGTTGGCGGCAATCCGGTCGGCCCCCACCACGACGGCATCGATTCGCCGCTCGGCCATCAGCCAGCCGGCCATCGAATCGGTCAGCAGCGTGGCCGGGATGCCGTCCTGCTCGAGCTCCCAGGCGGTCAGCCTGGCCCCCTGAAGCAGCGGCCGCGTCTCGTCCACCCACACGGTTAGCGAGGGGTCGCGGCGATGGGCGCTTCGGACCACGCCCAGCGCCGTGCCGTAGCCGGCGGTCGCCAGGGCACCGGCGTTGCAGTGGGTGAGAACGCGAGCGCCGGTGCCGAGCAGGCCGGCGCCATGCTCGCCGATGGCGTGGCAGCGGTCGACCTCCTGCCGGTGCAGCTCGCGCGCGCTTTGCTCGAGGCGGGCGACCAGCTCGTCGCCGTCCACCCGCTCGGCCGCCGCGCGCATGCGGTCGATCGCCCAGCGAAGGTTGACGGCGGTCGGCCGGGCTGCGGCAAGTCCGTCACAGGCCCGTTCGAACTCCTCCCGGCCGCCGCGGGCGGCAACGGCGGCGCCGTAGGCCGCGGCCACGCCGATCGCCGGCGCGCCGCGCACGACCATCGTTTGGATCGCCTCGACGATCTCGTGCCAGTCGTCGTAGCGTCGCTCGACCCGTTCGCCCGGCAGCCGCGTCTGGTCGAGCAGCACCAGCCTGCCGTCCTCGAGCCGGACGATCGATTCCGGCACCAGCGACGATCCGCTCCCGTCCGCGCTGAAGACGCGGTCGGTTAGGTGCCCTCGTCCCACGACGAGAGGTACTTCTGCTGTTCGGCGGTCAGGCTGTCGATCTCAACGCCCATGCTGGCCAGCTTGAGGCGGGCGACCTCGTCATCGAGATCCTTCGGCACCACGTACACCTTGCGCTCCAGGTCGGCGTGGTTCTTGACCGCGAACTCGGCCGACAGGGCCTGGTTGGCGAAGCTCATGTCCATCACGGAGGCGGGGTGGCCCTCGGCCGCCGCCAGGTTGACCAGCCGGCCCTCGGCCAGCAGGAAGATCCGGCGGCCGTCAGGCATATCGAACTGCTCCACATCGGCCGCGCCACCGAGACGCGGGTGGCCAGATCCTGGAGTGCGGGGATCTCGATCTCGACGTTGAAGTGGCCGGTGTTGGAGAGGATCGCGCAGTCCTTCATCACCTCGAAGTGCTCGCGCCGGATCACGTTCTTGTCGCCGGTGGCGGTGCAAAAGATGTCTCCGCGGCGGGCGGCCTCGGCCATCGGGTGACCGTGAAGCCGTCCATCACGGCCTGCAGGGCGCGCAGCGGATCGACCTCGACCACGATCACGTGGGCACCCATGCCGCGCGCCCGCTCAGCCAGCCCGCGACCGCTCCAGCCGTAGCCGCCGACGACGAAGGTGCTGCCCGCGAGCAGCACGTTGGTGGCCCGGATGATGCCGTCCAGGGTTGACTGGCCGACGCCGTAGCGGTTGTCGAAGAGGTGCTTGGTGTTGGCCTCGTTGACGGCCAGGATGGGGAAGCCGAGCGTGCCGTCGGCCTCCATCGCCTTCAGCCGGATCACGCCGGTGGTGGTCTCCTCGGTGCCGGCCAGGATCTCGCCGAGCTGCCCGGGGCGCTTGGCGTGCAGCACGCCGATCACGTCGGCGCCGTCGTCCATCGTCACGTGGGGATGGTGATCGACGGCGGCTTCGATGTGGGCGTAGTAGGTCTCGTTGTCCTCCCCGTTTCGGGCGAACACGGAGATGCCGTACTCGGCGACCAGGGCGGCGGCGACGTCGTCCTGGGTCGAGAGCGGGTTGGAGGCGCAGAGCACGACGTCGGCCCCGCCCGCCTTCAGCGTCCGCATCAGGTTGGCGGTCTCGCTCGTGACGTGCAGGCAGGCGGCGATGCGGATGCCGTCCAGTGGCCGCTCGGCCGAGAACCGCTCGCGGATCTGCGCCAGCACCGGCATCTGCCGATCGGCCCACTCGATCCGGCGCACGCCTTCTGAGGCCAGCGCAAGGTCACGGACGTCGCTTGGAATCGTGGTGCTCATGGCGGTGAGACTCTAGCCGATGGACGGTCGTCGCCTGCGCACCCCGCCGCCCGCCATCCAGTCACAAACCCGTCACATCCATGTCACGCCGGGCCGGGGAGTGTTTGACTCCAATAATTTGGGGTGATGACCGCGTTTCGCTCAACCACGCGGACGAT
>CAVWLK010000041.1:0-8030 GCA_963755675.1 uncultured Actinomycetes bacterium
GGCTGTGGTCAGGCCGACCGACCACGAACGGCCGGGAATCCTCGTCACCAGCCACTCCACGAGCTGGCCGAAACCTTCCACGAGATGCTCGACCGGCTCCAGAGCGCCTTCGACAGCCAGCGGCAGTTCATCGCCAACGCCTCCCACGAGTTGCGCACGCCGCTCGCCGTGATGCGTGCAACCGTCGACGTCGTACTCGACAACCCCGACAGCACGACCGCCGACCTTCGCGACATGGCGGCCGACATCCGCGCCGCAGTCGATCACGCCGAGCACCTCATCGGCGCGCTGCTGATCCTCGCTCGCAATGAGCGCGGGCTCACCGTTCACGACGAGGTCGACCTGGCCACCGTCGCCGAAAACGTCCTCGATACCGCCGACCCGGGCGACCGGCGGGTGCACGCCACGCTCGAGCCCGCGGTCATATCGGGCGACCCGGTGCTGGCCGAACGCCTCATCGCGAACCTGGTCGACAACGCGGCACGCTACAACGCCGCCTCCGGTGACATCTGGATCAGCACCCGCACCGCGGCAGGCAGCAGCGAGCTGACCGTGGCCAATACCGGCCCGGTCATCAGCCCCGCGGATGCCGACCGCATCTTCCAGCCGTTCCACCGGCTCAACGACCGCACCTCCCATGACGGCTTCGGACTCGGCCTGACCATCGTCGCCTCCATCGCCGCGATCCACGGCGGCACCGCCACGGCCCGCCCCCGCAACGACGGCGGCCTGTCCGTCACGGTCACCATCCCCTCGGCCGGCACCCCGGCCCAGGGCACCGGCGTGCAGACACACGAACGACCAGCTGTTCCACGCCCCGGCTGACGTCAGAGGCGTCTCGAGCCGGCCGTGTGATCCTGAGGGCGCCGGACCGATGGCGGCGGGCCTCGGGATCCAGAACACCACCAACACCCACCTCCCGCTTCGGGCCGGTGCTCCTGTTGCTTGCCGGCTCCGAGACCGTCGTAGACTCCGAGGGTTGGGAAACGACGCCGACCCAACTCCCGAAGATCTGCCCGCACCGGCGCAATCGAGCATTTCTCCGGACGTCGTTCGCAGCTACCGGTGGCAGCTCACTCCCGGTGACGACGTGATCGACAAGGCGACCTGGGCAGGCGCGATCCCGCAGGTGAACGGCATCGCGCCTCGGGTACGCGTCGGTCGCACCAGGTGGTTCAACCTGCTTTGGCTGCTGCCGATCGGATTTGTGCTGCTGATCGTCGCGGTCGCTGTCGCGAAGGGGCTACGCACCGAGCCGTCGGTTCAGCGTTTCATCGCACGTTATCCCGGCACCGTCGAGCCGTCGCACTCCGAAGCCTCGGCGGGTTTCCCGGCGTGGCTGCGGGTCCAGCACTTCTTCAATCTGTTCTTGCTGATCTTCATCGTCCGCGCCGGCGTTCAGATCCTGTCCGACCATCCGCGTCTCTACTGGACGCGCCACTCGACCCCCGGTAGGGACTGGTTTCGGATCCAGAATCCGGTGCCGGCCGATCCGCTCTGGACAGCCAAGCAAGACTCGATCAGCCTCCCGGCGCAGATCGGTCTGCCGGGGCTTCGCCACTCGATCGGCCTCGCACGCTGGTGGCATCTGGGCGTCGACGCGCTCTGGCTGCTGAACGGCGCGGTCTTCTACGTCCTGCTCTTTGCAAGCGGCCACTGGCGGCACCTCGTGCCCACGAGTTGGGCTGTCTTCCCGAACGCTGTGTCGGTCTTGATCCAGTACCTCTCCTTGAACTGGCCGCTCGACAACAGTTGGGTGGCCTACAACAGCCTGCAGCTGATCGCGTACTTCGTAACCGTCTTCGTCGCCGCGCCGCTCGCGCTGATCACCGGCCTCGGCATGTCACCCGCGCTGTCCACGCGGTTCAAGCGGATCAGCAAGACGTTCAGCATCCAGACCGCCCGCTCGCTGCACTTCCTTGTGCTGGTCTGGTTCCTGGTCTTCATCGTGATTCACACGGCGATGGTGTTCATGACCACCCTGCTGGTCAACCTGAACCACATCTACCCGGGACGCAACGACCACGGCTGGCTCGGCCTCTGGCTCTTTCTCGCCTCGATGGTGGTTGTCGTCGCCGCCTGGGCGGCCGCGACGCCGTTCACGCTGCGCCACCCGCGGGTCGTGCAGCGCGTCGGGCAGGCGATCGTCGGGCCGCTTCAGCACCTCTTCGAACACCTCGATCCCAAACCAGGCCAGTACAGCGAAGCGGACATCTCGCCGTACCTCTGGCACAACGGCCAGTACCCGGACTCCGACGAATACAAGGCGCTCTTCGAGGGCCGCTTCGCCGACTACCGGCTGCGAATCAACGGCCTCGTCGACAATCCCGTCGAGCTCGACCTCGTGCAGCTGCGGGCGCTCCCCCATCACGAGCAGATCACCCAACACTTCTGCATCCAGGGATGGTCCGGCATCGCGAAATGGGGCGGAGTCTCGATGCAGACGATCGTCGACCTGGTCAAGCCACAGCCGGACGCGAAATGGGTCGTCTTCTACTCCCTCGGCGAGGGTGCCGACAAAGGCGTCTACTACGACGCCCACCCGATCGAGCACATGAGCCACCACCTCACGATGCTCGCCTATGACATGAACGACCAGCCGCTGTCATTCGGACACGGCGCTCCGCTGCGGCTCCGCAACGAGATCGAGCTCGGCTTCAAACAGGTCAAATGGATCAAAGGGATCGAGTTCGTTTCCCACTACTCCGAACTCGGAAGCGGCTACGGCGGCTACAACCAGGACCACGAATTCTTCGGCTACCGGCAGTCCATCTAAGACCGCAGCTCCAAGGTCGACCAGCCTTCGTTTTCTGGTTAGGCAATGGCGTCGAGACGCCACGCTCACCGCGAACGCGCGGTTGGCAAGGGCGGCCAGCGGCCGGAGCGTGTGACTCATGGATTCTCCCCTCGCGTGCCGATTGCATCGACACCGGTTCTCTGCCGAGCGTGAATTCGGGGCAGAGCTCCCGGCCAGTCGGGGCGGGGTTGGGTTGCGGTGGATCCGGCACAGCCCGATGACCGGCGATGCGGTCGACCATGGCGTCGGCGGCCGCGAGACCCGCCGCGATCCGGTCGTGCCGGGCTGGCCCAACACGACCCCGGTGATCGTCGTCCGCTTGCCGTCGATCCAGCGGATGGCCCGGAAGGCGAAGCAGCCGCCGGCCGCGGCGGTCGAGCCGGTCTTGACGCCGACGAAGCCGTCGTGCCCGAGCAACGTGTTGGTGTTGTGCACGGTGCCGGCGACCGGCAGCGTCGCGCTCGGTGTGGCGACGATGCTCGCGAACACCGGCAGGCGCATGGCCCGATCGACGATGCGCACCTGGTCGGCGGCGGTCGACACGGTTGCGTCGTCGTAGCCGCTCGGGTCGGTGTAGCGGGTGTGGGTCATGCCCAGCGACCGTGCGGTGGCATTCATCCGGGCAACGAACCGGTCCGCCGAGCCGGCGTCCCATCGCGCCAGAACCGCGGCGATGTTGTTCGCCGACGGCAGCAGCAGCGCCTGCAGCGCCTGCCGTTCGGTCAACTGCTCTCCGGCGGCGACGGACACGACCGACTCCTGCTGTCCGCGCCGGCGGTCGGTGTCGGCGACATCGGCGTCGGTGAGCGTGATCGTCGGGCCGTCCTGGCCGGGCCGTAGCGGGTGGTCACGGAGCACGAGATAGGCCGTCATCACCTTCGCGACGCTGGCGATCGCAGCCGCGTGCTGGTTCGGGCCGGCCTGGATCTGCGACTGTCCTATCTGGACAGCGGCCTGGCCATATGCCGGCCACACCGTGCTGGGCAGCGCTTCGCCGAGCGCACACCGCGCTGCTCACTGCGAAGGACGTCGCTGGGTGATGCGGCCGTCGACGGACGAGGACGCCAGCAACTGGTAGCCGAGGGCTGCGGCGATCGCCGCGATGACGACCAGCAGGCCGGCGACACGGATCCAGCGAATCCGAATCCGGCGGGTCGTTGTTCGTGCTGGTTTGCTGTAGGTCATGCCTCCAGTCTGGGCAGCGTGGTGTTGCCAGCACGTATCGTGGTTTTCGATATGCCGACGATATGCGCCGGCTCCTAGCATCGGAGCGTGCGCGTGTTGATCGTCGAGGACGAGCCCTACATGGCAGAAGCCATCCGCGATGGCCTACGCCTGGAAGCGATCGCGGCAGACATCGCAGGTGACGGCGACACCGCTCTGGAGCTGCTGAGCTTCAACGCCTACGACATCGCCGTCCTCGACCGAGACATTCCCGGACCCTCCGGTGACGAGATCGCCGAACGCATCGTCGCCTCCGGCAGCGGCATGCCGATCCTCATGCTCACCGCTGCCGACCGTCTCGACGACAAGGCCACCGGGTTCGAGCTCGGCGCCGACGACTACCTCACCAAGCCGTTCGAGCTCCGAGAGCTCGTGCTCCGTCTCAGAGCGCTCGACCGCAGGCGCGCCCACAACAGGCCACCCGTGCGAGAGATCGCAGGTCTGCGGCTGGATCCGTTCCGCCGCGAGGTCTACCGCGACGGCCGCTACGTCGCGCTGACCCGGAAGCAGTTCGCAGTGCTCGAAGTCCTCGTCGCTGCCGAAGGCGGCGTCGTCAGCGCCGAAGAGCTCCTGGCGCGGGCATGGGACGAGAACGCAGACCCGTTCACCAACGCCGTGCGCATCACCGTCTCGGCACTGCGCAAACGCCTCGGCGAACCCTGGATCATCGCCACCGTGGCCGGCGTCGGCTACCGCATCGACACGCAACCAGACACCGGGCGTGAGGGAGGAGACCGTGGATAGAGCCCCTGGGTTGAGCGTTCGCCTCAAACTCACCCTCAGCTACGCCGGCTTCCTCATGCTCGCCGGCGTCTTGATGCTCGCGGCCGTTTGGGTGGTCGTTCTGCGCTACATACCCGACGGTGTGCTCTACCACATGCATCCCTCGTGGTGGTTCGTCGTCGACCGCTCCGACCCCCTGCACGGCTTCGGCTCGATCGCGGCCATCGTGCTGGCGTTCCTGCTGGTGTTCGGTCTCCTGGGAGGGTGGCTTCTCGCCGGCCGCATGCTCGCCCCCCTGACCCGCATCACCGACGCCACACGCATGGCCGCGAACGGATCGCTCTCCCACCGGATCCAGCTGGCGGGCCGCAACGACGAGTTCCGCGAGCTCGCCGACACCTTCGACACCATGCTCGCGCGGCTCGAAGCGCACGTCGCCGAACAGCAGAGATTCGCAGCCAACGCCTCCCACGAACTGCGCACCCCGCTGGCGATCACGCAGACACTGCTCGACGTCGCCCGCAACGATCCCGAACCGCGACACCGGCGAGCTCGTCGACCGCCTCCACGCCGTCAACACCCGAGCGATCGACCTCACCGAAGCACTGCTCCTGCTCAGCCGCGCCGACCAACGGTCCTTCACCCGAGAACACGTCGACCTGTCCCTCATAGCGGAAGAAGCCACCGAAACGCTCCTCCCCCTCGCAGAAAAACGCGGCCTCACCATCGAGACCTCCGGCGACATGACCCCCACCATCGGCTCACACGCGCTCCTGCTGCAGCTGACCACGAACCTCGTGCACAACGCGATCGTCCACAACCTGCCCGAGCAGGGCACCGTGTGGGTCACGACCAGCGTTCACCCCAAGAGCGCGGTGCTCACCGTCGAGAACACCGGCGAGAAGCTCACCCCACAGCTGGTTGCCACGCTTGCCGAGCCGTTTCAGCGCGGCACCAAACGCATACGCACCGACCACGCAGGTGTCGGCCTCGGCCTGGCGATCGTCAAGAGCATCACCCAGGCACACGACGGAACCCTCACCCTCACCCCCCGGGCCGCCGGCGGGCTCCGCGTCACCGTGCAACTACCCGCCGCGCCACCGCACAATGGCAGATGAAAAGTGACGCCGTCGCGTGCGACGTCCCATGTTCCGACGTGAAAGCACGTCCGCCGCGCCGAGGTCGGAGAAGAGCCGCGCCGTGTCGGCGCCGATCCCGACGCTGGCACCGACGACGAGCGCGACCTTTCCCTCGAAGCTGCCGATCATGCCGGATCCAGCTCCGGGTGGCGGGTCACGACGCGGTACGAGCCGGAGTGGAACACGAGCGGCTCGCCCTCGAACGTCTCGAACGTCTCGACCTCGCCGATGATGATCACGTGGTCCCCGCCTCGACCTGACGGACCTCGACCAAATCGGTCGATCAGTAGCTGAAGGGCTTCCGCCTCCTCAATGATCGTCAAATCGCGGCGATGCAGGTTCTCAAGCAATCCCAGTTCGATCGCGACGGCATCGCTCAGACCCTGAAAGACAATCGCCGGGACATAGGCAACTTCAGCCATAAGCGCAGCGCGCCAGCGCCGGTATCCGACGAACAATTCGAATGTTCCCGGTTGCGCCGGATCAACCCTAACGAGATGTGTGGAAGATTGAGATGGACACTGGACAGCTTCCTCTCTGGCAGGGGGGGGGCTGTTCATTTCCCGGAGGCGCGCTCTCGCCGCGGGAGCGCGCGCGTCTCCGCCTTGAGCGGCGCGCCCCCCCCCCCTTGCCAACGGCTGCGATTCTTTATTTTTGTTTTTCGCCGACAGATCCTTCAGGTCGGTCGGCTCGACAAATCGCCGGGTTATCGTTTTCGCGGCTCGGATTGCCAGCGTCGGTATGCGATCCAATCGCGACCCGGACGTACGATCGCATTGCGGGCACGCTCTAACTGTGCCGAGCTTGGCGTTCGGTTGACCGATAACGCCACTTCACGATGCGGGACTTTCACCACGCTCGACCCACTGGAGGGCTCGGGTGCCGACTCTAAATTGTCTTGCTGCGGGTCTGGCGCAAAGAGATCCGACAGGACCAGAGGATGGGACACGTCGGATGGTACCGCATCCTGTGTGCTTGGCGTTTGACGAGTTTGCGGCACGAACTTGTCCACTAAGAAGCCCCCTGCCATAAGCCCTCCTACGGCTGACCGTAATCTGACAGTTTCGGCAATCATGGTTGATATATGGTTAAGACAGCTAGCGCGCTGATACACCAGCCACTCGGTGCCTCGGTCCGACCGGCGTCGACGCCTGCCGCCGGAGCTCGACAGCTAGGGCAAGCGACGGCGGGCCTGGGTTGGGTCATGTGTGGATGGCCCCCAGCTGGCAAGGGATTTTTTCGCATGGTGGATCGGTGGCTTGCGGTCATGTGTCCGGCCTGCTGATGCGGCCGAGGCCGCAGGCCCTGATGGGAACCGTGGATCGAGACCTGATCAAACTCACGGGGTCGCGCTGCCCCTTGACCCAAAGAGGTCGCTCTCGATCCGTCGATAGACCGACGATGCCATCACGCGTCTTCACCCTCGCAAGCCTCCCGCGCCTCCTGGCGGCGGCCGTTCAGGCCGCCGTCGAAGTGGCCCGGAAGTCCTCCTGGCGCATCATCAGGGCCCAGCCGACGCGCGCCATCTTGTTGGCCAAGGCGACGGCCGCCACTTTGCGCTCCTTGTTGGCAAGCAGCTTGACCAGCCAGGGATCCTGCTTGGCCCGCTTGCTGTTGAGGACCGACATCGCGCCGTTGACCAGCAGGCGGCGCAGATACCCATTGCCGCGCTTGCTGATCGGACCCAGCTTCACCTTGCCGCCCGTACCGTCTTGCCGTGGCACCAAGCCGAGCGAAGCGGAGAAGTCCCGCCCGCTGCGGAAGACCGCCGGGTTGACCACGATTGCTGCCATGGCGCTGGACAGAATCGGCCCATAGCCGGGAGCGGTGATCAGATGCCGGCAGGTCGCGTTGCCGCGGCCCCAGTCCACGATCTGCTTGTCAATGCCCTGGAGCTGTCGCTCGAGGCCACGCAACATCTCCGCCATTCGTCGCAGTCCGTCCTTCAGCAATGCTGGAATCCGGTCCTCCTCGGGATCGACCAAGATCGCCGTCAGTTCCCCGACGTGCCGCGTCCCGGCGCCTACCACGATGCCGAACTCGGCCATCAGACCACGCAATGCATTGATCAGCATCGTGCGCTGCTTCATCAGCATGTCACGGACCTTGTGAATCCCCGCCGCCGCCTGCTGCGCTTCACTCTTGAT
>CAVWLK010000042.1:0-17780 GCA_963755675.1 uncultured Actinomycetes bacterium
CGCGGGTCCCAGCACGTAGCAGTCCATGCGACCCCGCTCCTTCCATTCCCTCGTCTTCAGCCGGTGACGTGGCGGCAAGCTCGCACGCCGTCAGCTGGTCCCGGCTTGCGGCGGGCATTATGCACCCACACCGGGCCTCAGCGCGGGCGGTGGGGGTACTCGGCCTCGCGGTTCTGGAAGGACAGGATGCGGGGGTTTTGGACGACGCCGTCGCGGATCTCGATCGCACGCCGGATCGTCTCGCTGGCGTCCCACCCGTCGGGTCCCGACATGACGGTGCGCAGGTGCGGGATCAGCGCCTCGCTGATCTCCCAGGTGGCGGAGTTCCACAGGTACGACGGGCTGTGGTCGACGGCGTAGTAGTGGACGCCCGGCCCGACGGTGAACATCGGCTCGGCGAACGATGTCGGCCGCGCCCACTCGAACCCCATGCCCTCGTCGCAGGACACGTCGACGATCAGGCTCCCGCGCTGGAACAGTTCGACATCGTCGTTGGTGACGAACATGAGCGGGTCGTCGGTGTCCTGAAGGATGCAGTTGACGACGACGTCGTGGCGGGCCAGGTACTCGGCGAGCGACCCCCGGCTCGGGATGGTCAGCGACGGCGCGCGCGCCGGGTGGGCGTCGTCGCGGTCGTAGTGCACGAGCCGCGCCGGCGGCATCGGCGCCGCCGACCGCCGCCACGCTGCGATTCGTCAGCACGCTGATGTCGTGACGCCGAGCGCGATCAGCGCCGGCCACCGCGCCCCGCGCCGGTCGCCCCGAAGCTGATCACCGCCGCCTTCAGCCGAGGGCCGAAGTGCCCCGACGTGCCGCGCAGCTGCAGCGCATGCAGGACGGAGCAGTAGCCGGCGAGCTCGTTGTTCTTGTGGAACACGTGCAGGCTGAACGCGCCGTCGCGCGTCCAGTGGTTCATCGCCTCCCAGGCGATGATCGTCAGCCGCCGGTCGATCGCGAGCTGGGTCAGCTCGGCGTCCTGGACGCAGTGCGGCCAGCCCCACAGCACCTGGCCGGGCCGCAGCGCGGCGACGTCGTCGTGCAGCGGCTTGGGAAGCACCACGATGTCGCACTCGGCGAACAGCTCCTCGCGCGAGCGCAGGCCGCCCACCTGCCGCGCGAGCTCATCGTCGGCGACGCCGTGACGGCCGCCCGTAGCCGCGCTCGAGGAATATCCGGGCGCGCAGGTCGGCGTCGATCCGCTCCAGATGCCGGGGATGGATCGGCAGCCGCTGCTCGTGCTCTTTCCCCGACGTCGCGATGACGCCGAGGGTCAACTCGTCCACCCGCCCTCCAGTCGCACCGGCGTCGAGTCTACACGCGATGCGGGAGGATCAGCTCGGCGTAGCATCCGTCCGCCGATCGTCATCTACGCAGGGAGCCCCGCATGAGTCTCGTCCTTCCCGATCCCGGGTTGCCCAATCCTGACTTCGCACAGCCTTCCGACCGGGAGCGCCTCGAGCGGACGGCCGAAGCCCTGAAAGGCGCGCGGTTTCACGGCGGTCGTCGCCGACGATGGGCAGCATGCCCGTAGGCTGGTGCTGGAGCGGGTCCCGGAGGAGGCGGAGGTGCACATCGCGCTCTCCGAGACGATGCGCGAGCTCGGCCTGACCGCCGAGATTGACGACTCGGGACGCTATGACTCGGTCCGCCGCAAGCTGAATGCACTCGACCGCGAAACGCAAGACCGCGAGCGACGCAAGCTGGGCGCTGCACCGGACTACATTCTCGGCAGCGCCGCCGCGATCACCGATGATGGCGAGATCGTGGTCGGCTCCGGCTCGGGCAGTCGCCGCGGGGCCGTCCCGACGCCGCCGGCGAACTCCGATGCTGATGATGGCGGCCACCAGAAGCTCTCCACGGTGCTCGCGGACGGCGGCTCTCGTCGCGGTCCGCGAATACATCTGCTCCGCGAGCACTACGCCATGCAGGCAGCCGGGATATGTCGGAACCCTCCTTCCGACGCTCGTCTCCACCGAGAAGCGCCCTGCTCCGCCGTCATCCTGGTACCAGAAACGCTTCGGATTCTGAGCCCAAACCGTCGCCCCCCCCACGAGATCCACCGGGGGGTAGGTCCGCGCGCCGGACGCGCAACAGCCACACTGGAGGTACGAGATGCTGTCGAGTTAGTGTATGAGCGATCTGGTGGCGTCGATCGTCGCTCGTGACGAGCGCAAATGCACCCGGTCACATGACGAGTCAGCGGCCCCTCTGCGGTGGTTCATCGACGGTCCTCGAGCCGTGGACACGGCAGCGAGGAAAGCGGTCCCAAAGAACAACTCGGTCCAGGAGAGATGGCCACGGATCCGTGGTTGCGCGAATCGCTACTGCCACGGACGGCCCACGAGTCCAGCTCGTCGATGGAGCCAAACGGCAAAGTGCGCTAAGCCCGCAGCTGCGCCAGCCACCGAGGCGTTGTCGGGAGCCTTCGAGATCCAGGCACGACCCAGCGCCCACCACCGGACGCGCAGCAGCCCGTGGGCGATGACCTCCCCGCATTCAGGCACCTGCGTCAGGGCGTACGTGGACAGGATCGCGTCAACCTCGGTTGGGAAGTCGAACTCGGCCGCGTCGGCTTGCACGAGGCTGATATTGCTCCAGCCGTTGGTCTCTATCCGATGCTGGGCTTGGGCGAGCATCGCGTCGGTCAGATCAACGCCGACGATTCGGCCAGCGGGACCGATCACCTGCTCGATCAGCGAGAAGTTCAGACCGGTGCCGCAGGCGATGTCGACGACGGTGTCACCCGGACAAAGCCCGAATGCGTGTACGGCCCGGAGGCGGTGGGCCCGCTGGGGGTAGCCGGGCGCAGGGTAGAACTGGGAGGTGAAGTCGTAGTGTTTCGCCTTCTTGCGATATGTCCGGATCAGGTGCTCTCGCCTACGGTCGATCTTGCTCACGGTGTCTCCTCGATCTCGGTAGCGTCGCGGTAGAACCGCGAGCCCTCACCGGCTTACTGCCGCGCCCACATCCATCGACGTCGCAAGACTCTCAGCGGACTGGGAGGTCGCGCTGGCTGACGCGCCCCTCGCTTTCACTCGACGCTCAGATACGGACCGCGACTCGCTCTTACTGCCCGTGCGCCTTGAGCGGATGCGCTACGGCGCCCACCCATCTAGGAATCCGAGCTGCCCGGCGTAGCGGACTCGACCGATGCCTTGATCGCCGCCATCTCGCGATCCATTACGCGCTGAATCCTCCCTTTGAGAACGCGGGCGGGGATCGCGCGCATGAGGCTCTCGAGGTCGACCTCAACCCACATGTTGGCCTCGGTCTGCGTATCGTCCATCGGCTCGAGGCTCCATTCCCCAGCGGCGCGGAAGTGCCCATCGGCCCGGCGAACGCCAGGCGGCGGGGCGGCTCGACAGCGGTCACCTCCTGGCTCCGGCGGCGAGTGAACCCGAATATCACCTTCGCCCGCTGCTCCACCCGCGAGCCGGGCTGAAGCGGAGCCCCTCCGCCAACCCAACATTCGCGAACCGTTGGCGCCCACTCCGGCCAGCGTCCGACGTCACAGACATACGCCCATACTTCAGGGACGCTGCTGGCGATTGTTACGCGGCTCTCGGATCTGACCGGCATCGCGCGCACTCTGCATTTGATCACTTTTCGGTTGCGTAAGGTCGTCGGCGAGGCTGAGACGCCTGCAAGCGCGCCCCGACGGCTCCGATCGACCTGCGCGCCGACCGCCCCCTTGCCGCCCGGCTGCCAGACCCGGCGAAGCCGGTGGGTAACAGCGGTGGGTCGAGCCGACTCGCCTCGGCGTCCCTCGGGACGCAATCGCGGTGTGCCGACGTACCTCCATCGTGACGCGAACACTCACCGGTCTGGCTCTGTTCATCGGTGTGGTTGCGGTCGCCTGCTCGACCGCGGCCACGCCCAGAGAGCCCACCCGGTCGGAGAGCTCATCGACCACCGCCACCGACGGCTCGGCAGCTGCCGGCACCTCCCAAACGACGGCGCCGACACATATCGCCACGCCGCGACGGTTGGTGGCGGTGGTGACGGCAGAAACCGAGCACGCCGTACTGGCGGTCTCCACACGCACCGGCCATGTGCTGCGGCGGCTGCATGTCGCCGGTGACCCGACCACGCTCGCGTCGGCTCCCGAGGGGCCGGTGGTCGTGGTCAGCCCCGACGCGGGAGCGGTCACCATCCTCTCCTGGCCGGGGCTCAACCGGCTCGCGGTCGTGCGCGGATTTCGATCCCCGCAGATCGCAGCCGTTACCCCCGACGGCGAGTGGGCGCTGGTCAGCGATGCCGCGACCGGTGACGTTTCCACGATCGAGCTCGCCGATGATCAGGTCATCGATCGTGTCCACGTCGGCTATGGAGCGCACCACATCGCGGTCAGCCCGAATCAGCGCAGCGCCTGGATCGCCCTTGGAGAAACCGCACACACCATCGTCCGCCTCGACCTGCGGAATCCCGGCCACCCGCGGATCATTGGTCGCATCCAGCCGAGCCAGGCTGCGCACGACCTGGCCTTCGCCCCGAACGGAGCCACCGTCTGGGTGAGCTCCGCGACGGCACCGGACGTCTCCGTCCGCTCCGCCCGCACCGGGCACCTGCTCGCGACCGTCCCCGCCGGGCCCGCGCCCCAGCATGTGACATTCAGCCAAGGGCCACCCGCGGCCGCATACATCAGCAGCGGCTACGGCTCCACGATCGAGATGGTCAACCCGACGACACGCCGGGTCACCCGCCGCGCGACCGTACCCTACGGCTCGTTCAACCTCTCCACGCTCGACAACCTGGTCGCCACAACGTCACTACTGAACGGCACGGTCACCATCCTCAGCCGCGACCTGCGCCGACGCCTCGACGCCACTGTCGCCCCCGAAGCACGCGAGATCGTCCTCCTCCGCGAAGCGTCCTGACACTGCGTCCGACCTGGCCTGGGGAACACCGCGCACCGCGTACGAGCGTGGCCTCATCCAGCCTGGACTTGCAGGAGGGGGTGGGTGAGGCCGTGCTCGGCGCACAGCCGCGGCACGCTCTCCATCTCGAACTCGATGCCGTACTTCGGCGCCAGGCCGGCCATGTCGGGATTGCCGGTTCGCAGGCCCTCGCCCAGCTCGCGGAAGAAGTGCTCGAATCCGGCGGGCGAGATGATCTCGAGGATGCGGCAGGGGGTGTCGCCCGCGTTCCAGAACGTGTGCCACTGATCGCGCGGCTTGAACGCGAGATCGCCGGCGTCGGCGTAGATGACCTCGTCGCCGAGCAGCGCGCCCATGCGTCCTTCGAGAACGTAGCTCCACTCGTCGACGCCGGCGTGCCGGTGAAGCGGCGCGCACAGCGAGTGCGGCGGGATCGGGTGCTCGACCAGCGAGAAGCCGCCCCCGGACTCCTCGCCCCAGATGAGGAAGCGGGCGCCACAGCCGCCGAGCTCGGCGTAGAGGCCATCGTCCGGCCCGACCTTGCGCGGGCCTTGCGATGCGTCGAAGCGGCGGAGGGGTGCAGTCGTCTGGGACATCGGGTACCCTTTCCATTGAACAGTAGTGTGCGATCAAAATAACACACCTGAGACCGAGATGCCTCCGAACCGCACCCGCCCCTACCGCAAGCACCGCCGCGCCGAGCTCGAGCAGCAGACGCGTGAGCGCATCGTCGAGGCGGCCGTCGACCTGCACGGATCGGTCGGCCCCGCGCGCACCACGGTCAGCGGGGTTGCCCAGCGGGCGGGCGTACAGCGCGCGACCGTGTATCGCCACTTCCCCGACGACGAGTCCCTGTTCGCGGCCTGCTCAGCGCACTGGCGGGAGCGCAACGCCCGCCCCGACCTGGCGGGCTGGGCGACGCTGCGCGACCCCGATGCCCGGCTCACGCTGGGGCTCGGCGAGCTGTATGCGTGGTTCGGGCGCACCGAGCAGATGATCGGGCTGCTCACCCGCGATGCCGCGGTGACACCCAGCATGCGGACGCAGTTCCAGGCGTTCAGCGCCTACTTCGAGGCGGCCGCCGACACGCTGCTGCGCGGCCGGCCCGAGCGCGGCGCGGCTCGCCGGCGCCTGCGCGCGGGCCTTGGCCATGCCGTTGCGTTTGAGACGTGGCGCTCGCTCGTGCAGCGGCAGGGCCTGACAGACGCCGAGGCCGTCGAGCTCGTGCGGGCGATGGTGACTTCGCGAACGAATAGGCCGAAGGCCGAGGTTGCCGCGGCTCGTGCGATGGCGAACTGCGGGGAGTAGGGTTGCGGCGCCTGGCGAGATCCTGGAATTCAGAGGGGGAAGCATGTCTCGCAAGTTGTATGGCTCCATGGCAGTCGTGGTACTCGGCTGCCTCGCGCTCGTTGTCGTGGGTTCAGCGGGCGCATCGACGTCGCCGACCCAGCATCAGCAGCGGCTGGTGCTGGTGCTGCGCGGCGGAACGTCCACCTTCGTCGACACTGGCAAGAAGGGGCCCAGTGTCGGCGATGAGGTCATCCTCAACCAGGGCGCGTTCTGGGCGAGCAATGGCCAGCGCGCCGGGCGCGGGATCGTGAAGATCACGCTTCTCGGCACCAGCAACTCCAGCCAGACCCAGGATGAGGCGAATCTCGTCCTGGCAGCGGGGCAGATCGCGGTTGAGGGTATCCAGTCGAGCCAGCGGACGTTCAACCTGGCCGTCATCGGGGGCACGGGCGCCTACCGCAACGCCCGTGGTCAGGTGCGGGTGACCCTGCTCTCGCAAAACGCGTCGCGGGCGGTCGTCAGCCTCACCGGGTAGCAGCAAGCACTGGGGGAGCCCGCCGCAGATCGCCAGGCCGGCGGGCTCCCCGGCAGTGTTCGCAGCGCGGCCCACACTGTGGCGGTAGTCAAGTGCCGCCTACAGGCTGACCGCTCTCCGCGTCCTCCGGGCTCAGTACGGCGAGGGCTGGTTGAAGATCACGGAGAGCCTGACGATCTTCCCGTCGCCGGCTGCGACGTCTCGAGATGCCGGTCGCTGACGTGAAGGCCGTCCTGGCTGCTGCCGATTCGAGGCGCGGTATCGGCTGATCGTCGAGCACCTGGACCGGCTGGAGGCGAGCTCCCAGACCCCCGCGAGCGAGATCTTCGAGTACCACCGCTCCACCTTTCGATCGTTCCCGGCGCCGAACTGGCGGTCATCCGCCACCACGGACCGATCACCAACATCGACCTCACCTACGGAGAACTCGGCGCCTACGTCATCAAGCACGAAATCAGCGTCCAAGGGCCGCTGCGCGAGAACTATGTGCGCGGACTCCTCGACACGCAAGACGCCCAAACCTGGGAAACCGAGGTCGGATGGCCGATCTTCCGTTCCGATACCCGCACACAGGAGCCTCGTCCGGGATGAAACTGCCGGCTCCCCCGGCACCAGCTATCTGGGCGGCTTGTTCACTGCGTTCGACTGTGGAGTCGCTGGGCTGCCGGGTGGTGCCCGAGGGCGGCAGCGGCTGCTGCTCGGCCGGTGCGCACGGCGCCTTCCATGTACCCGGCCACCCAGTGGTCGGAGCCGCAGACGTAGAAGGGTGGCTCGTGGGTGCCGTGGAGGGGGCCGACTGCTGTCAGGTCGCCTGGTGCCCATTGGGTGAGGTATCCCTTGGTGAACGGATCGATCGCCCAGTCCGTGATGGAGAATCCGGAGGGGGCGGCGGCCGCCGGCCCGTACAAGCGCATCAGATCGGCCAGCAGTTGTTCCCGCCGAACCTCGGGCGGGGCGCCCAGGTGATAGGCGAGCCGTTCGGGGGGGATGATGATCGAGAGCACGCCGTCCGCTTGTGGCCAGGTCGGGCCCGGAGGGCTCTCGCCGTCTGAGACGGCGTTCTGGCCGCGCTCGCGCCAGAACGGCAACGGGTAGGCGGCGACCGCCTTCGCGGCCAGCGCGTGGCGCACCCGATGGAGCGACGCCAGCCGTGCCGGGGTGAGTCCCTCGATTCGCACGTCGCGGAGGGGACCGACCGGCAGCGCACACGACCACGGCGTCCGCGGTCAGCACCTCGCCGTCCTCGAGCTGCACCCTCACTCGATGGTTGATCTTGATCGATCGCACGACTGCCCCGAGCCGCAGCCGCTACCCAGCTCGCCGGCCAGGGCTAGCGGTAGGGCGCTGCTGCCCGCGCTCAGGGTCATGGATTCCCAGAACTCGTAGGCGTAGGTGCCATTCGAGCCTGCCGCCGCGTCCATGCGGAGTACCGCCAGCAGGGAGAGTCGTTCACTCGAGCCCGTCGCCCCGCCGAAGCGGGCCACCTCGGACAGGCGCATCAGGCCGGGCGTCGCACCGATGTCGCGCAACCAATCGTTCACGGAGAGGCGATCGAGGCGATCGGCGTCGGGATGACGCCAGGGGTCGTCCGGGTCAACCGTTCGCGACAAGGCCGAAAGCAGCTTCCGCAGTCGAACCCGCTCGGCCCGGTCGGCGTCCGTTAACCAGGGTGGATCGTCGCCAACCCGCACGCCCTCGGTCAGATTCCAGGTCACGCTGCCTGGTTCCGCCACGAAGCTGGGGCGCAGCGCCAGCCCGAGCTCCCGGGCAAGGTCGATATAGGCCGTGTGAAACTCGCCGATCAGCTCGCCGCCCATCTGCACCGTCCGGCCATCGGCGAGGAGCTCCTGGTGGACCCGGCCACCCGGCCTGCTGCGGGCTTCCAAGCACACGACGTCCGCGCCGCCACGCATCAGGTCGCGCGCGGCGGAGAGCCCAGCCAGGCCGCCTCCAACCACGATGACGTCGCTCATCGAGCAACCGCGGTACTCGTCACGCCAGCAACTCACGCAGCCGCTGCTGCGGCCCGTGAAACGCGGTCGAAGAGCCGTCTACCGCCATCCCGCCGCCATCGACCACCACGGTGGCAGCGGACATGTAGCTGGACTTGGGTCCCGCCAGGAACACGATCACCTCTGCCAGTTCTGCCGCCTCGCCCGGCCGTCGCAACGGCGTGTCCCGGGCACACAGCCAATAGGCATCCTCGAGCGAGCAGCCCCACTTCTCGACCACCTCCTGCATGCCGTCGTCGCCCATCGGGGTGCGCACCCAACCCGGGCAGACGCAATTCGCCCGCACACCCTGTGGGCCGTAGTCGTTCGCCAGGCTGCGGGTGAGCATGATCACGCCCGCCTTCGACACGTCGTACGACGCCCAGCCCGGCCCGGCTTGGCAGCCGTTGGTCGAGCTGACGTTGACGATCGACCCGCGCGAGGCGATGAGATGCGGGATCGCCGCTCGGGCGAGCAGAAACGGCCCCGTGAGGTTGATGCGCAGCGTCGAATCCCACCCCTCCGGCGTGTCGTCGCCGACCGGCGCGCTGGCGCCAACCCCATGGTTGCAGATCAGGGTGTCGAGGCGGCCGAAGGCGTCGAGCGTGGCCGCGACGGCGCTTTCGGCGCCGTCGGGGCTGCCGACGTCAGCCGAGATCGTCTCGGCACGGCCACCCTGGGCCGTGATCTCATCCTTCACCTGATCCAGCGGCTCTGGCCGCCGGCCCACCAGCGCCACGCAGTAGTCCGACTCCGCCAAGAGCAGGGCGGTCGCTCGCCCGATTCCCGTACCCGCTCCAGACACAAGTGCTGATCGCGATTCTTGCAGCAACGGATTCCCTCCGGCCTCGTTTGCGACTTCGGTACCACGATACGTCACGGACGGCTGGCGGAACGCCGACGATCTGCGCAGCATCGGCCGTTGAGATCCGCCGTGGCAGCCGGAGGAAGGAGCGCGGGGCAGCGACTGGTTGACGGCGGTTCGGGCAGTGCTCGGCGCGCCTGGTCGTTAGGTGTCCGCCAGCAGGTTCTGCAGCTGGCCTTGCGGGTTGCTGCTGACTGGCGGTGCGTGGCCGATCAGGAGCAGATCGAACGTTTCGCCGGCTACTCGCTCGAGGCTGCCGCGGGCGGCCGCCGGGTCGGACTGGAACTGCGGCGGGATCGTTGCCAGCGAGCCGTCATCCTGGCGCATCACCAGGTCGCCGACGATCATCAGCGACGGCGTCTCGCCGTGGGCGGCGCGGTGCAGCGCGAACTTGGCGTCGCCAAAGCCGGGCGTCGGGATCGCCACGAGGCCCTGCGGCAGAGGGTCGCCCTCGCCGTACAGCGAGTCCGGCTCTTCGTCGTAGCCCTCGCCGCCGCGCGGGGCGTGGACGGGCACGCCGAACTCGCGCCGGTAGCGCCAGGCAGCGCGCTGATGGCCGCGGCTGGTGAGCACGATCGCCTGCGGGCGCGGCAGGCTGTCCGGGTCGTCGACCCGCACCGGGTCGATCCAGACGCTGCCGTCCTCGCCGCCGAGGGCATGGCTTGCCGAGATGTTGCCGCCGATGTTCGAGTTGTGGATCGACCAGTGCCAGACGCCGGGCGCGATCTGCTCGACGTTGTCGGCCGCTTCGGGAGGCTCGCTCATCGCGAGATCGTAGCCGGTGAAAGAGCGCCCGGATCCACGCGGTACCAGCTCGGCTGAGCGTGACTGTAACGGGGACTGCGGAATCCGCTGCGCACGGCAAGAACTGCGCTCTGACTGGAGCACGGGCTGCAGCCATGCTCCCTAGATGTCGAGACCCCAGATTTCGCCCAACTATGCGGTTTTGTGGCTGGTATGAGCGGCGGGGGTGGGATTCGAACCCCGAATGACCTTGACGGCGATTGCCGGTTTCAAGACAGCAGAGATTTGGCTCTAGGAGGGCCATTGCTGGCGGTGAGTGACCAGATGAGTGACCCATGAGTGCTGCATCCCGGCGTCACGGAAGGCCCCTGCCGAAGCCGTGGACGCCGTTGATTCGGCCGCGTAGATCCACGGTCACCGACACCTCTGGCGAATCCCCGGACGGCCAGGATGGCCACTCGTGGGGAGGGCCGGACCGGCCGTCCCCAAGCATGTTTGGCTAGGGGGTAGTCACCTTGGCGAAGAAGGCGTCCTCGCCGTGGCCGGTGACGCCGCCGAATGTGGCGTTCTGTCGCATGTCGGTCCAGTAGGCGGCGATGCCGCCACCGGGGATCACGGCGATGTTGCTGTAGTCGCCCAGGAATGCCGTGGCGTTCGGGAAGTTGTTGCTGACGGTCCTTGCGAACCAGCGGTCGCCCCTGGTCGGGTCGGACAGCGTGGTGGTTACCTGCTTCACCGAGAGGACAGCGGGCTCACGCCCGTGACCGTCGCCAGGCTGTAGCCGTATTGGCGGTTCGCAGCGTCGTAGCGGCGGTCGAACATGCCGATTTGGAGGGCGCCGGAGGAATCGAATGCTGCCCACGGCATGAACTGGTCACCCGGCAGCGCCAGATGATTGGCGCCTCGTGTCGGCGAGGATGAGGATGTCGCGCACGAGCGCACGACCCAACCGACAACGGCGGATCAGGGGCCGAGGATGCGGACGAAGACGTCGGCGGCGCCGTTCGTGTCTTGGCGGACGAGGTTGGTGGCGTCTGAGGCGAACACGATGCGGTTGCCGTCAGCCGAGATGGACGATCCGCTCCAGTAGTACGAGGTGCTGTTGGACACTTGGCCCGCAGTCGACACGTTTATGAGGATCGTGTTTCCGGTGAGCGTGTCCCGGCGGAAGATATCGGGTTGGCCGTTTGTGTCTCCGACCGCCCACCAACTATCGTGTGAGCCGGATTCCGAGCGGGGCTATGGCCGGTAGGCGAACAGCCCGTAGCCGCCGCTGTACACGGTGCCGTCGGCGACCACTGGCTGGCCGAACGTGGAATGCCGGGCGTCGGCGTAGAGTTCGGCGCCTGTTCGGGGGTCGTAGGCGGTCAGGTCGGTGCCGCCGTCCGAGACGAAGAGGACGCCGTCGGCGAGGGTCGATGGGTCGTAGACGGAATCTCCCGCGCACCACGCGATGTGGCCGTCGTCGACGCGGTAGGCGCACTCGCCGCCGTTTTGGTCAACGCGGCGAGTTCGTTGAAGACGAACCCGTGGCCCACGGTCGGGGTGACGTCCGAGCCGCCGCCGGGCTGGTTTGAGATCCAGATCCGCCGCCCCGTCGCCGAGTAGGCGTCCAGGCCGCCGTCGTAGACGACCCTGCGCGCGACCGACGGGGTGGCGAAGACGCCGTTTGGGTACTCGCTGCCGTTGAGCGGTGGATTGCGCGCCCATAGGGTGCGTCCACTCTGCGCGTCGAAGGCCCAGAGCGTGAACGCGCGGCGGGACGAGTTCGAGACATTCGCGCTCACCGACGCCGCGTAGGCGTGCCCGCCGGCGATCGCAGGAGCGCTCATCTGCGTGAGACCGCTGATCGTCCGCCGCCAGACGAGGCGGCCGTCTCGGGCGCGGTAGGCGACCAGGCCGGCGGCGCAGCAGCTGGCCGTGTTCTGGCCGACATAGACCAGGCCGCCAGCCAGCACAGGCTCCGCGAACGCAATGGCGTCGTCTCGCCTCCACAACGTCACCCCCGTTCGGGCGTCGAGCGCCAACAGGTGCCGCGAGGACTGCACAAAGACGCGGCCGCCGGCGACCGCCGGCGCGGACAGCCAGTCGGTGCCGGCAAGCCTCCGGTGCCAGATCGGCGCACCGCTGGAGGCGTCAAATGCCCACACCTGGAGCGGCGCCCCGAAGATCTCGGTCTGATACACGCTGGCGAACACCCGGCCGGCCACCACCGACGGCGAACTGACGGCATCAAGACCGCCGAAGCGGTGGCTCCAGACCACCCGCAGGCCCTCGACGCTCGCGCGGGTGATAACCGTCTCGCCGTCCACGCTCCCGGTGTGCGCAGGGCCTCCACCGGCCTGTCCCCAGTCCTGGTCAGGTGCGGCCGACGCCGCCGCCGGGAGCAGCAGCACGCCGGCGATCACCAAGGTCGCCTGAAAGAAGCGCCAAACACGGCTCGGACACCCTGCACTCATCACAACAAGCATACGGCCGGTCGCAGCGCCGCGCAGACGCCCGTCAGAGCAGGGTCTGGTAGAGCAGGAAGATGTTGAGGATGATGATGGTGCCGGTGACGGCGTACGCGGCCCGGGTAGTGAGGCGGCGGTTGACGAGGGTTCCCATAAGGGTGGGGTTGCGGCAGAAGAGGACGAGTGGGATGAGGGCGAAGGGGATGCCGAAGGAGAGGAAGACTTGGCTGAGAACGAGCGCTCGGGAGGGGTTGTAGCCGACGGCGAGCAGGATCAGGGCCGGGGTCATGGTGATTGCGCGGCGGAGGAAGATTGGGATCTGGCGGTGGATGAATCCTTGCATTACGACTTGGCCGGCGAGGGTGCCGACGCAGGAGGATGAGATGCCGGAGGCGAGCAGCGCGATGCCGAAGATGAGGCCGCTGTGTGCGCCGAGGTACTGGTCGAGGCCGTGGTAGACCTGGTTGAGGTTGGTGCCGACGTTGACCAGGCCGCGGGAGTGAAATACGGCCGCGGCGGTGGTCAGCATCGCCATGTTGATGATGCCCGCGACGCCCATGGCGATCATGACGTCGACCAGCTCGAAGCGGAAGATCTTGCGCCGCGCCCAGGGGGTGGCGCCGACGATCCGCTTCTGGGTGAGCGCGGAGTGCAGGTAGATGACGTGCGGCATCACGGTCGCGCCGAGGATGCCAACCGCCAAGAGCACCGACTGGCTGCCGTCGAAGTGGGGAACGAGCGTGCCGGTGGCGACGCCCGGCCACGAAGGACTCGCGTGCAGCACTTGGAGGCCAAAGGCGGCAACGATCACCCCGACCAGGACGCTGATCGTGGCCTCGAAGCGGCGGAACCCCAACGACTGCAGCGCCAGGATCGCAAACGCGATCACGCCGGTCACGAGTCCGGCGATAAATAGCGGGATGCCGAAGACGAGGTTAAGGCCGAGGGCGGCGCCGACGAACTCGGCCAGGTCGGTGGCCATCGCGATCAGTTCCGCCTGCAGCCACAGGAACACGACCACCGGGAACGGGAAGCGATCGCGGCATACCTCCGGCAGGTTGCGGCCGGTGGCGATGCCGAGCTTGGCGCTCATCGACTGGATCAGCATTGCCATCAGATTCGCGGCCAGCACGACCCACAAAAGCATGTAGCCGAACTTGGCTCCGGCGGCCATATTGGTGGCGAAGTTGCCCGGGTCGATGTACGCGACGGCGGCGATGAACGCAGGGCCGAGAAACGGCAGCGCGCCGCGCAGCCCGCGCCGCTCACCCGAAATCGACCGCTCCGCAGCTTGGAGGACGCGCGCCTCGCCAGGCAGCGCATCCTCGACGCCGATCACGTGCCGCTCGGCCGGATGCGTGGCTTCCGCCCCGGATTCAGCAGCCTGCTGGCTCGCGGTTTCCTCCCCCAACGGCAGACCCGGCGGCCGCTCACCGAGCGGACGCGACACTCGGGTCATGCCACCTCCATGCGCATCGACGCCGCCAGCCCGCCGCCGATCGTGTGTGTGTGATCGCCGAAGCGAACCGCCAACGGGCCGCCAAACGGCTGCCGTTCCAGCACCTCGAACACGTCGCCGGGGGCGATGCCAAGTTCGGCCAGGTAGGACAGCATGGCCGGGTCGGCGTCGGAGACGCGCACGAACCGGCCACGAGTGCCAGCGGGCAGATCCTCGAGCCGCTCGGTCGGTTGCTCGTCGACCTCCAGCTCCGCCGACGGAATCGGGTCGCCGTGCGGATCGCGAGCCGGATGGCCGAGCTTCTCGGCGATCCGCTGCTCGAGAGCCTCGGACAGCACGTGCTCCAACACCTCGGCCTCCGCATGCACGCGGTCCCAGGACATACCCAGCTCCTGAACAAGGAACGTCTCCAACAGCCGGTGATGGCGAACGACCTCAAGCGCCACCAACCGCCCCCGTTTCGTCAACCGGACGCCGCGGTAGCGGGTGTGCTCGACCAGGCCGGCATCTGCCAGTTTTCGCACCATCGCCGAAGCCGACGCAGGCGACACCGCCAGCCGTTCCGCCAGCGCAGTCGTCCCAACGCTTTCGCCGCTGCGCGACTCCAGTACATAGACGGCCTTCACATAATCCTGCGAAGCAGCAGAAACAGACTTAAAAGCATCCACCGCCCAACTCTAGCCACGCCTAAACCCCGATGTCAAGCAACTCGGTGGGGCAGACCCACAATCCGGCGTCTCGACCTACCTACAGCTCGTCCAGCAGGTGCGCCGGGCGCTGCGGCTGGGCATGCTGGAGCCAGGGGATCAACTGCCCACCGCCCGAGAGGTCGTCGCCAGGCTGGCGGCAGATCGTGCGCGCGGGAACCGGCACGGGCGGCCGGCCGTCGTATGGGTGTGCCCGGATCCCGGATCCTCCTACTGTTCGCGCTCGGCGTCGCGGCCCTCACCGCCACGGGCTGCGGATCGGCGACACCGGCCGCGGTCGATCGGTCTGCGGTGAGCGGCCGGGTGTTCGGCTACGGGTGCCCGGCCCAGCGCCCCGGACAGCGCTGCGGGTCGCCGTTCCGGGGTATCCTCACCTTCCGTCGGGCCGTCGGGGGCGTCGTCGCAAAGGTGCACACCGATGGAGCCGGCCGGTTTCACCTCGCCCTGGCCGCCGGCCGTTATGTCGTGATCGCAAAAGCACTCGAGAACACGCTCGCCGGCCAGACGTTCCAGGTGGAAGCTGGCCACGCCGCACACCTCGACCTGACGATCCGAAACGGGATCGAGTGAACCGCGATGAAAGTTCTGGGATGCCGGTAGGATCGCCGTTGTCGTGCGCGATCCGCCACATGGGGCCCGCGGGATGTCGGAGCCGCCGTCCGAGCGGTCGCTTCCAACCGGAACCGTGACGTTCCTGTTTACGGATGTGGAAGGATCGACCAGACTCCTGCATGAGCTTGGGGAGAGCGGTATGCCGAGGCGCTTGCCGCGCACCGGCGGATCGTCCGACGTGCCTGTAGGGCGCAGGGCGGGGTCGAGGTCGACACCCAGGGGGACGCGTTTTTCATCGCCTTTCCGGCGGCTCCCAGAGCGCTGGAGGCGGCGCGTGAGATCACAACGCGCCTCGGCTCGGGCCCCATTCGCGTGCGGATGGGGCTGCACACCGGCCGACCGTTGGTGACCAGGGAGGGGTACGTGGGAGAGGACGTTCATTTAGCCGCGCGCGTCGCGGCAGCGAGTCACGGCGGTCAGATCGTGCTGTCGAGAGCGACAGCTGGTCTCGTGGACGCGTCCCTTGCTGGCCTTGGCGAACACCGCCTGAAGGACATCCCCCAGCCAGTTGCTATCTACCAGCTCGGCTCCCAGCGCTTCCCGCCCCTAAGGACGATTTCCAACACGAACCTGCCGCGACCGGCGAGCTCTTTTGTCGGCCGGGAGCGGGGAGTGTCGGAAGTGATCGTAGGGCTCGAGCAGGGGGGTCGCCTACTCACGCTGACCGGCCCCGGTGGCTCGGGGAAGACGCGGCTCGCCATCGAGGCGGCGACCAGTTTGGTGCCCGCGTTCAAGGCAGGGGTCTTCTGGGTCGGGCTGGCCTCACTCCGAGACCCGCTGCTGGTTACCGAGACGATTGCTCACACGCTGGGAGCAAAGGACGGCCTAGCGACGCACATCGGCCAACGGGAGCTTTTGCTCTTGCTGGACAACCTGGAGCAGGTTGTGGATGCCGCGCCCGACCTTTCGGCTCTCCTCTCTGACTGCCCGAACCTCACCCTGCTGTGCACAAGTCGTGAACTACTGCGGGTCCAAGGGGAAGTCGAATACCCGGTGCCTCCACTCGCCCAGCCAGAGGCGGTCTCCCTGTTCTGCGAACGCTCGCAACTCGAACCGACGCAGAGCATCGCCGAGCTGTGTTCCCGCCTCGACTCACTGCCGCTGGCTGTCGAACTGGCGGCCGCTAGGACGAGGGCGCTGACCCCATCCCAGATTCTCGAACGGCTGTCCGAAAGGCTCGACCTACTGAAAGGTGGCAGAGACGCCGATCCGCGCCAGCAGACGCTGCGCGCCACCATCGCCTGGTCACACGACCTGCTGGCTGCCCAGGAACAGAACCTCTTCGCAGCGCTCTCCGTCTTCGCCGGCGGCTGCTCCCTCGAGGCGGCCGAGCACGTTGCACGCGCCGATCTCGACACCCTGCAATCGTTGGTGGATAAGAGCCTCGTTCGCTTCAGCAGGGGCCGCTACTGGATGCTGGAAACGATCCGCGAGTTCGCGCTTGAGCGGCTGGAAGCCGGCGCCGAGGGGGCTGAGTTGGGGCGGCGGCACGCTTGCCACTACCTCGCACTCGCCGAGGCAGCCAAACCACATCTGCGCGCTGCTGAGCAGACCTACTGGCTACGGCGCGAGCAGGAGGAGCACGGCAATTTCCGCGCCGCGCTGAGCTGGACGGGGGAGCACGGCGACAGCGCCACGCTGCTGCGGCTGACGGCCCTGCTCTACGACTTCTGGGCTGTCCGCGGGTACTACAGCAAAGGACGGGCCTGGCTGGAACAGGCTCTCGCCGCAACAAGGGCCGATGTAACAACAGTGAGAGTCGAAGCGCTCCAGGCCCTCGCTGACCTCACGCACGCCCAAGGGGACATCGAGCAGGCAGCCAGGATCAATGAGGAAGGCCTCAGAGCGGCTCGCCAGTTGGACGACCGGCGCCTTGTCGCAGAGTCGCTTCACGGCGGCGGACAAATCGCGGTTAGCGCTGGCGAATACCACCGGGCACGATCTCTCTACAACGAATCCTTGATGCTCAT
Organism: uncultured Actinomycetes bacterium; assembly: GCA_963755675.1. Taxonomy (GTDB): domain Bacteria; phylum Actinomycetota; class Thermoleophilia; order Gaiellales; family JAICJC01; genus JAICYJ01. Next base: position 17,504 of record CAVWLK010000042.1, read on the forward strand.
GCAAGAGCTGGGGGAAAACGCTGGCGGAACGGTCAGCAACCTCGCCGACTTGGCGCTAATCGAGGGCGACTATGACGAAGCCATCGTCGTTGGTGCGCAGGCGCTGTCGCTCCAGCGAGAATACGCCACACCGGAGGCATTGTAATCGCACTCCTCAACCTCGCATCTGCGCACATCGGCCGCGGCTCGTATTCGGAGGCGCTCCCGCTGCTCGTTGAAAGCGTTTCTCTCACCAGTGAAGCAATACGGTAACTGAACGAAAGGCGGCCACATAACA
>CAVWLK010000043.1:0-9507 GCA_963755675.1 uncultured Actinomycetes bacterium
GTCGTGTACGCGGTGCTTGTCGAGCGGGGCCTCACAGACACCAAACATCGGCAGGCTGCTCATGAGCGCGACGTTCGTGACTGACCTGTGTACAGCCGTCGCTCTCTCGGCCATCTTCATTAAGCCGAACGCCTGGTTCCCGGTGTTCCTCGTCGTCTCGTTGGCATTGATCCTTGTGCTGCCGCGCATCGCGCCCTGGTTCTTCGGGCGCTACGGCGACCGGGTGATCGAGCCGGAAATCAAGCTTGTTTTCGCATGTCTGCTCCTGCTTATGGTGTTGGCCGACCTGGCCAATGGGCACGCCGTACTTCCGGCTTTCGTTCTCGGCCTCGTCATGAGCAAGCACTACTCGCAGCATCGGGAGGAGCAGAAGCGGCTTCGTGTAGTCGCGTTCGCGTTCCTGACCCCGTTCTTCTTCATCAAGGGCGGGCTGAACGTGTCCCTCGCGGCCGTCTTCTCAATCTCGGGCTACTCGCTGTCCTGCTGGCGGCGAAGATGGCTCCCAAGCTCGCCTTCATCTACCCGCTCGCACGCCGAGCAGACCGGCGTCACGCCGCGTTCACGACCCTGCTCATGAGTACCGGACTCACGTTCGGCACGATCTCGTCTCTGTACGGCCTCAACGCCGGGATCATCGACAAGACGCAGTTCTCGCTTCTGGTGACCGTGGTCGTGATCTCGGCCGTTGTTCCCACCGCCATCGCAGAGCGGCGGTTCCTCCCTGATGCCGAGCGCGAGCGCCGTGTTGACCGGCGGCTCGCCTACGCCAAGTCGGAAGAGTACGTCTGATGTCGCCCCAGCGCCGTGACACACCAGCCCACCGAGCTGTCGCCACCATCGGCTGGCTTCTCGCGGCAGTGGGTGTCGTTGGTCTGATCGTCAAGCCGGATCTGCTGATCCTCTGGGTGGCCTTGATCGCGTTCGGGGTGGCCCCCATTCCACGGGCGCTCATTGAGAGGTTCCGCCACCGCAGTGGCGGCTGACGACGCGACGCGCAAACGACCGGCTCTCCATCGAGGCAAGCGCTGACCGCCGCCTCGGCCACGCCCAGACGACTGCCCCGCGACCAGGCGAGGGGAAGGTTGGGCACCGGCCAGCCCTCGGTTAGGCCGCTCGATCTCGCGCAGAGGTCGTGGCGACGACGAGAAGCGCGGCGAGCATGATCGCGCTCGCGTACCAGAACGCCGCTGCGGGGGAGGCCAACGTGTAGAGGAGGCCGACGACCACGCTGGCGGCGAGGTTCCCGAAGCTCTGGACGGCCGCAAGCAGCCCGAAGGCCGACCCTCGGATCGAGTCGGGAGCGAACGTGGCCACCGCTGCGTGCTCTGCTGTCTCTACTAGCCCGATCCCGACGCCCGAAACGACAAATCCCCCCGCGAGCACCCAGACGCCGCCAGCGAGTGCGAGTAGCGCATACGCGGCAGCGAAGCAGCCCACGCCGTAGGCAAAGACACGCATCATCCCGCGACGATCACCGTGTAGTCCTCCAGGGATGCTGACCAGCGTTGCGGCGACGTTGTAGAGGACGTAGAGGCTGATCGCGAGCTTGACCGCGCTGTCCTGCCCACGGTCGGGTGCGAGCACGTCAGTGGCCCGCAGGATCATCAACGTCGCGGCCATGTTGGCGATCTCAAACAGTCCGACGCCGATGAAGAAGCGCCCGAGTCGTCCGCGCAGCACAGGTCGAACGTGGAAGCGAAGCGGGCGCTTCTCCCTTGAGGTCGGTCGCGGCGTGCTGCGGATCGCGTAGACGATGGCCGCGACCGCGAGCAGACCGGGAATGATCGAGAGCAGGATCGCCGTTCGGACGCTGAACGCTGCAACCAAAGCGAGTGCCAGAAGCGGCCCACCGATGGCCCCCAGGTTGTCCATCGCTCGCTCAAAGCCATAGGCCCGCCCATAACTCTCCGCTGGCACGACATCGGCAAGGAGCGCGTTGCGGGACGGCACCCGCAGGCCCCGAGCGGCCCAGGCACCGGCCCGAAGGACACCAACCTGCCAGACGCTGGTCGCTACGCCGACCAGGCCAGACAGAACTGCCGTGGTGGTGTAGCCAGCGACTGCTGCCGACCGTCGTCGCTGAGGATCATCGGCAAGCGGCCCGCCAGCGAAGCGAGCGACTCCTGCCAGCCCGTCCGAGACACCTTCGATGAGGCCGAGGGCGCTTGCCGGTGCTCCGAGCGTGGAGGTCAGCAGGCTCGGCAGCAGCGCGGTAGGAACCTCGTGACCAAGATCGGCCAGCAGGCTCGCCGTACCGATCCCGCGCACACCGGGTGTTAGCCACTGCGGCGGTGCAGCATCCTGATCCAGAACCTCGGCCACGGAGAGACGACGCTACTAGCGACCAGGCCCCATCACGATCGTGACAGCGAGGCGGGTGGTGGGTGCGCTAAGGCTGCGAGGGCTTGGGCGCTGTTCCGTTGATGTCCAGTTGCTCGGCGGGAGCAGGGCCCGCCGCCCGAGCATCTCGCGAGGGGGACGGGCCTGTGCCTGGCGGCGAGCCTCGGTGAGCTTGACTCGCATCGAAGCTTTTCGATACATTCGGGTTCATCGATACGACTGGAGTGTCTCCTACGGCTGCGACCGTTGAAGCGATCGACTGCTGTGTACCGCTCAATGCAGACGCGTTGTCAGATGAAGAGGCGGAGGCGACGGCTGGGCTGTTCAAGGCTCTTGCCGACCCCGCTCGTGTTCGTATCGTCAATCTCCTCGCAACGAGCGAGGGCGAGCCGGTGTGCGTCTGCCATCTCATCAAGCCGCTTGGGCTTTCCCAGCCCACGGTCTCCCACCACATGAAGCGTCTCCTCGACGCGGGCCTCGTTGAGCGGGAGCAGCACGGCAAGTGGGCCTATTTCGCTCTCAGGAGTGAGGCCGTCGAGAAGCTCGCGCTCGTCGCTGACCTGAAAGGTGTGTGTTGCTGATGACCACCACTGCTGACAACCTGCGTGAAGAGGTGCGTCGTCGATACGCCGAGTCCGCCCGCGCTGTGGTCGAAGGGACAGACGGCTGTGGCTGCGGGAGCGGCTCATGCTGCTCCGACGCTGACAGTGAGGCGCAGACATTCGGGGAGGCCCTCTATGCCGCCGACCAGAGGAGCGAGCTTCCGGAGGACGCAGTGCTCGCCTCGCTCGGCTGCGGCAACCCTACCGCTGTAGCGGAACTCCATGAAGGCGAGACGGTGCTCGATCTCGGATCAGGTGGTGGCATCGACGTGATCCTGTCGGCCAAGCGTGTCGGGCCGACGGGCACCGTGTACGGCGTGGACATGACCGATGAAATGCTCGCCCTCGCTGTCAAGAACGCCCGCGACGCGGGCATCGGGAACGCCCACTTCCTCAAAGGCGTCATCGAGCACATTCCCCTGCCTGCGGGTTCGGTCGATGTCGTCATCTCAAACTGCGTGGTCAACCTCTCGGTTGACAAGCCCGCCGTCCTGGCAGAGATCGGTCGCGTCCTGCGGCCCGGCGGTCGGATCGGGATCAGCGATGTGGTGGCCGAGGACGACCTGACGACCGCCGACCGCGCAGAGCGCGGAAGTTACGTCGGCTGCATCGCGGGGGCGCTCTCAAAGAGCGAGTACGAGGCTGGGTTGGAGGCGGCTGGTTTCAGTCAGATCACCGTCGAGTTCACGCACCAGGTCGCCGACGGGATGCACGGCGCGATCGTGAAAGCAGTCAAGACGCATCACCCCGAGCGCATGGGCCTCCCAGTTGTGCAGCCCGCCACCGCTGCGGGGTGCTGCTGACGAGCACAGAGGAGTGAGCCATGAGCCAGATGCTTGACCCTGGTCTGGGAGCCCTTTGATGAGGACTGGCAGCGTGCCCTTACCGCCGAACGTGCCTACTACCAAGCCAACGGAAACCTCACCGTCCCGGGAGAGTTTGTTGATGACGATGGGTTTCGCCTAGGGCAGTGGGTCGTTGACAGGCGTCAGGATCGCAAGAAGGGCAAGCTCACGCCGGAGCGAATCGCCGACCTAGATTCCCTCGGGATCGTCTGGGATCGACACGAGAAGGAATGGGCGCACGGTATTGCCCGAGCGCGCGCTTACAGGGAGACCAACGGAGACCTTCAGGTACCTAACAATCATGCGACTGACGACGGGTTCAGGCTCGGAGGGTGGATCGCTAGAAGACGGGCGGATCGCAAGCGGGGATCACTCACGTCTGAGCGAATCGCCGAACTCGACGTAATTGGGATGGTCTGGGACACACGCAAGAAGAACTGACCCGGACCAGGTTCCACACGGTTGAACATGACGAGGGGGTACCCCTCCACCTACCCCTCCCTGTTCTCGCGCACGTGTCTACTCGCGCACGAGGGCGTGGCCTCCGACTAGGACAGTTGGGGGCCACCCCACGAGCCCAGTGTTCATGCGCCTTCGCCGGGTGTGGTCAACCGTTGGTCAACTGACCGAGACGGCTTAAGACGGCTGTATCTGGGTGCTCGTTGGCGTGCACCTGGCGCGCAGGGTTCAGAGGTCGTCCATGATGGTGTCCAGCCTGGTGGATCGTCAGCTCGTGAGAAGGGAGCGAATGACAACTCAGTCCAGTCAGACCGTCCTGATCAACGGGTTTGGGGTCCTCTTCGTGATCTTGAACTCGTTCGGGTTGGGCCTCAGGCTTGCGGTCGGCAAGCTGCTGGCAGAGGCCTTTGCCCATTGGAAGATCGCCGTGTGGGCGTTGGTGATCAATTTCGTCATCATCCCGCTGCTGTTCATCGGCTATCTGCTGACGATCGCCTCGTCCATTCCTGACGAGATCAAGGTCGGGTTCTGTGTCGCAGCCCTGTGTGCAGGTATGCCTTTCGCTCCCATCCTCGCCCGGTTGGCCAAGGCGGATGTCAGCATCGCCACCACGCTGTTAGTGGTCTTGACGGCCGGGACGATTATCGCCCTCCCGATAGGTTTGCCCCTCGCCATCGATGCGGTTGACGTGCAACTCACGACCTCTGCCTGGGATATTGCGTGGCCGCTGCTGCTCTTTATGCTCCTGCCGCTGGTTCTCGGCTGCGGCTTCAGGGTCTGGTGGCCCGACCTGACGCCGGAATTGGCACAGTGGGCCGTCCGGGTTGCGATCCTGTGCCTGCTCTTCAATCTCAACTTCACGCTGGTTGCGTATTGGGATCTGTTCAAGCAGACCTGGGGCACCGAGAGCTACATCGCGGCCCTTGCCGGCCCATTCATCGGCCTCGGGTGTGGCTACCTCCTCGTTTCCGGTCTTCGAGTCAAAGACGTGGGCATCAGGCATGCGACCGAGGTGACCACGGCGGTACGCAACATCGCTCCGATGCTCCTGATGATGATCTATCCCTTTGCAGCCGACCCGCTGGTCACGGTGTCGATCACCATCCTCAACACCATCGGCATCACGATCGTTGTGCTGTTCGTCCTGATGTGGAGGCGCGCTGCTTCACCATCGGACACCCACGCAGCAACCAACCAGCCAGCAAGCGAAGGCCTGCCCCGCTGAGGTCTCGGACTTGTAACACCAGCGTTTCGGAGTTGTGATGGCGAAGGGCGGCGGGGTTGACTTCTGTCCGCCTCGCACTAGTCTTGCTTCCCTCAGATCCAAGGAGAAGCGATGACAAGACGAAGAGCACGGCCTCCACAACGAGCCGCGTCCGAGCGAGCACCGGAAGCTCTCCGCGGTCGAGCGGGAGAGGGAGTGGCTGGCGAAGCAGTACTCCAAGGAGCGCGAGGCCTACTGGGAGACGGCGTCTCTGATGGAGCTGCCTAATGCGCGAGTCGATCGACAGCTTGCGTCAAGCGAGACGTGCCTGGGCTGACCCCGCGACCGGGCCCCACGACGATGAAGCCGGGCGAGGGGGAGGGGTGGCTACCTACGAGGACGGCTCGCCCGCACTAACCAGTCCCTCTGCGTTCTCGCCCGCGAGGTAGAGCAACTGCCCCCAACTGAGCTTCTCGACCTCCTCAACCGTCGTCGGCATGACGAACGGCTCCTCGGGCTGCTCGGGAGCACGTCCGTACTGGTGCTCAAAGATGCGGAGCGCCGCCCGCCACGCATCCGGCCCGCCCTTGTCGAGATGCTCGTTCAAGACGCGCAGCGCCTTCGGGACAAGCTCATCGAGCGCAGCGCGGCGGGCCTCCTCGACGGTGGGCTTGCGGGGCCTTCCGCCGAGTCTGCCTGAGCGTTTCCGGGCTTCCTGTAGCTCGGCCGGGGTCAAGCTGGGCATGTAGCGATTGTACGACCACTGATCGCCTTGGAACTCGGAAAACATGACGGATACTGGTGTCCGTGCGGTAGTGCGTCGCCCTCGACGGACTGATCTGACCTCCACCGCAAGTAACTTTTGTCCTGAGTTAACACAGCGGGTGGCCGAAGTACCATCGAACCATGAGCGGAGCCACGATCGCGGGGCCGGGAATGAAGTGCGGCGACCCTCGTGCGGTCTGCGGGCGAGTGGTCTGCGGTGTCTCACGGCCGATCCGACTGACCGCCCGCCCCGTGCGGCGACCGGTTCGTGCCTCGGCTCGACGCGGCCACACGCGACGGCGTTCTTCACGTCGCGCTCGCGCACCTACCCGACCAGCCGACGACGACCCGTCATCACTAGCTGACGCCTCACCGCGACGGCGGGTTGCGCGTGTCGTACGGATCGCCCCGGAGGATGCAGTCCTCGCCGCCGTCTGTGCGGGCAGCGCCGCGATCCTCAACCTCACCGCGTCGCAGCGACGGCTCCTCCGAGATCCGGAAGGTGCCAGGGCGCTCTCCCTGCTGGCGCACCTGCTCTACGCACGCGACGAGGTCGGGCTGACCGGTGACTTCCCCTTTGCGCCGGGGTTCCTGCTGCGGCTTGCTCGCCGCCTCGGCATTTCGCTCGGCCGCAACGCATCGCGACACGCCGTTGACAGGCTGGTCGCGGCCGGGGTGCTCATGCGGGTGGGTTCCTACAGCCAGCAGTACACCGTCATCAAGCCGAGCGGTTTCCGTGTCCCGTTGTTCCGCCTCACCCACATCGCATGGGTCAAGGACGGGACCCGTAGCTTTGCGGGGCAGAGAACGCCCCGCTCCGCTACTAGCAAAGCCTCTATCGCCACCTGGCGGGGACGCAAGCTCGTTCCATGGTGGGAGGTCTGCTTATTCGGCAATCCCGAAGGATGCAAGCCGCCTAACGAGAGCGAGGGACCGTCTCGGCTGGGTGAAAGGGCTTGGAGTACCTCGGAAGTGAGGCGGGCCGACAGGACGCCTACGAGCGGCAGATCTGGGGAACGGGCAGGTGAACGAGCCGCTCCTAACCGCGATGCTGGAGGCGTTCGCCCCCGGCGATCCGGCGGATGGTGTGCGAGGAGGTTGCCCGCGGCAGGATTGCAGTGGCGCTGGAAAACCCCAAAAGAGGCGGGCGCACTGCTGGGATCTCGGAGGCTGCGGTCCAGGCAGCGAGTCCTACGAGGGCAGCTGCCCGCAGCAAAGCTGTGAGGGGTCAGGAATCTACCTCGACGTGCACGACCTCGATGCCGCTGATCACCAACGGCGGCTACCATGGCCCCCGGGCTTCACGTTGACCAACACAACTAGGCCGGGCGACTGCGTCAACGCGGCCCGCCGGCCGTGGACGACACAGGAGGGCATAGCTCCATGTCGTGGACGGCATCCTCGCACGGCTCGACCCCTCTGGTCGCGGCTCACTCGCGCAAGGAGGGTTTCCCTGGCCTGTGGTGGCGACGCCGCGCCGACGGGTCGCTGCATATTCGAATTGAAACTCCGCCAAGGGGACGGCGTGCTCCTCTCCAACACGCTCCCCGTCGGGACAAGCGAGCGGCAGGCGAAGACGGCCTGGAAGGCGGCGAGCGCAAAGCGCGACGGGGCGGGATGCCGCTGTCGCAGAACCTCAGCCTTGACGCCGTGGCGGTCGAGGCGTTCGCCGACGTGGAGGCTCCGCGTCATGGCGGGGACGCGCTCCGCGCCGGACGCTCAACGAGTACCGCTCCGCCTGGCGGCTGCATGCCGGCCGGTTCTCGGGCGGAAGCGGCTCTCCAAGCTGGGTCTCGCGACGTGCTCCAGTTGTCGAGCAGTTGCGTCGCGAGCGGGCGGGCTCGGAGTGGACCGTGTGAACGGGAGGATCACTGCGCTGCGGACGGTGCTCAGCGTTCGCACGGCGCGCGGGCTACATGGCGCACGACCCGTTCGTGCGCCTCCACCGGACGATCTTCCCCGCCAGCAGAGCGCGGAGCTTCGATGCGAGGGTCCTGTGCACCGGCGAGATCAGGCGGCTGATCGCCGCCACGAGCGCGCCGTATCGCGGCGTCACGACGTTGCTCGCCTATTCCGGCCTGCGCGCTCGGAAGCCGCCGGGCTCATCTGGGAGGACGTCGATCTCGTAGAGCGGACGATCCCGCGTCCGCAAGCAGCTCGCCCCCTGCGAAGGATGGCGAGGAGCCGCAGCGCGTGCAGCTCAAGTCGCGTGCATCGCTGCGGGACGTGCCCCTGCTCGATGAGGCCTACGAGGCGCTCGTCGTGCAGCTCGCTCGCGAGCAGGCGAAGGGACTCGGGGCCGCGTCCGACTTCGTCTTCACGTCGGAGACGGGACGCCCGCTCGGCCGCGAGCGGATCGCCAAGCGTGGTGTCACGCGGGCGGCGAAGAACGGCGGGGCTCGGGCACGTGACGCCGCAGGTGCTGCGCCGCTCGGTCGCAACCCTGACAGCGCACGCCCGCGTGCCGACGGTGATCGGCGGCGGCGATGACCGGCCACTCGCCGCGCGTCTACGACGAGCACTACGCCAAGCCGTTCCGCGACGCCGAGGAGCGCAAGAGGATCCGCGTATCCCTGGCATCGGTCGGGCTCGGCAGCGTCACGGTTGACCAATCAGTTGACCAGAGGGCTGCTTCATGACTCGCTGCTGCCACTCTCGTAAACGAAAGGGCCGCATTTGCGGCCCTTTCTGCGGTGGAGCGTGCCGGGCTCGAACCAGCAACCCCCAGCTTGCAAAGCTGGTGCTCTCCCAACTGAGCTAACGCCCCGGAGCCTGCATTCTAGCGGGGTTGTATGTGTGCGGCCGTCTTGCAGCGCCCGCTGCGGCTTGCTGCTCCGGAGTCTTCCGAGGTCGCCTGGACGCCATCATCGGGGGTGTGGTTTGTCGGCAGTGGCGATGCCACGTCCCCCGATAGCCTCGCCGCATGAGGGAGAAGGTAGTCGTCTGTAGTCGAGCGGGAGGGAGCGGGCTGCTGGTGTTCGACCACCGCGACGATTCCGAGGCGGGAACCCGGGCTGGGCAGGGGGCATCGACGCAGGAGAGGACTTGGCCGACGCGGTCCACCGCGAGGTCATGGAAGAGACCGGCGTTCATCGAGGCGGAGCCGACGCCACTCGGGGTCCACGAGCATCTCGATGGACTCGGCCAACCCACCAGGAGCCACTTCTTTCGTATGGACGCCCCCGAGGGCCTCCCGCACCGCTGGGAGCACGTGGTAGGCGGCGAGGGCATCGACGCCGGGATGACGTTCAGTTGCCGCTTCGAGTCGACACCTGAGCTCTGAGCGATGTGA
>CAVWLK010000044.1:0-4418 GCA_963755675.1 uncultured Actinomycetes bacterium
TGACCCCTGAAGGAGGAGCGCCACTAAACAAACGGGAGCCTCTGGTGCATCGTTTGGGTGATGGCGCAGACTGGGCCGTTCACCGGCGAGCTTGAAGACCTCTATCGGGGGCGTTACCGGCACTTCCTGCGCGTAGCGACAGCCATCGTTGGTGACGAGGCGAGCGGCCACGATGCGGTGCAGGACGGCTTCGCGCAGGCGCTACGCGAGCAGCAGTCGTTTCGCGGCGAGGGGCCACTGGAGGCGTGGGTGTGGCGCACCGTTGTGAACGCTGCTCTCGCTGCTCGTCGTCGTCGGGTGGCCCGGCGCGAAGCTCCCGAGGCTGTGGGGATCCGAGCGCGAACGGACACGCGGACGAATCGGGTGTTCGCGCGTGGGTGGCGGCGCTGCCGGAGCGGCAGCGGCTGGCTGTCTATCTGCGCTACTACGCCGACCTCGACTACCGCTCGATCGCGCAGGTGCTCGGCGTCGAGGTGGGGACGGTGTCGGCGACGCTGAGTTCGGCGCATCAAGCCCTTCGCCGGTCAATGAAGGAGGTTGAGCGATGATCAACGTGGAGCCACTGATCGCTTCCGAGCTGGAGCGGATGCTCCCGCTCCCGGATGGCGGTCGTGCAGACTGGAGTGATGTCCTGCGTCGTGCCGGCGTGGACGGTGCTGTCCACGGCCGGCCTCGCGGTCTCGCGCCTACCGGGCGGCGTCGTTGGCGTCCCGTGTTAGTCGCAGCAGTCGTGCTGGCCGCGCTGGTAGGGGTGGGCGTCGGGATCGCGGTTACGACGACGGCGAGCGGCGGGCAGGGGATCGACGATCTCCTCTCTCAGGTGCAGAACAGCTTTCGGCGACAGTCGTCTCCTCGCTGCGTCCGTCAATGGGCGGACGCTCACCGTAAAGGTGGCGGCTCCCGACGAGCCATCGGCTGTTAGCGCAACCTTCGAGGCTCAAATTCTCGCGGCCGCCTTCCACGATTCGGTTAGTGCGAGTGGCCAGACCCCGATCGATTCCGTGCAGTACGTGGGATACAAGCGGCGCCCCGATACGGGGCTACGGTTCGCCCGTGTGGGACCGACACAGCGGGCGCCCCACTTCCAAGATCCCCGCACTTGCCAAGGGGGCATGTGAGTCGGCGGCCCACGCGGCGCAGGAGGTTGACGCATCTCTGACCATTCAGTCGGTGCTGACGCTTCCGTATGCCGGCGGAGCGTGTGCGTTCAAGTTTCAAACATCGGAGCCATCCAACTTCGATCAGTCGCCCGTCATCGGCAAGATCGCCAACGTTATGGGCGACCCGAATCAGCGGGCGCTCCTTGTGGAGGTCGACGACCAAGCCGGTGTGCCGCAAGTCGTCGACAGTTACTCCCCGAGTGGCGGCGGGACTCTGTACATCAAGCCTGGCCTCAACACAAGCTCTGTCGGCGGACCAATCTTCAGCCCCTTGAACTTGCTCGCCTGACACGCGGGACGGAAACGGACGCTGGCCTGGGCCAGCGTCCCCGCTCCCCTGAGCCGCCGTACGACCGCGCCCGGCTCGCTCACTGCCCCATCACCGCCGCACGCCCCTTCGTAAATGTCCCACTCGCTTCTCACACCCCCTCGCGTTTCGTCGAGTTTGTGGTCCCTAGGCGGGCCGACATGCCCCCGCCGAGGTCGCACGAGGGGTCCCACCCCGGTCTGCTCAGGTGAGAGGACGCTCGCCCAGCCCAGGGTTCAGTCACCCGTGGACAGCGGGGATGATGCGCGCGACTCGCTGCTGCACGTTCATGCAGAAGCCAACCCCGTCTGTGGACGTGTCTGCCTGATCGGCGTTGTACCACCAGCAGGTCAGCTTGCCTTCACGATCGTTAGTGCTGAGTGGCGGGCCGAAGCGGGAGCGGACTTCTGCTGCGCGGGTTCCGATGCTGACACCGGCGACGGACTTCGTCAGAGCCGTCCAGTGCAGCTCTCGATCGATGTGGATCACCGTGCGGGAGTGTGTACGCAGGTGACGGTGCCCAGAACCGCCGCAAGCAGCGACCGCAAGCACGAGCACCATGGCGAGCGGAACAAGAAGCTTTCTCACTTCGCTACTTATACGCCGCCGCCCAAGTGATCGTCACTATCCACTTCCCACTTCCTCCCTCTCAGGGGTCATTGCGGAACACTGGCCCAGGCGAGGGACCGCCCTAGCGTTACCTCTGGGGCGGGTTCCAGTGCGTATGGATCGGCATCGTGTGAGTGCTTCCGTCGCTCCAGGTGGCGGTGACCTGCTGGAGGTCGCTCTCCTGGACGCCTGCGGGTAGGTGGTAGTAGAAGGCGTGATTGCCAAGGATCGCGGGATACTCGACGCCGTCTATTTCGACGCTCATCGACGTGACCTTGGCGGCTGCAATGCCGTAAATGCGTGTCCCGCCTGGGCGCATTGAGAAGATGCTGACCACGAAGCCGATGGTGTTCCAGGGCCACCTTTGAAGGTTCCCGCACGTGCCCGCGCCGTCGATCATGTAACAGACGGTGCCGTTCGAAGTCGGGAACGCCGTAATCGTGTCGCTCGCTGGGCCGAGGCCGCTCAGCAAGTCCCTCGCGTCTGCCGGAAGCGGCCTCCCGCTCAGGTTGGGGCCGGGGCCGGTATTCCAGTCGTCAGTGAAGCTGTGGGCCTCGCCGGGGTTCGTCGTTGGTGGTGCCGTCGAAGACCACCAGTCTCCGAGGCTGGTCACGAGGCGATGGCCGAGACTCGCCCCACTGATCGGAGCCAACGCCAACAGAGCAAGCACGGCCGCTCACGAGTACGGCTGCGAGAGCGTGCCGCCGGTGAGATGTGGGCCGCTCCATCTCGGCCAGCAGATGCTCGCGGCGACGCTGGAACGCAGCCTCGCTCATGACCGGGGCGGGAAGCTCGACAAGGTGATCGCTCATGATCCTTCTCCTTCGACTCGCGGCACTCCTGGGACCGACGTGCGGCCGTTCGCCTCGTTCGTTACCCGGAGCCGAGTGCGTGCGCGGTGCAGTCGGGTGCGGACGGTCGCTTCTGGGATGCCTAAGGCGACTGCCGCCTCCTTGGGCGTCAGTTCCTCCCAGGCGCAAAGCGTGAGCACGTCCTGCTCGATCTGCGGCAACGCTCGCAACTTCTTCACCAGTCGCCGCATCTGCTCCTGGTCGGCGAGGTGATCGACGGCGTCTTGAGCGAGGTCGGCCTCATCGCGCGGCCTGGGCAGCCGCGCGAGCGCCGCCCGATACCTCCGCTGCCTGCGCCATTGGTTGCGCAAGACGTTCGCGGCGATCCCATAGAGCCAAGGCAGTTCCGCCTCGGCTGCGAGTTCCAACTTGCCCCGTCGCCGCCATGCTTCGAGGAACACGATCGAGGTCAGATCCTCAGCCAGCTCGCGATCAGCCGTGCGCCGGAAGCAGTAGCGATAGATCCGCTGCGCATGTTCGTCCCACAGCCGCACATGGCGGATCGCATCTGCCGAGGCTCCTACAGACCTATGACGAGCGGGCGCCATCACCCTCTTTATGTCCGTAGCCTCACTCCGTTCGCGGCTCCTTCAAAGCCAGCGTCTGCCGAAGCGGCCACGATCCCCATCGTAGGCCCACGCTCGCTCAGGGTTCAGTCCGTTCGGCCGATGGTTGCGCTCGCGCCGGCGAGCTAACGTCGACGGCTGCCGGGGCGTGCCGCAAGGAGCAGCGCGAGGCGTTCGGCTCGCCGCACGCTCCGGTCGCCGTCGTGTCGCCTCCGTAGGCTCGCACGGCATGCACATCCCGAATCCGTCGATGCTCGTTCGGCCTGTTCGGCGGGCCTACTGCTACTTCCGCAGCGGCGTCGCGGTAGAGGGCGAGGCCTGGCTTTGCGCCGACTCGCATGGGCCGTTCTTCGCCGTTGGCGACGGGCCGATCATCGAGGGCTCGGCACGTCCTCAGCACATCGACGTCGAGGTTCGGTTCTGGAACCGTCGCGGCGATCCGGTGACGGTGCTCGCGGTCGCGTCGATCTCGCTGCCGCGGCGCGACGTCGAGCTCGCCGTGTCGACGTGGTACGCCTTCGGGCCGGTGACGCTCCCGCCGGAGGAGGGCAGGAGACGCGCTCATTTACGATCGAGCCGAGGGATGCACCTGACGGGCGCGTCGAGGCTCGGGTAAGCGATCCGCTCGAGTTGGAGTTCGTCCGAGTCGAGGGTCTGAGCGGTGGGCACGGCCGCGCGTCCGGCTCATTCTTCAGTCGCGACTAGATCAAACGTTGCCTGTCGCGGCGACGAATGACGAGCTCCTGGCGTCCCAAGTCCAAATCAAGTCCAAATCAAGTCCAAAAAGGGCGATTTCGGCGTCCGCTCGTGTCTGCCCCTGTCAGCCAGTGACGGACGTGGAATGGCAGGAAGCCCCTGCACAGCCGACACTTTTGGCTGCTTCTGGCCGCCCCTGTCTGCCCGCGTCTTGGGCGGTGGCCGCCAG
>CAVWLK010000045.1:0-12262 GCA_963755675.1 uncultured Actinomycetes bacterium
CCCGAGCTTGAGTGCAGCTGGAACAGGATTTCGCCAGTCGTCCCTCTCCTATTGACGTGGTGCCAGCGAGGAAGACTTGCACCCCGCGTTGTCAGTTGCCGTATGAAGCGTCGATGCGCGCAACGATTGTGCACGACGCGAACATCGAGATCACCGGGATCGATGTGCTCGCTGCAGGCCTGCCGACAACCCTGACCGCATACGTCGCCGACAGCCCGGAGGTACCCGGGCAGCTGACCCCGCCAGGCTCGCTGTGGGTGGTCGCCGGTGAGGTTGGTCCGGATGCCCGGGTGCCGGCCGCGCCACTGGGCGCGTGGCTCGAGAATCCAACCACAACGCCGGACTTGCCGATCTCGCTTGTCTTCATCTGCGTACCTGGCACCTCGTTCCCTACTTCGCTTTCAGTGGCTACTTGACTCAGGCGGTGGAGCTCGATCGCGATCTCGTCATCCACGTGGCGGCACCTCCGGGCATGGGTCAATCTGCCCCGCCGCGCCCTGATCGGTGACGGCGGTTCCGTTGCCGTTCGCGGCACCCTTGGGACACTGCCCTGATGGAAGGTTCAACAAGGGCTATCGGCCATCGCGTTCTCGTCATCGGGATGGCTGGGTCCGGGAAGAGCACGTTCTCGCGAGCGCTATCAACGAAGACCGGTTTGCCGGCTCTCCGTGAATACGCCCAGGTCGTCGTACTGGCGCATGCTGTCCAAGGTCAGCGCGGTCATCTCCTTGGAGTGGTCGACCGGGAAGATGAAGTTGGAGGCGTGGCCGGTCGAGCCGCCGGGATTGGGAAACGGCCCCTTGTCCAGCAGGACGAGATCGCGCCAGCCCATCTCCGCCAGGTGGTAGCTGATGCTGTTTCCGACGATGCCTGCGCCGATCACGACGGCGCGGGCAGTTCCTGGTAGCTCGCTCATGGGCGTATCGTCTCCGGCGGTTGAGGTTGCCGAGGTCGGGGTGCCTGGTCGACGACTCATATATCGGACGGATGCGCCGCGCTGCAACTCCCTCCGAACTGCTTTTCCGATCGCGCCTACGCCGCGCTCAGTGGCCGGCTGGTCTCGCTCGATCGCGCCCGGAGCGCCAATCGACGGGAGGCGCTGATCCGCGAGCTGGGCGTCGGCCGCACCCCGGTCCACGAGGCGGTGCGCCGTCTCGCCCTCGGAGCGGCTGGTGATCGTCTACCCGCGCGCGGCACCTCCGCGGCGCCGCCATCAACCTCGCCGCCTGTCCGACGTCGCCGATGTGCCGGTGCGGCTCGAGGCGCATGCGGCTGAGCAAGCGGCGGTGCTGTCGGATGGCGACGATCGGCGTGGCCCGCCGAGCTGGTCGCGATGCTGGACGTCAGCCGAGCCGCCGCCAGCGCTCGCTGATCGAGCTCGAGCGCCCACGTCCACCGCTTCATCTACGGCTGCGCCCCGCGAGACCCGTATGCTGAGCGCGGGCCCTCGACCGCTACCTGGAACATGTCGGCTGCGGATCTTCGCACCTCACGTGGGACCGGCTGCCGCCCCTGCAGGACCGCGTGCGCGTGAGACTG
This sequence comes from uncultured Actinomycetes bacterium, assembly GCA_963755675.1. Classification (GTDB taxonomy): domain Bacteria; phylum Actinomycetota; class Thermoleophilia; order Gaiellales; family JAICJC01; genus JAICYJ01. The sequence continues at coordinate 1,540 of CAVWLK010000045.1, forward strand.
CGACCTGCTCGAGGCGATCCCGGGCCCGCGGCCCAGAGCGGGGCAGCAGCGATTTGCCGGCGGGCACGCTGTTGGCTTTCGGGAGCCGAGATGCGTGCGGCGCTTTTAGATGGTGACTCCATGTCCGTCGCGGCGCAGGATCGGCCCAGGACACGCTCGACGTCACGATCACTCTTTCCCAGGGCTTCCCCAGCCTGCGCTGCAGAGCGCTTCCGCCGCCCCGACGCGCCCCGGACTCCGCCCTGCATCCACGCCGATATGGATCGACCATCTTAAGATGGCCCGCCTGGACTCGCCCCGCCCGATCTACTGCCCGGCCACCGGCTCGCTGCTGCAGCGGGAGGCGGAGCGCGAGCTGGGCGCTTTCAAGTGCGCGGGGCGCGGGCTGGCACGCTGGCCCAGTACCGCAGCCGCGGCGAGGCCTCAGTGGTGACCGCGTCCACCGGCAACCACGGCGCCGCCACCGCCTGGGCGGCGGCGCGTGAGGGTATGCGGGCGGTGGTGTACGTCCCGGAGGGCGCGAGCGCCTCGAAGCTTGCGATGCTCGACTGCGCTGGGCGCCGAGCTGGGTCGTCGACGGCGACGACCTGGACGCGGCCAAGTTGCGCCGCCACGGCCTATGCCACCGCGAACGGGCTGCCATTCTTTGAGGACGGCGCCGAGCCGGCCCAGTTCGCGGGCTACGCGGCGATCGCGGGACGAGATCGTCACGGCCGAGGCTGGAGCCCGGGCGCCGTGTTGGTGTCGGTTGGCAACGGCGCGCTGCTGATCGGCATCGGATCGCGCCTGGCCGAGATCTCGCCCTCCACCCGCCGGATCGGCATCGTGGCCCGCGAGGCGCCTGTGATGGCCGAGAGCTTCGCGGCGCGGAAGGGTTGGTCGAGTCCGACCGCTGTGCGACGTTTGCCGATGGGATGGCGGTGCGAGTGGCGATCCCGCTGTGCGGTGGACGAGCTGGGGCATGCCGCGGACGAGATGATCGAGGTGTCGGAACGGGAGATCGCGCAGGCTGTGGGAGCGTTCGCAGGATACCCGGGCTGCGGGTGGAGGGATGTGCTGCGGCCGAGGCTGGCGGGGGCGCGGTCGATCGCCGACCGGCTTCCGGAGTCCGTGGTGATCGTCGTCACCGGAGCCAACATCGACGAAGACCTATGGCGGCGAGCGGTGGACAAGCCGGACAGCTTCCCCGCCTGAGCAATCTCCTTCGACCCTGACGTCGCGCGGGCGCGCATCCCTTCCGGCAAGCGCATACACTCGGGCCGCACAGACTCTTGTCAGCGCTCTCGGTTAGCACCTGAGGTGACATGGAATTTCACGTCCTCGGCCCGCTCCAGGTTGTCGATCATGAGATGCCGGTCGCGCTGCTCGGTCCCAAACAGCGGATGCTGTTGTCGCTGTTTCTGCTTCAGCCCAACCGCGTTGTCAGCGCCGACCGGATGATCGAGGATCTATGGGAGGGGCGGCCGCCAGAATCGGCGGCGAAGGCGCTGCAGGTGCACGTCTCGCAGTTGCGCAAGGCGCTGGGCGCGGATCGGATCGAGACGCGTGGTCGTGGATACCTGTTTCGGCTCGACCGAGAAGAGCTCGACGCGGCCCGCCTTGAGTGGGCGCTCGATCGCGCTCGCTCCGTCGAACCGAAGGTGGCCGCGGACGAGCTTGCTCAGGTTCTCAAGTTGTGGCGGGGAGATCCGTTTGACGACCTGGCCGACCACGAGGCTGCGCGTACCGAGATCGCACGGCTGAAGGAGCTGCGGCTGGCGATCCTCGAGCGACGCATCGAGGCCGATCTCGCGATGGGCGCTCATGTGGCGGTGACGCCGGAGTTGGAGGCCCTCGTTCGCGACAACCCATTTCGCGAGCAGCTGCGGGTGCTGCTGATGCTCGCGCTGTACCGCGGTGGGCGCCAGGCCGAGGCACTCGACGTCGCCCGGGATGGGCGCCGGCTGCTGGATCAGGAGCTCGGCCTCGAGCCCGGCGAGGCCCTTCGGACGCTCGAACGGGAGATCCTCGCCCACGATCCGGCGCTCCGTCCCGAGCGGCCGCAAGGTTCGTCGATTGGCACTCCGCGGCCGACGGGTCGCGGCTGGGCTGTCGGTCCTCGGTTGATGCTGGCCGCTGCCGGGGTGGCGTTGCTGGTCGCGGCGGTGGTGGCGGTGGTGCTGACGTCGCGCGGCGGCGGCAGCGGCCGGCTCGTCGCTGTCGGTCCTGAGGCCCTCGGTCAGATCGACGCGTCGACCGGACACGTTGTCGCCCGCATCCCAATCGCCGGTGGCCCTGGCCCGGTGGCGACCGCCGGGCGGTGGATCTGGGTGGCCGGCACAACCTCCCAGACGGTGGACCAGATCTCGTCACGCTCGCGGGCTATCGAGCACGTCATCCCTCTCACGAAGTATCGCGCGGACGACATTGCCGCAGACCCGGCCGGTGCCTGGGTGCTCGACTCTGAGCGCCGCACGGTTGTGCGGATCGACGCCTCGTACGGGCAGGTCAGTCGCACGCTGACTCTTCCGCAGAGCGGGCTGGAGGCCGGGGGTTCCAGCATCAGCACGGGACTGGGAGCACTGTGGGTTACGGACGGTTCCACGCGGCTGCTGAAGCTCGATGCCCGCGACGGCCACCGGCTTGCGTCGTACAACATCGGCAGCTACGTCGACGACGTCGCCGTGGGTTCAGGATCCGTCTGGGTCTCGAGCCGGTTCTCCAGCGCCGTGTTCGCCGTCAATCCGGCCACCGGTGCGCACACCACGATTCCGATCGTGGGGCGACCCAGCCAGACGACGCCGCTGCCGATCGCGATTGCCGCCGGGCTCGGCTCTGTGTGGGTGTTGACCGGGAATACGCCCAGCGTCGTCCGCATCGATCCCCGGCTGGAGTCCGTCACCGCCACGATTCCGCTCACGGTGGGGGACAACGCCAATGCGATATCCGCGGGCGAAGGTGCGGTCTGGGTGGCCGAGGCCGGAACGGGCACCGTCGCCCGCATCGATCCATCCACGAGTCGCGTCAGCTCGATCGCGGTCGGTGGAGCGCCCGCCAATCTCGCCACCGGCGACTCAAGCGCCTGGGTCACGGTGCAGGCCGGCGCCTCGAGCCAGGCCGTGCGCGCGCCCACCGTGACCGTACCGGGGTCGCTACCGACCTCGTTCTGCGGCGGAGTCGAGTACGGCGGCAACGGGCGGCCGAAGCTCCTGGTCGCCTCGGACTTCCCGCTACAGGGGCCGGGGTACAGCGCCCTGTCCGTGCAGATGAACGACGCCATCCGGTTCGAGCTGGCCCAGCGGGATTACCGCGCGGGTGCGTACACGGTCGGCTTCCAGACCTGCGATGACTCCTCGGCCGATTCCGGCGAATGGACGCAGCCGATCTGTGTGCGCAACGCGGCCGCCTACGCGAAAACGACCAGGCTGGTCGGGGTGGTCGGGCCGTTCAACTCCGGCTGCGGGTTGTTCGAGGTGCCGATCATGAATCAGGCCGCCGGCGGTCCCGTGGCGATGATCAGCGGCTCGACGACCAGCATTGAGCTGACCCACCGGGCGGTGCCGCCAGGGCAGCCTGACGATCTCTATCCCACTGGGGTGCGCAACTTCGCCCGGGTGATCGCCCCCGATGACGTGCAGGTGGCGGCGGACATAGTGCTTGCACGGCGCCTCGGCGTCCACAGGCTGTATGTGCTGTACGACAATGGCTACGAGGCGAGCATGCCGCGAGTTGCTCGATCCGCCGCGAAGCTGCTGGGCATCGACGTCGTTGGCTCCGCGCCCTGGATGCACGATGATCGGATCGGAGATCGATCGGTCGCTCGCGACGTTGCGAAACGCGCTGCGGACGGCGTCTTCCTGATCGGTGCCCTCGACCCAGAGCTTGTCCGCGATCTGCGATCGCGTCTGGGCAGCGACGTCGCCCTGATCACGCCAGACGGATTCTCTGACATGCAGTCTCTCGTCCAACAAGCGGGCCTGGCGGCGGAGGGGGTCACGGTCAGCTTCCCGACAGCATCGATCGAGAGTCTCTCCTCGAGCGGGCAGCGGTTCGCCGGAGCCTTCCGCAGCGCGATCCACCAGACGGTGGAGCCGTTTTCATTGAGTGCGGCGCAGAGCGCCGACGTGCTGCTGGATGCGATTGCGCGGTCGGACGGCACCCGCGCCTCCGTCACAGCCAACCTGCTGCGTGCAAGGGTGAGCGACGGCATTCTGGGCTCGTTTGCGATCAGCCCCAGCGGCGATCCCCAACCCGGACAGGTGACGATCTTCCGCATCCGCGACGGCAAGCCGTACACCTATGCGGTGATCACGCCGCCGGCAAACCTCGTCGAGCTGGGGTCGCGCTAGACCAGCCCTGCGAGCTGCGGTGATGTCGGTTGCGGTCACGCGGCTCCTACGTCAGCGCCAGCACGCCGTCCGGCAACGAGGCGCCTGCGAGCAGCTCCGCGCCGGTCTCGGCTAGGGCCGTCATCGCAATCCGTTGCGACCACGGGCCAAAGGACAGCCGCGCGACGCCGGCCGCGGCCAGGTCGGCCTGAGGCGGGTTGCCCGGCAGGCCGATCAGGCTCACCCGCCGCTCCCCGATGCCGTCCACCAGCCGCTGGACGGTGGCGATGTCGAGCCGCCCGGGAACAAACACGCAGTCGGCTCCCGCCTCGAGGAAGGCCCGGCCGCGCTCGATCGCGTCGGCCAGCACCAGCTCCGGATCGCGGTCCCCGGCCCTCAGGAATGCGTCCGTGCGGGCGTTCAGCACAAACGGCACGCCCTCCGCCTCGGCGGCTGCGACGGCGGCCTCGACTGCGGACACCGCCGACCTCAGCGGCCGCATCTCGTCCTCCAGGTTGCCGCCCACGGCACCCGCCCCGATCGCGCGGCGCACCGTCATCGCGGCATCGCCGTAACCGGCCTCGAGGTCTGCCGTCACCGGCAGGCTGACCGCGGCGGCGATCCGCTCGATGGCCGCGATCATCAGGTCGAGAGGCAACACCTCGCCATCCGGATAGCCGTGTGATGCCGCTATCGAGTGGCTCGCCGTCGCGATCGCGCGGCACCCGGGAAGCGCGGCAACCACCGATGCGCTGATGACGTCCCACGCGTTCACCAGCACCAGCAGCTCGGGCGCCAGATGCAGACGGCGCAGTTCCTGGGCTTTGTCCGCGGCGGTCATCGCCGGATCGTACAGCGACTGGTCGGGGCCGCCACCCACGGCTCTGGAAGGGCGTTTGCGGGGCGCCTGGTCGGGGAACCCACGTCATGAAGGGAGGTGCGCAACTTGAGTATCTTGTGGATCATTCTGATTGTCATCCTCGTCCTGGTCTTGCTGGGGTTCCTGGGCCGGGGCCGCTTTTCCCCGTAGTCCAGTGTCGAGGCTACGCCCAGCCATCGGGCCGGGCGTAGCCTCTATACCCAGTGACGATGCCGGGCCGTGACCAGAACGCACACCACGACCACGGCGATTGCGACCAGCGTGAGCCAGAAGTACCCGGCATGATCGAAGAACGACGGGTGAAAGTTCATCCCCATCACGCCGGTGATAAGCGCCGCCGGAAGCAGCGAGACCGACACGACGGTCAGCACGCGGACGGTGTCGTTCGTCCGCTGTGCCACCCGCGACATCAACAGGTCGAAGCTTCCCGAGAGGGCGTCCCGGGTCACCTCGGTCGCCGACATCGCCTCCCCGAAGCGCTGGCTCACCGCCTGGAAGTGCCGCTGCGCGCTCTCGGTCATCACGTCGCTGAACTCGGTGTGCGTGGGCCAGCTCACGACCTCGCGGTGTTCGGCCAGCGCCCGCCGGATACTCGCCAACCGCCGCCGCAACTGCGCGATCTGTTCGAGCGACGGGTCGCTGCGGCTGCTGTGAAGGATCGACAGGTCGAGCTCGTCGATCTCGTGGTCGATCGCCTCGGTCGTCGCTATGTAGTCCGTGAACAGCCAGTCGAGCATGAAGGCGACGAAGCTGCCGCCGTCGAGACTGCCCACGCTGCGGCTCGTCTCGAGCCGGCGGCGGAACTCATCGATCGTCCGGCTGTCCCGCTCATGACGGCTGATCACCCACGTGCTTCCCGCGGCAAGGTCGAGCCGGCCAGCCTCGTAATCCTCATCCGTGCGGTCCAGCGAGAAGGCGTGCACGCCGATGGTGTCGCCTTCGTCGTCCACGCGGCTCTCGTCGTCGCCGTCCAGCAGCCGGCGGAGCGCGTCGGCCTCGAGCCCGACTGCCAGCGCCGCCTGCTTGAGCTGACTGCCGTTTGCCGGCACGAGGTCGATCCACAGGAGCTCTCCCTCGGCTCGCCTCCTGATGCTCTCGTCGGCGAGGTCAGTCGACCGACCACCGCCGTCCTCGTCGTAGAGGCGGACGCTCACCCGATCGCTTTGCATCTCACCCCATTACCCGCTTTTGGCGTGGTTGTAACGCTCGTCGAAGGTCTTGCAAGGCAAACCGCGTGCCCGGCCCGCAACGGGTAGGCTTCGACCGTGGAGGAGGGTCGGATTACAGTGGACGATCGCGACGGGGTGGCCGTGGTTGCGCTCGTCGGCGAGCACGACCTGTCCACCGCTCCCGATGTGGGCAACGCGCTGAGAAAGCACGGGGCGGCGGCGTTGGTGGTCGATCTCAAGCCGACGACGTTCCTCGACTCGTCGATCCTCGGCGTCCTCCTGGCCGCGGCGCGCGAGGCCGAACAGCGGCTGGTGTCGTTCGCCGTCGTGATCCCCGATGATCCGGCATCGGCCGCGCGCAGAATCTTCGACCTGACCGGACTGAACTCGGCGCTACCGGTGGTGACCGACCTGGACGCCGCGGTCCACGCGGGCAGGAACAACACCGCTCCAGCGGGCTAGCTGCACTCGACATCCGAGGGGGTGTCGTCTACAGTCGCGCCGACGCGCTAGACCGGATCGGATCAGGACCTGCGCTTGAGATGAATGAGCACTGCCGACACCGGATCACGAGGCTTCAGCAGCCATGACGCGTGCCGCCTCCTCGTTGCTGCGTTCACGCTCTGGGCGCTTGGGAAGGCCGTTGGCCGAACTGACCGGCGCCGCATCGCCGGCCGTCGCCGGCGGCGGCCGCACGCTGGCCGGCACTGTGCTCGGCGTGTCCATGGTGCTAATCGCATCGGCCGCACTCAGCACGATCCCTCCCAACCAGATCAGGCTCGGCACGGTCGGCTTCGTCTTCCTGGGGGCGGTGATCGCATCGTCGTGGGTGGGCCGTCTGATCGCAGGCCTGATCACGTCCGTGCTCGCAGCGGCCGTGCTGGCCTACCAGTTCGTGACGCCGATCCACAGCCTGCGACACGTTGACCAGACGGGGCTGGTGGGGATCGTCGCGTTCTCGGTGCTTGCGTTCTTCATCTCGTGGCTGCTTGGTCGGCTCGATGCCGGCGGGCAACAGCAGCGCGTCCTCGCCCAGCGGATCGCGCTGCTCCAGCTGTTGACGGAGCAACTCTCGGACACCGTGGACCGAGGCGACGTTGCCGGCGTTGCCGTGCGGCTCTGCATCGAGGAACTGGGCGCCGACGCCGCTGCGGTGATGATCGTGGACGGCGACCGGTTGCTCGTCCTCGCCGACCGCGGCTTCACGCCCAGCGCCATGGAGCCGTGGCGGGAGTTCTCGCTCGAACAGCCGACGCCCGCAGGCGACTGCGTCCGGTCAGGCGGGCTGCTGGTCCTGACCGGCCCCGAGCTGCGTGATCGCTATCCGCAGTTCGACCCCGTCGAGGACTCGACCGTCGTCTGTGTACCGCTCAGCAAGGACGACGACGTGCTCGGCGTCCTATCACTGAGGCTGGCAGGACATGCCTCGCCCGACCCATCCGAGCTGCGCCTGCAGATGGCGATCGGCGCGCAGACCGCTCAGGGGATCGAGCGCGCGGGGCTGCGCGAGTCCGAGCACAACTCGCGCCGGTCGCTGGCGCTGCTCGCTGACGCCAGCGAGCGGCTATCGCAGACGCTCGACCGAGAGCAGGTCTTGAACGTGCTGGCCGAGCTGGTCGTCCCCGCGCTGGCCGATCACGCCATCGTCGACCTGGTCGACGAACACGGCGCGATCGGCCGCCTGGCCGTCGTCAGCGTGGACGACGAGGTAGCCGATGGGCTGGAGCGGTACCCGCCGTTGGCGGATGGCGAGGGCCCGGTGGCAGCCGCGATCAGGGAGGGACGACCGCGCATGTTCGACACGATGGCAGCGGCAGTGCAGGCCGCGGCCGTCGATGACGAGCACCGCCGGCTGATCGAGCGGCTTGACGGCCGCTCGGCCATGGTCGTCCCGCTCAGGCTCACGGGGGAGCGGCCGATCGGCGCCCTGACGATGATTTCGTCGAGCCGACGTTTTGACCGCAACGATCTCGTGCTGGCGTCGGATCTCGGCCGGCGCGCGGCCACCGCGATGGAGCACGCCCGTCTTTACCAGGAGCAGTCGACGATCGCTCAGACGCTGCAGAGGAGCCTGCTTCCGGCCAGGGTGCCGTCCATCCCCGGCGTCTCGGTGGCGACCACGTACCGGGCGGTCGGGAGCGGCAACGAGGTGGGAGGCGACTTCTATGACGTGTGGCTGATTCCGGGGGACGGCTTCGGCGTCGCCATCGGAGACGTCTGCGGCAAGGGGCCGCAGGCGGCCGCGCTGACCTCGCTGATGCGTCACACCGTTCGCACCGCATCGATGCACGAGCCGACTCCCAGCCGTGTGCTGCGGGTACTGAACGACGGCATCCTGCGCCGGCTGGATGCAGACCGGTTCTGTACGGTGCTCTATGCCCACGTCGTGCCGGTGGCCGGCGAGTTCCGGGTGCGCTTATCGGCCGCCGGTCATCCTTTGCCTTATGTGATCCGGCCGGACGGCAGCGTGGAACAGCTGGGCCGTCCGGGACTGCTGCTGGGCGTGTTTCCCCAGATCGAGGTGTATGACTGCGAATACACGATTGCGCCTGGCGAGAAGGTTGTGATGTTCACAGACGGCGTCACCGAGCACCGGGGGGAGGATGGGATGTTCGGCGAGGAGCGCTTGGTCGACGTGCTCAGCCGAGCGGCTGCGTGTTCCGCCGAACAGGTCACAGAGGCGATCGACCGGGCGGTGAGCGCCTACTCAACCCGCCCGCTGCTCGACGACATCGCAATCGTCGTGCTGGGGTTCGACCGTGCGGATTCGGCTCGCGGCGAATGAACCCAGGCTCGTTCAACTGGCGAGCGGGTAGGCGAAGACGACAGTCGTTCCCCGGTCGGCCTCGGAGGTGATCACGTGCCGGGAGCACAGCTTGCTCAGCAACGTCAGACCGACCCCCGGCTTCTGCCGGTCGGCGGGCACCGCGAACCCCTGCCCGTGATCGATCACAGCCATCTCGAGCTCCCGCTCTGAGACCCGGAATTCGAGCTCGATCTCACCGTCGGCGCCTGCGTAGCCGTGGGCTATCGCGTTGCTGCACACCTCCGATGTGACCAGCTTGAGATCTTCGATCGCTCCCTCGCCGAGCGGCAGCGCCCCGCCCATCGCGGCCAGTGCGAGCCGGCAAATCGAGAGGTTCTGCGGGTCGGCGGGTATCGTAAGCCGGGCCACCGTTCTGAGTATGGAAGGTTCCATGTGTCGGACAGTACCCTGCGACTCCGCCTTACCAACATGCCCTACAAGGGGGCGATCGCCGGCAACGTCGTCCTCGGTGTTGTGGTCGCGGCCGGAGTGCCCCCTCTTGCCGCCGACCGCGTCCGCGGCGCGGTGGAGGCGGCGGTCGCGTCGGCCGACGGCGACGTCAGCCTGTGGGCCCGGCGGGAGGACGGTCTGGCCATGGTCGGGGTCCACGCCGGCGGCGAGGAGTGGCTTGAGCGGGCATCCCTCGTGCTTCAGGCCTACGAGCCCGTGATCGTCGACGGAGAGCTCCGCTTTGCCATCCGGCGCCCGCAGCTCCGCCCCGTGTGAAAGAGAACCGTTCTTGGGGCGGGATCGACGATCCCGCCCCTGATGCCTACGTCGCCAGTCGCCTGTCCCCTCCGCCGGTGGCAAGGCGATAGATGACCAGCAAGACGATCGAGCCGATGATCGCGGTGAGCCATGTGCTGAGGTCGAAGAACTCGTCCAGCGGCCTGGCGTTGAACAGCAGCTTCGCCAGGAAGCCGCCCAACAACGCTCCCGCGACTCCGATGATCGTGGTGACGATGAAGCCGCCCGGGTCGCTGCCGGGCAGGATCGCCTTGGCGATTGCTCCTGCCAGGAGTCCAAGCACGATCCACGCGATGATTCCCATGGTGTTTCTCCTAGGTCTTTATCAAAGGATGCGAAGCACGATCACGATGATGATCACGATCACGATGAGGCCGATAAGGCCGACGCCCGTTCCGAGGGCGAGCAGTGGAGCCGAGAGCATGAGAGCCGGCATGCAGAACCTCCCTTGGAATGACTTGCGCTGTGTATCGCTGACTACCCGTTGCTGCGTTGGTGCAAACCTCTGCCGGCGCCGTTTCCGAGGGTCTCAGCGGAGCCCGGACGGCTGGCCGGTCGAGTCCTTCACCAGCCGCAACGATTTGCCCACCAAGGCAACCTCCAGCGTTCGGCCGACACCCGCCGTCGCATATCGCAGTTCGAGATAGCCGCCCCGTTCATGCAGTTTCCGTGCGAAGAACAGCAGCAGACCGAGCGATGTCGAGTCCAGCAGGCGCAGATCGCGTGCATCGATGCGAACGATGGCGATCCGATCGCCGACCGCCGTCTCCAGCGCGCGGCGAAGTTGGTCGGCGCGTGCCTGGTCGAGCTCTCC
>CAVWLK010000046.1:0-14566 GCA_963755675.1 uncultured Actinomycetes bacterium
CCGACCGCTGGGGCGCGTCCTGTGCTGATCGCTGGCTCATTGCGTCACCTTCTGGGGTTTCTCGGCCTCTACTGCCGTGGGGGATCATCGCGCAGCTCCGTCTGGGCTTGCGTCAAGCGTCCCCCATGTCTTCACCGGGCCGGGTTGGGCGGGGCCGGGCCGGGCCGCGGTGGCACCGTGCTGGGCCTGATCCGATATCCACCGACTGGCAGCAGCCTGATCCCGCAGCGAAAGTCATCCCATCGAGCTTACCAGCATGGACTGGAGGTTGGTGCGGCGACAGTAGTGAACGCGCGAGTGCGGCACCCTGGCGACTACCCGTCGGGGTCGTCGTCCTGGTAGCCGGTCTGCTTTGGGGACGATGACGGTGCCGGTTGGTAGCGCCCTCGCCGCAGCGGTGCTGCCGACGCTGGGACCCGAGAAGACGCCGGGCGAGACCGGGTTTGTCCACGACGTGGTGCCGTCCGCGAACAGGAAGGCGTAGGTGTGTTTGCGGGCTGCCAGCGTGGTCGTGTAGCGGTACACGGCGCCGATAACGGGTGAGCCGGAGACGAAGGTCATGTTGTGGCAGGCGCCGTCGATGCAGACCCGGGCCTTGGTTGCCGACCGGCCGGCGGTGTCCTTGTACGTAGCCTTGTACGTGAACTTGGTCGTCTTGATCCCTTTGCTGGGCGAGACGGAGCCGGTGACCGAGATCGGCGTGATCCGCGGCATGCTCCCGATCTCGTAGATTGCCGGGCCGGACCCGTCGTCGAAGACGAATCGGTAGTAGCTCGTTCCCACCGGCAGGCTGGACGCGGTGTAGGTGTACTTCACGCCGGCGGCGTAGTTGGTGCCACTTCCGGTCATTGCGTGGGGGACGCCGCCGATGTCGACTTCGGCTCGGGTCGGAGCGATCCCCGACGGGGAAACATAGGTCGCGGAGTAGGTGACCGGCTGTCCGACCAGAGCGACGTTCCCCGGTGAGACGCTGCCGGAGATTCAACGAGAAGGGATGGACATCCGGGCCCGAAAGCGGTACGCCGTTGAAGGGCAGCGTCGCCGTCCCGCCCGAGGGCTGCGAGAAGACGAAGCTGAAGCTGTGCTTTCCGGCCGGAAGCGTGGTCTTGTACTGATAGTGGTTGTAACCGCCTGCGAAATTCGCCACCTTGGTCATGACGTGTGATGAGCCATCAATGATGACGTTGTGGATCGGTGGCGTGAAACTGGTGGCCGTGTAGCCGATGTCGAACGAATAGGTGGTCTGCGGGCCGCCGACGGCAGGCGTGATCGCGCCCTGGACGCCGCTCCCCGCTGCCTGCGGGCCGTGCGTCGGTACCCAGAAGATGGACGGGTACGAGCGCATCGGCTCGATCAGCGATGACTGCGGCGTCTGGGAGAAGTTGAAGAAGTCCATCAGATCGCTCGTCCCCAGAGGGCGTCACGCTGGCCGAGGTTGGCGATCCCGAAGTCCTCCTCGATGAACCTCATGAAAGAGGCGAACTCGCCCTGCTGATGGCTGATATAGCCAGGCCTGGCGTAGGGGGAAATCGCGATCAACGGCACCCGCGGCCCAAGGCCGATGCCGTCCAGGGTTGGCGGTGCGACATGGTCGTAGAACCCGCCCCAGTCATCCCAGGCCACGAGGATCGCGGTGGACGACCAGTACGGGCTCTGCATCACCGCGTTCACGTTCTTGGCGACGAAGTTCTCCGCCGCCTCCAACGGCGCCGGCGGATGGTCGCTCTCGCCGCCGCTCGGGGTGACCCAGGAGACATCCGCCATCTTCCCGTTCCGGACATCGGTGATGAACTGAGCGGGATTGTGGATGTCGTCGGGCGAGCCGGCGAGGCCCTTGATGTACGACGGCGTATCCCATACCTGCGCGGCGCTGTAATACCGCCACGTCACCCCCGCGGCCGAGAGTTCGGCTGGGAGACTCGCCACCGGATAGCACGGGTAGCTCCACGAGTTTGCGCCGGCCTTCGAGCGCGCATAGAGCAGAACGTTCCCGGCCGACGAACACGCCTTGGAGTCGATCGTCTCGTTGTTGCCGCCCGTCTGCCCGGCCAGCATGGCCAGATGATTCGGCGTCGAACTGGTCGCCGCCGAGGAGTAGAAGTCGTCCGAGAGTCCGTACTTCGTTGCGTATGCCCAGTACGTCGGCTCGTCGGCCTGCTGGTACTGGATCATGCTCCGCGTCGGAAAGTCGTCCATCTTTCCCCCGTCGATCGCCGCCAGCGTGGCCGGGCCGGTGTGGTCATAGTCACGCTCGATCGGATCCGGAGCGGGCCGGAGCGCCAGCCCATTCACACCCGGAAACGTCCCGAACAGGTTGTCGAACGTGTGGTTCTCCATCATGATCACCACCACGTGCTTGATCGGAGTCGTCGCGACGCCTGCCGTTGCGGCGCCGGCTCCACCTCCCGCCTTCTGATTCCCGATCGCCAGCGTCGCGGCCACGCCCACCACCGCGAGGAACACCACGGATCGCGTCCACCGCCCAACTCGTGCTCCGATCGAGACCCTCACCGTTCCTCCCTCCCGAGCGTCTGGCCACTGGCCACGAAGAACTCGGCCCTACCCTTGCGGCGGGCAGGCGCGCCCGCATGCGGGTGAACGCCGAACCCGGCTTCGGACTACTACCTATCCGGTGAGGCCGAATCGGGCCTTGCAGAACTCTTCCGGCTGCAGATCGCGCCGCTTGGCAGGGACTCCATTTGCTCCCGTTCCCGGTCATCGTCTGGGGTGTCGACGAACTGCGGAGGCTGCGGATCCGCCGCGCTGTGGAACATTACGAGCCTGCGCTTCCGTAGTTTCCCCGCCGCGGGATCGCACCCTTCCCGGATGCCGGGGAGCCACCGGTTGGCGGACAGTTGTCTCGCAACACACTGTCAAGGGTTCGAGACGAAAGGAAGCAGTCATGTCGGTAGTGTCCTCGGGCGAGCAGACGTCCCGCCCAACGTTGAAGCGGTCGCTGGGGCTGTCGATGGCGACTGCACTGGTGATCGGAAACATGGTCGGGTCGGGCGTGTTCGGCCTGCCGTCGGCCCTGGCCAGCGTCGGCCCGATCTCGCTGTTCGCGTGGGTGATCACCGGCGCCGGCGCGATCCTGCTGGCGCTGGTGTTCGCCAACCTCGGCCGAGCATATCCTCAGACCGGTGGCCCGTACGTCTACGCACGGCGGGCATTCGGTGACTTCGCCGGCTTCTGGACGGCGTGGGGCTACTGGATCGCCGCCTGGGCCGGCAACGCGGCCATTGCGGTCATCTTCGTCAGCTACGCCACGGTGTTCTGGCCCAGCCTGGGCACCAACAACGTGCTCGCGTTCGCCGTCGGCCTGAGCCTGATCTGGGTGCTGACGCTGGCGAACGTCGCCGGCGTTCGCGAGTCGGGCATCATCTCGCTCGTGACAACGGTGCTGAAGTTCGTACCCGTGCTGTTGATCGGCCTGATCGGCCTCTTCTACATGCACAGCGGCAACTTCTCCCCGATCGATCCGCACCACGCCAGCCTGGCCGGCCACTGGCACGCCATCTCGTTCGCGGCCACGCTGACGCTTGTGGGCCTTCATCGGGCTGGAGTCGGCCACCGTGCCCGCCGAGGAGGTCAAGGATCCCGAGCGCACGCTGCCGCGCGCAACCATGTTCGGCACCGTCGCCACGACCGTCCTCTACATCCTCGCCACCGTGTCGATCATGGGCGTGATCCCCGCTTCGACGCTGGCCAACTCGAACGCGCCGTTCGCAGATGCGGCCCAGCAGATCTTCGGATCGTCGGTGCTGGGCATCTCGCCGGCCAAGCTCGTCGCCGCCGTGGCGATGATCTCCACGCTGGGCGCCCTCAACGGCTGGATCCTGATCCAGGGGCGCGTGCCTCTGGCGGCGGCCCAGGACGGGTTGTTCCCCAAGGCGTTCGCGCAGGTCAGCGGCACCCGCAAGACCCCTGTCGTCGGCCTCGTCGCCTCGTCGGTGCTGCTGAGCGCACTGATGGGCATGAACTACCAGTCGTCGCTGTCGGACATGTTCGTCAAGATCATCGTCCTGGCAACGATCACTACGCTGGTGCCCTATGCCTTCTCGGCGGGCGCGCAGCTAATGCTGATGTTCAAGGAGCCGGAGCGGTTCAGCGGCCGGCGTCTGGCGCTCGACGCGACCGTCGCCGTGCTCGCCTTCGCCTACTCCTTCTGGATGGTGTACGGCGCGGGTGAGACCTACATCGCGCAGGGCTTCCTGCTCCTGCTGGCCGGCATGCCCGTCTACATCTGGATCAAGTGGCGGCAGTCCGAGGCCATCACCGACACTCCGGTGGCGCCGCTGGCGAGCACTCCCAACGGCGTGGCCGCACCGGAGCGGACGACGGTCGGAGCCGGACGATGACCACCACCGACACGACCGCCACACAGGCCGTCCAGACCATGGGGGGCGCATCCAGCGCCCCCCAGCTGGGCGTCCACTCCGAGGTCGGAGTGCTGCGAACGGTGCTGGTCCACCGGCCCGGCCTCGAGCTGGAGCGGCTGACACCGCGCAACAAGGACGACCTGCTGTTCGACGACGTGCTGTGGGTCAAACGTGCCCGCCAGGAGCACGACGCCTTCTGCGACGCGCTCGCCGAGCGAGGCATTCAGGTGCTTGAGGTGCGGCACCTGCTGGCCGAGACGATCGAGCAGGATGACGCGAGGTCGAGCGTGCTCGATCGCACCATCTCGGCCGCCGGGCAGGGCGTACGTCTGGGAGCGGCGCTGCGGGAGTGGCTGGAGTCACTGCCGTCAGCCGAGCTGGCGGAGCGCCTGATCGGCGGCGTCGCCTACGACGAGCTGCCGTTCGACGCCAGGTCGCTGAGCTCGCTCGCGCGGCGGGGCGACTTCGTGCTCGCCCCGCTCCCTAACCACCTGTTCACGCGAGACACCTCGGCATGGGTGTACGGCGGCGTCTGCATCAACCACATGGCGAAGCCGGCGCGGGTGCGCGAGGCGTTGCACCTGGACGCGATCTACCGACATCACCCGTACTTCGCCGATGCGGCTTTCGCACTGTGGAGCGAGGCGCGACCGGACGACCCGTCGCTGGAGGGCGGCGACGTCCTGGTGATCGGAAACGGATGCGTCCTGGTCGGGATGGGCGAACGAACGAAGCCCGCAGCCGTCGAGGAGCTGGCCGACCGATTGTTCACGGCAGACGCGGCCCGGCTGGTGATCGCACTTGACCTCCCGGAGCGACGCTCAGCGATGCACCTCGACACCGTCATGACGATGGTCGACCATGACGCGTTCACCATCTACCCTGACGTCCGCGCCGGCCTGACCGCATACGAGCTTCGGCCAGGCGTCCACGGCACCAGCGCCGACCGCGCGGCCGACGCGATGACGAGCATCGCCGCCGCGATCGACGTACCCAAACTGCGGCTGTTCGAGACCGGAGGAGATCGCTTCGAAGCCGAGCGCGAACAGTGGGACGACGGCAACAACGTGCTCGCAGTCGCCCCCGGAGTGGTCGTCGCCTACGAACGAAACGTCGCGACCAACACCGCGCTGCGGCACGAGGGCATTGAGGTGATCACCATCGCCGGGTTCGAGCTCGGCCGCGGCCGCGGCGGCCCGCGCTGCATGAGCTGCCCCATCATCCGCGACGCCGTGGAGAAGGAAGCGTCCTCATGACCACCGTCACCGACATGCGAGGACGGAGCTTCCTGACCCTCGCCGAGTTCTCCCCCGACGAGCTGACGTACCTGCTCGATCTGGCCGCGCAGCTCAAGGCCGATCGTCGAGACGGACGCGAGGAGCAGAAGCTCGCAGGGAAGACGATCGCCCTGATCTTCGAGAAGGACTCAACCCGGACCCGGTGCGCGTTCGAGGTGGCCGCGTATCACCAGGGCGCACACGTGACGTATCTCGGACCCACCGGGTCGCACATCGGCCACAAGGAGACGGTCAAGGACACCGCGCGCGTGCTCGGCCGCATGTACGACGCGATCGAGTACCGCGGGTTCGGGGAGTCTGTCGCTGACGAACTGGCCCGCTGGGCCGGTGTGCCCGTCTACAACGGGCTCACCGACGAGTGGCACCCGACGCAGATCCTCGCCGACTTCCTGACGCTTCGCGAGCATGTCGCCAGACCGCTCTCCGAAATGTCGTTCTGCTACGTGGGCGATGCACATGCCAACATGGCCGATTCCTACCTTGTCGGAGCCGCGAAGATGGGGATGGATCTCAGGATCGCAAGTCCCAGGGCTCTGTGGCCGCGCGACGAGTTCGTCGACCTGGCCAGGGAGATCGCCGCGAGCACGGGTGCCGCGATCACCATCACCGAGGACGTCCCACGCGCCGTCGAAGGGGCGGACGCGATCGCCACCGATGTGTGGGTGTCGATGGGCGAGCCCGAGCAGGTATGGGCAGAGCGCATCGAGCTGCTAAGCCGTACCAGGTGAGCGCGGCGGTGATGGCCATGAGCGGCAACCCCGACATGAAGTTCATGCACTGCCTGCCGGCGTTCCACAACCTCGACACCAGCGTCGGCGCGGAGATCCTGGCCCGCTCGGGAATGGATGCGCTGGAGGTCACCGACGAGGTGTTCGAATCGCCCGCGTCGATCGTGTTCGACGAGGCCGAGAACCGGCTGCACACGATCAAGGCCGTCCTCGTGGCCACGCTCGGAGCCTGACGTGCGCGTCGTCGTGGCGCTTGGCGGGAACGCGCTGCTCAGGCGCCATCAGCCGCTGACCGCGGAGAACCAGCGCGAGAACGTACGCATCGCATGCGAGGCGCTGGCGCCGATCGCGGCCGAGCACGAGCTCGTCATCTCACACGGCAACGGCCCTCAGGTGGGGCTGCTCGCGCTCCAGGGGTCAGCCTACGGTGAGGTCGAGGCATACCCGCTGGATGTGCTGGACGCCCAGACCGAGGGCATGATCGGCTATCTGATCGAGCAGGAGCTCGGGAACCTGTTGTCGCCGGAGACTCCGATCGCCACGCTGCTCACAATGGTCGAAGTTGACCCCGCCGATCCTGCGTTCGATCGCCCGACGAAGCCGATCGGCCCGATCTACGATCGTGACCAGGCGCACCGGCTCACGGAAAGCAGGGGCTGGACATTCCGTCCCGACGGAGACGGTCTCAGACGAGTAGTCCCCTCGCCGCGCCCCCAACGCATCATCGGACTGCGGCCGATCGAATGGCTGATCGAGCAGGGCTGCGTCGTCATCTGCGCCGGCGGCGGCGGCATCCCCACGATGTACACCGACGAGCAGTCACCGGCCGGCCGGCGCCTCGTGGGTGTCGAAGGCGTGATCGACAAGGACCACGCCAGCGCCCGCCTGGCCGCGGACATCGGCGCCGACGCGCTGGTGATCGCCACCGACGTCGACGCCCTCTACCAGGCTTGGGGAGAACCGAACCAGCGAGCGGTCACGCGCGCAAACCCCGCGGCACTCGCCGACCTGTCATTCCCCGAAGGGTCGATGGGACCCAAGGTCGAAGCCGCCTGCGCGTTCGCGCAGACCCCAGGCAAGGTCGCCGCCATCGGCCAGCTCAGCGATGTCGGGGCGATGCTGCGCGGCGAAGCGGGCACGATCGTGAGCCTCGATGCTGTCGGCCTGGAGTATGCGCCCTTCACGGCAGCCAGCCACAGCGGCGCTTCGTAGCGATCGGCCGTTCCGGCGCCCGCCGCGTTTCAGGCGAGGATCCCCTGACGCGAGGCCTGTGGGAAGTCCGCACGGTGGCACGCCGAGATGCCGCATCGCATTCAGCGTCATCTCCGATGGCAGGTTGGCGCCGTGACCGAGACTGGGGCAACGTGTCACACATGACCCGCAAAGCCCGTCACCAGCGACCGTCGTCCTGGGCCGCGCTCCAGGCCAGTCACCGATCGATCTCAGGCAACACGATCCGGGCCGCCGTGTTGGGAGCGAACGACGGGCTGGTCTCGAACCTCAGTCTCGTTGCCGGGGTGGCCGGGGCGTCGCTGGCGGCGCAGACGATCCTCATCACCGGGTTCGCCGGACTTGCGGCAGGTTCCTGCGCGATGGCCATGGGCGAATGGATCTCGGTGCAGACATCCCGAGAGCTCTACGAGCGTGAACTCCGCGTGGAGACCGAGGAGCTCGCGCGGTTCCCCGCGGAAGAGGCCGCCGAGTTGGCGGCGCTTTACGAATCCCGAGGTCTCGAACCGGCCGGCGCCCGGCAGCTCGCGGAGAGCGTCATCGCGAACGGTCCAGTGGCCCTCGAGGTCATGGCTCGTGAGGAGCTCGGCATCGATCCAACCCAGCTGGGCGGCTCGCCCTGGAAGGCCGCGGCGTCATCGTTCGCCACGTTCTGCCTAGGCGCAGCCGTTCCGCTCATCCCATTCTTCGTTGCGTCGCGCCGTCCGGCGCTCATCGGGAGCGTCCTGCTGAGCGCAATCGTCCTACTCGCGCTGGGTGCCGCCGTGACGACTCTCACCGGCCGCTCCCCGGTTCGGTCCGGATCCGGCAGCTGCTGTTCGGACTGGGCGCCGCGACCATTACCTATGCGATTGGTCATGCCGTCGGCTCGGTCATCGGATAGCCCTGGTCCCAGCATCCGAACACGCCGCACGTGACGAGAAGTTCAGTCCGTACCGTTGTCGCGCACCACGACCACCGGACAGCTGGCGTGAGCGGCGCACTGCTGGCTGACAGATCCGAGAAGCAGCCCCGCGAACCCACCATGGCCGCGGGAGCCCACAACCAGCATCTCCGCCCCATGGGACTCTGCGAGCAGCGCCTGCGCGGCGTTGCCCTCTCGGATCACAACCTCAACAGCCTTCGCGCGTTCAGCGCCCATGACATCGACAACCTGCTGCTCGGCGATGTCGCCGGCGCCCTGCCGCAAGTGTCGAGATCGAGATCCATGTACGTCGGTTGCATGTAGACGCCCTCCGGCACGTGCCACGCCGACACCACCTTGAGCTTGGTCTGGCGAAGGCCCGACTCCTCAGCAGCAAACCGCAACGCTGCCCGCGAGCCCGCAGATCCATCTATCCCGACGACAATCACGGTCGGAGTCTTGCACCCGCGCCGGTTGGACCGCGTTGGCTGGCTCGCTTGGCTCCGACCGCGACAACTCGGCTCTTCCGTTCCGAGGAGCTCGCGTGGCCAGGAGCCTCCGGGGAATCGGGGGCGCGGAAGATCGGCGGGGATAGTCCGCACCATGCCCCACCCAACGCGCCGACCAGCGGGTCCGAGCTTCGCCTGTGCAAACGTCAGCTAGCGGCGCTCGCTCAGGCCGTGCGCCGGCGCAGGGTGGTGGCTCCGAGGCCGAGGGCGATCAGGGTGACGGCGAGCACGATGACCAGGTCGCGGGCCGCGGTCGCGTCGAACCCCGACGCGGTCACCCGGGCGAGGCCGTCGTAGGCGTAGGTCAGCGGGAGGACATCGGCGACCGCCTGGAGAACCATGGCCATGTCGTCACGGGGGACAAGCAGCCCGCACAGGAGGAGTTGCGGGATGACGACCACCGGCATGAACTGGACGGCCTGGAACTCGGTCGTCGCGAATGCGCTGACGAACAGCCCGAGCGCCATCCCGAGCAACGCGTTGGCGACCGCGAAGACGATCACCGCCAGCTCCGAGCCGGCCGTCCGCAGGTCGAGCAGGCCGAACGCCACGACGGCCGTCAACGTGGCCTGTACCGCCGCCACCGCCCCGAATGCGATGCCATAGCCGAGAAGCAGGTCGAGCTTGGCCATCGGCGTGACCATCAGCCGCTCGAGCGTGCCCGACGTCCGCTCGCGGAGCATCGTGATCGAGGTGACCAGGAACATCGTGATAAACGGGAAGAGCCCGAGCAGAGGCCCGCCGATCCGCTGGAACGTCTCCGGCTGCCCGTCCAGCACGAACTTCAGGAGCACCTCCAGCAATACCGGCACGGCCACCAGAAGCGCCACCGTGCGGGGATCGCGGCGCAGCTGGCGGAGCACCCGAGCCGCCGTCGCGAGCGTCACCCTGCCGCTGATGGCGCACCCTCCGAACGGTCGATCAGGCGCAGGAAGGCCTCCTCCAGATCGTCGGTCCCCGTATCCTGGCGCAGCTCATGCGGCGTGCAGGCGGCAAGGATCGCCCCGTCGCGCATCAGCAGCAGCCGGTCGCAGCGGGCGGCCTCGTCCATGACGTGGCTGGAGACGAGGAGTGCCGTGCCGGCGGCGGCGAGGCTCCGGAACGTCTGCCACAGATCTCGGCGAAGGACGGGGTCGACGCCGACCGTCGGCTCGTCCAGGACGAGCAGCCGCGGCCGGTTGAGGAGCGCCGCTGCCAGGCTCACGCGCGCCTTCTCCCCGCCGGACAGGCGACCCGCCTCGGCGTCCGCATATCGGGTCAGGCCGACGGTCTCGATCGCCGAGTCGACCTCGTGCCCTCCAGCGCCGAGGACGCTCGCGAAGTAGCGCAGGTTCTCCCGCACGGTCAGGTCGAAGTAGACCGACGGGGCCTGGGTCTGATAGCCCACGCGGCTTCGCAGCTGCGGCGAGCCGGCCGGCAACCCGAGCACCGTAACGCTGCCGCCGTCGCACGATCTGGACACCGACGATCGCTCGCATCAGGGTTGTCTTGCCGCACCCGGACGGGCCGAGGAGCGCAGTCACCTCCCCGGTGCGGACATCGGCATCGACGCTGCGCAACACCGGGTTTCCGCCCCGTTCGACGTTCAGCCCACGGATGCGAATCGCGCTCTCGGCGGTGTCGGCCATCGGCCCGAGACTCTAGCCCCGGCCCATGGCCGACCGGAAGCGCTTGGCTCCAGCCGCCCGCGCTTGAGCGGGAGCCGCCACTCGAGCTGGAACCGCCGCAGGCCGAGCCGGTGCTAACAGCGCCCGATCGAGGCGGCGAGCCAGGCGGTGCTGCCGCTCGGGAGTCTTCGGCGTCCATAGCTCGTCTACCGAGACCCGACGACTGGGTAGGTTCGGGTGTCGCCGGAGCCTGGATCGAGCCCGGCAAGACGTCTCCCCCGAATCCTTCAAGTGCGAGCCTCGCGGCGAGTCGCGCGACGGAAATCGACGACACTCCGCGGAGCGCGCTTTCAGCGTCGAGGACTGGTGCTCTCGAAATACAGGTTCTACTTCTCCAAATCCGACCTCTTGTGCGCAGCGAGAATGGGCTCTGGTCACCCACCCGCGAGCGTTGGAGATGAAGGCCGCCGCAGAGCCGCGGGTGGGCGCCCGGGCACCGGTCTCCGGTGCCGCTCTTCGAGGGGATTCGGCCGATTCGATCGCGGCGCAGGCTCCGACGGACGTCGTGGCCGGCATCACGCTGGCCTGCCTCGGCATCCCCGAGGTGATGGGCTACACCACGATCGCCGGGATGCCGGTGATCACCGGGCTCTACACGATCCTCGATCCCGATCGCCGTCTTCGCGCTGCTCGGGTCGTCGCGGCACCTGGTGGTCGGTGCCGACTCGGCGACGGCGGCGATCTGGCCGCCGGGCTGGCGGGCATGGCCGCCAGTGGCGTCGCCCGAGTACGTCGCGCTGGCCGGGATGCTGGCCCTGGTCACCGGTGGGTTCCTGATCCTGGCCCGGCTGCGTCAGGCTCGGGCTTCATCGCGAACTTCCTGTCGCGCACGCGTGCTGGTCGGCTTCCTCACCGGCGTCGGCATCCAGGTCGCGATGGGCCAGGTCGGCGGCATGTTCGGCATCCCCGAGCGGTCCGGCGGCACGGTCGCAGAAGTTCGTCGCGGACTCTCGAGCACCTCGGCGAGACGCAACGCCGCCGACCCTGGCGTCTCGGTGGGCGTGCTCGTGGTGATCCTCGGGTCGAAGGCGATCTCGCCGCGCATCCCGGGGCCGCTGATCGCCGTGGTCGGCGCGATCGTCGTCAGCTGGCAGCTGGACCTCGCCGCCGACGGTGTCGCGACGCTCGGCGCGGTGCCCGGCGGCCTGCCGCACTTCGGCTTCCCCATCGGTCACCTGGGCCAGTTCGTCGGGCTGCTCGGCACCGGCGGGCTCGATCTTCATCGTCGTGCTCGCCCAGAGCGCCGCCACCTCGCGCGCCTACGCCGCGAAGTACGAGGAGCCGTTCGACGAGAACGTCGACCTCATCGGGCTCGGCCGGCGAACGTCGGCGCCGGGCTCTCGCGGCACGTTCGTCGTCAACGGCAGCCCCACCAAGACCCAGATGGTCGACGGCGCCGGTGGCAAGAGCCAGGTCGCCGAGCCTGACGACCGGCCGTGATCGTGCTGATCGTGCTGCTGTTCCTCACCAAGCCGCTGCAGTACATGCCCGACGGCCGTGCTCGCCTCGGTCGTGTTCCTGATCGGCATCGAGCTGGTCGACATCGCGGGATGGCGCAAGATCTACCGCGCCGCGGCTGAGGAGTTCGTCGTCGCGGCCATCACCGCGGCCGTCGTCGTCGTCGTGGGCGTCGAGCAGGGGATCATCCTGGCGATCGTGCTCTCGGTCATCGACCACCTGCGCCGCAGCTACCAGCCCCGAAACGGCGTGCTACGTCGATCGGACTGCGCGCCTGGGCGCCGGTGCCCTCGACGCGCCGGCACCGGAACTCGTGCCCGGACTCGTTCTTTACCGTTCAACGCGAGTCTGTATTACGCGAACGCGAACCGGTTCGCGGCAGAGGTGCAGGCGATCATCGGCCCACGCCCATCCGCCGCTGGCCGCGCTGTGCATCGACGCGGCGGGCATCGCCGACATCGACTACACCGGCATCGAAACGCTGCGGGAGGTGTGCATCCAGGCCAAGAAGCGAGGCGTCGAAATCATCTTCGCCGAGGTCGGCGACAACGTCCGCGAGCACCTCGAACGAGCCGGCATCATCGACCTGGTCGGCGACGAGGCGATCTACAACCGCATCCGCGAGGCGGTCGAGGCCCACGGAGGCTCTCCCGACACGCCATAGCTCGGCGGTTGTGAGTGCGTGGTATTCGACTCTCCGAATCGGCATACCGGATGGTTGCGCGCCGGGGGGCCTGATGGGTAACCGGCTCGCGTCGGGTCGGCGGGGGCGCTAACGACCGGCGATGTGGTCGGGGACGAATGTCTGGGTGTCGATGGGCGGGCGGCGGTAGCCGCCGTCGGCCTGTCGCCGCGGCAGGCGGGGCGGCGGAGGGGGGGTGCGGTCCTCGTAGGGAATCCGCGAAAGCAGGTGCGCGATGCAGTTCAGCCGCGCGCGTCGCTTCTCCTCGGCGTCGACAACGAACCAGGGCGACTCGGGACGGTCAGTCTGCACGAACATCTCGTCCTTGGCTCGTGAGTAGTCAACGTAATGCAGCCGCGACTCGAGATCCATCGGCGACAACTTCCAGCGCTTTGTGGGATCGTCGATCCGCTCCTGGAATCGCCGCCGCTGCTCCCTGTCGGAGACCGAGAACCAATACTTGGTGAGCAGGATGCCGTCCTCGATCAGCATCCGCTCGAACTCGGGGCACTGGCGCAGAAACAGTCGATACTGGTCGGTGGTGCAGTATCCGAGGACGTGCTCGACGCCCGCCCGGTTATACCAACTACGGTCGAACAACACGATCTCCCCGGCCGAAGGCAGATGCGCCACATACCGTTGGAAGTACCATTCGCTGCGTTCACGCTCGGTTGGAGCCGGTAGCGCGGCGATCCGGCAAAACCGCGGATTGAGCGGCTCGGCGACGCGCTTGATCGTGCTGCCCTTACCGGCCGCGTCACGTCCTTCAAAAAGCACACCACCCGCGCACCCTCGTCGCGCACCCACGTCTGCATATGGGCGAGCTCCACCTGCAGCCGTCCGAGCTCGGCCTCATAGACTGCTCGCCCCAAACGGTGTCGCTTCTCCGCCACCCCTGGATCCTACGCGCCGCCCCGGGTATCTTGTGCGCCCATGGCGTAGGCTGTGGGCGCTCGCGTAACTCGGGCGGGTGACGCGGCCGGGGTCGTGAACAAGGGGAGCGTGGATGGGACTGGAGAGTTCTCGCAGCCGAAGCGCCGCGCCGCCATTGAGGGTGGTGATCGTCGGCGGCGGTGTGGCGGCGCTCGAGACGATGTTTGCCCTCCGCCACCTCGCGGAGGAGCGAGTCGAGCTCACCCTCGTGTCGGCCGACTCGGAGCTGCGCTACCAGCCAGCGTCGGTGGCGGTGCCGTTCGGCCGTGGTGAGGTCTTCCGGTACTCCCTCTCCGACGCGACCGGTGAGGCCGGTGCGCGCCTCGTCCACGATGCGCTCAGCGAGGTGGATGCGGAGGGACATCGCGCAATCACCCGGCAGGCCAGGAAGTTGGCTACGACGTCCTGGTGATCGCGATCGGTGCCCATCGCAGGCCGGTGATGGAGGGGGCGATCGCCTTTCGGGGGGACGAGGACACCGCCGAGATCGAGAAGCTCCTCGGCGAGATACGAGTTGGCACCGTGAAGCGTGTTGTGTTCGCCCTCCCCCGCGGGGCCTCGTGGGCTCTCCCGCTCTACGAGCTCGCGTTGCTGACGGCGACTTACGTGGCCGAGCACCATGTCGGGGGCGTGTCCTTGGAGCTTGTGACACCAGAGGAGCGGCCCTCGTGCAGTTCGGCGGTGAGGTCAGCGAGGCCGTCGCGCAGCTCCTTGGCGAACATCACGTCGTCCTTCACCCCGCGGCCTATCCAGCGGCGATCTCCGGAAACCATCTTCC
>CAVWLK010000047.1:0-8316 GCA_963755675.1 uncultured Actinomycetes bacterium
GCAGGATCGCTGCCCGGGTGAAAGACGATCTCGGCGGAGTCGGCGGCCGCCTCGATCGAGCTGACCCCGCTCCACAGCCGCTCCTCGGATTGCTCCTCGCGGATGCCGGCGAGTAAGGCCGCCACCTGCTCGCCGGTGTGCCCGGAGCCGGCTGGGACCTGGATTCGCTTGACCGGCACGTCGAGCAACGCGATGTCGCCCAGCACCGGACGTTCGGCCTCGAAGCCGCTCCGGGCCGGCCCGCGTCCAGCGCGCCTCGAGCAGATCCCGGAGGTCGCGTGACTCCCACCCGCAGACCTCGAACGCCGGGCACCGAGGGTGGAAGCGCAGCCGAGCGGCGGCTGCGCGGCGTCCGGGATCTCGCCCCGAGGCAGGTCGCGCGGGAACCTCGCTCGGGTCGGGATCGGGGATCGCGCCAGCAGCGCCTTCGTGTACGGGTGCCGCGGGTTGGCGAAGATCTCCTCCGTCGGCCCGATCTCGACGATCCGGCCGAGGTACATGATCGCGATCCGGTCGCAGAAGAACTTGGCCGTGGCCAGGTCGTGGGTGATGTAGACGTAGGTGAGGCCGAGGTCGCGCTTGAGGTCGAGCATCAGCTGGAGGATCTTCGCCCGCACACTCATGTCGAGCATCGAGACCGGCTCGTCGGCGACGAGCAGGCTCGGGCTCGAGGATGATGGCCCGGGCGATGACCACGCGCTGCTTCTGCCCGCCGGACAGGTCGCTCGGGTACTTGCCAGGAACAGCTCCGCCGGCGAGAGCCCCACCCGCTCGAGCGCCTCCGACGACCCGCGCCGGATCTCGTCCCGGTCGCCGTGACGCCGTGGATCCGCAGCGGATGGCCGACCGCCGTCTCGACCGTCATGGCGGGGTTGAGCGAGGCGTGGGGGTCCTGGAACACCATCTGCATCTCGCCGGCCGCATCGCGCGCACGTCGCGCTCGCTCAGGGCGGCCACGTCGCGCCCGCCGAGCCGCACCGAGCCGGCGGTCGGATCGACCAGCCGAGGATGGCCCGCCCGAGCGTGGTCTTGCCGCTGCCCGACTCGCCGACGACGCCCAGCACCTCGCCCGGCGTTGAGCGTCGAACGAGACGCCGTCGACCGCCTGCACGGCGCCGCTGCCGCGGCCCACCAGCCGCGACCCGAACGAGCCGCGCAGCGGCGAAATGCACCGCGAGGTCGTCCACCTCGAGCAGGGGCGGAGACCTCGGCTCACGCCTCCTCCGCCGCCGCGATCCGCTCGCGCTTCAGGGGCTCGCGGCCGCCTGTCGGGATCAGGTGCTCCGGCCCATGCAGCCAGCACTCCACACGTTGCCCGTCCGGCAAATGCTGCTCGACCGGTGCGATCTCGGCGCACACCCGCATCGCGTCAGGGCAGCGAGGGTGGAAGCGGCAGCCGGGCGGTGGGTCGGTCAGGTCGGGTGGTGCGCCCGGGATGTAGTGCAGGCCGGTGGTCTTGAGCGAGATCACCGAGCGCAGCAGCTCGCGGGTGTAGGGATGCGCCGGGTGGCCGAACACGGTGCGGGCATCGCCCTCCTCGACGATCCGGCCGGCGTACATCACCGCCACCCGGTCGCAGGCCTCGGCCACGATGCCGAGGTTGTGCGTGATCAGGAGCAGCGCGGTGTCGAAGTTGCGCTTGAGGTCGGCAGGATGCCGCAGGATCTGGGCCTCGACCAGCACGTCGAGCGCCGTGGTCGGCTCGTCCGCGATCACGAGCCTCGGCTGCAGCACGAGCGCCAAGGCGATCATGATCCGCTGGCGCATGCCACCCGAGAACTCGTGCGGGTAGTTGCGGAAGCGCGTCGGTGGGATGCCCATGCCGCCGCAGCGCGTCGAGCGAGCGGCGCCGGATCTCGCTCTTGCTCAGGTCCGGCTCGTGGGTGTTGATGTGTCTCGGCGAAGTGGTCTTCGATCCGCATCAGCGGGTTGAGGCGGGTCATCGGCTCCTGGAAGATCAGCCCGAGCTTGGGCCCGCGCAGCCGCTGCAGCTGCTTACCCGACAGGCCCAGGATGTCGGTGCCCTCGAACACACCTGTCCGTCGATCGCGGCGCCGTCCGGCAGCAGCCCGATCACGCCCCGACCGAGCGTCGACTTGCCGCAGCCGGATTCACCCACCAGGCCCAGCACCTCGCCGCTTCGGATCTGCAGCGAGACGCCGTCGACCGCGCGCACGGCGCCGCGCGGGCTGCCGTACCAGACCCTCAGGTCGCGCAGGTCGAGCACCACCTCGCCGCTCATGGCGCGACCGCCTCGGACGGCTGCCGTGGCTCGGCCGGGGGGCAGCGTCACCGGCTCCATCTTGCGCCGCCGGAGCGCCGGGTTCAGGACATCGTTCAGTCCCTCGCCGAGCAGCGACACGCCGGTCACCAGCAGCACGATCGCGAGCCCCGGGAAGAGGCCCGTCCACCAGATTCCGGCGCCGGCATCGGACAGGGCGCGTGCAGCGTCGTACCCCCACTCGGAGGCGACCGTGGGCTGGATGCCGTATCCGAGGAAGCCGAGCGCGGCCAGCGTGCAGGATTGCATCGGCGGCGTTCAGGGTGGCGATCACGGGCACGCTTTGGATCACGTTCTGGAACACGTAGCGGCCGATCACCGTCCGCGGGCGCGCACCCAGCGCCCGTGCCGCCTCGACGTACGACTCCTCGCGCACGCTGGGGACGTCGGTTTCGGACCACCCGGAAGTACTGCGGTGTGTACACCGCGTGAGATCGCCATCGCGGCCGTGACGACGCCGCCTGCCGAATCGGTCGGAGAGGAGGAACGCGATCACGATCGCCAGCAGCAGGTAGGGAAACGCGAACAGCGCATCCATGATCAGCACCAGCACGCGGTCGAGCCGGCCGCCGAAGTAGCCCGAAAACAGGCCCAACGGCATCCCCACCAGCATTGCGATCACAACCGCCAGGACAGCACCACCTTGAGCTCGGTCTGGGCGCCGTAGACCACCCGCGAGAACACGTCGGTCGAACTGCACGTTGGTACCGAACCAGTGTTCCGAGCGAGGGGTGCTGCTGTTTGACGAAACGAACGCCATTGGCGTCGCGGTATTGGTCGAAGTTGTAGGGCGCGATCACGGCGCGGCCATCGCCATCACCACGAACAGGAGCGTGATCACGACCCCCGACCACAGGATCCAGCGCGGCACGCCACGTGCCTCGCGTACCGGCACCAGGCCGCGCGCCCAGCGTGACCCGGCGATGCGGCTGCTGATCCCGCCGCACGCCATCAGTAGCGCACCCGTGGGTCGATCCAGGCGTTGAAGAAGTCGATCGGCACGCTGACGATGACCACGACCAGCGCGAAGAAGGTGATGATGCCCTGCACGGCGATGTAGTCGCGGTTGTTCAGGTAGCGCACCAGTTCGAAGCCGATGCCCGGCCAGTTGAAGGTGGTCTCTGTCAGCACCGCGCCCGAGAGCAGCAGCGCGACCTGCAGGCCGAGCACGGTGATCACCGGCACCAGCGCGTTCTTGAACGCGTGGCTGTACACGACCGCATGCGCTCGTTGATGCCCCGCGCGCTGGCCGCCTCGATGTAGTCGCCCTT
This sequence comes from uncultured Actinomycetes bacterium, assembly GCA_963755675.1. Taxonomy (GTDB): domain Bacteria; phylum Actinomycetota; class Thermoleophilia; order Gaiellales; family JAICJC01; genus JAICYJ01. The sequence goes on from CAVWLK010000047.1 coordinate 3,553, forward strand.
CATCGTCTGAAGGACGTTCACCCGCACCAGTCGGATCATCACGCCGCTGATGATCAGGCCAAGCGTGGCGGCGGGCAGGATCAGGTGCAGCACCACGTCCTTGAAGATCGCCCAGTTGTGCGCGATCAGCGCATCCACGAGGTAGAGGTGGGTGTGGGTCGGCAGCTGAAACTGCACTCGGGGCTTGCCCGGCCCGAGGTGGGAAGGAGCCCAGGTACTGCCCGAAGAATAGCTGGGCCATGAATCCGAGGAAGAACGGTGGCACGGCGTAGATCACGATCCCGAACGACCGGATGCCGACGTCGGCGGGCGTGTCGCGCAGCCGGCCTGCAACCAGCCCCAGGCCGACCCCCACCCCCACCGCCACCATCATCGCCCAGAACGTCAGCTCGAGCGTGGCGCTGCCGTTCTCCACACCACGTCGGTGACCGGGCGGTTGTCGGTGATCGTGTGGCCGAAGTCGAGCCGGGCGACGTGCGCCAAGGTACGTCCACGTACTGCACAACAAGCGGCTTGTCGTAGCCGCCCGCGTGGCGGCCGTGCCTCCAGCTCCTTGGGCGAGAGGCGGCCGCCGAGCGCGGCGCTGACCGGGTCGCCGGGCGCGACCCGCATCAGGAAGAAGACCAGTCGTGAGCAGGATCAGGACCATCGGCAGCACCAGCGCCAAGCCGGGTCAGCGCGTAGGTGCGAAGTGAGGTCGTTGGTTGCGCCATGTGCGATGCCGGGGCGCCCGTAGACGCGGGCGCCCCGGTGATCGTGTCGGAACCTGCTAGCTCTTGCTGATCAGCCAGAAACGGAAGATGTAGGCGGGATCGAACGTCTCCTGGACGCCCGTCACCCCGTCCCGCACGACCGCGATCTGCTTGCCCTGCCAGACCGGGATGGTCGGCGCGTCCTTTGCGGCCAGCGTCTGGATCTTGCGCGAATGCGTCGGTGCGCGGTCTGACGTCGGTCGACGCCTTCTCCTTGGCGATGGCTGTCGATCGCTTGTTGTCGTAGTGGCCGTTCCAGAAGCCGCCGTCGGGGTAGAAGTAGGCCGAGTAGTCGTCGGCGTCCGGATAGTCCGGGAACCAGCCCAGCTGGAAGGCCGGGAACGCGGTCCTTGGCCTTATCGACGGTGTACTGGTCCCACTCCTCCGACTTCAGCGTGACCTTGAACAGGCCGCTCTCTTCGAGCTGGCGCTTGATCTCGGTGTACTCGTCGGCCGAGCCGTCACCGTAGTGGCTCGGCGTCCACCAGATCTCGATCGGCACCGGCGTGGTGATACCGGCATCGGACAGCTCCTTCTTGGCGGCGTCCGGGTTGGGCGTGGCGCCGTACTCGGTCTTGTAGGCGTCGGTATGCCCCAGCAGTCCGGCCGGGATCATCGAGTAGAGCGGTTGAACCGTGCCGTTGTAGACGTTGTCGACGATCGACTGGCGGTCGATCAGGTAGGCGATCGAGCGGCGCACGGCGGTGTTCTTGCCGGGGTCGAGCTTGGTGTTGAACACCAGGTAGCGGATCTCGATGCCCTGGCCCTCGACCACGCTCAGGCCGCTCTCGCCGCTTAGCGATTCGATGTCGGTGGGGGTCAGGTTGCGGAACGCGATGTCGACGTCGCCGCCCTGGACGGCCAGCTTGAGCGCGGGCGAGTCCTTGTAGTACTGGATCAGCACGCGCGCGTTCTTGGGCGGCTCTCCCCAGTAGTCGGGGTTCCGCTCGAGCACGGTCTGCACGCCGGGCTGGTACTTGACCAGCTTGTACGGGCCGGTGCCGATCACCTGGTCGTCGGGCTGCAGCGACTTCTCCGGGTAGACGTCGGACGGCACGATCGCGGCGCCGCCCGTGGCCAGGATGAACGGCCAGGTGGCGTCAGGCTCGGCGCAGGTTGAAGGTGACGGTGAGATCGTCGGGAGTCGAGATCTCGGTGCCTTTCCAGGTACCGCAGTCGGCCAGCGACGAGAACAGGCTGCACACGCCCTGATCGCCGTTGATCTCGATGCTGCGCTTGAACGAGAAGGCGACGTCGGCGGACGTCAGAGCGGAGCCGTCCTGGAACTTCACACCGTGCCGGAGCTTGCAGGTGTAGTGCGTCGTGTCGTCCCAGTTGCACGACTGTGCCAGCGAGGGCACGGGCTGGTTCCCTCCCGGGGGAATGGTCATCAGCTCGTTGTAGACGTTGTAGATGACGTTCCACGAATGCAGGTCGTAGGCGTCGCCCGGATCGAAGTGGACCGCCGTGTCGGTGGTGCCCATGATGACGTCGCGTCCGAGTTGCCCGACCCGCCGGTGCCGCCCGAGTTGGACGAGCCACTGCTCGAGCCGCAGCCTGCCGCCAGCACGAGCGCCGTCACCAGCGCAAGCAGCGGCACAAGGCGACGTGAGTTTCGTGAGCGCACGTGTACTCCTTCTGTTCAGGTGCGTGCCTATGGGCACAGCACAGCCCCATTGTCGGCCCTGACCGGCCGTCCACAAGCATAGGACGTTTGAAGCCGCCGGATGTTTGGCCGCGCAGGACGCCGGCATGGCCATCTGATCGGGTACAACTCCGCCATGTCGCCGCGATGAGTTTCGGTGACCGCTCGGGTCTTACGTTCAGGAAGTGGGAATCGACACGGGAGGTCTGAGGGATGGCTTCGCACATGTTGCTGGTGGGAACGCGTAAGGGCTGCTTCGTCCTGGAGAGCGAAGATCGGCGCGAATGGAACCTGCGCGGCCCGTACTGCGATGGCTGGCCGATCTACCACGCCGTCCACGACGCCGAGTCGGGATCGATCTATGCCGCGGCCGCGAGCGAGTGGCACGGAGCGGGTGTCTGGCGCAGCGGTGACCTGGGCGAGACGCTGGCAGCAGTCGAGCGAGGGGCTCGCCTACGGCGGCGACCGACCAGAAGCTGTCGAAGGTCTCGGGCCTGACGGCCGCGCACGGCCGCCTGCTGGCCGGGGTCGAGGCGGCGGGCGTCTTCGAGAGCCGCGACGGAGGGCAGACGTGGTCGCTGCTGACGACGCTCGAGGGCCAGCCCGGGCGCGCCGGACTGGAACGATCCCGGCGAACCAGCCGCCGGGCCATCTCGGCCTGCCCGGCGGTGCTGCCGACCCGGACGACGCGACCACTTCTGGGCGATCGTGCAGGGCTTCGGCATCTTCGAGACCGCCGACGACGGCGCGATCGTGGACGCCGCGCAACCGGGGCCTGCGGGCCGAGTGGCCGCGCGAGCACGACGAGGTCGGGTTCTGCGTGCACAAGTTGGTGATGTCGCCGGTCGACCGCAGCCGCATGTACCAGCAGAACCACTGCGGCATGCACCGCAGCGACGACGGCGGGCCGCTCCTGGACCGAGATCACCGAGGGCCTGCCGACCGACTTCGGCTTCGCCGCCGCAGCGCACCCGCACGACCGGGACACGCTTCTACGTGATCCCGCTCGACCCCGGCCACGCGCCGCATGCATGCCGGACGGGCACGCGGCCGTCTGGCGCACGCGCGACGCCGGCTCGAGCTGGCAGCGGCTCGACAAGGGGCTGCCGCACGCAGCGACGCCTACCTCGGCGTGCTGCGCGAGGGGATGGCGATCGACAGCCTCGACGTCCCCGGCCTCTACTTCGGCACCAGCACTGGCCAGGTGTTCGCGAGCGCCGACGAGGGCGAGAGCTGGGACGAGATCGCGAGCTACCTGCCGGCGATCGCCTCGGTCGAAGTGGCGGTGGTGGCGTAGCCATGGCCGAGGTGCACCTCCCGGCGACGCTGCCGCCGCTGTTCGACGGACCTGCCGCGCCGCGCTCGACGTCGAGGCGGCGACGGTGGACGAGGCCATCGAGCGGCTGAACAGCGCTGGCCGGGGATGCGCGACCGGCTGTGCGAGCCGGGCCCGGCGCTGCGGCCGCACATCAACGTCTACGTCGACCGCGAGCGGGCCGGCTCGACACGGCCGATCGACGCCGGCTCGCGGGTCGACGTGATCGCCGCGATCAGCGGCGGCTGAGCACTCACTCCCCTGAGTAGAACGGGCTGCGCAGCGAGTCGCGACGCTCCACCAGCGCACGTGCGGCGGCCGGATCGCGGCCCTGCACTGCGGTGGCGACGCCCTTGTGGGTCGCGGCGCGGGTGGCCTTGCGCATTGCCGTCTCGTCCACCACGTCCTCGTGCACCCAGATCGCGACGAACACGATCGTGTCGCCGGTCGGCTCGAGCAGCCCTTCGGCGACGGCGTCGAGCACGCCCTGGCCGATGCCGAGCTGGGCGGCGCCGAACGTGATCGCCTCGTGACGGCTGCCGGGGGTGGTGGTCGCCTTGTTCATCATCACGGTCGGCGGCCAGATCGGCTCATAGTCGTCCTTGGTCTCTCGCCGACACAGACCAGGATCGGGCTGTGACCGGGCTTTGGCGAGGTGAACGCCGTCATCAGCGCTGCGGAGGTGGGGCTGCCGCGGCGAGCCAGGATCACGTTGACGTGCGCGCCGTTGGGGTCGACGCCACCCCAGCCCTCGCCGATCGCGCCGTCCAGCGCCGCCCCGTGATCGCTGCCCGAATCCGACATCGACGGCACTCTACAGCCGGTCCTCGAGCTTCTTCACGCCGTAGTGGAACAGCAACAGCCCGGCCACGGTCACCACGGTGATCACGGCCGCCGCGTACAGGCCGTAGCGCGTAATCGCATCCGCGGCGGACTGGCCCGCGTAGTAGGCGATCAGGCCCACGCAGGTCGCCCAGACGATGCCTCCGAACGCATTCCAGAACAGAAACCTCCACCACTCCATGTGCGCCAGGCCGGCCACCCAGGCCGCG
>CAVWLK010000048.1:0-15592 GCA_963755675.1 uncultured Actinomycetes bacterium
TTGAGGTTGTAGCCTAGACCTGAGCATCCGAAGATCACTCCGGGAGGTACCCATGACGAGCGCACAGACGGCGAGCCAGACGATCACCGCGGAGGTCACCTCCTGGCCGGGCGTCACCGCCGGACCCGGCCGCCGCGGCGAGTACGCATTCAGGTGGGACGGCGCGAGATCGGCCACCTGCACGGCGACCACGCAGCGCACTTCTCGTTCCCGAAGACCGTGTGGGCCGAGCTGATGGCGGAGGGCCGGATCGTGCCGCACCCCGTCTTCCCCGATTCGCAGGGCCCGGCTGCTCGCCGCATCACCGACGACGACGACGTCCGCGAGTGATCGCGCTGATGCGGCTCAACTACGACCGCGCGGTCGCCCGGCACGGCGTGCCGGCCACGGCATGAGCGCCCTCGCGATCACCCCGCACCTCGTCGTCCGCGATGCCGCCGCGGCGGCCGAGTGGTACACCGCCGCGCTCGGGGCCGAGGAGCGCGGACGGCTGGCCGTGCCGGGCGGCAAGCTGATGCAGCTGGAACTCCGGTTCGGCTCCTCGACGGTGATGCTGGCCGATGAGTTCCCCGACATGGGCGTGCTCTCGCCGCTCAGCATCGGCGGCACCGCGACCGTGCTGCACCTGTCGACCGACGACGTGGACGCGGTCTGGCAGCGCGCGATCGACGGCGGCGCCGAGGTGCGCCAGCCGCTGGCCGAAGCCTTCTGGGGCGAGCGCTACGGGCAGATCACCGACCCGTTCGGCCACCGCTGGGGGCTCGCCCAGCACGTACGCGACGTCCCGCGGGAGCAGCTCGAGCGGGCCGTGGCCGAGCTGTTCCGGATAGCAGCGCCGGGGTCACCGGGAGCAGCGCCCCCGGTGACCCCTGAACCGCTCAGCCAAGCGAGACCGCGACCTGCTCCAGCAGGTCGAGCGCGTCCTGCATGCCCGGCTCCATCCCCGAGTTGATGTGGGCGTCGCGCCCCTCCTTGGTGGGGTGCTCCACCAGCACGGTCAGGAGCGTGCGGCCGTCCCGCTCGGTCAGGGTGAGGGTGTTCAGCGCCGCGTGCTGCTCGGCGTCGGGGATGCCCTCGTAGACCTCGGTCGAGACGAGCCGCTCGTTCGGGACGATCTCCCGATACTCGCCGTGGAACGCGACCTCCACACCGCTCTCGGTCACGCTCACGTACCGCCAGGCGCCCCCGACCCGCAGGTCGATCTCGGCGATCGTGACCTGGCCGCGGTTCGCGTGCCACCAGCGCTTGACCAGCTCCGGCGTCGTCCAGGCCTTGTACACCAGGTGCCTGGGCGCATCGAACTCACGCGTGATCAGGATCTGCCGATCCGTGGGGAGCGTCACCGTCGCCGTCCCGCTACTCGTCGCTGCCATCGTCTACCTCCTCCGCTTGTAGTTGCTCGAGCACGGCATCGAGCTGGCCGAACCGCTGGGACCAGGAACGCTCGTAGGCCGCCACCCAGTCGTGGATGGGCTTCAGCGCCTGGCCGTTCAGCCGGTACAGCCGCTGCCGGCCCTGGTCGCGCACGTCCACCGCTCCCACCTCGCGCAGCACCCGCAGGTGCCTGGACACCTGCGGCTGGGCCAGCCCCGTGAGACCGACCAGGTCGTTCACGGGTCGCTCCCCGCCGGCCAGGATGTCCAGGATCTGCCGGCGACGGGGCTCGGCCACCGCGTTGAACGCATCTGCGGTTGTCGCTGCTCGTGCCATGGCCGCATCATATATCCATATAGCCATATGTCAACCCGGTCAGCCGTTTCTGAGACGTCGCGGCCCTTGAACCGGGATGGCGCGGTGGGTACTGTTGGGCGGTGATCACGGACACCACCACCTCCCCGGTCATCACCCGCGACGAGTCCCGCGCCCTGTTCGGGCAGACGATGGGATTCGTGGCGCTGACCTCCGCGTTCTTCGCGCTGGGCGCCTACCTCGGCCGCGACATGGCCTACCAGTGGGGGTGGCTGTGGTTCATCGTCGCGATCGTCTGCCTGTTCGGTCTCAACGCCGCGGCGCAGCGGTCGGAGCAGCTCGCGATCGTCCTGCTGCTCACATTTGGCCTGGTGATGGGGCTCGCGGTTGCACCCACGATCGCCTACTACGTGAGCACGAACCCGCAGGCGGTGTGGCAGGCGGGCGGCGCCACGGCGCTGTTCATCGCCGGGTTCGGGGCGGCGGGATACGCCACCCGGCGCGACCTCTCCAACCTCGCCCGGCTGCTGTTCTTCGCGCTGCTGGCGCTGATCATCTTCGGCATCGTCACGATCTTCGTGCGGATACCGAACGGCCAGCTGATCTACGCGGTGCTGGGACTGATCATCTTCGCCGGCTTCACGATGATCGACTTCCAGCGCCTGCGCCGCTCCAAGGACATCCGGGTCGCGCCGCTGCTGGCGGCGGCGATCTTCCTCGACGTGCTGAACGTCTTCCTGTTCTTCCTTAGCATCTTCGGCCGCCGCTAACGCCGCGCGGCCACACTACGTTCCAGCTCCGGCTACGCGTGATTCTCCGCTCGGCGACCTGCCGTGAGGGCGAGCCCCGCGATCTTCGCCTCAGCCGATCGGCGGATTTCCAAGGCCGCAGATCGACCGCTCGGCTGACCACGCGAGGCCCGCGCGGGGTACCTTCAACGCTGTGCACGCGCGGTTCCGTCACCCGTACGGGCCTCGGCTCGATCCGGTGTTGCTCGACCGGATGCTGGCAGCTGTTCTCACGGTCGGGGCGCTGCTCGATGCCTGGCTCGGCGGTGACGCCTCCGGTCACAGACTCGGCACCGCGCTGGTCGCGGGGATGGTCACAGCATCGGTGGCGATTCGCCGCCGCTATCCGGCGCTCGTGGGGACGGCCGTGCCGGTGTTTGCAACGCTCAACTTCGCCGTCTGGCACGGACCACAGTTCGTGGGTTATCCGATCGCGAACCTGTGCGCGCTGTATGCGTTGGCCGTCTGGACGCCACCGCGACGTTTCCGGTTCGGCTTGGCTTTGATCCTGGTGGTCGATCTTGGTGCGAGCGCCGGGTCGGACGTGAGCCTGAAGTCGGTGCAATTCACAGTTGTGACCGCCGTCGTCATGCTGCTCGTCCGTCGCGTCGTAGGTGACCGCGAGCGACGCGCACAGATCGCCGAGCGCGAGCGCGACCTGGCCGCGCGTGAGGCGGTGGTCGAGGAGCGGGCGCGGATCGCGCGGGAGCTGCACGACGTGATCGGACATCACGTCTCGATGATCGTCCTGCAGGCCGGCGCCGAGCGGCGGGTGCTCAGCGACAAGAACGCCGCCACCCGCGACGTACTCGAGACGGTCGAGCGGACCGGACGCAGCGCGCTCACGGAGACGCGCCGCCTGCTGGGGATGCTCCGCGGCGAATCGGCTGAGCCGCTGACGCCCCAACCGGGGCTCGACGACGTGCCCATGCTCGTCGAGCAGCTGTGCGAGGCGGGCCTTCCCGTCGAGTTCGACCTCGACGGTGAGCGACGCGAGCTTCCGGTCGGGATTGACCTATCTGCTTACCGGATCATCCAGGAGGCGCTCACGAATACGTTGAAGCACGCGGGCGACGCGCAGGCGACCGTCCGAGTCCGCTACCGCTCCGACTCGCTCGAGCTCGAGATCACCGACGACGGCCGGGGCGACACCACGCGCGTGTCCGGTGGCGGGCAAGGCCTTGTCGGCATGCGCGAACGGGTCGCTCTGTACGGCGGCCTCTTCGACGCGGGTAGCGGCTCGAGCGGCGGCTTCGCCGTCAGAGTGGTGCTCCCGATCCAATGACCATGGGTTCTTGCGGAGTGGCGCGGAGGCGACCTTAGCCAGCCGTCCGTTGCCGAGGCTCGGGCCGCGCTAGTCAACGTCGATGAGCACCTTGCCGACGGCGCCGGCTTCGACCGCCTCGTGGGCGGCGGCGGTCTGCTCGAGGGGGAACCTGTGCAACGGCAAGCCGGCGTTCGCTCCCACCTCGAGGGCGCCGTCCACAGCCGCCGCGACGACGTCCGCGACCGCCGCATCCTTGACCTTCGGCGGCACCGTGTAGACGAGCACGAACTGGTAGCGAACGTTGCGCCCCATCAGATCGCCGACCGAGATGCCAAGCTGGCTGCCACCGTCGGTGGCATAGGAGGTCACGGTTCCGTTCGCGGCCAGCACGGCGGCGTCAAGCGCGGCATTCGCCCCGGCAGCGACCTCGACAACCACATCGACGCCGTCGGGAGCGATGCGAAGGATCTCTTCGGCAGCGCTGGGGGTGCGGTGGTTGACGATCTGATCAGCCCCAGCAGCACGAGCGAGCTCAGCCTTCTCCTCGCCGCTGACCGTCGCGATCACCCGCGCCCCCGCCCAGTCCGCGAGCTGGATCGCAGCGTGACCGACCGCTCCTGCTCCGCCGGCAACCAGCACCGTCTGGGCGGCCAGAGCATTCGGCATCAGCCGACGGGGCCCGAACTCCGAGGAGGTGAGACAGATGTGCGCCGTCAGCGCTGGGATGCCGAGACTGGCGCCGACGTCGAACGACACGCCGTCGCCAAGCGGCACGGCCTGACGCGCGGGCAAAACGACATAGTCCTGCGCGGTTCCGTTGACCCGTTGCCAGGCCGCTTCCCACAGCCACACCCGCTGGCCGACGCGCGATGCGTCGACGCCTTCACCGACGGCATCGACGGTGCCGGCTCCGTCCTGGTTCGGGACGACCGCCGGATCCACAAGCTCGCCCGCCGCGCCGCCACGCCGCGCCTTCCAGTCGGTCGGATTCACGCCCGACACCGACACGCGAACGCGGACCTCCCCAGGCCCCGGCTCGGGCACGGGGCGGTCGACCAGATGCATCACGTCGGACTCACCGGTCTGCGCATACACCACTGCTCTCATGCCGCCACCTCGACATCCGACACGCGGGCCAGTACCTCGAACAGCCCCGCCAGGTCACGCTTTTCGTAGCCCATTGCGCGGGCCACGGTGAGCATCTGGTCTGCCATCGCTGCGGATGGCAGCGGGACGGGTAGCCGGCGGGCGGCATCGAGCGCGAGCGCCACGTCCTTTTGCATCAGCCCGATGTCGAACCAGGCTTCGTTCGGCAACTCGAGGAGAAGTCCGGCGCGCGCCTTCAACATCGGCGATCCGATCGGGCTCTGGGTCATGACGTCGATTGCGAGCCCACGGTCGATTCCGGAGCGTTCGGCCAGAAGCAGCCCCTCCGCGAACGCGAGCATCTGCACGGCCAGGCTGATGTTGATCGCGAGTTTGAGCACGAGGCCCTGTCCGTTCTCCCCCACCCGTGTGGGCGTGCCCAGCTCGCGGAGGACCGGCTCGACGCGCGCGTAGGCGTGCTCGTCTCCGCCGACCATGATCGTGAGCGTTCCGGTTTGCACCTGGGGACGCTGCCCGATACCGGCGCGTCCAGCATGGCGCGCCCCCTGCTCGCGGACGCGCTCGGCCAGCTCGCGGCTCGCGCGAGGACTGACCGTGCTCATGTCAACCCAGATCTGTTCGGCGGCGAGGCCGGCGAGGATGCCGTCGGCGCCCGATGCCACGGCGTCGAGCACATCGTCGTCGGGCACGGATGTGAAGACGATCTCGACAGCCTCCGCGACCTCCTTCGGCGTGTCACACCACTGCAGGCCCTCATGGACGAGCCTGTCCGCGTGTGCGCGGCTTCGCTCCTCGCCGTAGACGGGGTAGCCCGGCGGCGAGGAATCGGGCTGCCATGTTGCCGCCCATGTTTCCCAGGCCGACGAAGCCGATCTTCGTCGTCGTTGCAGTGTTGGTGGCCATTTCATGCCCTCCCTTCGATGGTCGCGACGTCCTCGTCGCTGAGCTCCAGATGTGCTGCGGTGATGATCGGGTCGACCTGGTCGGGGCGACGGAAGCCGGTGATGGCGCCGTCGACCGCGGGGTTGCGCAGCGTCCAGGCGACGGCGACCGCACCCGGGGTCGTGCCATGCCGGTCGGCGACCGCCTTCAGCCGATCCACCAGCGCGAGGTGCTCGGACAGCTGCGGCTCCTGGAAGCGCTGCGCTGTGCTTGCGCCAGTCGTCCTCGGGCAGCTGCTCGATCCGCTCGCGGGTCATCGCGCCGGTGAGGAGGCCGGATCCCATCGGCGAGTAGACGATCACGCCGATGCCGCTCGCGCTCGGCGAATGGCAGCAGCTCCTCCTCGACCTCCCGCGCGACCAGCGAGTAGGGCGGCTGGAGCGTCTCGACCGGAGCGATCTGCTGGATCTGCCGCAGCTGGGCGACGCTGAAGTTGGAGACGCCGATGTGGCGGACGAGGCCCTCTTCCTTGAGCTCGGCGAGGGCCGACCAGCCCTCCTCGATCTGCTCGGCCGGGATCGGCCAGTGGATCTGGTACAGATCCACCGCATCGACTCCGAGCCGCGAAAGGCTACCTTCGAGCTCGCGCCGCAGCGAGTCGCGCCGCAGGCTCTGGACCGTCGTTCGGCCCGGCCCTTCGGGCTGGCCGCCCTTCGTGAACACGTACGGGCGCTCGCCGAGACCGGCGCAGCGCGCGGCCCACGACCTCCTCGGAGTGCCCGAAACCGTACTGCGCAGCCGTGTCGATCCAGTTCACGCCGAGCTCGAGGGCGTGGTGGATCGCCGCGACCGACTCCTCGTCCTCCTGGGTACCCCAGCCCCAGTCGTAGCCGGCGCCCCCGATCGCCCACGCGCCGAACCCGACGCGGGTGATCTCAAGCCCGGTCTGGCCGAGCTCCGTCGTTGGTAGCCGTGTGGTCTGCATCGCTGCTCCTCCTTTCTCGAGAACCGTATCGCGCTCACGGTAGCACATATTCGAAACTGTCCGTATCGTTTCTGATATAATGCCAGAATCGAGCGAACGAGAGGAGGCCGCCATGAGTATGAACGCACTGGCGCCCAGGTGGGCGGTTCGAAATACGGCGGATGACCGGCCGGCGGCACAGTCGTTTCTGCTCCAGCGGGTTCAGCCCGCGCTGACGGGGCTGATCGACGGCTCGCTGTCGACGCTGGCGCCGATCTTCGCCGTCGCACTGGCCACGCACCAGCCGCACTACGCCTTTCTCGCCGGTGTGGCGACGGCCATCGGTGCCGGCGTCAGCATGGCGTTCTCGGAAGGACTCTCCGACAGCGGCGAGCTGACCGGCCGCGGCAACCCCTACCTGCGCGGCGCAATCACGGGAGCGGGCACGTTCGCCGGCGGCATTCTGCACACGCTGCCGTTCCTGATCCCGCAGTACCAAGCGGCCCTGACCGCGGCCGTGATCACCGTGGCGTCTTGAGCTGGTGGCGCTGGCCTGGATCCGGTCACGCTTCTTCCAGACCGGATTCCTGCGGTCGGTGGCCTCGGTGTCGCTCGGTGGCGTGATCATCGTCACCATCAGCGCGGCGCTGGGAGCGGCAAGTTGAGAGCCCCAGACAGCACCGCAGCCAGCCCGGCGCTGCGCCGCGGACGACCGCGCAGCGAGGCGCGAAAGCAGGCGATCCTGCAGGCCGCGTTCGAGCTGCTCGGGGAGCACGGCCTCGCCGCGACCAGCATGGACGCGGTCGCCGACCGGGCCGGCGTCAGCAAGGCCACGATCTACCGCTGGTGGGACTCGAAGGAGCTGCTCGCGCTCGACGCGCTCTATGCGGCATGGGATACCGCCGGCCCGACCCCGCGCCCGACCGGCACGCTCCGCAGCGAGATGCTGGCGCTGGTGCGTCCCTGGGTGCGGCTGGTGGCGGCCGGGCCGTCGGCCCGCATCCTGACCGCCCTGCTAGCCGAGGCCCAGAACGATCCCGAGTTCGGCCGGGCATACCGGGCACACTTCGTCGAGCCGCGCCGCGACCAGGCACGGGCGGTGTTTGCGCGCGCCATCGCCCGCGGAGAGATCCCCGCCGGCATCGACGTCGAAGTCGCGATCGACCTGCTCTGGGGCCCCTTCTATCACCGCCTGTTTCACGGACACGCGCCACTCAACGAACGTTTCGCCCGCCGATCGGTGGACACCGTTCTCGCCGGCATCCTGCCGCGCGATCACAACCTGGAGTGACGCTCACACAGGCCGTCCGTTGACGGACAGCGCGACGGCGACGTTGCCACGGGTCGCGTTCGAATACGGGCAGCGCTGGTCTGCTCGCAGCATCAGCTCGCGCGCCTCCTCAGCGGGGATCTCGGGGGCTCGAAGGTCAAGCCACACCTGGAGTCCAAAGCCGCCGCCGGAGCTGCGTGGACCGATGCCGACCCGGGAGGCGATCTGCGATCCGCTCGCGTCGACGTTGCGGCCCTGCGCTATCGCGAGCAGCGCTGACTGGAAGCACGCCGCGTAGCCAACCGCGAACAGCTGCTCCGGGTTGGTTCCCGGCCCGTCGTCGCCGCTCATCGCCGCGGGAACCGACAGATCGACCTCCAACCGGCCATCGCTGGTACGGCCGTGACCTGCGCGACCGCCCTCGACGAGCGCGTCCGCCGTGTAGAGGACGCGCTTCAGAGCCGGGGGCGACGTGGCTGGATCGAGCTCCCCACCTGGACGTCGCTGCTCGTCGGTCACGATGGCCTCCTCGGTTGGCGGTTGACGACCTCGATGGTATTCCGGGCAGCCCGCCACTGGGGTGACGGACCACGGTTTGGCGGATGCGATCGCCCGGCCGCGCGGGCACGATCCGGCGATGAACGACCCTATGGGAGGGCCAAGACGATGAGCACACCCCACACATCCGCCCTGGCGGACCAGCGCGCCGGTCCCGAACTCGGCGCCCGGCCGTCAGGAGCCCGACCCACAACGCTGGCTGGCGCTGGCGGTGGTGTGCGCGGCGTTCTTCATGACGGTCCTCGACGGCACCATCGTCACCGTCGCGCTGCCCTCGATCAAGAGCTCGCTGCAAGTGGCTGACACAACGCTCCAGTGGGTGCTGATCGCGTACACGATCACGTTCGGCGGCCTACTTCTGCTCGGGGGGCGGGCGGCCGACCTGCTCGGCCGGCGGCGGATGTTCATGATCGGGGTCACGATCTTCTCGGCCGCGTCGCTCGCGTGCGGACTCGCCAACACGATCGGCGTGCTGATCGCAGCGCGGGCGGTGCAGGGGGTCGGAGCGGCGATCGTGTCTCCCGCGGTGCTGTCGATCATCATGACGACCTTCCACGAAGGCGCAGAGCGCAACAAGGCGCTCGGCATCTGGGGTGCCATCGGCGGCAGCGGTGCAGCGGCCGGCGTGCTCTTCGGCGGCGTCCTCACGAAGTACGCAGGGTGGGAGTGGATCTTCTTCGTCAACGTCCCGGTGGGCGTGCTCGTGCTGGCGCTGACGCGCCCGTTCGTCCGCGAGAGCCGCATTCCGGGGCTGAGCGGCTTCGACGTCGGCGGGGCGGTCACGATCACGTCCAGTCTCTCGCTGCTCGTCTACGCGACCTCGAAGGCACCCGACGTCGGCTGGGCGACCGGCCGCACGATCGGGCTGCTGATCGCCTCAGTAGTGCTCTTCGTCTCGTTCCTCGTGATCGAGACGCGAAGCCCGTCGCCGATGGTCAAGTTCGACATCTTCCGCATCCGCAGCGTGACCGGCGCGAACGTGTGTGGGTTCTTGCTCGGCGCGGTCGTGTTCGCGAATTTCTTCCTGCTGACGTTGTACGTGCAGCAGGTGCTTGGCTACTCGGCTCTCAAGACCGGCCTGACGTTCCTCGCAACAGCCGGGACGGTGGTCCTCCTGGCCGGCGTCTCGCAGGCGCTCGTGACCAGGGTCGGGCCGCGGCCGGTGATGGCCACCGGCCTGGCGCTGATCACGGGCGGGATGCTCTGGTACACGCAGATTCCGGTGCAGGGCTCGTTCGTTACGCACCTCCTGCCCGGGTATCTGTTGGTCGGCGTCGGTATGGCGTTCTCGTTCATCCCGATGTCGATCGCCGCGCTCGCGGGCGTCGAGCCGAACGAGGCCGGGCTCGCGTCGGGGCTGATCAACTCATCGCAGCAGATCGGCGGCGCGCTCGGCGTCGCGATCGCCGCGACCGTCGCGTTCACGCATACGAAGACGTTGCTCGCGTCGGGCGATTCCGTGGCGTCGGCGGCGACCGGCGGCTTCGCCCTCGGCTTCTGGATGCTCGCCGGCGTCGCCGCGGTATCGGTCGTGGCCTGCCTCGCGCTGGTGGGCGGGCGGGAGCAGAATTTCAGCGGCGGATTGACATGGACGAGCGGGCCTGACCGCTGCCAAACCACCTCAACCGAAGGGAGATCCTCCGTGAGCACCGAGCAGCAAGAGACCCTCGACGCAATCCTGCGACAGTCAGCCTTCCCCGTCGGCAGCGATGTCGACGAGCAACGGCGACTGCTCCGAGAGTTGGTATCGGCGCAGCCGCTGCCGGCCGAGGTGACCGTGACCGCAGCCACACTGGGCGGCGTCCCCACCGCCGAGATCACCGTCGACGGGATCGAACCTCGCCACGTTGTTCTGTACTTCCACGGCGGCGTGTACGTGATCGGGGACGCCTTCCTCGCCGCTGAGCTGGCCTCGCAGGTCGGCCGGCGGACGCAGGCCAAGGTCATCTCGGTCGACTACCGGCTCGCCCCCGAGCACCCCTATCCGGCAGCGGTTGACGACGCTCTTGCGGCCTACGAAGCCCTCCTGCACGACGGCGTCGCCCCTTCGGACATCGCCTTCGTGGGAGAGTCCGCCGGCGGGGGCCTCGCCATCGCCACCCTGGTCAACGCCCGCGATCACGGGCTGCCCCTGCCGGCGGCGGCCTTCGTCATGTCGCCGTATGCCGATCTCACCCTGGCCGGGACGACCATGGAGACCAAGCGCGTGGTCGACCCGCTGCTCAGCCGGGAACTCCTCCAACCCCGAGTCACCGACTATACGTCGGGACAGGACGCCGCTTCTGGCCTCATCAGCCCCATATTCGCCGACCTGTCTGGCTTGCCGCCTCTGATCATCCAGGCCGGAACTCACGAGGTGCTGCTCGACGATGCCGTCCGCCTCGCGGGACAAGCCGCCACCGCCGACGTCGCGATCACGCTCGAGGTCACCCCTGGGGTGCCCCACGTCTTCCAGGCCTACCACGCGATCCTTGACGAAGCGGCCGCGGCGCTGGACAGTGCCGGACAGTTCCTGTCGGCGCACCTCGGGGGTGCGAAATCCTTCATCGGAGCGCGAACGGAAGAACCCACGCTGTCCTCGTAATCGATTCCGCCGTTGCAACGCTATAGCCGGTTGCATCCCGCATTTGCAGGGCTTTCCGTTAGCCGATCTAGCTTTCCCAGGCCGAGGACCTCGTCTCGATCAGGGCCTTCGACTGACCTAGCTGGTGAGACGCGGGTCGTCGGGATCCAGCGTGAGGAGTTCCACCGAGACGAGGGTAGACATGCGAACGTACCTGCCGGTGGTGGTCTCCAACCATTTCTGCCTGAAAGGCGGCTCCTCGTTCAGAAAGTTCTGGAGCTGTGTCTCAGGCTGGCCGTCTTCCGGTTTCAGTTCGATGTAGTACTGCTCTCCGGTGCTGAGTCTCACGCTGAGCTGCGCCATGGGCGCCAGCATATCCCGCACACCACCGTCGGTCGGCGGTCTAGGCGCGGCCGCCAAGGGCCGGCGAACCAGTCTCAAGTTCCCGGCGATGACCGGCTACCGCACCCGTGTGCGCGCACCGAGCCGGCTCGGCCGGGTGGTGTCACCCGTCCCAGCTTCGGATTTGCGTTCGCAACAGATGAATCGGCTTGTGTTAGCGACGGTTCCCATTTGCTATACCTGGCGATGGCTGTTATACATCGACGGCAGCATTTCGTGTCGGGTGAAAACCGCCGAGTAACGGTGGGCCTCGACCTCCTGAGTGCCGCAGGGTCGCAGATCTCCCGGTTTCCCCAGGGCAGCCGCATGCAACGACCGCGACCGACGCCCTGGACTACCCAAGGAAGGGAGCAGGACATGTATGCCCTGATCCGCCAGTACAACGGCCTCGACACCAAGACGCAGGAGAATGCGACGCGGAAGGCCAACGCAGAGTTGCGACCGATCCTCGCCAAGTCGCCTGGGTTCGTGTCATTCGAGCTGATCAAGCCCGAGGACAAGCACGATGTGGTCGCATCGATCAGCGTCTTCAAGACGCGAGTTGACGCTGAGGCGTCGAGCAAGGTCGCCGAGGAATGGGTTCACACGAACCTGCCTTCGATGACCAAGCCGAGCAAGCTGGCCGGCGAGCTCGTCGCCCACTAGCTCAGCCACTCGGAGGGCACGCAGTCGCGTCGCCCTCCGAGTGTTTCTTTATTTCGTCACTGAGCGATGTGAGGTAAAGGAACTGAACGGCGGCGTTACGCAGCGAACACGACACGTCACCACGGCTGTCTTTCAGTGCGAGCTGTGGACGTGAGCGTGCCTCGATCCGCTCGGCGGAGCGTTCATCATCTTGAGCATGGGCAGGCCGCCTGTGGCTATGAAGCGCCAAACCAGGAGCGCGGCGAGGGCGAGGAAGGCGATGTTGAGGATGGTGGTGTAGTTCCAGGTGATGGATGCCTCGACGATCTTGGCGTGTCGCTCGGTTGGGGCGAGGCCGACCGCCTGAAAGAGGAGCTCGACTGCGAGTCCGGAAAGCGCCATCGCGGCGTAGAAGGTGACGAGCAGGAATGCCGCCATCCTGAGGCCGTAGTAGCGGCGGTAGATGTCGAGGATGGGCAGGATGATCAGGTCGGCGAAGATGAACGCGAGCACGCCTCCGAAGCTGATCCCGCCGTTCCACAGCACGGCCGCCAGCGGGACGTTTCCGATCGAGCAGACGAAGCTCAGCATGGCAACCAGCGGCCCGATGAGCGGCCCCCAGAACTTCGCCACTGTGGAGTGGTGCTCGAAGAACAGCCGCTGCCAGAACGATTCGGGCACCCACGCGGCGAGCGCACCCGCGATCAGCAGGCCGCCAACAATGTCGCGCCAGATCGCGACCCAGTCCATCACGAAGTAGTTCGCGGTCGCGGTGAACCCCTCTGGGGATCGCAGTCGCTGCCATACTGAGCCGCTTCGACGGATACTCATGTCCATCTCGGCGTGGCCTTCCATCGACCCACCAGGCCCTTGTCGGCCTGCTCACGCGCCTCATCGACCAGCCGCTTGGTGAGAAACCTGCGAAACAGCAGGGCGAGCAGCCCGATCATGAGCGGACCACCGACGAACTCGGCCAGGGTGAACTGCCAGCCGAGCAGCAGCGCCATGATGATGCCGAGCTCCACAACGAGATTCGTCGAGGCAAACTGGAACGCCATCGCGGCGGTGAAGTCTGCGCCCTTGCGAACGATCGACCGAGCCAACGCCACGGACGCGTAGGAGCAGCTCGATGAAGCGGCGCCCAATCCGGTCGCGATCACCAGCGAGCGCGCCGAGTCGTCGGGTAGCAGTCGGCGCATCTCCCCCTTGGCCACCACCGCCTGCACCGCGGCCGAAAGCGCGAAGCCCAGGATCAGTGCCCACAGGATCTCCCAGAACATCCCGAAGGCAAAGGAGAGCGCGTCGCCCAGGTTGGTCAGAACCGCAACGAGCATCACCACACTCTACGAGCGGCCTCCAACTCGCGCAGAGCGCTCTGTTCCGAGCGGCGCCAGCGGTGCGGGTGTAAGAGACCGCGACCCCGCTCTTCGGCATCTCCTGACATTGGGCCCCTGCGGGGCAGCCAGACGGAAAACTAGCCGGCACTTCGTGCGGGTCGATACTAGGCGGCGGACCGCGTGATGGCACCGGGGCGTAACGAGCGCGCAGGGTGGTGGCTGATGTGTCGCCACCACCCTGCGCTTCACGTCCCGCCCCTACCCCGTGAACGGCTCCATCGCGTGGCTGAAGTCCCAGGTGTTCTGGGCGATGCCGGAGCAGTTGTTGCCACCACCGTTGCCTGGACAGCCGCCGTTGTCACGCTGGATCGCCCATGCCGACAGGGTGTTCACGCCGTTGGTCTTCGCGAATGCGACAAGGTTCTGTGCGTCCGCCACGGTCGTCACCTCCGTCTTCTTCGGGTAGTCGTCGATGCCGGGCATGATCGTGATACCGACCATCGCCCACAGCTGCGACGTTGTCTTGGCCGGATACAGCTGACCCAGCTGCGCGACGGTGCCAGTGGCGGCGTTCTCGGCTGCCGCCCCCATCTGGGTGGTGACGTGGTCGTAGTAGTCGAACGCCATGATGTTGACGACGTCGATGCGAGCGTCGTTTGCGATCGCATTCTGGAGAATGGCGACGCCGCTCGACTCCAGCCCCGAGGCGGAGGTGGGGATCGTGTAGCTGATCTGCAGCGGCCGTGCATGCGCCACGGCCCAGTCCTCCACCAGCTTGATCGCCTTGTTCCGGCGATCGATGCCGGCGGCGTTGGTCAGCGACCGTCCCTCGACGTCCATGTCCAGGCGCGAAACGTCGTAGGTGGTGATGGCGCTCTCGTAGGCGGCGGCGATCTGCTGCGGATCGCCGCACGAGTCGGCGATCTCGGTACCACCCTGATCGGCGCTCCAGCCGCCCAGCGACAGGACGACGTCGCCGCCGGTGGAGCGCAGCGCAGCGATGTCGGACAGGTAGCGGCCAGCGGCCACCGTCTGCGAACTGCTGCCGTTCCACGCCAGCGTGCAGGATCGCTTGTTCAGTGACTCGAGAAAGGCCAGAGTGAAGTACTTGCTTCCCGACTGCTGTGCCAGCGTCGCGATGCTGTCGGTCGTCCAGGTCTCGAAGTACGGCGCGTAGACGTGCGCCGGCAGGGCGGTCGCGGCACTTGCGCTGCCGCTCGTGCCCGCGACCAGCAGCAGAGCGACCGCGGCGGTGCAGGCCGCCAGTCGCCGAAGGTGCGATTGCATCAGGTCCCCCTGTTTCGCCCATATGTCGCCTGCAGGGTGCCATGATTCGGTGTCAAGGGCAAGTGAATCTGATCCAACCTCTGGACCGTTGACGGACACCCCACTCCCTCGGTGGGAAAGCCCTGCAGAGCAGGGCTTTCCGTCAGCCGATCTATAAGCGGGATTCTTCGGACGCACCCCGATCTTTAGACGCCGCCTTCCGCTCAAACACGTATTCCAGCCCGTCGATCTCGTCGATCCGCTCGCCGATCCGCTGGAATCCCAATCGCTCGGCGATCTGAAGTGACGGCGCATTGTCGGGGGCGATCGAGGCTCGCACGGCCAGATCCCGTCTGCTCAGCCGACTCGATCAACCGTTTGGCGCACTGGCTCGCGAACCCCTGGCGACGGTAGCCGGCGTCGATCCTGTAGCCGATCTCGACCACCGCGTCCGCGTCCGGCGAGACCTGGAAGCCGACCCGGCCGCACCATGGTGGGTCGACTGCGAGTGACCGCAGCACGGAGCAGCCATCGGTGGTCGGTACCTTCGCGGATCTGATCCCGGCGCAACTCGAGCACGTGGAGGATCCTGAGCTGGCCATCCCCGTGGGTACGCGACGCTGACGTGTTCGACCGAACGCCTGCCAGCCACCGCGGAGCACCTCCTCGATGACCGGACCGGGTAGGGCGATCAGTGCAAGCCGGGGGCTCAGCAGCACCTCGTCCAGGGTCTCGCGTGGGGGTGGCACCGACCCTAGAGAGTATCAGTCCAAGAGACACCCCTTGTATGCATCTGCCTTAACCGACGAGTCTCGCGACGACGTCGGGTACGCCGAATCCGCACAGCCATGCGCCCCCAGAGTGCCTCCCGCCTT
>CAVWLK010000049.1:0-4561 GCA_963755675.1 uncultured Actinomycetes bacterium
CTAGGCGGAAACCGGCGTGGTTGAGCTGGTTGTGAGGATTGACGCAAGGGATGTAGGCGGGTACGTCTGTTCGCCAGAGTCGCCCAAGGTCGCTGGTTTCACGTGCGATGGTCACTCAATGGTCACTCAGACGATGTCCTGCCAGCGTGTGCTGCCCAGTCGGCCAAGAAGGATTAGCCCCCCGGCTAGGTGACCACCAGGCCGACTGTGTACCGCGGCACCGTCCCGTCATGGCGCTCGACCGGCTCCCATCTGAGGATTCTGTACCCATCAGTGGTGACGCGGCTTTGTACCGCGTGGATCGCGTCGTCGTAACCGGCGACGTGGATTTCCGTGGTATACGGTTTTCGGTAGTCGCCGCCGAAGTCCCATCGCTCACCAAGGTTGAACACTCCGAAAGCGCCTTCATGGCCGCTTGGATATGGGCATGAGCAACGATTACAGGCCCACCGATGGAGATCGCGTCGCGTTCAGCATCATGCTGGTCTTGGTTCTGATCCTGCTGTGCATATTCTTGGCGACCGATAGCCCACTGTAGGTGGCGCAAGGCCCGCGTCGTTCCTGCGGAGAAGAGCCTGGCGCGTGCCATCTCCAGTGGGGTTCGGTGTCTCGTCTGCTGGGCGATTCTTCACCTGGCCGTCTTCCCAGTCACTACGTGATAGACGCTCCCATGCACGGACGTGTCCAAGCCACAAAGCGGCTCGGGCTCAAGTCAACGCGACCCAAACCCGTCTGGCGCTGTATGCGATGGCGACCGGAGCATGTCCGATTCGGTAGGTCTGCCGGTGACCGCTGAACGGGTTGACTTGAAGGATGCGGCCATCGACCGTCCCGAGCCAGATCGAGCCGCCACCAATGGCGATGCAGCTGACGCCTCGTGGCACCCGGTATTGGTAGGTGGGCGTCGTCTGGCCGGAGGCGATGCCGAAGAGTTTGCCGGCTGATGGGGCGGCGACCCAGGCGTAGCCAAAACCGACAGCGATGCCTCCTCCTGTGTATGAGGCGGGTACGCCCAGATCGGTGTTCTGGACGACCCCGCGGCGGCTGATGAGGTACACGGTGCGTCCGACGTTTCCCCATAGCCAGACCTGGCCTTCGCCGGCCGCAAGCAGACCGATATACGCGACAGGGATACGGCCCACGATCTTGACTTGCGTCGTCGTGGTGTCGATCCGGGTGAGGACGCCATGGTTGACGCGTAGCCCGCTGTCGTTTCCCACCCAGATCTTCGTTCCCTACAAATACCATGCCCTGCGCAGCGCATTGAGTCCCTTTGGTTCCCAAGCCGGCCTCGACGACGCAGCGCCACAGGCGGTGGGGTTGGCCGATCTCAACGTCGTGCTGCGCGTCAACTTGCGCCAGCCGCGAGTTAGCGTCGAAGGCCCACACCGCCCCATTCCCATACGCGAGCTCTGCCGGATCGATACCCAACCCAATCGGCAGACCCGCCTTTGGCCTTGTGAGTCTCACAGGTGTCACCGTCTGATTCGTGCCACCGACCCAGACGTGTCCGGAGCCTGCAACGATGCTCTCCGGTGGGGCGGGCAAGGCGACATCCGCTACCACCCGATCTTGGCGCGGGTCGATCACACCCACAGACTGCGCTCGCACCTGTACTGACTTTGCCGCCTGGCTGCCACCACCGCGTTGGGAAGCCACCAGCACAGCCACACAGACAAGCACGATCCCAGCCGCCACCGCTGACAGAAGCGTGCGCCGCGAACGCCCGGCCTTCCGTTCCGGCGGTAAGGCTGGGGGCGGAGGCAGCGGCTCGTCCGATTCGACCCGCACGACGCGTTCTGGGTCGCGGACACCCTTCAGCCGGATCGCGCGGGGACGCCCCCAGTGCAGCCCCGTGACCGGCCCGGCCAGGCCGACCAGGCGCTCGGTCGCCAGGATCTCGCCGCCATCTGCTTGGCCGCACAGCCTCGCCGCAAGGTTCAGGGCGCTCCCACGGTAGCCGCCCTCCGTGGGCACCGCCTCGCCCGCATCTAAGCCGATACCGACTCCGAGCGGCAAGACCGTCAGGCCCTCCACAGGCGTGCGCAGACGACGCTGAAGAGCGACCCCTGCCCGCAATGCCTGCCGAGCCGACGAAAACACGCACAACGCCTCGTCCCCGCGGAGCTCCAACAGCTCGCCCTCGAACCCGGGAACTGTGCCGCGCACGATCTCGGCGAACCGGGCCGCGACCGCCGACGCCGCCTCATCACCGTGATCACGGGTGTACCGGGTGTAACCCCGGATATCCGCGATCAGGAACGTCCGCAGATCAGCGCCACGCCCTGAACGCACCTCATCCAGCCTAGTGTCGTCGGCCACAAACCCAAGTTTACGAAACTCGGAACCGGTTCTGGTCGCGTGCCTCGCCGGATAGTGGAACGACTCTGCTCGTCCTATTCCGCGACAACTGGCACCTCGCACCGCCCTCTTGGCTGATCTCGGGCCGCTGGGCGTGTTGCCCGCTGGTCACTCAGATGGTCATTCACGGCCACCAATCGCCCTGCCAGAACCAAATCCGCTCCGTCTTCAAAGCCGGGCGGGCCGACGTCAGCCATCGGTGGGTAGTTCGACTCACTACGCCGCCTCGTTTCGCCTACATCCCCGGCGTGGGATGATCGGGCTATGCCTCTGACGTGCCCGAGCTGCGGTGCAGAGAATATGGACTCGGCGAAGTTCTGTAACCAATGCGCCGCCGCGCTCGCCGCTCCGGTGTCGTCTGGGCGGCGTGAGCGGCGAGTTGTGAGTGTCTTGTTCGCGGACTTGGCCGGGTTCACGAGTCGATCTGAGTCACTGGATGTGGAGGATGTGGAGGGCTTCTTGGCGCCGTACCTGGCGGTCTTGCGCTCTGAGGTGGAGCGGACTGGCGGCGTCGTCGTGAAGTTCACGGGCGATGGTGTGATGGCGATCTTCGGCGCGGCCACGGCGCATGAGGATGATCCGGAGCGGGCGGTGCGCTCAGCGCTCGGCATCTGCGAGCGGGTGGCTGAGGCAGGTGACGCTGACCTGCGCGTGCGGGTGGGTGTGACGAGCGGTGAGGCGTTGGTCAGTCATGACCCGGCGGGTGGCGTGGACGCGGTCGGGGACGTGGTGAACACGGCGGCGCGGTTGGAGTCGGCGGCGCCGCTGGGCGGTGTATTGGTGGATGGGTGGACGTACCGAGCGACCGAGCGGGCGATCCGCTACGAGGCCGCGGAGGCGGTGGAGGCGAAGGGCAAGTCTGAGCCGGTCGAGGCATGGGTGGCGGTCGCGGCGCGTTCGATCGTGCCGGAGCAGGTGCGGGTCGGCGGCCTGCCGCTTGGTCGGCCGCGACGCGGAAGCCGACGTGCTGCGCGGTGCGCTTGGATCGTTCTCGTCGCGAGCCCTCGACGCAGCTGGTGTCGATCATCGGCGAGCCGGGGATCGGCAAGACGCGGCTGGTCGAGGAGCTGTTGGGCGTACGTCGAGGGGTTGCCGGAGTTGATTACGTGGCGGCGCGGCCGCTCGCTCGCCTATGGGGAGGGCGTCGCCTTCTGGGCGCTGGGCGAGATGGTCAAGGCACAGGCCGGTGTCCTGGAATCCGACGCAGCGCATGTTGCCGACGCGAAGCTCACGGAGGCGGTCGCGGCGCTGGTACTGGACAGGCGTGATCGAGACGTGGGTGGTGCGGCACCTGCGCCCCTTGGTCGGCCTGGAGGCCTCGGCCAGCGGTGAGAGCAGGTCAGGTGGAGGCGTTCGCGGCGTGGCGGCGGTTCTTCGAGGCGCTCGCTGAGGACGGTCCGACCGTGCTGGTGTTCGAGGACATCCACTGGGCAGACGACGCTCTGCTTGGACTTCATCGATCTGCTGGCCGACCGCGCGGGCGCGGTGCCGTTGCTGATCGTCTGCACCGCCCGGCCGGAACTGTTCGAACGCCGCGAGCACTGGGCGTGGCGGCAAGACGAACGCCAGCACGATCTCGCTGACCCCGCTGTCCAGCGACGACACCGCGCGACTCGTCGCCGCGCTGCTCGACCAGGCACTGCTGCCCGCCGAGCGTGCAGCAGGCACTGCTCGAGCGCTCGGAGGGCAATCCGTTGTATGCGCAGGAGTACGTGCGGATGCTGCAAGACCGTGGCCTGCTGATCGAAGGCGACGGCGGGTGGGCACTGACCGGGGAGGCTGACGACTTGCCGGAGTCGATCCAGGGCATCATCGCCGCCCGCCTCGACACGCTGACCAGCGAGCGAGAAGGCGTTCATCCAGGACGCGTCGGTGATCGGAAAGACGGCATGGATCGGCGCGGTCTGCACGCTCACCGAGCGCAGCGCATGGGAGGCAGAGGAGCTGCTCCACTCGCTTGAGCGAAAGCAGCTCGTGCAGCGTGTGCGGCGCTCCTCGATCGACGGGTGAGACCGAGTTCGCGTTCACGCATGCCCTCACCCGAGACGTCGCCTACTCGCAGATCCGCCGTGCCGACCGCGCCCAGAAGCACGAACGGCCGCCCAATGGATCGAATCGCTGAGCGAAGGCAGATCCAATCGAAAAGAGGTTTTAGCGAACACTATATGTCGGCGCTCTGCTGAGACATTAGAGCAATTAA
>CAVWLK010000050.1:0-12585 GCA_963755675.1 uncultured Actinomycetes bacterium
AATTGCGACCACGGCCGGTCGCAGCGACGTGACGGGGATGATGCCCGCAGGCGCGAGACTCTTGGTGTTCACATTCCCTCCTTCTGGACGGGCGGGTGTCTGCGGACGGCCCCGTCCGCAGACACCCGTTGTGGATGGGTCAGTCGGCGACGTGCGCGTTGACGTACGCCGTGCCCAGCTTGATGCCGGGGGCGAAGAACGAGACGCCCAGGGCACTGTTCAGTGCGCTGGCTGCGGTCGGGTTGAGGTATGCGCCGACGTGGCCGACCCGGACGTAGGGCAGCGGCTTGGAGACCGTGGCCTTGGATAGGTCGAGGCGCAGGATCGACACTCGCACCGTCGGGTCGCCGTTGACGATGGCCGTCAGATGCGGATGCGCGTCGATCACGATCCGGAAGTGCGTTAGCGACAGCTTCTTGCCGTTGGTGAGGTTGACGAACTTGAGGCCGCCGGTGTGGTTGATGTGGCCGGCCAGCGTTGCTGCGTCGACCCGACCGCTGGTGATCGGGAAGCCGTAGCCAACTGACGGGCCTTGCGGCGTCCACTTCACATCGACGTGGGTGCCGTAGGTGGGAAGCGGCACGATCCTGTTGGCCAACAGCACCTTTGTCGTGGCCGGATCGGTCCACAACGTGGTGCGGACACCATCCAGCCGCACCGTCGGCGCCGGGGCGGCGCTGGCCGTGCCGGCCACCGTGGTCGCAGCCAGCGCCAGGAACGGCACCAGCCATCGGAGTTTGCTAATCATCGAGGAACCCCCTTGGACGTACGTTGGACAAACACTGGACTGAACGCTGTGGACTGTACAGGGTTAGCTGGATCTTGTCAAGAGTCTGTAGATAGTGTGTATACTTTGGAACTGATGGCAACGTCACTCCCTGAGCCGGGTCCGCGTGTTCGCATCGGCGAGCTGAGCGACCGCGTGGGAGAGTCACCCACGCTGCTGCGAGCATGGGAACGCCGCTACGGGCTGCTCCGTCCGCTGCGCAGCGCCGGAGGCTTTCGTCTGTATGGGGCAGAGGACGAGCGCCGGGTGCGAGCGATGCAGGCACTGCTGGCGGCCGGTGTGTCAGCGCGGCAGGCGGCCGAAGCTGTGCTCTCCACACCGGCCGGAGACGTGCCCGCACCGCCGGCGGGCGACGCCAGCCGGACAGGGAATCGAATCGAGGAGAGGCGCTTGCGTCTCACCCAGACGCTGGCGCGGTTTGATGATGTGGGCGCGAACGCCGTGCTCGATCGTCTGCTCGCCGACGTGGGCGTCACGACCGTGATCTCCGAGGTGATCGTCCCCTATCTTGTCGACCTCGGCGAGCGATGGGCGGACGGACGCGCGACAATCGCAGAGGAACATTTCGCGACCAGCCTGATCCGCGGCCGCCTCTTGGGACTCGCCCGCGGCTGGGACGGCGGAAGCGGCCCACGCGCCCTCTTGGCATGCCCGAGCGGCGAACACCACGACCTCGGCCTGATCTGCTTTGGAATCGCCCTGCGCGGCCACGGCTGGCGCATCACCTACCTCGGTGCCGACACACCGCAATCGACGCTCGTCGAAACCGCGGCCCAGCTCACACCGACCCTCATCGTGCTGGCGGCGAGGAGGCCGTCGCGTCTACGAGCGCTCGCCGGCGAGGCTCGACCTGCAACGGTGCCGATCGCCGTCGCAGGCAGAGGCGCAACGCGACGGCTCGCCGACGAGCTCGGTGCAACACTCCTCGACCTCGATCCTGTCACCGCCGCCACTCGGGTAGCGGCGGACATTCGGTGAGCTCATCGCGCGAGGCCCCCGCCTGGCACGTGGCTCGCTGGGGCCCGCTGGGCTGGATCGAGACTGGCGTCAAGTCCTGCGCGTTCCTGTGCGCGTACGTCGCTCTGGCAACGTCGATCGCGACCGGGTGGTCGACCCCCGGCAGGGTCAGAGTCGCCGAGCTCGTGCTGATCGGCATCGCGACCATCGGGCTGATGGCGGCGATTGGAGACCGGCTGTTGGAACGCGAGATCGTCGCGATGGCGTTTGTCTGTTTCAACAACCTCGCCCACCTGGCGCTGCTTGCGAGCCTCCTCACGACCGCCGGCCCCGGCCGCCTGCTGACAGCATTCGCTGTGCTCATGCTCTGCGGCGAGCTCGTCAAGATCCGGTTCTTGCGCTCCACCGGGTTTACGGTACGAAACACTCCCACGTCGATCGTGATCGGACTCACCGCCGCCTATGCGCTGGTGTACGCGCTCGCCGCTCTGGTGTGGTTGTGGCGATGAACGCTCCGTGCCATCACGAGGCGGGCGTGTGGTCGTCCTCGCACCGGCGGCGAAGCGATGGTGCGATCAGTCGACCCAGCGGATGGTCGCCCCGCGGCCGGTCGTCGAGTGGACCGTTGACGGAGCGAGGATTCTGGGAGCAGCGTATTGGCTCGAGGTTGAACGTCTGACTCGCGGGCTCGTGCAAACGCGCAGCCGCCGCAGCGGTATGGAGCTTCGCGTCGCAGGCGGCGGGCCGACGCTCCTGCGCTTCGGACCGCCGCAGCTCTCCGTGACCACGGACGCGGTGTCAACGACCTACCCGATCGCCGGCGGCATACTCGCACGCCGCCCCGCCGGATCGATCACGCTCTCGATGCATGGCGGCGCCGACCGTGTCGAGCTGCGCTCGGCAATCGCCGGCTACCACCCCACCCTCGCCGCGCGTCCCGGAGCGCCGGCCTGGACCGGCGAGCTCTACGATCAGATCCAAGCACGCGTCCACGCACGCGTCAGCCGACGCTACTTTCAACGCCTCATCGAACGGGCAGCGCCATGAGAATCGCCGTGTTCGGCGCGTCGGGCACGGTCGGATCGGCGGTGCTTCCCCTGCTCGCCCGCGACCACGAGGTGATTGCGGTCTCCCGCCAGGCCCACGCCGGGGCTGACACCAACGTCCGCTGGGTCGCCGCGGACGTGACCAACACCACCAGCGTCCATCGCGCCCTCGAGGGCGTCGATGTCGTCGTGTATCTCGTCCACTCACTTGGCTACGCCGACTTCGCCGCCCGCGACCGCCGCGCCGCGTCGATCATCGCGCGAGCAGCAGCGGCTCAGGGCGTCCACCAGATCGTGTACTTGGGCGGTTTGGGAGACGAATCCGACGACCTCTCCGAACACCTCCAGAGCCGACGCGACACTGAGCGCCATCTTGCCTCCGGCACCGTCCCGGTCACCACGATCCGCGCAGGCATGGTGGTCGGGCCCGGAAGCGCAGCGTTCGACACCATCCTCGCCCTGGTCGACCGACTGCCGGGGATGGTGTGCCCGCGCTGGGTGTCGACGCCGACACAGCCGATTGCCATCCACGACATCGCCCGCTACGTCGCAGGAGTCTGCTGCGACCCCGAAGCGATCGGCCAAACCTACGACGCGGGTGGCCCCGAGGTTATGACCTACCGACAGATGATCGAACGCATCGCCCGCATACGCCACCGCCACCCGATCATCATCGAAGTGCCCTTCCTCACCCCCAGACTTTCGTCGCTCTGGCTGCGCCTCGTCACCCCAGTTCAAGCCCGCGTCGCCCGACCACTGATCGACGGTCTTCGCAACCCGACGATCGCCCACGACAACCGCCTGGCCTCCCTGGTGCCGTTTGAGCCGACGAGCTTCGACACTGCCGCCCAGGCCGCCATCAACGCCGCACACCTCCGCGATCGCAGCGAGCAACCGACGTGACCTCGTTTCCGTCTGCGATCTCGGTCGGCCGACTTCGCCGCTGGGTGTATTCGGGGTGGCGCTCGTCCTGATCGCCGTCACCCCGCCGCGGCAGGAGAGCAGACAATAGTCGAGCCGTGGATGCAGGCGATGCGCGAGCGAGCTGCGGACGATGGCACGCGCGGCCATCCCTTGCCCGGCCTCTCGGCCTCAGCCGTAGCCGGCCACCAGTACCGCGGCGGCAATCACATAGATCACGATGATCAGCGCACCGGCGGTGCGGTCGACTCCTACTCGGCGAGCCAAGAATCCCAGCGTGATGGCTGTCAGCAGGACCAGCAATGCGGTCCCCAGCGCGGGCGAGCCCTGAAGTGACACGAACAGGGCAGGCAGCAGGAGAGCACCGACGATGTTGATGCTGTTGCTGTGAAGCGCCTCACTGACCAGCGCGTCGCCGCGGCCGGTAAGCCCGAGCCTGAAGGCGGTGATTGCGTTCGGCACGCTGGTCGCGACGGCGAGGATGACGACGCCCACGAGCGCATCGGATATGTCCCAGCGATCGGCCAGAATCAAGGCCGAACGCACCATCACCAAACTTCCGAGACTGATCGCCACAATCGAGGGCACCTCGACCAGGATCAGCGCCAGGCCATGACGCCGCGAGACGCGCGACGTCTCAAGTTGATCGACGATCCGCTTCGGGCGGATGCCAATCGATCGCAGGTATGTCGCTGCAACGCAGACCGAGCAGGTCGCTGCGATCCAGGCCGGTAGCGTTCCGGCGAGCACCCCCGCGCCCAGGAAGGTGACGGCCAGCGCGACCGCCCCCTCCGCCAGAAGCGCTCGCCGGCCGATCGTGATGGCACCGGTGAGAAGCCCCACCGCGCCGACCATCGCCGCCAGGTTGAAGAGATTCGACCCGACAATAACGCCGACCCCGACCGTCCGGCTTCCGTGCGCCATCGCTATGAGTGCAGAGCTCAACTCCGGGCCATCGGCGGCAGTGGCGGTCAGCAAACCGACGAGCGCCTCCGGCCACCCGAAGCGACGGCCCAGCCGGTCGAGCCGTCGCGCAAAGATCACGGACGCAAACAGCGTCCCGGTCAGAGAGACCGAGAACAGGACGAGAAGCAGTGGGGTCGGCGCATGCGTCATCGATGATGCCGACCAGGCTTCCCGGCGCGCCGACTTCGCAGGATATCGCCGCCGTCGAGCCGTGTGCGCCTGTCGGTGGCTCTCGTTCCCCTCTGATCCCTCGTTCCCCTCTGATCCCCACCCAGAAGACCGACTCGCGGTCTAAATCACGCGGATGTCAGGTCGCAGCGTAGAGCCGCCAGCGGTCAGGGACGCCCTTGAGTTCGTGTTCACCTGCCGGCTCGAAGGTGAAGCCACTGCCGGCGACGAGGTCTTTCACTGTCTGGGAGACGAGCACCTGCGATGGGCCGGCGAGTGCTGCGATTCGTGCTCCGGTGGTGACCGCGATGCCGCCACACTTGCCGTCTATTAGCTCGCATTCGCCGGTGTGGACTCCGGCGCGGATCTCGATGCCGAGGTCGCGGACGCGATCGCGCACTCCCTGCGCGCAGTGGACGGCGCGGGCCGGGCCGTCGAAGGTGGCGTAGAAGCCGTCGCCGGCGGTGTCGTTCTCCACGCCGCGCCACGCTTGGAGCGCCTCTCGCACGGTCGCATGGTGCTGCTCGACCAGGTGCTTCCATGAAATATCGCCCAGGCGTGCTTGGTGCTGGGTTGAGTCGACGATGTCGGTGAACAGCACCGTCGAGAGGATCGTGTCCATCGCGGCGCGCTTCGGCTCGACACCGATGAAGCGCTGGATGGCCTCGAGGCGCGGACGAGCATAGCGTTCGAGCTCGTTCCGACCACGCGGCCATTCGCCCTCGCCGGGGAAGACTTTGACCTCGCCGTGTGGCATCAGCGACGCGACGTACTCCGTGACCTCCCTGTGTCCCTCGCTATCGGCGATCAGGAGTGTGGGCACCTGCACCGAGGGTAGAACACCGCGTGTATCGGTCTCCCACCAGACCTCGCACAACTTGGCCGCGACGTCTGGGGTACACGTGTTTCGGCTCATCCTCGCTACCGCTCGCACGTCCTCCTCCCCCGGATGGAAACCGTTGTCGATGGCGAACTGCTCAGCCCACGCCCGTCCGTGCTCGATCGTCCCCCAGTGCGCCAGCCCGGCGCGCTCCCGTTCCACCGCTTCGGGCCCCCAACCCCACGGATAGTCGGGTGCCCAGATCGTCCGCGGACACGGGTTCGACCACACCAGGGCACCGACCCGGTCAGGATCGGTGGCCGCCAACAGCACGCACGGCGCAACGCTCTCAAACCACCCTCCCAGCACCACCCGCTCCGATCCGGCAGCGTCCAACACAGCGCGCAGATCAGCCGCCCGGGTTTCGAGATTCGGAGCCGGGACATCCCGGCTCGACAAGCCCGTCGCCCTCCGGTCATGCAGGATCAACCGACCAAACGACGCCAGCCCTTCAAACCACGCCCGGTCGAACGGAAGATCCCAAAATGCATCGATGTTCCCGTAGAAGTCCTGCTGCCACGCGATATCCACCGGCCCATCGCCTATCACCTGGTAGGCGATGTACGCACCATCCTCCGCCCGCGCATACCGGGGATCGGGAATCTCCATCAGCCGCCCCGTGCGGGAACCGTGCAGCGGACAGAACGGTATGTGCAGATCATCACCCGGCGAGTCTACGACGCTACGGCCAATAGCGCAGCCTACGCGTCTAGCCGGGGGGACTCGATCGTCTGTCGTCGCCTGTTGGAGCGACAGGACTGGCGCCGCGTGGTCCCCGCATGATCAAGGCGGCCGGCCGTCATCGATGCCGCAGGTGGACATTCCTCACCCGCCGCAGCCTTCCACCCGCCGCCCGGTGTGTCGTGGCGGCGCGCTCGACTAGCCGGTCGACGTCCGCCCAGATCGCGCCGGCGAACATCGATCGATGATAATCCATCCTCATCGCCGGCTCGCGTGTCTCACAGACCGCGACGAGCATCGAGATCATCGCCTCACCGTGGTACAACGCTTCGGAGTCGTCCGTCAACTGGCTCCGCAACACCTCAAGAACCACTTCCGCTCGCCGCTGGCATGAAACGACCTGGTCTGCGGCGACGGTCAGCGACGCGTCAGTCGGCTGGGCTGCGCCGGCGCGCTCGGCCTGGCGAGTCAGAGCGAGGAACTCATCGGCGAGTGCCAGTAATGGTCCGCGCCGGCCAGGTGACACGGCGTCACTCCGAGAGTGCTTCAGAGCGATGAGCAGCACGGCACACGCTGCAATCGAGATCCCGACAGCCACAAGAAAGACCAAGCCGTTGATCTCTCCCATGGCCGCAACCGTAGCCAGCCCACGTGGAAGGGACATCACTCGATCGGGTGAGACTTACAACCCTGACAACTACCAAACATCCACCAGCGCGACCGCCCGTCTCGCTCGTCACGACGCTTCTGGTAGATAGAGGGCCGCCTCGGTGGTGAATACCGCGACGGCCCCTCGAAGGATTCGCACGGATGCCATGATCCCCCCGGGAGGCCGTCAACGACCGGCCAGCCCCGTACGAACTTCAACGAATATCGACACGCAGCCGAAAGGGCTTTATACCGACCGTTGTCAATCCGGGCTATACCATTCGCCGGCCCGAACCGGCGAAGCGACCGTAGAGTCCTTTCGCTCCCGAGAGGCTAGGCTCGGACCCTAGCGAACAAGCGTTCGATATGTCAACTGCGGAGGAGCAGGTAAGACGGATAACAACTAGCCAGAACCACCTACGGTCAGCTGAGGTCGGAGCGGTTGCGTTGGCCGTCGAGGGCGCGGCCGGCTTGCAATGCTTGCCACATAGGCGCAGACTGGGCCGCGACCGCTTGATGAGGTCCTTTCGCTGCCCGGGAATGGGGGCTCGGACCATAGCGAACAAGCGTTCGATATGTCAACTGCGGACGAGCACGGAAGACCGCGTACAACGACCACCGTGCCGGCGCGTACCGAGCGCTACCGTCCGATACCGTGATCTTCCTTGGTCTGGACCTCGCCTGGGGCGAGGGAACCACCCCAAAACAGCCGCAGAGACCGGTGCCGCCGCGCTCGACGGGTTCGCGCGGAGCCGCGAACACGGCTATGCGGGTGTCTGTTCGAGTTCCGGCTGTGGATGGCGCTCGGACTCCCACGTCCCGAGGGCGTGGATGATCGCGAGGCCGACGACGAGCAGGGCGATGCCTGTGAGGATCTCGAATCCTCGATGCTTGGCCTCGGTGGCGACGTGGCCGGGGGCTGACAGTGCGAGCACGATTGAAAACGTGTATAGGCCGTACATCAGCCAGTAGGTTTTGGTCTGTGTGATCGCAACGGCGAAAGCGACGGTCGCGATCACAGCGATGACCGTCGCGGATGGCGAGATGATCGCGACGGGTATCGCAGCCGCAACGCCGAGCGCGGTTCCAATCGTTTTGCCCCGGATCCGGTCTCGTTTGCCCATGATGATGTAGAGCAGCAAGACCAGGATCGGTTCGGGAACCCAGTAGGGCTCGGCCCAGCCGAGCGCCACGCCGATCGCCGCGCTCGCTCCCAAGGCGACGCCGAACACGATCGCCACGCCAACTGCCGGGTATGCAACGGCAGCGGGATCAGCTGCGACGACCTCGGCGGCGCCGAAGCGGCGTGCGAGGACGATGCCATAGCCCGTCGCGATCGCGACGATGACGCCGTAGATCGCGGCGTCGCGCACCGAGGACAGCGGGGTGACGAACGTCGCGGCATACGGGAGCATCAGCAGGGCAGGGAGCCACCCAGCCCGGATTCCGGCCCCGGCGATGACGCCCGTCGCCGCAAGCAGGGCGACCCACCACCAGCCATAAGCCGACACTGCCCCCAGTCCGGCGGCAACACCGATCGCGGGCGCGAGAGCCAGCATCCGGCGAGTGCCGCCGATCTTGGAGCCCACGCCTCCGAGCAGAACGCCGATGAACATCGCGATTGCGCCAAACTCGCCCACCAGCGCACCGATCAGCACCATAGGCAGGACGAGAGCCACCAGTAGCCCGACCAAGATATGAACGATTCGCCGGGCGCGTGACCGCTCGTTCGGGACGTCAACTGTGTCCACGGTCATGCACGCATGATTGCAGTTTGGGGCGGGCAGTTGACCCACGAGACAGGACGGATCGTCGCCGCCGTCTGGACGATCGGGATCGTCGAGGTCGAGTGGGCAGAACGCGAAGCCCCGGATTTCCATCCTCTTCGTCGACGCGCCTCTGATCGTCGAAAACGAGACCGGCCAGCGCCTCTGCGAGAAACAGCACCGCGAGGATCTGATCGACGCCGCACTCCGCGCCTGGACGGCCGCCTACTGGTGGCGGCACGGGACGGCCGGCTGCCAAGTGCTCGGACTGGAGGATGGGGATGCAGATCTCGAGCGGGCGGCGACGATCATCGCACTGGCTCGGCCAGAGCAACGGATCCAATAACCTGTCCTCC
Source organism: uncultured Actinomycetes bacterium (assembly GCA_963755675.1). Lineage (GTDB taxonomy): Bacteria > Actinomycetota > Thermoleophilia > Gaiellales > JAICJC01 > JAICYJ01. The sequence continues at coordinate 9,177 of CAVWLK010000050.1, forward strand.
GCCGATGCCCAGCGACCCGAATCGAACCTCCCGCACGAACCGCGATTTCGCCGAGGTCGCTCGGAAACGCTCCCTGCTCCATGAGCCCCATGTTGCACCGTTGACCGGTTTCGTTGAGCGGCTTCGCGCTCAGCATGGTGGCGGCGAATCAGTGCCGTGGTTCGATCCGACCGAGGCTGGGGTCAACGCTCGGATCCTGGCGCTCTTGGAAGCTCCGGGCCCGAAGGCCACCGGCGCGGAAGGCCCGCGCCCGCGGTCGAAGGGCAGCGGGTTCATCAGCTGCGACAACGACGATCCGACGGCCGACCACGTGTGGCACTTACTGCACGGGGCGCGCATCGATCGCGCCACGGAATACGCCTCATGGAACATCGTCCCCTGGTACGTGGGTGACGGGAACAAGATCCGGGCGGCCAATCGCAAAGACATCGATCAGGCCCGCCCCGCGCTACGCGAACTGCTTGACCTGATGCCACGGCTGCGCGTGGTGATGCTGCTCGGGGACGCTGCGCAGAAAGGATGGCGACGAGCGGGTATTGATCGAGGGCTCGAGGTCGTGAACGTTCGCCACCCGAGCCCACAGTGGTTACATCGCTACCCCGGCGCACGCCAGGAACTGCGCGATGCCTTCGCGCAAGCCAAACGTGTCTCAACCTCAGAGGTTCCAGCTCGGCGCTGACCTCTCACCAGTCCCGCGCCGTCTCGCAGGAGCCGCTCCTCGGAGCGGTGCGACCTTCGATGACGGTGATACGTTGACGGATATGGCGACGTTCGACGATGACTGGCGGTTCTGCGAGGAGATGGCGCGTGATCCTCGACAGGATCTTTACCTTGATGCCAATGACCCGATCGGCGTCGCCTGTGCTCGCATGATCATCGAGGCGTCTCGCCGCGAGGTGCTGCGCCGCTACCGCCCACGACACTGGCTTTTCGGCCTCACGCTTGAATCCACCGGCATCGAGATCGCGGTGGTCGATGATCCCAACCAGGGTATCCAGTACGCACTGCGGGATCACAACCACTCACCGGCCGTCCTGATCGCGAAACACCCCGACCCGAAGATCATCGTGGACAAGGCCGTCGATGACCTTATCGCGCGCTCGAGCGGACGCCGGTCATGATCGCGCTGCGACGCCGACAGCAGATCCTCGAGCACCCCTCGCCGGGCTGACGTAGACGCAAAGAGCCAGCCGATAGAGTGGGACTCGTGCCGAAGCGAAGATCTGTTCATGGCGCACGAGGGATTGGCATCGATCGCGCCGGGAAGTCCCCGGCGATGCGGCGCTGGCGGAGCGCCCCGATGCCGCCGCCAGGCGACGCGAGGTTTCGGGAGCGGAAGGGCCCGTTTCTCGCGGCACTTGATGACCGAGGCGGACGGGCCAGTATCGACGATGCGCGGGCGCTGGGCGCGCGGTTCAAGCTCTCTCCCCAGGCGATCGCCGGGTTGACCGCGTCCTGACCTCTCGCGGACGATCACTCGCGAACGAGTGGCGACGTCGCTACCCCACGCCCGGTTCCACCGATCCAGCCTGAGGAACCGCGCGAGGGTAAGAGGTAGAAGAGGAGCGCGTTGGCGTCTCGAGAACTACGCTGGCGCAGGGCCGGCCGGCTTCGGAGGCCTCTGACACAGGAGCTGCTGGCGTCGCCGGCTTGAGGATTGCCACTACCTCTCCGCAGGAGCATTGGTAGAGGGTCACCGCTTTCAGGTCCAGCACCTCGTCGAGCACCGAGTCGACGGAGCTGCCACAGGCGCCGGCGCGGCGATGAGAGCCTGCGCCTACAAGGTGGACTAAGGGGGGACGCAAGGTGCTGCGGAAAAAGAACGAGACTGCGGAGCACTCAACGCCGCAGACCCACGAATACCTGGTGGTCGAGGTCAAAGCAGCCGGCAGTGGCTCGGGCGAGTTCCGCAAGCAGCTGCAGAAGGACTTGGACGAACATGCGCGTCACGGGTGGCGCGTCGTCTCGATCGCTGCGAACGCCGGCCCGGAACGTGTGGCCCTCCGCAGTCATATGTTCACTTTGACGGTCGTGTTGGAACGACCAGTCTCCGCCACGTCCTAGTTCGGGGCCCGGCCTTAGATCGTCGTGTCGCTGCCGGATAGGTAGAACGCCGTGGCGGCGCCCGCGAGACCGAATAGCGGGGCCATCACAACTGCGGCCAGATCGGTCGCATCTTTCGACGTCATCCATCCGGCGATCACTGCGACGAGAAGGACGAACGCGGCGAGCACCGCTGCAAGGACGGCTGAGATGGCAACCGCGGATCGTACGCGTTCCCGAGTCCTCGCCGGGGAATAAGGGACCAAGACCGGCTCGTTGCCAATCACGGGCGGGGTACTCACTTGAACCGCACCTCCCAAACACTGCCATCAGATCGCCGCACCAAGACCTTTCCGCCAGACTCAACCTCTCTCCGCAGAGAGAGCGTCGTGGCGATGGAATCAGCCGTGGCCTGCTCAGAACTGGTTTGGAGCAAGCCGGCGAGTTGCTCAACGCGGCCAGCGTCGATTGGGTGGAGTCCTTCAGGCTGAGGCGGTGAAAGCTCCTGGCCGGGAACCTCCCACTGATCAAGAACTCCCGAGAGCCGCTCAATCACAAGGGTGAGATCGCCCTCAACGTGATCGAGGAGCTCGATCGTCAGGATGCCTTGGTACGGATCCTCTTTGAGGGCCGGTCGTCCGGATGCTTGTTCGCGGTCCGCCAGCGAGGCGAGCATATCGAGGTCAGCACGCAACCGCGTCCTGGCTGCGGTAAGGATTCCCACTGCATCGAGGCCTTCGGGTTGTTTGGCTCCCCTCAGGGCTGCCACGTCCCGCTGGAAACCGGCGAAGGCCTCCTGGACTTTCTCAGCCTGCTTCGAGAGCGACGCCGCGTCTTTCGTCGTTTCGCTCTCCGCGGGCTCGTTGCCCGAACGTCTTCGCCTCCCACCTTCCGTTCCCATGAGTATCCCCCGTCGGTGCCACTCTGGTTGCCACCCCGAGCGTGCGCGAGCATCTGCAACGCTCGTCTTGGCCTAACCGTCAGGTAGCGGAGGAGGGACTCGAACCCCCGACACGCGGATTATGATTCCGCTGCTCTAACCAGCTGAGCTACTCCGCCAGGGCTCGTGATTCTAACCGAGCCATCGCTCCAGCACCTTCACGCAGCCGTCGATCGCATCCAGATGGACGATCTCGAAGCCGTGGGTGTTCTCGGTGGCGGCGGCCAGGCAGGCCGTGCGTGCGATGCGGCCGGTGTCGCGGGTGGTCGAGGCGTCAGAGCCGTAGCGGGTGACCACGGCATGGCGTACCGTCAGGCCGGCCGCTGCGCCCGCATCCAGCTCCAGCTGCTGCAGTGCAGCAGCCATGCGCATCGCCCCGCACCAGCACTGGGTCGGGGCCGGGCTCGAGCGCGTACTCCTTCGCCA
>CAVWLK010000051.1:0-13595 GCA_963755675.1 uncultured Actinomycetes bacterium
GGCGACGCTGCTTGCGGAATCCGTCGGCGCGTTGACGTGGGGACCATACCCAATGGCGATCCCCCAGTAACACATCACACATGCGGGATCGAGCCGGGCGCCCTCCTTGAACGCGCGGATCGCCTCTGCGTGGTTGAAGCCGAACACCAACCGCAGCCCCTGGTCGAAGTACTGCTGGGTCTTGCCGACCCTGGTTGTGATTTCGTGGTGATGGTTGCCGAGATTGGTGTACAACGGGACAGAGTCGGTGGGCGCTGGCCCGAGCGGGGAGGCAACGAGCATCAGGGTCGCCAGCTGGAGGAGGTGCATCGTGAAACTCCTGGTCGAGTGTCCGACCAATGTACCGAACGGTCGGTACAATGCAAGCCCCCTAACGGCGTGCCCCGCGCTTCCCGGTCGAGTCACCCCTGGCGGGCAGCCGGCGCCAGGAGATCCGCCCGCAGCCGCTTTAGCGTCCGGCTGAAGGGCGACTCGTCATTCATTGCGCCGACCAGCACCAGCGCGCCTTCGATCCGCATTACCGCGTCCTCCGCCCGGGCGCGCGCGAGGGATCGCGGGAGCCCGCCGTCGACCAGGGCGGCGGCGAGCGCCTCGATCCACTCCTCGAAGATGACGCGCAGCTGGTCGCGGAAACGGGCCCGGCTGGTGCCGAGCACCAGGTTGCCGAGCAAGCAGGCCTCGCGCCCACCGCGGTAGAATGCGTCGAGAGTCCTGATCATCCCCTCGATCCGCCGTTTGGCCGGCCCCGGCGCGCGCAGCGGGGCGAAGAGGCCCGCACGGAGCTGGGATTCGAGCTGCTCGAGCACCGCCCGCACCATGTCCTCCTTCCCCGCAGGGAAATAGTGGTAAAGACTCGACTTCCCCAGCCCGGTGGCCTTCGAGAGCTCGGTCAGCGAGGCTCCATCGTACCCGTACCGCCGGACCACGAGCATCAGGCGCTCGATGACGGCTTCACGGGAGAGGATGGGCGCAGGCATGCTGGTCGCCGTTCCGCGATTGGAGAAGTGTGAGGTGTACCGAACGGTACAACGTATGATCCTTTGGTCCAGAGGGTCAACCCGGAGACTGTCCCTTCTGGGCTCAAGCCCAAGACAAATACCCACCGTTGACACGGTGGGCATTGCCCCTCCTGGGCTCGAGTGCCGGCTCAACGAGTTATGTGCCGTGGGAGCGAGGGAACCGTCGTCAGTCTGAGCGTGCACGAGGCGGGCCGATCTACGCAGCGCCTGTGAACAGGGTGGAGAGGTGCGGGGATTGAGTGCGAACGGCGGGCTCCCCCGAACTGGCCGAATCCATGGAAGTGCAGTACACTGTACGACAGTCATCACACATACGTCCTTTCCTGCCAGCGGATGACCGAACCGCATACCCGCGCGGACCTTCGCCACGCACGAACGACGCCCCTGGCCTCTATCTTCGGCAGCGGCTTCCTCGTGATTGTGCCGATTCTAGGTGCCACGGTCGGTCCGTACTCCGTCGTCGCCATGGCCGGTGTGTGCGCTCTGGCCTACGCCATGGGCGAAGTGATCCGCTTCAACATCCGCCATGCGGAGCCTCTGTTGGAGGCCGGCACGGCGCCGCCCCGCGTGGTGCGCCACGAGCGCACTGCCAACCTCGCGTTGGTGCTGGCCTACGCGATTTCTGTCTGCCTCTACATCCATATCCTTGCCGCGTTCCTCTTGGGTGGCTTTGGCATCAACACGCCGACCAGAGAGAACATCGTCACCGTCATTATCGTGGCGACGATCGGCATCATCGGTCGGATCCGCGGTCTCCACATGCTCATGTTCATGGAGCGTTGGGCGCTGCGGGTGACCGGGGTGCTCGTTCTGGCGATGATCGTGGGCTTTGCAGCGTACGACTGGCGAGCCTCTCGATCACACGCGATTCAGTGGCCGGCACTGCCACATCCGGACCTATGGACCGTCCTGACGGTTCTGGGTGGGACGTTGATCGTGGTGCAGGGGTTCGAAACGTCGCGGTATCTTGGCGCCGAGTACGACCGGGAGCTGCGCGTGTGGTCGTCACGAAGCTCCCAGATCGTTTCGACCATCATCTATCTACTCTTCGTCGCCGCCGCGACGCCGCTCATGCATTTTCTGGGCACCAAGGTCGAGGACAATGGGCTCCTCGTGCTAGCGGCGAAGGCCTCCCCGTTCCTCCCCCTTCCGCTCGTGGTCGCCGCGGTGCTCAGCCAGTTCAGTGCGGCCGTCGCGGACACCGTGGCGGCCGGGGGAAACGTAGCGGAATCGACCGAAGGCCGTGTCGACGAACAACGCGCCTACGTGCTGATCTGTGGAATTGCGGTCGTCCTGGCGTTTGCCTCCACCCTCACGATCCTATCATTCGCATCCCGAGCCTTCGCGTTCTACTACTTCCTGCAATGTCTCGTTGCGGTCTCCATCAGCGAGAGCACGGCGCAGAAGATCGCCATTCGCTTGCTCGCGGCGGTGCTCGCCTTCATCACGATGTTCGCGGTGCCCGCGGGGTAGGCCAGGGGTGCTGAGGCCGCCTGGATCGACCCCCGGGGCGTCTACAGGGTTGAGGGGCCACAGTAACTACCCCAATGTCGGAGTTTGCCGGTATCCCATCTAGTCGGGTGGCACGCAGGCTAGTCATACGGACGCAAGCTCCCTACCCGGCGGTGTGCCCGGACCCAGACCGTCGCGGGCGACTCCGCCCGGCATTGCTCAGCGTGAACAATCTCTCATCCTGGATTCAGCACTGTTTCACCCCACCCGCATTAGAGACGAGCAGACCACAAACATCCGCAATCCGTGAGGCCCGAACCCGTCCATGAGTGAGCCGCGCAATCGGGTTGTTCAACTCAGGCGCTTCGGCGGTCCCGACGAGCTGGAGGTGGTTGACGCTCCCCTGCCGACGGCCGGCCGGGGCGAGGTCCGGGTCCGCGTGCTCGCCTCGAGCGTGAACTATACCGAGGTGTTGATCCGGCGCCGCCTCTACCCCCAGACGATGCGCCTCCGGCCGCCCTTCGTGCTGGGCTATGACGTCGTCGGGGAGATTGATCAGCTCGGCGACGGCGTGCGCGGCTTTCAGGTTGGCGACCGCGTGGCCGACATGACAGTGGTCGGGTCGAACGCTACGTATCGCACGCTGCGGGCCGACGACCTGGCTCGCGTGCCGGCGGGCATCGACGCGGCGGAGGCGGCTACGCTGATCCTGAGCTGGACCACCGCGTACCAGCTCCTGCACCGTTCGGCCCACGTGACGCCTGGCCAGCACGTGCTCGTGCATGGAGCCGCCGGCGCCGTCGGTCAGGCGCTGCTCGCCCTCGGCAGGCTGGCCGGGCTCGAGATGTGGGGCGCCGCGCGTGGCGAGCATGCGGCGATGATTCACGAGCTCGGCGCCACAGCCGATCGACTACCAACGCGAAGACTTCACGCGCGTCCTGCCGGGCGGGTTCGACGTCGTCTTCGACGGCATCGGCGAGGACGGCTATCGCCGCTCGTTCGCGGCGCTCAAGCGCGGGCGGTCTGCTCCTCGCCATCGGCTTCTCGGCGAGCGTGCAGGCGCAGCAACACATGCGCACCATCGTGATGTCGATCGCGCGCATGTATCTCTGGAGGTTTCTGCCCGGCGGCAAGCACGCCCGCTTCTACTCGATCAACGTGATGCGGGCGCGACATCCCGCCTGGTTCCGGGAGGACCTGGAGCGGCTCTTCGGCCTGCTGGCAACTGGCGCCATCCGGCCGCGCGTCGCCGAGCGGATCTCCTTCGATGAGGTCGCCGAGGCACACCGCCGTCTCGAGGCGGGCGGTCTGGAGGGCAAGCTCGTTCTGGTGCCGGACCTCCCGTCGCGAGGCGACCAAGGGCAGCATTAGTGGGGCGCGCTTGCGGTCCATGGCCCTATCAGACCGCGACTAACTCACACCCTCGCAAATAGGCAAATCGCGACGGCTGCCCAAGCAGCCACCGCGCCTCGCATTGCCCCTCCTGGGCTCGAGCCGAGGTTCGCGCCGGGTTCCGGTCACTTCGGTAGGTGAGCGCTCGAGGCTGTCGGTCAAGGAAGAAGAGAGCCCCGCAACCTATTGTGGCTGCATGGCTTCCATCGCAGAGCCGCCCCTCCTGGGCTCGAACCAGGACTCTTCTGATCCACCGGCATTCACGCCCGGGCCGTCGGGCGACCCGTCCAGGAGTGTGACTCCGATCCTTCGAACTCGACGAGCGACTGGAAACGGCGTGCCAGATCGCGATCCCCCTCCAGCAACAGGCGCCCCTCACGAACGGCACCCGTGATCCTCGCGTCTCCCATCAGCACATCCACGAGCGTGCGCAGGCTGGCGGTCACGGTGAGCACCACCGGATGCCCTGGATCGGCCCGGCAGACGTCCACCTCCTCTTCGGCGCCAGGCCGTACGACGATCCACCAGTAGCGGCGCAGCCGCGGCTCGCCTTCCAGCCGAAAGTGCACGACGCTGCGTCCTGGCGGGAACCGAGCCGCCACGACATGGCGCCGGAGCGACCACATCAGCACCGCCGGGTCCAGCTCCTCCGCCCGGTAGTCGCGGGTAATCCATTTCCGAGCCCACTGGCCCAGCAACTCCACCACCGGCCGCAGCTCCTCGCCCGCGGCGGTGAGGTGGTACGCCGCGCCGCCCGGGCCGGCGCGCCGGTAGATGAGCCCGTCGCCCTCCATCGCCTTGAGCCGTTGTGCCAGGACGGAGGGCGAGATAAGCGGCAGCGCATGGCGGATCTCATTGAAGCGGTGGTATCCCACCATGATCTCGCGCAGGATCAGCGGAACCCAGCGCTGGGCCACCACTTCGGACGCTTGGGCAACAGGACAGAATGAGCCGTAGCTGCGGGTAGAACAAACTGTCATCGGGGCCTCGGATCTTTTTGGTACGAATTTCGTACTTGTTGCCGGGCGCCGCAATCCTGTACCCTGTTGCCGTCGTCACGAGGCGGCCGGCACGACCTGACGGTGGATGCGCGCCGCCAAAGCCACGTTGGAAGACCCTTGGAGCGGAGATTCATCACGATTATGACGACGCCACTCCTGTGGATCCTGGCCTTGGCGGCGGGCACGCTGATCCCCGTGCAGGCCGCCGCGAACGCCGCGCTGAGCAAGTCGATCCACGGCAATGTGCCGTTCGCCGCGCTCACGCTCTTCGTCGTAGCGGGTGCGACCACGGTCGCTGCCGTCCTCCTGTCGGGCGGCGGGTTTCCCTCGATCGGGGAGCTGCGCGCCGCCCCGATCTGGAGCTACGTCGGTGGGCTCATCGTAGCGGCTTACGTGCTTACCATTACGTTTCTCGTCTCTCGGCTGGGCGTGGGCACGGCCATCGCGCTCATCGTCACCGGCCAGATCACGGCCGCCTTAACGATCGATCAGTTCGGCCTCTTCCGCGCGCTCACGGTACCGCTCACGCCACTCCGCCTTTGCGGCGGGGTGCTGATGGCCACCGGGGTCATTCTCGCGCTGCGTCGCTAGCCGTGCCCGGCGAAACCATTCTTTGCCCGTAAGCCAGTCTCGACCTGACAAGGAGACCCCGTGAATCCGAACCAAGCACTGTGGGAAAAGGGTGACTTCACCCGCATTGCGGAGAGCATGCGCGACAGCGGAGAAGAGCTTGTCAAGAGTTTCGGAGTCCGCAAAGGGCTCAAGCTCTTGGATCTCGGATGCGGCGACGGAACGACGGCACTCCCAGCGGCAAGGCTGGAAGCGGACGTGCTGGGAGTCGACATCGCGAGAAATCTAGTTGACGCCGGGAACAGACGCGCGAAGGAGGAGGGCCTCACCAACTGCAAGTTTCAGGAAGGCGATGCCACCAGCCTGCATGAGATCGCGGATCATTCTTTCGACCTCGTCGTCTCGATCTTTGGATCGATGTTCGCGCCGAAGCCGTTTGACGTCGCGAAGGAGATGGTGCGAGTAACCCGGCGCGGAGGTCGAATCATCATGGGCAATTGGATTCCAAATGATCCAACCCTGGTAGCGCAAACCTTGAAGATCAGTTCCGCCTATACGCCCGCACCGCCGGAAGGCTTCGTTAGCCCGATGACCTGGGGCAGCGAGAGCAACGTGATCGAGCGTTTTGCAGGCGCGGGAGTGCGCGCAGATCGGATATCCTTTGCTCGAGACACGTTTACGTTCAACACGTCGCGCACACCGTCCGAGTTCCTGGCTGCGTTCAGAACATATTACGGACCGACAATGAACGCGTTTGAAGCCGCTGAACAGAATGGTCGAGCCGCCGACCTGCAGAAGGAACTGGAAGACCTGTTCAACAGCCAGAACAGAAGTCAGCGCAAGGATGCCACATCTATTCCAGCGACCTTCTTGCGCGTTACAGTTGCGCTTTGAAAAAGGGCCGGCCAAAGCGGCTGCCGGGTCCGAGAGACTCGATGGTCGTCTCTGGCACTATCATTGGAGGACTGCTTCCGCGCCCTTCATGGGTACGAACGCCAGGAACACAGTTGGTATTCCGAGGTCGTGGCAGGCAGATCGGCCGCCGCTTCGATCACCCCGCTACCCCGCAATCAGATCGTCGACGGGGTGTCACGTTGGCGCCTGCTGACTGGGCTGCGGTATGTGTTCTAGCGGAGTAGATCGTTGCTCGAGCAGGTCGCGGCCGGTAGCTGGAAGGATGTGACGGCACTGGTCACCTGCTATCAGCCAGAAAGGCCGGCGCCAACTAAGTGGTGCCGGGCCTTTGGTTGCCCCTCCTGGGCTCGAACGAGGACTCTCCTGATCCAGAGTCCTCTCGCCCAGGCAAGGGTTTCCTACAACTTGTTGGGGAATCGGCCACTTTCCGAGCATCGGTGCCCGCTTCCCTGCCGGAGTTCCCCGGTCTTGCCCGCAGAAGCTACGGCAAGACTACGGCAGGCGGGCCTCCGGCCCACCCTTCAACCAACCTCCAAAGGTTTGGGGGTATAGAGGTATCTCCGAAGAATGTCCGTAGCGGGTATCTCAGTCTCACGGGCCTCGTTGCGAGCGGCCTCGCTGCTGCCTCGAGGTTGCGCCTCTGCACTGAGGCATTCACACGAGGGTCTTGGCGTGCGCGTGGTCTCGCACAATGTTTGGACGTGGGTAGCATCGCCTCACGCCCAGCATTTTCGGAGGGCCGTATGGACCTCAGCCCCGCTCATCTGCACCTCGTACTGAACCACATCCCCGTGCTCGGGACCATGCTTTTCGCGCCGTTGGTTCTGGTCTGGGGCCTCCTCCGCCGCTCACGCGACGTCACGCAGATCGGTCTGCTGCTGGCGGTGCTGCTCGCGGCAACGACAATTCCCATCTACCTCACCGGCGAGCCGGCCGAAGAGCAGGTGGAGAACCAGCCGTGGTTCGATGAGCGGCGCGTCGAGGCGCATGAGGAGCGTGCCGAGGCCGGACTGATCGCGGTGCTGGTGACCGGTGCGGCCGCTCTCGTGGGGCTGTGGCTCGCACGCGGCGGGCGGCCGTACCGAAGGGACGTCAGCATCGCCGTGCTGGTCGGCCTGGTAGTGAGCGCAACGTTCTTTGCGCTCGCCGCGCTCGACGGCGGTCAGATCCGGCATGACGAGATCCGCCCGACAGCCGGAATGGCGGCGCCGCCGGACTCGACAAGTACCTAGAAGCCGACCTCGCCGGCCGTCGGTCAGGCACCGGGACCGCGATCCGCGTCTCCCACTTCGGAGCGAGCTTCATGCGGACCATCCATCCGGAGTTGCATCGTACGGAGCGCATCGGCTGGCTGCGGGCGGCCGTCCTGGGAGCCAACGACGGCATCGTGTCGACCGCGAGCCTGGTGCTCGGGGTCGCTACCGCCGAGGCCTCGCGCTCGGCCGTGCTCGTCGCGGGGCTGGCCGGGCTCGTGGCGGGCGCAATGTCGATGGCGGCGGGTGAGTACGTCTCGGTGAGCTCCCAGGCCGATACCGAGCAGGCGGACCTGGCGCGCGAGCGGGGCGAGTTGGCCGGAAGTCCCGTGGCGGAGCACGCGGAGCTGGCCACGATATACGAGCATCGCGGTCTCACGCCCACGCTCGCAGCCGAGGTGGCGGCGCAGCTGATGGCCCACGATGCGCTCGGTGCCCATGCGCGCGACGAACTGGGCATCTCGGCGGCGCTGCAGGCACGGCCGGTACAAGCCGCGCTGACCTCGGCGCTGACCTTCGCCGTGGGAGCAGCCCTGCCCCTGCTCGTGGCAAGCTTCAGCCCGACTCGCTGGCTCGTGACCCTGGTCGCGGGCGCCTCGCTCGTCTGCCTCGGCCTGCTGGGTGCGGTGGCGGCCGGGGCCGGTGGGGCACGGCCCTGGGTGGGGACCTTGCGTGTCGTGTTCTGGGGCGCTCTGGCGATGGGCCTGACGGCGGCCATCGGCAAGTTGTTCGGCGTGGTGGCTGCCTGGGCGCGCCAACTTGCCGGCTTTCATGCCGGACTTTGCCGGCTTACCCACTCAAATGTCGGAGGTTGCCGATCCCTTGAGTGCCGGTCCGATGCGCCGGCCGGCTTAGCCCCGCCCTGCCCGCGCCGGCCTATGCTAGCTCCCCTTCGCGGGGGGCCGCATCGAGCACGAAGCGATGGCCGCCAGCAATTGTGAGGACCTCACCGGGGTGGATCTCGGTCTCGACATTGGGCACAAGCTGACGCCCAGAGAGGTGGGTGCCATTGAGACTCACATCCCGGACGTAGCACCGTCCGTCCGGGGACCGGGTAAGAACGCAGTGACGCCGTGACACCAGGGGATCCTGCACGAGCAACAGTCCCGGCATGGCCTCGCAGCCATTATCCCGGTCGATCTCAAGCACCCGGCAGAAAGCGATTCGCTGTTCCTCGCCTGTTCCCGGGTTGGCCACGAGATGCGTGGCTCCCGTCGGGTCCAGGGACAGATACCGCAGGCCGGCAGCTCCGCCAAACGCAGTCATGGTCCCTCCGCCCCGAGGCGCTCGGCCAGACAACCCGGCAATGACGTGTTCCGCTGCCGGGCGGCTTTCAGGCGGTGGTAAACGTGAACTCCATCCCGTAGTGGCGGTCAGGATCCATCCAGCCGCCTCCCATCATCCCGGTTGCCTGGCCACCGTGCATCCCACCCATCATTCCTCCGCTGACCGGCTGCCCGCCGATCGTCATCCCGTGGTGCTCGACATCCACCGAATGGCCGTTGGCATCCATCATCCCGCCGCCCATGTGGAGGACGTAGGAGGTGCCGGGCTGCAGCGGCTGATTGGGCTGGCAGGTGAGCGTCATCGCGTCGCTCGACCAGGAGCAGGTCATCGGTACGACGGAGCCGACGATCGTGCCCTGATGAAGATCTACGTACTGCATCATCGAGGTCTGCATCGCGGCACTAAAGTGCATCGTCATGACAGTGGCAGGGTCGACGCCCGTGGCACCCGGAGTAGGGCTGACCGCGTCCAAGGAGGCGCCTGTCGTCGAGGGTGACGTGCTGTCGCTGCACGCTGACGTCGCGAACACGAACGCGAGCGCCATGCCCGCAGTTGAGTAACGCATCTCGTACTCCCACGCAAAGGCCTCAATAAGCTTCAGTCCGCTCCGGTGAAGGAGGCCTGAACCAATGGTGAAACTTCCTTTAGGGACGCTCGCAGGCAGGTCATGTTGGCCCGCCGAGCTGGAGCGGCGTGGTCGTCACTTTTCAGCGACCGGCGAGGAGGTGTCGGCGCGACCTCGCCTCGAGCTCAAGCCGACCGCACAGGATCTCGCGCTTGCTGGCATTCATGCTGGACTTTGTCGTACTTTACTCGCTCAAATGGTAGAGTTTGCTTGCACCGTACGCATCTCACTCACATCATAAGAGGAAGCATCTTACGACTGACCACATATTGTCACTCCCCGCTGTTTCGTTCTGAACCTCGTTCGGCATCACGGCCGGCGGTGATCGGGATCCGGGGCTCGATACACGACAAGGTCGAATGAGCGGGCGCGTACCTCCTGTTGAAGTTCCTTCACATCCTGATCGCGATCCTTGCACTGGGAACGAGCGCAGGGCTCGGAATCGCTCTCGAGTTCTATGGCCGTCAGCCCGTCCATGGGCCTTTCCTTCTGCGGGTCATCCGGCACATGGTCGCGTTCTTCGTTCTCCCCGGCTACGTGCTGATGCTCGTGACCGGCCTCTGGATGGTCAGCATCTCCTGGCCGCTGACGACAAGGTGGGTGCAGGAAGCGCTGGCGGGGTGGGCGGTGGGGATTGCGGTACTGGCTGTGTTCCTGGTGGTGCTGGGAAGGCAACTGCGTGTGCTCGAAACCGAAGGGCCTGGTTCCCGCTCGTATCAACGAGTGTCACTCGTGGGACGTGCCCTGGGTGCAGGACTGGGCCTAGTCGTGGTCTTCATCCTCTACCTAATGGTGTTTAAGCCCGCGGCCTGATCATCCACGAGGATTGCTTGGGTTGGACCTGGTGAGCCGCCGAGCGGCTGGTTCCCTGGAGAAACGGTAGCAGAAGCGGTAGCAGCGGGCGCAGAAACGAAAAGGCCCGACCCACCGAAGTGGTGTCGGACCTTCGAGTTGCCCCTCCTGGGCTCGAACCAGGACTCTCCTGATCCAGAGTCCTCTTGCCTGGGCAGCGGTTTCGATAACCTGTTGGGAATCGGCCACTTTCCGAGCGTCGGTGCCCGCTTCCCTGCCGCAGCCTGCCCGCTCATGCCCCGAGAAACAACGGCAATCCTACGGCGGCGGTCCTGCCTACCTGATCCGCTATGCCTCCGACTATCCCTCAGCCCGAGTGGCGCGGCACGTCGATGGGCTAGCTACACGCCAGGAATGCGGCGATCTTGGAGCTCGCTTCCCTCACAACTCAGGCGCACCCATGACCGAGCTCCTCGACCGGCTCCAGCTGGCGCTCGCCGAGCGCACCGCTTCGACCACGAGATCGGCGCGCGGCGGGATGGCGACCGTCTATCTCGCGCACGACGTCCGCCATGATCGGCGGGTGGCGCTCAAGGTGCTGCGGCCCGAGCTCGCCGCCGTGATCGGGGCCGAGCGGTTCCTCGCCGAGATCAAGCTCACCGCCAACCTGCAGCACCCGCACATCCTGCCGCTGTTCGATTCGGGCGAGGCGGACTCCTTCCTCTTCTATGTCATGCCGTACGTGGAGGGCGAGTCGCTCCGCGACCGGCTTTTCCGGGAGAAGCAGCTCCCGGTGGACGAGGCCGTGCGGATCGCGCGCGAGGTGGCCTCCGCGCTCGACTACGCCCACCGTCACGGGGTGATTCACCGGGATATCAAGCCCGAGAACATCCTGCTGCACGACGGGCGGGCGCTGGTGGCGGACTTCGGCATCGCCCTGGCCGCGAGCAAGGCGGGCGGCGCGCGGATGACCGAGACCGGGATGAGCCTGGGCACGCCGCACTACATGAGCCCCGAGCAGGCGATGGGCGAGCGCGAGATCACGGCGCGCTCCGACGTGTACGCCCTGGGTGCCGTGCTCTACGAGTGCCTGACGGGTGACCCCCGTTCACGGGCGGCACGGCCCAGGCGGTGGTGGCGCGGGTGGTGACCGAGACGCCCCGCCCCCTGCTGCCGCAGCGGCACACGATTCCGGCGCACGTCGAGGCTGCGGTGCTCCGCGCGCTCGAGAAGCTCCCGGCCGACCGCTTCGCGACCGCGGCGCAGCTCGCCGAAGCGCTGACCGATCAGTCCCCGACCCTGGTGCGGCGCACCGAGCCGGCGTCACACCCCGCCATTGTGGCCCGGCGCGCGTGGAGGCGCGCCGCCGTCGTAGGCGGCGCGATGCTGCCGCTCATCGTTGCGGTCGCGGGCGGGAGCTACCGCCTGGGGCGGGAGCTCGCCGCGCCCGTTCCGGCTGCCAGATTCGCGCTCACGATTCCCGCGGATCAGAGGCTGACATCGGTGGACCCCGATCGCGGCCCTCTCGCCGGCAGGCGACTGCTGGCTTACAGCGCCGAGGGAGAGGGAGGCATTCCCCAGCTGTATGCTGCGGCCGCTGGATCAGCTTACGCCGCTGCCGCTGCCCGGCACGGAGAACGGCTGCTGCCCATCGTTCTCCCCGGATGGCCGCGACCTCGCATTCGTGCAGCAGGGGGTGTTCAAGCGGATCTCGGTCCGCGGCGGGGCCGGGACGATCATCCCGGTGACCGGCAAGGCGCAGCTCAACCTGCTCAGGTGGGCCGGCGACGACGAGTTCGTCGTGACCACCTCCGAGGGCAAGCTCTCCTGGCTCGGCAATGACGGTACGCTCCGCACCATCGCGGCTCCCGATTCTGCCGCCGGGGAGGGGTCCCTGGATGTGATGGAGGTGCTCCCGGGCGGCCGGATCCTCGCCGTCGCCACGATCGCGCCCCCCGGGGGCACGCTCGCCGTGTTCGACCCGGACGACGGCTCACGCGCCCCGCTCCCCACCGGCACCGTGAACTGGGCGGGCTTCAGCGATGGACATCTGGTCTGGTCGCAGCCCGGCGGGCTACTATACGCCGCTCCTTCGACCCCCACCGAGCGCGCCTCACCGGCCCGGTGCAGTCCCTCGGGATCACCGTGCAGCAGACCCGGGGGAGCCGCCCCAAGATCGCCCAACTGGGGCTTGGCACCCTGGCCTACGTGCCGGCGCAGGCGCTTAGCCTGGTGCGGTCTCCCGGCAGGGCAGGTAACGCCTTCCTCGACCTGCCTCGCTCCTATCACAGTCCCCGCGTCTCGCCCGGACGGCCGTACGTCGCCCTGGACTTCGCGGCGAGACACCCGCGACGTCTGGGTGCTCGACCGGCCGATCAGCACGCTGTCGCGCCACCTTCCAGAGCTCCGGCCACGATCCGACATGGCTCCCGAACGGCGCGGGAGCGTCTTTGCCGAGGTTCGCGGGGGCCCGTGCCGGCATCGTCCGCGCCCCGGTGGACGGCAGCCGCCCGGCCGACTCCGTGTACTTCGAGGGGGCTCCAGGTCACTGTCCACGCGGTGACGCCGGATGGCCGGACCGGCATCGCGGTCCGGTGTCCCGATCACCCGGGCCGGGAGACATCGTGCACGTGCCGCTCGAGCGGCGGAGGTAGGCGAAGCCGCTCGCGCGACCCCCTATGATGAGGGCTATCCCGCGCCTGTCCCTGATGGCCGCTGGCTGGCGTACGTCTCGAACGAGGCGAATCGCCGGAAGTCTATCTGCAGGGCGCTCGATGGCACAGCCGGAAAGCTGCTCGTATCCCAGAACGGCGGCAGCGAGCCGCTGTGGTCTCGCGACGGGCGCGAGCTGTTCTACCGGAGCCTCGGCCCGGGTGAGCCGCAGCTGGTTGCGGCGCGGATCGAGACCACGCCCTCTCACTCCGCGTCGTCTCGCGCACCCCGCTATTCGCCGTCACCGACTACGAGGCCGCCGTCCCGCACGCGAACTACGACGTGATGCCGGACGGCCAGAGCCTTCGTCATGGTGCGGCAGGGCAGCCTGTCCCAGTTCGTGTACCTGCAGCACTGGAGCGCGCTCCTCCCATAGCGGGCGCAGGGGGCCCCAATCTTCTGCACCGGGTGGGGCGCTGGAAGTCGCGAGAGGAAGCTCTCGAGTGGCTGAACTCACAACTGCCACCGTTTGAGCGGAGCCTCTTTGACGAGGAGCCGGAGTAACTCACACACATCTCACGCCCTGCCGCGAATAGGCGAAGTCCGGCACGACCGAAGTCGTCGCCCTGGGGTCTCG
>CAVWLK010000052.1:0-27232 GCA_963755675.1 uncultured Actinomycetes bacterium
CGATACTCGCAATGTCATCGCGCTCTCCAGCGACGGTGAAACGCTGATCGGTGCCGAGGGCCAGCGCTTCGACGCCGTTCCAACCGACGATCCGAAGCGGATCGTAGAGTGGGCCTCTTGCACCAAGTCGATCTTCGCTGGAGAAGAACCATGAAAAGAAGACACTTCGTTGAATCTCGCGGTCGCCGGCGCTGCCCTCTGGCCCGCATGGTTGCGCGAGGCCTTCGCAGGAAGGAGCGGCGTGCACCGCTCCCACGTCCGGACAGGGGTCACACCCCAGCTGACTCGCTCGGCCGGCGCGGTCGGTGAAGCGTTCGCAAGGCCAATCGTTTCGGAAGGCGGCTCTTGGTCATTGTCATTCCCGCCGAAGACGACGAAGAAGCGCAATCGCGGGGACATCTGGGGTGAGCTTCTCAACTTCGGTACCGACGTGCAGCTTGCGCCTCTGTCTTCGGTCGAGGTGGTGTGCGCGACCATGGCTGACCTGAACACGGTCGTTCCCCATACCGAGGTGGGTGAGCCGCTCTTCCTGCTGGTGTCGACCGACAAGGTGCCGGCCGCGGTCAAAGCGTTCGACACACAGGTGCCGGAGCACGCCGATTTCTTCGGCCGTGGAGAGAATGTCAGCTGGGAGGAGCTCGAGCGCAAAGAAGACGAAACATCGACCAGGCGCATCGCGGCGATCGCCTCTCTCTTGCGCGGTGCTCTGGGTGCTCCCGGGAGTCAGCGCTGTCGACGATGCGGCGAACGTCCGCCTGCGGCTCAAAGACCGCGCTCCCTCCGGCACACACTGGGCGGTGAGCTCGGGCTGCGGCACGCGCGTCGAAGGTGTAACCGACAACGTGGTCTTCGGTTGCGGCATGGGTCACGTGCCTGCCAAGAGCAGACGGTTTCTGTACTTCTTCTCCCGGACCTGAGCCGTGATTCCCGTCGGCTTCTCGCTGCAGCCCGATGTCGAGTTCATGGGGCTCCTCGAGGGCGTGCTTCGTGATTCGGTCGATTACTACGAGGTCGCACCCGAAACGCCGTGGCGCGTCGACGAGTCGGGCGCGCTCGGGCCCAACGGTTTTCATCGGCGCTTCGCCGAGCTCGGACGAGAGAACCACAAACCCTTCGTCGCTCACGGGGTAGGGTTCTCGGTGGGCAGCTCGGGACACGCCGATGCCTCGCGCCGCAAGCGCTGGCTCGATCGACTGGCGCTCGACCAGCAAGCATTCCACTTCCAGTGGTACACCGATCACCTCGGGGCGTCGTCGTTCGGCGATCTGGCCATGACATTGCCCGTCGCCATCCCGATGACATCGTACGCCGCGGGCAACGTGCGCTCCGCGCTCCACGGTTTGCAGAACGGTGGTGCCCGACGTCGGCGTGGAGAACAGCGTGTTCTACTTCGCGCTGGGCGATGCCGCTCGGAGAGCCGCGATTCTTTCGAACATCTTGTCCGAGCCGCGCATGCACCTCTTGCTCGATTTGCACAATGTCTACACCAACGCCAAAGATCTCGGCTTTCGACGCCGAGGCGTACCTCGCGCGGCTCGATCTCTCCAAGGTGATCGAGATCCACCTTTCGGGAGGGAGCCCCAGCGATGCGGCGTGGCTGTCGACCGGTGAAGTGATGCGGCTCGACGCGCACGACAGCGCCATCCCCGGAAGAGGTGTGGAAGCTCTTCGAGAAAACCGCTCCGCGTTGCTCGCACCTTCGCGGCGTCACGGTCGAGCGCATGGAGGGCACGGTCACCGAGCGCGATGTCCCGCTTCTCCAAGACGAAGTGCGGCGTGCGCAACGAATCGTCCGGAGCTTCTCGTGAGCCAGGCGCGCGTCATGGTTCGTTTCGAGAAATCGGTCGCGATCGCGCTGCACCGGCGACCGATCCGGTGCGTGCGGTGCGCCGGATGGGCCGAGATTCTCGATTGCCGATGAAGCTGCGGCGCACGCTGCGCAAGGTGCGGGGACCGAACATCGGGAATGGCCGCACTGCTCATGCGCGCGACTACGTTTCGAGCGGCTGCTTCGCGGCTGCCCGAGGCCGAGGCGTGGTTCGAAGCAGGACGCCGCCACGTTCGCAGTCGCCTTCCGGCGCTACCACGCGGAAGTGAGGCCTACCGGCGTACTTTCCGCCAGATGAGGCCATCTTGTTTCGTGCGTGGGAACGAAGGCTCGCCGATTCCACCCACAGCCCTCGTTTACAGCCTCTTTAGAAGCAGCCAGCACCAATTGATCGGTCACCTGGGAGACGCTAGAGTATCGGCCATGCTTGACTTACATTGGAATCATATTCTTAAGCTGGGGAGTATTTTCGGGGCGTTGGGCGTGGTCGCAAGTTGCAGCGGCAGTGGCGCTGCTGTGCGCAGTAGCAGCGCCAACGGTGACGATGTCACCGGCAACGGCGACGACACCACCCGGCTCGCTCACCACGACCGGTGGCATGATCAACACGCACCGGAGGCGTGGGGATGCACCGGCAACGGAACGGGCATGGGCTGCCAGCAGCTCGAGGTGAACTTCGTCCCCAAGACGCCGACGGTGTTCATCCTCGTCGATCGCTCGGGAAGCATGTTCGACTCGATGGCGTGGGATCCTCTGCGTGCGGGGGTGCTCGACGTGGTCGTCGAAAGCTCGCAAGCTGACATTCGTTTCGGCTTTGGCGCCTTCACCGGTGAGGTTGGCCAGACCTGTCCGATGTTCGACAAGGTCCCCATCGCGCTCAACAACTCCGACGCGATCGCGGACCGTCTACAAGAAGCTCGGCAGGCCCCAGAAAGGCGAGACCCCACCGCCAAGGTGCTCACGCAAGTGCGGGACATCCTCAAGGCGGACTCCTCGCCAGGCGACAAGTACATCCTCTTCGTCACCGATGGTGAGCCCGACTACTGCGACGATCCCAATCCGATATGTCCGGTCGACTCGGTCATCTCCGCGCTGCAAGCGCTCGAACCAGGGGGAGATCAACACGTTCGTTTTTGGTCTCAAGGCGCTGAGCAGCTCGATCTCGGACTCGCACGCTGCAGGCATTCGCCAATGCCGGAGCCGGCCAGCCGGTCGCGGCTACCCGGGCACCTACGATGGACAGCAAATCTATTACGTGGTAACACCGTCGCGGAGGATGGAAGGCCGATGAAACCGCAGCCAAGCTCACCACGATGCGCGCAATCGGAAACTACGCGGCCGCAGGCGGCACAGCCAAGGTCTTCAAGCCGGATACGACGAACGAGCCGGATCTGACCAAACAAATTGGCGACGTGGTTTCACGGCGTCAAGAGCTGCACGTTCGACCTGGGAGGCAAGATCGAGGTCGACACCACGCAGCTCGACAAGGCCACGATCGCCTTCGAGGGCAAGCAGTGCCGCTCTCGATCGACAACGGATGGCGCATGAACAACGCCACCCAGCTCGAGCTCGTGGGCGACGCCTGCACCAACTGGCGGGATCCAGCAAGGTGAAGATCAACTTCGATTTCCCTGCGAAATCGTGATCGCCAAGTAAGCGATCTACATCCTCTCGGGCTCAGCCAACCGTAGTGCGCACGAGCCCGAGGTGGAGGGGAAATTGCAGGGCAGATCCACAAGGTCAGCCCGCGTCGGGCGAGGGCTTGCACGCCTCATCGCGCAGAGCATCCGTAAGCCGCATCAGCTCTACGACTGGTTGAGCAATCGTATGCGGCTCAAGCATGCGAATACATTTTGTGCCCCTCGTAAGTGAGCTCGAACGATTGGTGCAAGGCGTCGATGCCTTCAGGCTCTGTTTTCCAGGTCTTTTTCGCCCACCCACCGGAGCGGATCGCCTCTCGTTTCGCCATCCGCAATAGATTGATTGCCCGCTCGATCTGCGAACGCGACGCATCGAGCTGCAGGTCTCGTCCAAAGCACCGCACCATCACGTGACCTTCGCTGTTCAACTTGGTTCGCTCGTCTGGGCCACCGACACCACCGACCACGTGATGCTCAATCTCCCACGGAAGGGGCACCTCGTCGTGCGGGCTATCCGCTTTGCATGACGTTCCAGGGACACCAGCCAGCGCGATCAACCAGAGCCAACGAGCCGATCCCCAGCTGTCACTGGCACCTCTCCGACGCGACGGTCGAACGGGGAACTGCGATTCGGCGGTGTGGTTGACCAAGTGAGGCAATCTCGCCGAACCGTTCAATTTTGGTTGATCGTGGCGCCCTTCAACGTAAGGGCGCCACGATCAACCGAAGCGACTTTCAGCGAGGTCCTCGACTTGGTCAACCACACCGCCGAATCGCAGTTCCCCGTTCCGGACGGAGAGGTGCCAGTGACAGCTGGGGATCGGCTCGTTGGCTCTGGTTGGGCAACTTGAACAGCGCGATGGTGCGGTGCTTTGGACGAGACCTGCAGCTCGATCAGTCGCATTCGCGATCGAGCGGCAATCAATCTATTGCGGATGGCGAAACGAGAGGCAATGCGCTCCGGTGGGTGGGCGAAAAAGACCTGGAAAACAGAGCCTGAAGGCATCGACGCCTTGCACCAATAGTTCGAGCTCTCACTTACGAAGACGTCTTCCATGCTTGAGCCGCATACGAATCGCTGAACCATCGTCAAGCTGACAGCTACGGATGCTCTGCGCGATGAGGCGTGCAAGCCCTCAGACGCGGGCTGACCTTGTGGATCTGCCCCTCAATTACCTCGACCTCGGGCTCGTGCGCACTACGGTTGGCTGAGCCCGAGAGGATGTGAATCGCTTACTTCGCGACACACTCTCGGGGAAGTCGAAGTGAATCTTCACTTCTTGGGAGTCCCCGACCAGGGTGCGGCAGGTATCCGAGGACTCAAGCTGGTACTAGGTCATGTGCCAGTCGTTGCTGGTCACCATCGCATTTTCAATAAATACGTTTTACTGCCAATATTGACTGGGGTCAAACTCAATCTTCACTAGGTCGAAGACGCAGCTCTTCCGCCGTTGATGGCAGTGCGCATCTGGTTCGTCCGATTCCATTTCAGGCCTGAAGACAGTGGCCGTCCCTCCCGCCGCGCGTAGGCGCCTATAGGTATTGGTCGTAGCTTGACGCCGGCTGCGGTTGCATCGGTCTTCCATCCTGTGGGTTCGGTCACCAGCCAGTAGAAACACTGGCTCCAGATGTCGCCGACGACGACGGGCTGACCGGCGCCGGCATTGGCAAACGCCTGGAGCGCTGCCGGTGAGATGTCGCTCAGCTTGGAGTTGAGACCAAAGACGAACGTGTTAAATGCACCCTTGTTGAGCTCTTGCAGGCGGCCGACGACGGCATCGACCGGGCAGAGTGGGTCCCATCGCCACAATAATCAGTTCCTCAACAGGATGTACTTGCACCTCCGTCGTGCTGGTCCTTGACCGTCGCCAAGACCTTCATCGTGGGCGTCTCGCTTCTGGGCATGCCGAGCTTCGATTACGGCACTGATGGCGTCGTAGTTGTTGAGGTTGGCGTCGACCTTGTCGACATGGACAGGTCTGACCTTGCTCACCGGTGAATGCGCCGAAGCCGAAGCGGATCTTCTCCCTGCAGCGAGTTTTGATGACCGACAGCACACCATTTCGCAGCGGTTCCAGCTCCAATCCGAACATGCTTCCCGAGCGGTCGACGAGCACGAACACGGGGAGTCTTGGGGCCGCGAAATGCTTGATCGAGCTGTTGACAGCCGAGGCCCGCTCCGCTGTCGCTGACACCGCCACCCGCTCCGGTGGTGGTGTGGAATTAGGATCGAATTGCGGGTCCCCGTGGTATCGAGCGCGCCGAAGTGCCGTCGCCGTTCGTGTTGTCACCATGTTTGACGCCGCTGCCCGAACCGCAGCGCCATGGCGGCTGCAATTGGGACCATGCCAAGCGCCCCGAAAATACCCAGCCTAAGAGTACTGATTCCAATTTAAGTCAAGCATGGTCGAGACTCTAGCGTCTCCCAGGTGACCGAATCAATTGGTGTGAGCGCCTTCTGGAGACGCTGTAAACGAGGGGCTGCGGTGAATATATGAGGATGCGACCCTTAATCGTTCTGCTCGTTGCGGCCACCTTCTCCTGCGAGGACCTATCCGTAGCATCGTGGCGCGTGTGGTGTTTCCACCTGGCGTGCGGGGGACCAAAGAGAACCTTCATCTCGAGAGCTCAGCAAACGACAGCAGACCCAATCCAAGGCCGAGTTTCTTCGAGGAATTTTTTGCAAAATCCGCAGGAGCTCCAATCGATCCACCATCGTCTTTGGGACTGCAATTGGCGGCAAAAGTAGCGAGCGTATGGCTCGATGTGAACGGCGGAAATCGGCGTGCTGGATAGCGGCGACGCTGCGGGAGATTTGCAGCCTGCGCCGTTCCGCGCGTTACGAATCAAGGGATGTTCGCAGCCCCGTCGAACCGAATACCGCGCGATACATCGTCAGGCGAGTGTTTACCTGCAACTGACACGACGAAACGAGATTGGCCTGATCCGGCGGAAAGAACGGGTAGCCTCACTTCCACGTGGTAGCGCCGAAAGGCGACCGCGAACGTGGCGGCGTCTGCTCGAACCACGCTTCTGCCTCCGGGCAGCCGCGAAGCAGCCGCTCGAAACGTAGACGCGCGGATTTGAGAGTGTTCGGTCCGACCTCCCAGTCGGCCCTCTACCTGCGCAGCGTGTGCCGCAGCCTCGGGGATCCGGAAAATCTCGGTCTATCCCGCGCACTGCCGCGCACCGGGATGGTCTGCTGTGAGGCGCGACCGCCAACGATTTCTCGAAACGAACCATGACGCGCGCCTGGCTCATGAAAAGCTCCGTACATTCGTTGCGCCACGCCGCACTTCGTCTTGCAGAAGCGGGACATCGTGCTCAGTGACCGTCCCTCCATGCGCTCGACGGTGACGCCACGAAGATGCGAGCAACGAGGACGGTTTCTCGAAGAGCTTCCACACTTCTTGGGAGGCGTGCGTGCGCGTCGAGCCGCGTCACTCCACCGGCCGATAGCGGCGCCCGGCATCGGCTGGTCCTCCTCCCCGACAGGGGAATCTCTGATCACCTTGGACAGATATAGTCGTGCGAGGTACGCCTCGGCGTCGAAGTCCAACACTTTTGGCGTTGGTGTAAAACATTCTGCGGAAATAGAGCAAGAGGTGCATGCGCGGCTCGGACAAGATGTTCCGAAAGAAAACCGCGGTCCGCCCAAGGGGGATCGCCCAGCGCGAAAATACAGACACGCTGTTCTCCACGCCGACGTCGGGCACCACGGTCTGCAAACGGTGGAGCGCGGACGCGACGTTGCCGCGGTGTACGAGGTCATCGGATGGCGACGGGACAATGTCATGGCCGGAAATCGCCAAACGGACGAGCACCCGAGGGTCTGGTCGTACACTGGAAGTGGAATGCTTGCTGGTCGAGAGCGCCAATCAATCGAGCCAGCGCTTGCGGCGCGAGGCATCGGCGTGTCCCAGCTGCCAACCGAGAACCCTACTCCGTGCGCGACGAAGGTCCTTTGTCGTTCTCTCGTCCGAAAACGGCGATCGGCGATGGAAACCGTTGGGGCCGAGCGCGCCGAACTCGTCCGATGCGCCACAACGTTTCGGGTGCGACCTCGTAGTAATCGACCGACTCACGAAGCACGCCTTCGAGGAGGCCCATGAACCGACATCGGGCTGGAGCGAGAAGCCAACGGGAATCAGGCTAGGTCCGAGGAGAAGAAGTACAGAAACCGGCCTGCTCTGGCCGGCACGTGTCCCATGCCGGCAACCGAAGACCAAGTTGTCGGTTACACCTTCGACGCGCGTGCCGCAGCCGGAGCTAACCGCCCAGGTGTGTGCCCGAGGGCGCGCGGTCCTTGAGCCGCAGGCGGACGTTCGCCGCATCGTCGACAGCGCTGACTTCGGGAGCACCCAGAGCACCGCGCAACAGAGAGGCGATCGCCGCGATGCGCCTGGTCGATGTGCCTCTTCTTTGCGTTCGAGCCTTCCCAGCTGACATCTTCCACGGCCGAAGAAATGGGCGTGCTCCGGCACCTGGGTGTCGAGACGCCTTGACCGCGGCCGGCACTTGTCGGTCGACACCAAGCAGCTAGCCACCTCGGGTATTGGGAACGACCGTGTTCACGTCAGCCATCGTCGCGCACACCACAACCAACAAGAAGCGCAGCTGCACATCGGTACCGAAGTTGAGCAGCTCACCCTCTCCGCGATTGCGCTTTTGGATTTCCTCGGCGGGAATAGACAATGACTAGGAGCCGCCTTCCGAAACGGTTGGCCTTGCGGAAACGCTTCACCGACCGCGCCGGCGGAGCGAGAGTGACACGCTGGGGTGTGACCCCTGTCCGGACGCGGGAGCGGTGCACGGTCCTTCCGCGAAGGCCTCGCGCAACGCGGGCCAGAGGGCAGCGCCAGCGAGACAGCAGAATGTACGAAGTGTCGTCTTTTCATGGTTCTTCTCCATCGAGATGGAGTTAGGGTGCAAGAGGCCCACTCTGCGGTCTGACTTCGGGCTCGTCGCCACCACCGGCGTGATTCTGCACCGATCAGCGTTCACGCCGGTGGTGGCCGACGAGCCGAAGTCAGACCGCAGAGTGGGCCTCTTGCACCAACTCGATCTCGATGGAGAAGAACCATGAAAAGACGACACTTCGTAGGATCCGCGGTCGTCACGGCGGTGGCCGAGCGAGCTCCAAACCTGGCCGGGCTGAAGGTCTCGGAGCCGGCGATGGAGGCGGTGTCGCCGTACCTCGGGCTGGGCCTGCCGGTGCTCGTCGGCTCCGAGCCGCTGATCCCCGCCGCGATCGCCGCCGGCGCCGCCGGATCGGTCTCCGGCCTGGCCTCGGCGTTCCCGGCCGAGGTGGCCGCCGTCGTCCGCGATCCCACCCCCGACGGCGCGGCGCATCTGCGCAGCCTCCGCGAGGCGCTCGGCACGACAACGCTGATCGCCTCCGCGAAGCATGTGCTGGGACGGCGCGGGGTGCCGATCGGCCCGGACGTCCGACCGCCCCTGCGACCGCTGACTCCAGCCGAGCAAGAAGCGCTGTCCGCAATCTGACCCCGGAGCGTCCAAACGGGGGATAGGCGTGTCACCACTGCTGCCGATGGTGCAAGAGCCGACGGCGCGTGTTGGCGCGCCTGCAGTCAATCGAGGAGCTCCCCTGTGTTCTCACGTCATCGCGGAATCGTCATCGGACTCGCCACCAGCCTCGTCGCCGTCCTGGGGATGAGCGCACAGAGTTTCGCGGCCGGCCCGGCCGCACCCGTTGCGACGAGCCCGTGCGCCGGGGTGACGCTCGACCAGATCGGCGCCTTCAAGTGGAACGTCTCGACCAACGCGACCCACTACCAGTTTCGCGTGTCGGGCGACGCCGGATTCCAGACACCCGCCTACGGCAGCGGCAGCGGTCCCAACCTGGTGACGACGAACAACACCCGGGCGACGCTCCCCAACACGCTGGCCGCCGGCACCTACTACTGGGACGTCCGGGCGCTCAACGCCTCGAACACCGCCAGCGCCTGGTCGACCGCCTGCACCTTCACGATGGACTGGACCGATGCGCCCGCGCTCGGCTCCCCTGATGACGGGGCGACTGTCACCTATCCTACGCCGCTGCTCATGAGCTGGGGCGCCGTCACCGGCGCCGCCCGCTATAGCGTGAACGTGTCCGAGTCACCGGACATGTCGAGCCCGCTGACCGGCTACCCGGTGACCACCACGGCCACCAGTTACTCGCCGCCGTCGCGGCTCAGCAACGGCACCTACTACTGGCAGGTGACGCCGATCGACGGCGACTCGGCCAAGCACCAGGGCACCCCGTCGGCGATCCGCAGCTTCACGTGGGACTGGCCGTCGTCGGACACCACGCTCAGCGTGACCGACCTCGACCCCAGCGACGCCGTCTACGACCCCCAGTTCAGCTGGACGCCGATCCCCGGCGCCGACAGCTACCAGCTGGAGATCAACGACGACCAGAACTTCTCCAAGACCAAGATCTGCTGCAGTGACACGATCATCTCGACCACCTACACGCCGACCAAGCTGCTGCCCGCCGACACCTACTTCTGGCGGGTGCGCGCCGAGGACCCGAACGGCAACTTCGGTCCCTGGGTGGTGGCGCCCAGCACCTTCACGGTCGCCTACAACACGGACGGCATCAGCGGCCTGACCATGGACGACACGTCCGGCAACTCGATCTGGACGTCCAGCCCGCTCTCCACCGACACACCCATCGTCACCTGGGACCCAACGCCCGGCGCCCAGTCCTACGCCGTCGACGTCGTCCCCTACACGACCAACGCCTGCCAGTGGGGCGCCACCACTGGCGCCTGGCACTCGAAGACCGCGTCCACCGCCTGGACACCCCTGGGCAACGGCCTGACGGCTGCCAACCCGTTCCCGAATTCCGGGCACAACACACCGTCCACCGACCAGAGCGGCCTCGTCGCCGGCACCTCCTACTGCGTGCGCGTACGCGCCCAGCGGGCCTCGGATTCCCAGAGCCAGCAGGTGGTCGGCGCCTACACCCACCTGGGCGGCGACGGCAACCCGGCCTTCACCTTCACCGGCTACCCGGCCGGGAACCCCTGCACCACCCCCTGCGACTCGTCGCTCAACATCGGCGCCGACGACTACATCCTGCCGGCACAGACCGGCAACACCCGGCTTCCACTGTTCACCTGGAAGCCGATCGCGGGCGTCCAGAGCTACTTCGTGATCGTGGCCACCGATGACACGTTCCAGCACGTGATCGACGAGGCGTTCACCCACGTCGACGCCTACGCGCCGCGCGCCGGCTCCGGGCTCATCAACTACCCGGACACCAACACCAGCTACGCCTGGGCGGTGCTCCCGGCGCAGGACTACGCCGGCTCGAGCGCGGGCGACGATCCGACCGAGAACGGCAGCTACCCGCAGACGTTCGACTTCCATTCGGTGCAGCCGTCACCGGTGGCGCCGCTGACCGGCGCGACGGTGACCAGCCAGCCGACGTTCAGCTGGACGCCGGTCGAGGCTGCCGACCACTACGTGCTGCAGGTCTCGCCCAATGCCAGCTTCGGCTCGACGGTCGGCGGCACGCCGGTGCAGACGACCGCCACCTCCTTCACCGGGACGAACTTCCCGGCCGGCAACCTGTACTGGCGCGTGCAGGCAGTCGACGCCAGCGGCGACGGTCTCTCGTGGACCGCTCCGCAGCAGTTCACCATGAGCTACGCAGCGCCCACCTTCACCGGCAATGGCGGCAGCTACACCAACCCCACCACGGCGGACGCGATCCCGGTCCTCCACTGGGACTCGATGCCGGGCGCAACGTCGTACGAGCTGAAGATCTACAACGGCACGACCACGCCGACCCTGGACGTGCAGAACATCAGCTCGACGGCCTACGCACCGATGACGCTCAAGGGCACCGGGCAGTTCACGTGGGCCGTCTACGCCCGCTACCCGACGTCCGGCGCCGACGTCGCCAGCCCGGCCAGCGCCACCCAGTCGTTCACGCGCTCGATCGCGGCGCCCGACGGCCCGATCGGCGACATCGGCAACCAGCACAGCGTCCTCATGTCCTGGAACCCGAAGGCCGGCGCGGCCAGCTACGCCATCCAGGTCTCCACCGAGAACACCTTCACCACCGGCGTCTTCGACAGCTACACGTCGAGCAACCGGCCCGAGAGCACGGTGCTGGCGCCGACGCTGACCCCCAACCAGTACACGGAGGGCGGCAGCCTCTTCTGGCGCATCGCAACCGTGGACGGCGACGGCAACCAGGGGGCCTGGTCGACCCCTCAGACGCTGACGCTGCCGCAGCGCATCCACGCCAGCGCGAGCCCGATCGCGATCCAGCACGGAAAGACGACCACGGTCACCATCACGGCCAAGACCCTGGCTGGCGCCAAGATCAAGGGCGTGAAGGTGACCGACAAGGGAGCCGGCGTGACCGCAGCCTCGAAGATCGCCACCTCCGGGTCGGTCGCCTTCAACGTGCACCCCACCAAGAAGGGGACGATCACCTTCACGCTGAGCAAGACCGGCTGCATCACGACCACGCTCACGATCAGCTCGCTCTGAGGGGAGAACGCGCGCCGGGGGCAGGTCTCCCCGGCGCGAACCTCCCGGCAGCTCCTCAGCCGTCGACGAACAGGCCGTCGACCGGACCCAGAAGGCGCTTCGAGTGGCGTGAAACTCCCGGTAGCTCGACCACCCGATGTGTGAGCGGCCGGCCGGCCCGCCGCCGCTCCAGCTGCTCCTCGGGCGACCGGCCTCCAGCGTCGGTCGACGAGTTCGGCCGGTGTCGCCTCGAGCTCGCCCGGCGGGGTCTCGAGATGCTCCGCCCAGAGCCGCAGCCGGGTCGCCCGGGCGAGCCCGGGGTCGTGCGTGACGACGTTCATCTCGGTGTCGTTGAAGAGCGAGTGCTCGTTCAGGTTGGCCGAGCCGACGGTCAGCCAGCGGTCGTCGACGATGCCGACCTTCGCGTGCACGTAGACCGGGTCGACCAGGCCGCCCGCATGTGCGTAAAGCGTGCAGGCGAGAACGCGGCCGGCGCCGTCGTCGGCCGCGACGAGCGTGCTCAGCTGGCCGCGCGTCTGGTCGGCGCCATTGTTGGGCCTGGCCGGCAGGACGACGAGCAGCCGAAAGTCGTCCGCGGGCGGGTTGCGGAGCTTGCCCACCAGCACCTCGACGATTTCCTGCGACCACAGGAACTGGTTCTCGAGATAGATGAGCCGCTCTGCTGAGCGAAGCGCGCGCAGATAGGAGTCGAGGATGCCGAACTCGCCGCGGGGGAGCGCCCGGTAGATCCCGTTGGGCACCGTGCGGGCGATCTGCAGCTCGACGCCGCCGTCGGCAGCGACGGGGGCGACCGGCTCCAGGAACTCCCCGGTCGCCTCGTGCCAGCGCAGCCGGAAGTGCTCCGCCACATCGGCTGCCGACGGCCCCTCGATCACGGTGGTCGCGTCGTGCCATCCCAGCTCGGCCCGTGGCGGATGCGCGGAGGAGTCGAAGCGGTCGCCGGCCTCGTGGGTGAGGTCGATCCCCCCGACAAAGGCCAGCCGGTCGTCGATGACGATCGTCTTCTCGTGGTGGCAGTGCATCGGACGCTCGTGGCAGTCGAGTTCGCAGCGGATCCGCGATCCGCGCCGCAGCTCGTCGCGCATCGCGCGCACCTGCCGGCGCGACGGCCGGAAGAGCGGTAGTGGCGCGCCGGCCCAGGCCAGGACACGGACGTCAACGCGCTCGGCCAGCTCGGCCAGCAGGTTCCGCAGAACCGTCGGCCGAGGACCCCGGGTCAGCGCGAACTCGGGCGAGAAATACCAGCCTGCCAGATGCACGTGCGACCGCGCCCGCTCGAGCTCGGCGACCATTCGCGGCAGCGCCTCGGCGCCGTCCACCAGCACCTCCAGCCGGTTCCCCGGCCGGGGCGGCGCCCAGCCGTCGGCCCAGCCGCCGGCGCCGCCGTCCAGGGCATGTTCCCAGCCGACCCGGCGAAGCCGCCGCCGGTGGTGCGCTGACACGGCCCGGTCGAGCGCCCTGCCCAGCGAGCGGTCGACGAGGTCGAGCGAGTCTCCGGTCGTGGCCACGCCGGTTCAACTACCCGCGGGTGCGGTCCGTAAACGAGGCGTTCCCGCCAACCCCGCGATCAGTTCTGGCAGTAGAAACCCGAGATGAACAGCTGCGCCAGCGCCAGCAAGCCCATCGCGAACAGCGGCAACAGGCCGAGCGCAAACGCCAGTCGGTGACCACCGGCGCGCGCGACTCCGACAACACACATGAGGCCACTCACTGCCGTACACAGGATCGCGCCCGTCGCGAGCGAGGCGTTGTCGTCGGCGTGCGCCTTGATCGACGCGTAGCCCTGCTCGGTGTAGCAGCTGGCCCCGTCGGGATATGGGTTCAACAGCCACGCGCTGGCGACGAGCGCGACAGCGACGGCGGCGAATGCCGCTGCCAGCACGGCCAGCATCCGGGTGGTGCTCCAGTCGCTCACATGCCCACAGTACGACGAGCAAGCCCACGTGGCGAGTCGCCGCATTCCCGCCCGCAGTCGGGGCAGCTGCTCCGTCCGCTCCGGCCTCGCGGCGGGACACGTTCCGACATCGGTGACGAGGGCGGCCGGGTTGCATCACGCTATCCGAACGACGTGGCGGCGGCACGGAGGTCTTGCTCGACCTGGTCGGCGTCCGGGCGGTTGTAAGCCCCGCCGAGGAAGATGATCCGCCCCTGCGAGCCGATGATCTCGTAGGAGCCATCGGTGACAACGCCGTCTTGCTTCAGCGGTAGCGATCCAGGGCCGCCCGTGTTCGGAGCCTCGATCATGTCGCTGGTCAGGGACTTCGAGTAGGACTGTGCGTGATCCGTCGCCAGCATCCGCTTGGCGCACTGAGCGGCGGTGTCGGGGGTCGAGACGACGACGAGTATCGCCGAGGTGCGAGTCCTGTCGGGTGGTGCAGCTCCAGAGGTTTGGCGTTGAGGTCTCCGACCGCCTCAAACCGGCCCGGCCCTTCAACCAGGTGGCTGCCCTTGGGCATGAGTGCCACACACCCAAGGCCCGGGCGGGGCAACGTCTGCACAACGGTAAATCCGTGTGCTCTCATCGCCCGAGCGAGGTTCGCGGGTGTGAGAGCAGGTTGTGCGCTTGACGACCCCAAGCACCCCGCCGAGAGCAGAGCCAACGCGATGGTGCCAACGCGGAAGCCGGTTCTCATTGAGCCCAGCGTACTCCCGACTTTCGGAGCGCTCAATGCTCCGAGGCAGGCCATTCTTGCCGTCGAAAGGCCGTAATCCACTGCCGAGAGCCCGATCCAGCCGCCCTCCCCGCGATGCCCCCGGCATGACTCGAACATGCGACACGCGGTTTAGGAAACCGCTGCTCTATCCCCTGAGCTACGGGGGCCGGCCCTAGCCTAACGCCGGCCGCTGCGCCGGCAGCCGCGCGGCCAGCAGGCCGGCGAGGAGGAGGGCGACCGCGCTGGCGGCCATGCAGACGGCAACCACGTCGCCCCAGCCCGCGGACAGCGCCAGACCGGGCAGGTAGGCGCCCAGGCCGCCGAGCAGGTAGTAGACCGTCAGGTGGAGGCTGGTGGCGGTGCCGCGGTTGTGGGAGGCGATGCGCGGGATCAGGAGCTGGCAGGCGGTGACGGTCGAGAACATGCCGAGCGCCATCATGGCCATCCCGAGCATGACGACCGGCAGCAGATCGGCCAGTGTGAGCAGGCCGCCGGCGGCGCCGCAGGCCACGAAGGCGGGCAGCAGGCGCGCCGGCCCGACCCGGTCGGCGATCCCGCCCAGTGCCGGCAGCAGGGCGCCCACCAGCCATACCGAGTAGACCAGGCCGCTCTCGGTCAGGCTGAGCCCGAACGGCGGCCCGGTGAGCCGGTGCGTGGCGTAGGTGAAGACACCGACGAAGGCGAAGAACGATGTAGCCCGCGCAGGCCGCATTGGCCAGCAGCCGCCGGTTCTGGAGATGGTCGAGGATCTCCACCCGCGAGGGCCAGACGGCGGCGTGCGGGCGGTCGCGCGGGAGCCATGCCCACATCGCCAGCGCCCCGGTCGCCGGCAGCACGGTCAGCACTGCGAGCGCGCCGCGCCAGCCGATCTGGCCGGCGACGACCGCCGTGCCCACCCGGCCGACCAGGCCGCCGAAGACCAGAGAGCCGGTGTACGCGCCCATTGCCGCCCCCTGTCCGGGGCCGCGGAAGCGCTCGGCAACGTAGGGCACTGCGACGACCAGGAGGCCGGGCATGAGCGCTCCCTGCGCCGCCCGCAGCGCGAGGAACGCCGGCAGCCCCGGGGCGATCGCGAGAAGCGCCGTGGGCACCACGATGGCGGCGGCAGAGCCGATCATCACCCGCACCCGCCCGGCGCGATCGGAGAGCGGGCCGTAGAACCAGCCGAAGATGGCGACCGCGAACACCACGACCGTGATCGAGAGGCCGGCAGCAGCCGCCGAGCAGCCGAGCCCGGACTCGAGCTCGGGCAGGATCGCCTGAGTCGAGTACATCGTGGCGAACATCGAGGAGGCGCCCAGGAAGAGCGCGACCGCCGGACGCGTCACGACTCGGTGACGTGCGGTGGTCCGGGGAGGACGCGCAGGGACACCTTGCCAGCCAGCAACTGCTCCAGGCTCTCACCCGCGACCTCTCGCCGCCATCCGTGCAGGAGCGGGTGCGAGTCCTGGCCGCGTGCGGCGCTCACGATGAGCGACTCCAGGTCGGCCCGGGTGGCGACCAGCTCGGAGGCGATGCCGGCCGCCGCACAGCGCGCCTGGAGCACCGAGCTGGCCAGGGGCAGGACGACGCGCACCCGCCGGCGAAGGTCGGAGGTGAGCTCGGGCTCGCGCCGACGGGGGCGGCTCGCCGGCTCTGCCGACCGCCCGCAGCAGCCCCTCCAGCTGGCCGCCCTTGCGCAGCTGCAGGCCGCGCACGCGAGCGGCGTCGGCGGCATTGCGCGGCCGTCTCGGGCGACCTCGATCAGGCTCGCGTCCTTGACCAGCCACTGCGCCGGGATGTCGCGGCGGCGGGCCTCGCGCTCCCGCCATTCGGCGATCGAGACGAGCGTCGCCAGTTGCTCGCCGCGCAACTTGCCCCGGCCGGCGACCCGGCGCCAGGCATCGGCAGGGTTCTGAACGATCCGGGCGCCCGCGACCGAAGCGCTCGTCGAGCTCCTCGTCCAGCCAGGCCCGGCGGCCCAGCTCGTCCAGCCGCGCCGACAGGGCGTCGGCCGCCGCCAGCAGGTGGCGGACGTCGTCGGCCGCGTACTCGACCTGGGTCTCGGTGAGCGGCCGCCGCTGCCAGTCGGTGAAGCCCTCGTCGTGGTGCAGGCGCACTCCCAGCACCGCGTCCAGCAGCCGCTCCAGCGAGAGCGAGCCGCCGCGCCCGGCGAACCCCGCCGCCACCTGCGTGTCCCAGACGGCCCGCGGATGGACATCGTGGTGCAGCGCGAAGGCGGCGAGATCGGCCACCGCGGCATGCATCACCTTGGTCACGGCGGGATCGGCGACGAGCTCCGCCACAGGCGCCGTCGGCGCACCCTCGACCGGGTCGATGACGGCCAGCCGGTCGGCGGTCGCGATCTGGATCAGGCAGAGCGCCGGGGCATACGTGCGCTCCCAGACGAACTCCGTGTCCATCGCACACCGGCCCTGCGTCCGGGCCTCCGCCAGAAACGGCCCGAGCGCCTCCGCGTCGGTGATCCGCTCGATCCGCATGCGCGCAGTATGGCGCAGTATGCTGGGGGTCTGTGAGCGACTGGATCGCCTGGGCGGTGCTGTGCGTCGTGCTGGTGGTGCTGGAGGCCACGACGACGGCTTTCGTCGCGCTCTACTTCGCGGTGGCTGCCCTCGCGACCGCCATCCTGGCGGCGATCGGCCTGGCCTTCGGCCTACAGCTGGCGGCCTTTGGCCTGATCGCCGTCGGCGGCCTGCTGCTGACCCGGCCGGCGCTCATGCGTGCCGCCCGGCGAGGGCCGGAGCTGCGCACCGGCGTCGACGCCATGCGCGGGCAACACGGCCTGGTGACCAAGGCGATCGCCGACTTCGACCCGGGGCTGGTGAAGGTCGGCGGCGAGCTGTGGACGGCCCGCTCCTACTTCGAGGGGGAGGAGATCCCGGAGGGCGCCAGGGTCGAGGTGGTCGAGGTGAAAGGGGTGACGGCGCTGGTGATCCCGGCACCGTCGCCGTCCATCGAGGAGCGAGGAGTCGGCGGTGGGAATTGAGATCCTGGGAATCCTGGTGGCCGTGCTGGCCATCCTGTTGGTGGCGTCCAGCCTACGAGTGGTGCGCCAGAGCTACATCGGCATCGTGGAGCGGATGGGGCGATTCGAGCGGACGCTGGCGCCCGGCGTGCATCTGATGATCCCGATGGGCATCGACCGCCTGCGGTCGAAGGTCGACATGAAGGAGATCGTCCAGGCGTTCGCTCCCCAGCCCGTCATCACCAAGGACAACGTCACGATCGGCGTCGACACGGTCGTCTACTTCCAGGTGACGGACGCCGTCAAGGCCACCTACGAGGTGGCTCAGATGCTGGTTGCGATGGAGCAGCTGACGATCACGACGCTGCGCAACGTGGTCGGCTCGATGACGCTCGAGGAGACGCTGACCAGCCGCGACGCGATCAACACGCAGCTGCGGATCGTGCTCGACGAGGCAACCGAGAAGTGGGGCGTGCGGGTGACCCGGGTCGAGCTGAAGTCGGTCGACCCGCCGCGGGGGGTGCAGGAGGCGATGGAGCAGCAGATGCGGGCCGACCGCGCCAAGCGGGCGACCGTCCTCCAGGCCGAGGGCGAGAAGCAGTCGGCGATCCTGCGCGCTGAGGGGCTGCGCCAGGCCGCCATCCTGAGCGGTGAGGCGGACAAGAAGGCGACGGTGCTACGGGCGGAGGGCGACCGCGAGGCGCGCGTCCTGCGCGCCCAGGGCGAGGCCGAGGCGCTGCAGAGGGTCTTCGATACCGTCCGCGACGCCGGCATCGACCCAACCAACATGCTCGGCTACAAGTACCTCGATGTCCTGCCCGCCGTCTCCGCCGGCGATGCCAACAAGCTGCTGGTGCTGCCGGCCGGCGCCGCCGACGCGATGAGCGCGGTGGCCGGACTGGGCGCGGCCTTCGGCCAGGGCCAGGCGGCGACCCCGGCACGGCCCGCCAGATCGTCGCGTCCGGCGGCTTCCGACCCGCCGCCGGACGAGGACGGGAAGTGAGTCCTGTGACGATCCAGCCCGGCCTGGATCGCCTGTAGAATCACGCCCGCCTGTGAACTCCGTCCTCCGACGAACGTGCACCTGGGCCTGGGGCGTGCTCACCGCCCTGATCGTGTTTGCGCTCTTCGCGGCGCCGGCGTACGCGAATCTCGCCACGCCGGAGATGCCCGACAGCACCAACGCCGACGCCATGGGCAACATCTACCGGGCCGCGCTGGGAGCCTGCATCGCCATCTTCGTGCTGGTCGGCGGCTGGCTCCTCTACACGTCCATCCGCTTCCGCACGCGGAGCGGGGCGAGCGCCCGACGACCCGCCGCCGCAGACGCATGGGTCGACCCGCCTCGAGATCGGCTGGACGGTCGTCCCCATCCTCATCCTGGCCGGGCTGGCAGGCTACACCTTCGACCAGCTGGGAGCCGCCGAGAACATCTCCACGTCGCGAAACGCCATGCACGTCGCGCGTGGTCGCGCAGCAGTTCAGCTTCAGCTACACCTACCCCAACGGCAAGGCGCCCTCCAACCCGTCGATCCTGGTGGTGCCCGTGAACACCCCCATCGACATCTCGATCGTCTCCAAGGACGTCAACCACGACTGGTGGGTGCCGTCGCTCGCGCCGAAGATCGACGCCATCCCCGGCCAGGTGAACCACACCGGCTTCACGGCCACCCACGTCGGCACCTTCCATGGCCAGTGCGCCGAGTTCTGCGGCCCCGGCCACGCCACCATGACGATCACCGTGCACGTCGTCAACCAGCCGGCCTTCACGTCGTACCTGGCGAGCCTCAAGTGAGCCGGCGATGGTGACCGAGGCCTACCCCACCCAGACCCCCGCGCCCGCAGCGCCGGCGACCGGCGGCGGCGGCGGCCTGTGGTCGTGGATCAGCACCGTCGACCACAAGCGGATCGGGATCATGTACCTGATCACGACGTTCTTCTTCTTCCTGGTCGGCGGCGTCTTCGCGCTCGTGCTGCGGCTCCAGCTCTCCGGCCCTTCGAAGACCCTGGTATCGCCGGAGATCTACGACCAGATCATGACCATGCACGGGACGACGATGATCTTCCTGTTCGTGGTGCCGGTGATGGCGGGCTTCGGGAACTATCTGGTGCCGCTGCAGATCGGCGCCCGGGACATGGCCTTCCCGCGGCTGAACGCCCTCTCCTTCTGGCTGCTCCTGTTCGGCGGCATGGTCATGTACTCGAGCTTCCTGTGGGGCGGGGGCCGCCGACGCCGGCTGGACGTCCTATCCGCCGCTCAGCGTGCAGTCGCCCGGGCACGGGCAGGACCTGTGGATCGTCGGCCTGCACATCCTCGGCATCTCGTCGTTCGATCGGGCGCCATCAACTTCATCTGCACGATCCACAACATGCGGGCGCCCGGGATGCGCCTGTCGCGGATGCCGCTCTTCACCTGGACGATCGACATGTACGCCTTCATGATCGTCGCCGCCGGCCCGGTGCTGGCGGGCGCGCTGACGATGCTGCTGCTCGACCGCAACTACGGCACGAACTTCTACAACCCCGACCACACGGCAACGTGCTGCTCTACCAGCACCTGTTCTGGTTCTACTCCCACCCGGTCGTCTACGTGATGGCGCTGCCCGGCTTCGGGATGATCTCGGAGATCCTGCCGGTGTTCTCGCGAAAGCCGCTGTTCGGCTACCGGGCGCTCGTCTACTCGATCGTCGCGATCGCCTTCCTCGGCTTCCTCGTCTGGGGTCACCACATGTTCGCGGTCGGCTTCAGCGAGCCGGTGCAGATCTGGTTCATGCTGGCGTCGATGTCGATCGCCGTACCGACCGGGGTGAAGATCTTCAACTGGATCGGCACGATGTGGATGGGCCGGCTGCGCTTCGAGCCGCCGATGCTCTTCGCCGTCGGCTTCATCGGCCTCTTCCTGATCGGCGGGCTCTCCGGGATCATGCTGGCCATCTACCCGATCGACCAGCAGGTCACGGACACCTACTTCGTGGTCGCCCACTTCCACTACGTGCTGGGCACGGTGCCGGTGTTCGCGGTCATGGCCGGCCTGCACTTCTGGTTCCCCAAGATCACCGGCAAGATGCTCGACCGGCGGCTCGCGCTGCAGAGCTTCTGGGTCATCTTCATCGGGTTCAACATGACCTTCTTCCCGATGCACGGCATGGGACTGTCGGGGATGCCGCGGCGCATCGCGACCTACACCAACTCGAGCTGGACGATCTACAACCAGATCGCCACCCTGGGCTCGCTGGTGCTGGCGGTCGGCGATCCTGATGGTGATGTGGAACGTGCTCAGCTCGCTGCGCTCGTCGCGCATCGCGCCGGGCGACCCATGGGGCGGCTACAGCCTGGAGTGGTACACGTCCTCGCCGCCGCCGCCGCACAACTTCGACGAGCCTGCCGCCGATCCGAAGCGAACGGCCGATGTACGACCTCCGCCGTGAGCGGGCGCTGGCGCCGGGAAGGAGCAGCCTCGTGATCGACAAGCCGACCGCCACCAGGAACCTGCGCCTGGCGCTGATCCTGTCCATCCTGGGCGTGCTCATCTTCGCCGGGACGATGATCGTAGGGGTGATCGTCAGCCATGGCTGAGCCGGACGAGCAGCAGGACTTCCACCTGCCGTCGCCGTCGGGCACCCCGATCGTCGTCGGCGCGGGCACGGCGCTGATCCTCTTCGGCTTCGTGCCGGACGCCCGGATCTGGCGGCTGGGCCTGGTCTCGATCGGCGTCATCATCGTGGTCGGCGGCGCCTGGCGGTGGCTGGTCGAGGCGATGGAGGAGTACAAGAACCTCCCCGGTTAGTCGTCGACCGCCTGCCTACAAGAGGTAGACGACCGTGTAGAGCAGGATCCACACGACGTCGACGAAGTGCCAGTAGAGCCCCGTCACCTCGAGGCCGAGGTGGTCGTCCGGCGAGTAGTGGCCGCGGCACGAGCGCACGAAGGCGATCGTCAGCAGTGTGCAGCCGAGGAAGACGTGGAAGCCGTGCAGCCCGGTCAGCGCGAAGAAGCCGGAGCCGAAGGCATCCGTCGACGGGGTGAAGTTCAGGTTGATGTACTCGTGGATCTGCAGGCTCAGGAACGTCAACCCCAGGAAGAGCGTCAGGAAGAGGCCGAACACCAGCCCGAAGCGCTTGCCCCGGCTTGCGGAGATGAGCGCCCAGTGCATGGTGAAGGACGAGGTGATCAGGATGGCCGTGTTGATCGAGGTGCTGGCTGCCGGCACGTCGATCCCCGGCGGCGGCCAGGGGTGGTGCGTGAAGCGGATGTAGAAGAAGGCCGTGAAGAACGAGCCGAAGAGCATGATCTCGGAGCCCAGGAATATGACCATGCCCAGGAACACCGGCGAGCGCAGGAGGCTCTTGTGGTACGCGGAGGCGTGCTGCTCGGCGGGGGCCGCGTGGCCGTCGCCGAGCGTCGCGGCGTGGGCGCTCACGTACGCCCGGCCCGACCCGGCTCGACGTCGACGACGATGTGCTCGATCGGCAGCTTCGTGCGATCGCGCAGGCGTTCCACCAGGTCACGCCGGAGCCACCCGGAGCGCGTCTGGGGAAGCGTCGAGATGATGATCTCGGCCGGCGGGTCGGACGACTCGACCACGTCCAGGACGGCCGTGTAGGGATCCCGGTCGACCACCCGGCCGGTCGCCTCGATGCCGGCCTCACGCAGGGCCTCGAGCGTGTGCGAGAGGCGCTCCCGGGTCTCGGCGGCAACCTCCTGCTCATTCACCACCCAGGCGTCGGAGGGATCGTTCTGCGGGCAGATCACGGTGACCCGCGAGGGCTGGCCCGCTGCCCGCTCCTTGACGGCGGCAATCAGCTGCTCGCCGCCGACGGTCTGGTTGGCGACGACCAGAATGTGCTTGAACGAGCTCATGACGACCTCCCGCCGTTCCGGCGCCGCCAGGGCGACCGCGGCCGGCACCGGCGCCGGCTCGGGCTCCGGCTCGTGCACCGTGACGATCGCGTGCCGGGCGCCCGGATGCCCGTAGGCGTAGGGGCTGCCGACGACCTGCGGCGGCTCGTCGAAGTTGAACACCGGCACCGGGGTGGCCACCTGCCACTCCAGGGTGAGCGCCCGCCAGGGGTTGGCCGGGGCGGGCTCGCCCTTCCACCACGAGTAGGCCATGTTGTAGACGAAGATCAGCGTCGACGCCCCAAGCACGAAGGCCCAGATCGAGATCCAGAAGTTCACCGGCCCGAACTGCGCCGGATAGTCCTCGACGCGCCGGCTCATCCCCTGCAGTCCCAGCCAGTGCATCGGCATGAACGTGAAGTTCATGGCCCAGAAGGTGATCCAGAAGTGCAGCTTGCCGAGGCCCTCGTCGTACATCTTCCCCGTCATCTTTGGGAACCAGTGGTAGATGCCGGCATAGATCGTGAACACCGACCCGCCGTACAGCACGTAGTGGATGTGGGCGACGACGAAGTAGGTGTCGGAGACGTTGATGTCGACCGGCAGGACGGCCAGGAAGACGCCGGACAGACCGCCGATCACGAACGTGAAGATGAAGCCGCAGGCGAACAGCATCGGCGTCGTCAGGTGGATGACGCCGTCCCACATGGTGGCGACCCAGGAGAAGATCTTGATCCCGGTCGGAATCGCGATCAGCATCGTCGTCACCATCATCGGCAGCCGCAGCCAGGGCGCCATGCCGGAGACGAACATGTGGTGCGCCCAGACCGTGAACCCGAGCACCCCGATGGCCACGGTCGACATCGCGATCAGCTTGTACCCGAAGATCGGCTTTCGCGAGTGGACGGCGATCACCTCGGAGATGATCCCGAAGCCGGGCAGCATCATGATGTACACCGCGGGGTGCGAGTAGAACCAGAAGATGTGCTGGTAGACGATGACGCTGCCGCCGCCGGCCGGATCGAAGAAGTGGGTCGGGAACAGCCGGTCGAAGAGGACCAGGAACTGCGATCCGGCGATGAACGGCGTGCCCAGCACGACCAGGGTCGAGGTGGCCAGGTTCGCCCAGACGAGCAGCGGCATCCGCCAGAAGGTCATACCGGGAGCGCGCATGGTGACGATCGTGACCAGGAAGTTGACCGCCGTCGCGATCGACGAGGCGCCGGCGAACTGGACGCCCATGATCCACATGATCTGGCCGGCCGGGCCGTGCACGGCCAGCGGCGCGTAGTTCGTCCAGCCAGCGTCGAACGGCCCGACGAAGAACGACGAGAGCATGAAGATGCCGCCCAGCGGCAGCATCCAGAACGAGAGCGCATTCAGCCGCGGGAAGGCCATGTCCTGGGCGCCCAGCATGAGCGGGATCACGAAGTTGCCGAGGCCGGCGAAGATCGGCACCACGAACAGGAAGATCATCAGGGCGGCGTGTATCGAGAAGAGGCCGTTGTAGGTGCTGGGGGCGAAGTACTGGACGCCCGGGGTGGCCAGCTCGGCCCGGATCGCCTCCGCCAGTGCGCCGCCGACCAGGAAGAAGAAGAACGTGGTGCAGAGGTACTGGACGCCGATCACCTTGTGGTCGGTGTTGACCTTGAAGTAGTCCTTCCAGCTGTAGGCGCCGTGGCTGGAGTGGTCCTCCTGCACCCAGTGGTGCGAGCCGATCAGGTAGCCGAACCAGTAGTCCCAGCAGCCGATGCCGATCGTGAAGCCGAGGCCGACCAGGGCCATCGTGAAGGTGTCGACCACGCCCTGCGAGTACGCCGGGTAGCCGAACAGGTACTTGCGCACCGCCATCGTCCCCAGGGCGCCGACGGCGCCGAAGAGGAAGGTCACCCAGGCGGCGCGGACGAAGCTTCCCCGCAACCAGACGCTGCGCTTGGGGCCGCCCCCGCCGTGGCCGTGTGCCTGCTCGTGCCCGGACAGCTCAGCGGCATGCGCAACCATCACGTCCCACCTTTCGAAGCCAGGAGTTGCACGAGCGAGGCGATCTCGCCCTTGGAGAGCGACTTGCCGAAGGTCGTCGGCATGACCCCGTTCGGATACCCGCTCACGACCACCTTGCCGGGGTCCTCGATCGAGTCGCGGATGTAGGCGTCCTCCGACTCGCCGGGCGCGTACTTGGCGGCGTCGGCGGCCAGGTTGTCCAGGTTCGGCCCGACGGTGCCGGTAGCCCCGGCCGCGGCCAGCGTGTGGCAGGAGGAGCAGTTCTGGGTGAACACCGCCTTGGCATCGACCGGACCGTTACCCGAGGAGGACGTCGGCGGCGCCTTCGCCGCCTGCTTCTGCTGGGCGATCCACTGCCGGAAGCGAGCCGGGGTGACCACGTTCACGATCGATCGCATCTGGCTGTGGCCGATCCCGCACAGCTCATTGCAGATCACCGCGTAGGTGCCGATCCGGGTCGGCGTCGCCCAGACCTTGGTGACCAGTCCTGGCACGGCGTCGATCTTGACCCGGAAGGCGGGCACGTAGAAGTCGTGGATGACGTCGTGCGGCGGCGACGTGACGTGGAACTCCACCTGGCGGCCGACCGGCACGTTGAGGTACCCGGTGGTCACGTTCGCCCTGGGATAGTGAAACGTCCAGTAGAACTGCTGCCCGGTGACGTCGACGATCAGCCGGTTGGGGGCCGGCCGCTCGTTCCGGTCGAGGACGACAGTCGCGGCGATCCCGAAGCCGACCACGATCGCCAGTGGTATCAGCGTCCAGGCGATCTCCAGCACGGTGTGGCCGTGGATCGGCTTGCCGTCCGACATGTCACCCGGCTTGGCCCGGAACTTCCACATCGAGTAGACGAGGAACGTGACCACGATCGAGAAGATGAACGACGACATGATCATCAGCCACTGGTACAGCTCGTCCTGCCGCTCCGCTTGCACGGACGCCTGCACCGGGAACCAGGAGGGCGTCACGTAGAGCAGGACGGTGCCGATGGCACCGAGGACGAGCGCGACCAGACCGACTTTGAGCGCGGACACCGCGGCAATCTTAGGTGACTCGGGAGACGCTGGCAAAGGGAAGCGGCCGCGCTGGCCACCGGGTCTACAATCGGTGCACGATGGAGCTCTTCCTGAGCCATCTGCCGCACATCGTGCCGGCCGCGGTGGGTCTGGCCTTCTTGATCCGCTTCGGGATCGTCGCCCGCCGGTCGCCGCCATCCGACCTGAGCGACGACGAGCTGCGCACCTGGCAGGCCGGGACGCACGGCCGCGACCGCGGCCCCGGCGGCTCCTCCTCAGGCGAGGTCGAGGCGAAGCAGGCGTGACGAGGCGGCGGCCACCAGCACGGTGGCCGCGGCGGCGATGGCGAAGACGGCGTCGACGCTGATCACGGCGACCAGAGCGCTGGCCACGAGCGCGCCCAGCGAGGCGGCGAGGAGCGCCGACATGCGCCCGGTGATGCCCACCCGCGACTGGGCGCCCGGGCCGGCGATCACCTGCCGCTCGCCGATCAGCATGGTGATGAAGAGGATCGCCGTCCCCTCCAGCAGGGCGAAGGCGACCGTGGCCTGGCCGAGCGATCCGGCGAGCGCCATGGCCACCGCGCCGACGGCGTTCGCGGCGACCGCCAGCCGCAGCCCGACCGATGCGCCCAGCCGGCGGCGAACGACCGGCGCCGCCGAGCCTCCGGCCAGCCCGGCCACGCCGCCCACCGCCAGCAGCCGGCCGGCGGCCGGGCCGCCGGCGTGCAGCACCAGCCGGGTGTAGACGACGATCAGGGCGTAGAAGAGGTTGACCGCGAAGTTCCAGGCCATGCCGACACCGGTCAGGCGGCGCAGCACCGGGTGGCCGGCGACCAGCGACAGCCCTGACTGGCGCGGCCCGGCCGGGGCGTGGCCGGGGTCGGGGCCGAGGTCGGTGCGGATCAGCATGAACATCCCGACGGCGAGCAGAAACCCCACTGTCTGCACCACGAATGCCTGCACGGGACCCACCCAGCCGATCAGCGCGCCACCCACGGCGGGCCCGACCAGGAATCCGAGCGACCAGACGACCGA
Source organism: uncultured Actinomycetes bacterium (assembly GCA_963755675.1). Classification (GTDB taxonomy): domain Bacteria; phylum Actinomycetota; class Thermoleophilia; order Gaiellales; family JAICJC01; genus JAICYJ01. Next base: position 26,495 of record CAVWLK010000052.1, read on the forward strand.
GAGCGCGGCCTGACCCTCCACGAAGTGGGCGGTACCGACCAGTCGGGCGATCGCGCCGAAGGCGGCGGCGTCGACGAACACCCGCCCCGCCGTCACGCCCAGGCCGGCCGCGAAGATGAGCGCCACCGGAAGCCGGTCGGCCGGGCGGCCGAGCGCGACGGTCAGCGGCAGCGCCGCCGCGGCCGCCGCCTGGCCGGCGGTCGCCACGACCATGATCCGGCGTCGCGGCAGGCGGTCGCCGAGATCGCCCGCCGTGATCCCCAGCAGCACATAGGGCAGGGTGCCGATCAGGTAGGCGGCGCCGGCCAGCGTCCGCGAGCCGCCGGTGTCCAGCACCAGCCAGGGAAGGGCGACCAGCGCGATGCCGCCGCCGATCGCGTCCATCAGCTGGGCGATCAGGTAGAGCAGGCCGTCGCGTGACCGCAGGAGCGGGTTCTGGATCACTCCCAGACCGGGGGGCCGGTGCGCAGGCGGAGGGACGTTCCCAGGCCGCGCGCACGCGCCCCCGTCGAGGGGTCCGAGAGCAGCACCAGCGCGTTCGCCCGAGGCAGCTCGCGGGCCGGGTTCCCAAGCACGCTGGGAGTCCATTTGAGGCCGGCGACGTCGACCTCGCCGCCGACATATCCGGGCATCGCCATGATCCGGCCGTGCAGCTCCTCGGTGGCCGGCTCGTCGCTCGAGCTGATCGTGGCCTTCGGCGGCATCCGCACCTTGCCGGCGGCCTTGATCCGGACCGCC
>CAVWLK010000053.1:0-21673 GCA_963755675.1 uncultured Actinomycetes bacterium
CCGCCAGCAGCATGATGGACAGCCGTGGCGGAGAGCGATCGCGTGCGGCCGCGGTGGCCCTGTTCCTGGGCGCGTCGGCCATGTTCGCGAAATGTACGCGACCAGGCCATCCTGCCCGACATGAGCATGCGCTGAACGTCTCGCCGGCGGCGGCCGGCCTCTCGATCACGGTCGTGGTGGTCGGGTGGCGATCGGCAGCTGGGTGCACGGGCCGCTCTCGGACCGGATCGGCGCGCCGCGGTGTGATCGTCGCGTCGCCCACGCTCCTGATGATCCCCCCCGCCCTGCTCGGGTTCGCGCCAGTGTGCGACGCTGCTCGCGCTGCGGGGAGCGCAGGGATTGCTGATGCCCGGGCTCCTGGTGGTGGCGGTGCCGTACGTAGCAGCGGTTTCGCCGGCCCTGCTGCCGGCGCTAGTCGGGCCTATACCGGTTCGTCGGTGTCGGGGGTTCTCGGCCGGGTCGGCACAGCGTGATCGCCGAGCAGCTCGGCTGGCGGTCGGCGCTCGAGCTGCTGCTCGTCCCCACCGTGCTCGGTGCGCTGGCGATCTGGGGATGGCTTCCTCGGACGCGCCCTCCCACAGCGATCGCCGGCTCGCGGCACGATCGAGCGCAGCTTCGAAACCGCTTGTTGCTGCTGAACACCGCTCTGCGCCGCCACGGTCCTTCTTCGGCTCCGTCGGCGTCTTCACCTACGCCTGTATCGGCCTCACCTCGCCCGAGATCGGGCTGAGCCTGGGTGGCGCCGGCCTCGTCTACGGCGTTGGGTTCGTCGGCGTGCTGCTGTCGGCGGTGGGCGCTGCGCGCGGATCGGCCCGCAGCGAGCAGCCGGAGTTGATCGCGGTCGAGCTGGCCGCAGTCGCGATCGACCAGCATCGACCAGTTGCCGTGATGTGGCCGGCCTCGCGCTGATGGCGTCGGCGATGTTCGCGACCGTCACGACATGTCGGCTGCTGATACCGCGGCTCCGTCGATCGCGATCGCGCTCGGCGACCAGCCTGCACCTGACGGGTCCACTACGTGGCGGCGGCTGCCGGTGCCTACCTTCCGGATTGCTGCTGCGGCTAAGGCTGGGGCAGGTGGTGGCGTGTGCTCCGCCGCTGTTGCGGCAGGCTGGGCGCGGCCCTGGCCTCTGCGGGTGCCCGCTGCCGGGCGGGACGTAACACATCCGCCCGCCGCCGATCTCTGACAGAATCGCATGCCAGCATGGCCGAGCCGTCGATGCAGCAGCGCGTCCCCACCGGCCCGTCGCCTGAGGAGCAGCGTTGGTGGCCGCCCTGCGCGCCCGCGACGAGGCCGCGTTCGTAGAGCTGATCGAGCGCTTCCCCACACCTCCCTGGTGCGGCTGGCGATGTCGTTCGTCTCCGCCGCGCCGGTGGCCGAGAGGTGGCTCAGGAGGCCTGGTTCGGCGTGCTGAGGGGATCGACCGCTTCGAGGGGCGCTCCTCGTTCGCACGCCTCGGATCTCTGCCCCACATTCTACACCAGAACACCGCAAACGCGCGCCAGCGCGAGCTCCGCAGCGTCCCGTTCGCGTCGCTCGAGCGGCGACGGCGAGGAATCGGCCGGCCGTCGAAGCTCCGAATCGCTTTCCTGCGGCCGCGATGACGCCGCGCTGGGCCGGCCCACTGGCCTCTCCTATCCGCGACGCTGGGACGACCTGCCCGAGGCACCGGCTGGCTCCTCGGTGCGACGCAGGACGTTGATCGGACAGGCGCGATCGAGAGGGTTCCCCGTACGAACGCAGGGGGAGAGAGAGTGGTCCGGCTGCGCGACGTCGAGGGCTTTACTCCTCGGCCAAGGTGTGCGAGCTTCCTGTCACTCGGCGAAGACCCAGACCAGCGCGTGCTCCCTGCATCGTGCCCAAAGCGGAGGGTGCGGGCCGCCCTCGAGAGGTACCTGGATGGTCCCGACGGCCTGATGGCCATGTCACGCCCACAGCGAGTATCACCTGCGCGGAGCTGGTCGAACTGGGTCGACCGCGTACCTCGAGGGCGCCCCCTTCCGGCCGAGGATCGGGTTCGCTTCGAGCAGCACCTGGTGATGTGCGAGGGCTGCACGACCTACCTCGAGCAGATCCGCGAGACGATCAGGCTTGCCGGCACGCTCCGCACGGAGGATCTCGACGACCACGCCCGGGACGCGCTGCTGCATGCGTTTCGGACGTGGGCGACCGGGTGATCGCATACAGTTCCTCGCCGCCGGCCGGCTGGCGCCGTTCAGCGGCTTCGAGTGGCCGGCGCCGGTGGGCGGTGCGCCGGGCGACTGGGTGGGACTGCTGCGGTTCGATCCTGTCGAAGCGGCGTTCACGCCTGCCGCGTCGAGCACCTGCCGATCTGGATCGACCGCGAGCTGTGGCGAGTCAAACTCGGCGGCGACGTCGTCGACCAAGAGACGCTCGTGGTCGCCCGGCGCGGCCGGCTGCTGGATCGGATCGGCGCCTGGTCGGGCGTCGCCGACGTCGAGTTCACCGAGCTCAATGCCGGCCGCACGCGCGAGCACGCCTCGCGGGCGTCGATCGACATGGCGCCGTTCCTGGTCGAGGCGGCCTGGGCGGTGGAGCACGGCCGCCCCGCGTACGCCGGGTACCTGCCGCGCGCGCTCGCATGTATGCCGACGGCGAGCGAGGCTGGGACGCCAAGCGATCCTGGCAGGCAACGTGGATCGCCGAGCGGCTCGGCCTGTAGCGTTTCGTCGTGCCCGGCGAGACTCGTGGGTGGACGACGCCGATGCCCTACCACGGACTGACATGCCGGAGCTGGTCGAGCTGGTGACCGACTACCTGGAGGGCGCGCTGGACGGCGACCAGCGCCGGCGGTTCGACGAGCACCTGGCCGCCTGCCCCGGCTGCGCCGCCACCTCGACGAGATCGGGTGACGATCCGGCTGACGGGCGTCTGACCGAGCGCGACTCGGCGCCGGAGCGCGTGACTCGCTGCTCCACGCCTTCCGCGGCTGGAAGCGTTCGCGCGTCACCTGAGCGCGCCGATCGCCCGGCAGGCCTCGACGTGGAAGTCGAGTCGCGTAGCCGAGGTCGTCCACGTGGACGCGCTCGTCGCGGTTGTGCACCCCGGCGTAGCAGACGTCCGATCGGCGTGTGCCGCGACCGGCCAGAAGCCGTAGGCGACCGTGCCGAACGCCTCGCGCATGAAGTGCGAGTCGGTGAAGCCGGTGGAGATCGTGGGCAGCAGGATCGCCCCGGGATCGTGCTGGTCGACGAACGCGCGGCAGACCTCGAAGAGCGGCGTGTCGATCGGCGACGATGGTGCCGCCCCGGTCGGCTTCCGAGGAACTCGAGCTCGTAGGGGAGGTCGGTCGCCCAGCGCCGCGCGCAGCTCGCCTCGAGGTCGTCCTTGGTCATGCCGGGCAGCACCCGGCAGTCGCACTCGACGCTGGCCCTGCCCGGCATCACGTTGCGGGCGCGACGAGCCGCGCAGCCGGGTCGGCGCGATCGTCGCGCCGAGACAGCGGCGGCAGTCAGGTCGGGGAACGCCGGATGCAGCGCCGCACGCCCGCTCGATCGCCGCCGTCGAGATCGCCGCCGAACTCGCCCGCCAGCGCCTCCAGCATCACCCGGGTCTCGGGCAGCAGCCGGCGCGCCGGTGCGGTGGTCTCGCCAGCCGGGCGATCAGCGTCGCCAGCCGCGGCACCGCGTTGGCGCCCGACGTCGGCGTCGAGGCGTGGCCGGCCTCGCCCAGCGCGGTGACCAGCGCGCCGCAGCGTCGCCTTCTCGCCGACGTTGACCGTGACGACGACGCGCCCGTCGGCCAGCTCCAGGCGCTCGCCGCCGCCCTCGTTGAGCGCGTAGTCGGTGCGCGATGTCGGGGCGCGCCTTGACCAGCCACGCCATCCCGACCTCTTCGGTGCCGTCCTCCTCGTCGGCCTCGGCGACGAACACCAGGTCGCCGCCCGGCCGGAAGCCCGAGCGGGCGAGCACCGCGATCGCCACGGCGCGGGTCGCGGTCTCGTTCTTCATGTCGACCGCGCCGCGGCCCCAGAGGTAGCCGTCGTCGTCGAGGTCGCCCGCGAACGGCGGGTGCTGCCAGTCCTGCGGCGTCGGCCGGCACCACGTCGGTGTGGCCGAGCAGCGCCAGCGACGGCCCGTCGCCGGTGCCGGGGATGCGGGCGATCAGGTTGGCGCGGTCGGGGTCGCGCGCCACCAGCTCGCACTCGACGCCGTTCGCCTCGAGGTAGTCCTTGAGCAGCATCGCCGCGCGGCGTCTCCGCTGCCGGGCGGGTTCGAGGTGTCGACCCGGATCAGGTCGCGGGTGAGGGCGATCGCCTCTTCGTGAAGGGCCGTGTCGATCATGGCGCTGGAGCGTACAGCGTCCGGCCGATTGCTTGCGCGGTTCCCGGCGGCGGCGACGATGCGCGCAGCTCGGCGAGGTCTTATGCGTGCATGACGAGGTCGCGCTCGGGGACGATGCCCCAGCGGTCGGCGACCTGGCGAAGGTCGTCGTCGAGCGGCCAGGCGTCGGCGCGCGGCGCGCCCTCGTGCGCCGGGCGAGCCGCCCTTCAGCGCCATGCAGCCGGTGTTGTCGCCGATCTCGCGCGATCTCCGCGAGCTCGTCGGCGCTGAGGACCCGCTCGGCCGGCGTCGCCGCCAGCTCGGCCCGCTTCGGCCTCGATCGGCTTCGCGCCGCGGCCCGGCTCCTGGATCAGGGTGGGGGCGACGGAGGCCACGGCCGGCTGCGCCAGCGTCCACGGCAGCGCCAGCTGCAGCGGCGTCAGCTCGTGGCGCTCGGCGATCGGGCGCAGCCGGTCGAGCTTCGCGCGCGCCCTGCTCGACCCAGCCCGCCGGCCGGAAGCTGCGGTGGTCGCGCTCCGGCAGCTCGCCCTCGTCGGGCAGCGTCATCGTGGAACACGCCGCCGTAGTCGACCACCCGGGCGAGCACCCGCACGTCGTGCGCGCTCGCAGGCCGGCAGCGCGAGCCGCCCCGGCCACGGCTCGAACGGGTTGAGGATCAGCATCGCCCAGTCGATCAGCGTCGCCGAACCGCTCCAGACACCCGATCACGTCGAGGGTGAAGCCGTTGGCCGGCCCGGGCGCGACCCCGATCGCCGCGCGTCAGCCCCTCTCGCGCAGCGCCGCCATCGCGTCCCACACGACCTCGGACGAGTAGCCGATGCGGTCCGGGTTGTGCAGCATCAGCAGGTCGAAGTGGTCGACGCCGCAGCGCTCCAGGCTGCGCTCGGTGGCCATCCGCAGATAGGCGGCGTAGCCGTCCGGCGCCCGCAGGCGCCGGGTCGGTGAACCGCGGGTAGCCCTTGGCCCCCTCCCGCTCGCCGTCGTAGAAGTCGTGCCCGACGGCGCCGACCAGCGGGTAAGCGCTCGCGCGGGAGGCCCGCGAGCGCCCGGCCGACCAGCGGGTCGGCGGCGCCCGCGCCGTAGACGTCGGCGGTGATCACGGTGCGTGATCGTCGCTCGTCGGGCCGCAGCAGCGGCGACCAGGCGGTCGTCCTCGACCGGCAGGCCGAAGTGCATGTGGCGCCCGCCGCTCCAGGCACCCAGGGCGGTATGGCCGAGGTCGGTCACCAGGTCAGGTTAGCCCGTTCGGCGGGAGGCGGCGGTCGGGTACGCTTGCGGGTCGTCGCCCCCGTAGCTCAGGGGATAGAGCAGCGGTTTCCTAAACCGCGTGTCGCATGTTCGAGTCATGCCGGGGGCATCGGCCGACCGGCCCGCGGCGTGCACAGCGGTTGAGCGCGACTCGAAAAAGAGTAGACTCGGCGCCCCGCAACCCGAGGAGCGACGCTTTGATCACGTCAGGTAAAAGCGACCGGATTGCCCGCGCGCTCGATCTGGAATCCGGCAGAAGCAAAGCGGCGTGGGCCTCGACACGCTGTCCACCGTGCCCCTCTTTGACGGGCTGTCCAACGTCATCTGCGCAAGATCGCCGGCAAGGCGACCTTGAAGCGGTACGCACCGCTGACCCCGATTGTGCGCGCGGGCGATTCGGGGGACGCCTTCTTCATCATCCTCGACGGCACCGCCTCCGTGAGGAGGAAGGGCAAGCAGACCGTGAAGCTGGGCCCGGGAGACTTCTTCGGCGAGCTCGCACTGCTGGATGCCGCGCCGCGCAATGCGACGGTCGAGTGCGACAACCACGTGCTGGCGATGCGACTCGGGCGGGCCGCGTTCACAAAGAGTGCTCGAGAGCGAGCCTAAGGTGGCAATCGCGATGCTTCGCGGTATGGCGGCACGCACCCGCGAGTCGAGTCCTTCGCCCGGCGACTAGGCTCGCTCGCCGCTAGAAGAACACGCCGTTGTGTTCGTGACCGACGCCGGCCGACACGGCGCGCTGCCCGTCCGGATCGGAGTGGTACACGACGTCGCTGTCGTCGTCGTGGACCGCGAACGTGATCCGGGCGTCGCCGGCCGTGAAGTGACCCTTGAAGCCGAAGACGTCGTCGTGAATCTCTGCGCCGGGAGTTGCCGCTCCATCGGACGTCAAAGCTGACGTGCCCCGGCTTGGAGGTCGGCGACGGGGATACGGCGTTGAAGATGTCATGGAAGTCCGGCACCGCCAGCTGATGCGCACGGAAGCGCGCACGCCCCGCGCCCGGCGACGCATCCAGCGCCAGCGGCGACACGGGGATCGTCCAGAACAGGCCTGATTGACGGATGCCCGGCTCGAAGTCGTGAACCTGGTGCTTTGGTCGCCCACGGCGCCCTCGTAGAGATCAATTCAAATGAAGCCAAATGAGCCCTGGCGATGGCGCCCGTCCATGCCGACGTAGACGCCGTGCATGAACCGCATGTCCGCGTCGAACGTGTAGTGGCTGCCGTCGGTGCCGTGCGCGGTGCCCTGCATCTCGGCGGCCGCGACGAGGCCGTTGAAGTCGGTGATCGTCAGCATCTCGAACCCGACGGCGGGCGGTAGCACGTGCACGAAGGGGTCGCTCGGCACCGGCGTGAACGTTCCGTCCAAACCACCGGGTATCGGCCGCGGCGCGCTGTTCGCCGCCTGCGCAAGCTGCGGGGCGAGCAGCCCGTAGCTGGCCACCCCACCGGCCGCGACCGCCGCCCTGCGCATGAACTGCGCCCGTGAGAGGCCGGCGGCGAGCGCTCGCTCGAGCCTGCGGCCAGAAGGTCGATGGGCATGTCGCGAAACGCGGCCATCTGGAACCCCCTTGTGACGATCAGCGCGATCTTACGACCTCGCCAATAGTTCGTCAAGCCGTGGTTTGGGGCCGCCTACGTGAGGATTCGGCCAGCAGCTCGGGAGCGATGTTGCCGCCGAGATCATCACCCCGACGCCATTCGAGCCGCGCACGTCAACCCGCCCCGAAAGCAATGCCGCCACTCCGGCGGCGGCGCCCGCTTCGCATGCCAGCTTCGCACGCGGTAGACGAACCTGATCGCCTCGATCAGCTCGTCCTCGCTCACCAGCACGACGTCGTCCACCAGCGTCTGGCACCCCTCGAGGCTGTTCGGCAGGCGCTTGGCGCCTTCAGTCGTCGGCGATGGTCGGCCCCAGCTCCACAGGCACCACCTCGCCCGCGTCCAGCGCCCGTCGCACCGAGGGGGCCAGCTCGGGCTCCACGCCGATCACCCGGGCGCCCGGCACCAGCGCTTTGACGGCGGCGGCGATCCCGGTCACCAGCCCGCCGCCGCCCACCGGCACGATCACCGTGTCCAGGCTCGACATCTGTTCGACCAGACTCAGACCCCACCGTTCCTGGCCTCCGGCCTGGACGGCGGGGTCGTTGAACGGGTGGACGATCACGCGGTCCGCTGGACTAGGCCAGCTCGGTCATGCAGTCTTCCTGAACATAGCGGCCGCGGTCTGACTGACTGCAGATCCACCTCTCCTCTGTAGCCGCGCGTGGCAGCCACCTTGGCGGGGCTCGCATCCGGTGGCATCAGCACGAGAGCCGTGGTGCCCAGCTCGCGCGCCGCCAGGGCCAGCGCCTGGGCATGGTTGCCGGCTGAGAGGCCGATAACCACCGCGCCAGCATAAACGGTCAGCGACGACAGCCGGTTGAACGCGGCCTCGAATCTTGAACGACCCCGATCGCTGAAGCAGCTCGGCCTTGAGTGTGACCGGAGCTCCCACCACCTCGCTCAGTGTGGCTGATGACAGCCCACGGGAGTGTGGTGAACGTGCCCCTCGATGGTGGCGGCAGCGGCGCGGACGTCGTCGATGGTCGGAATCACGCCGCGCAGCATCGCACAAGCGGACCTCCTGGCACGAGCTTCGCCGGTCTATACCCACTTAGTGTTCATCCGGTTACACGGAGCGTTAAAAAAAAGGTAAATCAATTGAAACTTCGGAAGAACCGCCAGATACACTCGGAACCATGCTGAATCTCCTCCCAGATCTATCAAGCAAGCAGAACGGTCGAACCGCGTCGCGAGAGCGAGCGGGAGTACCTGATCCGGATGGCGCGCATGCGCGATCTGGAGGAGCGCCGCGAACGACGCCGCAGCGTCCTCAGTCGGATCACCCGCGGTCGCGCTGTCTGACGGCAGCGCGGCCGCACACGTCCCTCAGGATCCTGCTGAGTCGATCGGCAGGGTGAAACTGGCGCGTGTTCCCTCACCAGGCCCGCTCGTGATCTCGAGGCTCCCACCGGCGGATCGGACGCGATCGGCGGCCGCGTCGAGGCCGATGTGGAAGTCGCGTCGCGCGTCGGAGACCGCGGCGGCGTCGAACCCACGTCCGTTGTCTGCGACCACGCAGCTGACGGTGTCGAACCCGGTCGTCACGTCCACCGTGACCTGTGTCGCCTGCGAATGCTTGGCAGCGTTGGCCAGCAGTTCTTTGATCGTTCGGTAGGCGGCTGCTCGACCCCGTGCGGCAGGCGGGTGGGGCCGACCGAGATCGCCACCCTAAACGGCGCCTCCTGCTCGATCCGCCGCCCCCCAGTGCCTCGAGGGCCGGGCGGAGGCCCTGGCTATCGGCTCGCGGCGGGTATAGCTCGAAGGTGAGCCGCCGGGTGCGATCGAGCGCATGGCGGATCAGCTCCCGGACCTCGCGAATCGGCGCCTCCGAACCGGAGCCCTGCTCGGCTTCCGTACGGCGGACAATCAGGTCCACGCCGCATGCCCGCAGCGCTCAGCACCTGGATCGTGTCATCGTGCAATTCGCCGGCGATGCGAGCGCGCTCCCGCTCGGCGGTCTCGTCCATCTGGGCATGGAGCTCCCCGGCGGTGCGCAGCGACTCGCGGAGGTACAGAGCCGTGCCGTGGATGAGCAGTGCCATCAACAACACGATGATCGCGAACATGCAGGTCGCCGCCGCGGCGTCGCCCGTGGAGAAGAAGTGCAGCTGCGCCACCGCGTAGCTGGCGGTAAAAAGCGCTCCGCCCGCCACCACCAGCCGCGTCTCGAACACGAGGCAGACCAGTGCGAAGATCCCCATGAGGTTGAGTGCGAAGACGCCGCTGTGGCCCGACCCCACCGCGATCTGGGCGGTGAGGTTCGCCAACGTGAGAGCGACGAGCAGGAGCAGCCACTCCCCGAACAGAGGCGTGGACCGCACCAGCAGCCAACAGACGACGGCCAGCACAGCCGCTCCCCGAACCAGCGTTACGGAGATGCGGTGCTCGGATGAGAGCATGGCCCCAATGACGACCGCGACCGGGGCCACCGTGACGAAGAAAAGGATAACCGCGCGGCGCTGGCCCATCGGCCCACCCTCGAACACCTGCTCGAGATAGCGGCGGATGATCGGGTGTTGCCAGCCGGGCATTTGCGGCAGCCGCTCGTCCTGTTGTGTATGCGTCTTTGACAACGTGACGATCATCCGATCTTGAGCCGTTGGCGGTGCCTCCCGACCGCTCCGGCGAGATCATACGTGTACAAGTGCTGGCCGCCCGCCGCGTGCTGAGGGACGACAGCTACGCTGTGTGCAACGGGAATCTGGGGGAGGACCGTGACATGACGGCTGACAGGGCCGACAGCGATCGGCGACGCATGACCGAGCAGGCGTTCGAGCATGCGCCCGGGCTCGGCCCGCCGGCCCCTCATTACATCCTGATGCAGTACGCCGATGGCACCGGCGGCGTCGGTGGCCCCTGGACGAAGGCGGAGGCGCAGCAACGAGCGGCGATGGTTTACCGCGCGGTTCCCCGGACTGTCTCGGTGCAGGTGATCGACGAGCCACTGCCGCCGGCGGCCGACCCGTCGCTGCGCTACATGGCCGTGGCCACGTATGCCGGCAACAACCCCGGGCCGTCGCGGCGGATCGTGTTCGGCTGGTGGCCGTCAGAAGCAAAGGCGCGCTCGGCGGCCGCCGCGATCCTCGACGCCGCACCGGACGCCTGCAGCGACGACTACGAGGTCGACGTGCAGCACGTTCCGACGCCGGACGCTACATAGCCGCCGAACGGTGTCTGCCCGAATCGGTGCCTCGAACGCGGTGGTCGCCGGCTCATTCGGTCGAGATGAAGACGCTCTTCAGCTCGGTGTTGTGCTCGAGCGCGTGCATCCCGAGCTCCTTGCCGACGCCCGACTGCTTGTAGCCGCCGAACGGCGTCTGGACGAACACCGACGAGTTGGTGTTCACGCCCAGCACGCCGGTGCGCAGCGCCCGGGCGACGCGCAGCGCGCGGGCGGAGTCGCGCGTCCATAGCGAGCCGGACAGGCCGTAGGGCGTGTCGTTGGCGATCCGCACCGCATCGGCCTCGTCACGGAACGTGATCACGCTAGACGACCGGGCCGAAGATCTCCTCGCGGGCCACCGTCATGTCGTTGTGCACGCCGTCGAGCACCGTCGGCCGCAGGAAGTAGCCCGTCCTCCAGCTCGCCGCCGGGCGCTCGCCGCCCGTGACGAGCGTGCGCGCCCTCGTCGACCCCGGCTGCGATGTAGCGCTCGACGGTCTCGCGCTGTCCGGCCGAGATCAGCGGGCCGACCTCCGTGTCGGCGTCCTCCGGCATGCCCACACGGATCGCGCGCGGTCGTGGCTGCATAGCGCTCCAGCACCTCGTCTTTGACCGACTCCTCGACCAGCAGCCGCGAGCGCGCGCAGCAGTCCTGGCCGCAGTTCTCGAACACCGCGTACGGCGCCAGCGCGCCCACCTTCTCGAGGTCGGCGTCGGCGAACACCACGCGGCCGACTTGCCGCCCAGCTCGAGCGTCACCCGCTTGATCGTCGCCGCCGCCCTGCGGGCGATGCTCGGCGCCCACCGCGGTCGAGCCCGGTGAAGCCGATCTTGCCCACGTCGGGATGCTCGACCAGCGCGTTGCCGACGCGTCGACCCCGGCCCGGGCACGACGTTCAGCGCGCCCGGCGGCAGGCCGGCCTCGACCGCCAGCTCGGCGTAGCGCAGCACCGACAGCGGCGTCAGGCTGGCCGGCTTCAGCACCACCGTGTTGCCCGCGGCGAGCGCCGGTGCGGTCTTCCAGTTGGCGATGTTGAGCGGGAAGTTCCAGGGCGTGATCAGGCCGACCACGCCGATCGGCTCGCGGAACGTCAGCGCCACGCCGTCGCGCTCGACCGGGATCGTGTGGCCGAAGAACTTGTCCACCGCGCCGGCGTAGTAGCGGATCACGTCCACGATCATCGCCGAGCTGCCCACGCGCGTCGCCGATCGGCATGCCGACGTTGTGGCACTCGAGCAGCGCCAGCTCCTCGGCGTGCTCCTCGACGACGTCGGCGAAGCGGTGCATCACCCGTCCGCGCGTGACCGGTGACAGCGCGCCCCACGTCTCGTATGCGCGGTCGGCTGCGGCCACTGCCCGGTCGACGTCCTCCACGCCGGCTTCGGCCACGCGTCGCCAGTGGCTGCCTGTGGCCGGATTTGTGACGTCGAACGTCCTGCCCTCGGCGGCCGCGGTGCGCTCGCCGCCCGATCAGCAGTCCCTCGGTGGTGGTGGCTGACATTGAGGTCTCCTCCTCCCAGCTTCTAGAGCCGCTCGAAGCCCCGGAACTTCTCCCAGTCGGTGATCGCTGCGTCGAACGCGCGCTGCTCGGTGCGCGCGCAGTGCAGGTAGTGTCGCACCACCTCGTCGCCGAACGCCTCCCGGGCGAGCGCCGAGCCGTCGAGCAGGTCATGGCGTCGCGCAGCGAGCGCGGGATGTGCCGGTCCTCGGGGCCTCGTAGGCGTTGCCGGCGAACTCGGGCTCCAGCTCGAGCTGGTTGTCGATGCCATGCAACCCGGACGCGATCACGGCCGCGAACGCGAGGTAGGGGTTGACGTCGCCCCCGCCAGACGTGTCTCCAGCCGAAGCCCGTTGCCGTGGCCGACGACGCGGAAGGCACAGGTGCGGTTGTCGCGGCCCCAGACCAGCGCGGTGGGCGCGAACGATCCCTCGGCGAACCGCTTGTAGGAGTTGATGTTGGGCGCGTACATGTAGGCAAGCTCGCGGGTGGCGGCCACCTGGCCGGCCACGAAGTGCTCGAACGCCTTTGAGAAGCCGTCCTTCTCGCCGGGAAACAGGCTGCCGTTCTCGTCCCAGAACGAGCAGTGGATGTGGCACGAGTTGCCCTCGCGCTCGTTGTACTTGGCCATGAACGAGAGCGCGTGTCCGTGCTGCCAGGCGATCTCTCCGCGCCGTTCTTGTAGATCGAGTGGTTGTCGGCCATCTCCAGCGCTCCCGCGTAGCGGAAGTTCACCTCGTGCTGGCCGAAGTTGCACTCGCCCTTGGAGTCCTCGACCGCGATGCCGGCGCCGGCCATGCCCAGGCGGATCGGTCGCAGCACCTCCTCGACCACGGTCGTGCCGAAGATCGAGTAGTCGACGTTGTAGGGGTTGGCCGGTGTGACGTCGTGGTAGCGCTTCGCTCGCGCCTCGTCGTAGCTGTCGCGGAACAGGAAGAACTCGAGCTCGGAGCCGATGTTGGCCGTCCAGCCGCGCTCGGCCAGCCTGTCGAGCTGGCGGCGGAGGATCTGCCGCGGTGAGGCCAGCACCGGCGACCCGTCGTGCCACTCAAGATCGGCCACCACCAGCGCGGTTCGCTCCAGCCAGGGGATCGGTCGCAGCGTCGACATGTCCGGCTTGAAGACGAAGTCGCCGTATCCCGTATCCCACGACGACATCTCGTAGCCCTGCACCGTGTTCATCTCGACGTCCACCGCGAGCAGGTAGTTGCAACCCTCCGCGCCGTGCTCGGCGATGTCGGACAGGAAGAAGGGGGCGTGCATGCGCTTGCCCATCAGCCGGCCCTGCATGTCAGTCATCACCAACAGGACGGTGTCGATCGCGCCCGTCTCCACCTCGCGCTGAAGCTCGTCAACTCTCACGCCCGCGTCCCTTCGTTGGGGGCACCATTCATATACTCCGGGCGGTATGCACCGCAACCGGCCGCTGATCGGGATCTGCGCGTATGAGCTGCCGGCCAGCTTCTCGCACTGGCGCGACGTGAACACTGTGATGGTGCCCGCGGGCTACTCGCGGGGCGTCGCCGCGGCGGGAGGAATGCCGCTCGTGATCCCGCCGGTGGAGGGCAGCTCGGAGCTGGTCGAGACGCTGGACGGGTTGCTGCTCACCGGCGGATCCGACCTCGATCCCGCGCTCTACGGTCAGGCGCGGCATCCGGCCACGGGCGGAGTCGTGCCACACCGCGACCGGGCCGAGATCGAGCTGCTGCGCGCCGCCGTCGAGGCCGGCCTGCCCGTGCTGGCCGTGTGCCGCGGCATGCAGCTGCTGAATGTCCTGCGCGGAGGCACGCTGAACCAGCACCTCGGTGACAGCCCCGGCGACGGCGAGCTGCATAAAGGCCCGCCCGGCACCTTCACCCGGCACCCGGTCGAGGTCGAACCCGGGTCGCGGCTGCACGGCATGCTCGGCGGCAGGCTCGACGTGCACTCCTGCCATCACCAGGCGCCAGACGTTATCGGCGAGGGGCTGGTCGTGACGGCCCGCGCCCCGGACGGCGTGGTCGAAGGGCTCGAGCTGGAGCAGGCGGACTTCTGCGTCGCCGTGCTGTGGCACCCGGAGGAGGACGTCGAGGGAGGCGGACCGCTGTTCCGCGGGCTGGTGGCCCAGTCAGCGAACCGATCGGTCGTGTAACGGATCTTCACAACCGGCAACGTGCCCCGTATCTTGGTGGTGTGAGCGTTGTTCAGGGGAGCGAGACAGGGAGAGCCGGCGCGCGCCGCCGTTGGCCGCTGCGTGTTGTCTCTGTCGGGGCGTTGGTGGCGGCGGCCGCGCTGTTCCTCGTGGCGGCGTCTGCAGCACGAGCGGCCGTCGACAGCGTGCCGTCGCATGCCACGCATCCGCACGGTCCGGTGGTCGTCTATCGCCGCTGAGAGTAGCCGGCTCAGCCGCCGCGTTCGGCGGAGCGGATCGCCTCGATCAGCTCGTCCAGGCCGACGCCCTTTTTGAGGCAGCTGGTCGCCCCGGCGGCGAGAGCGGCCTCGATCATCTGAGGCTCGTCGTAGGCTGATAGGACAACAACCGGCATTGCCCACGTCGCATGCGCGATCTGTTCGGTGGCCTCGATCCCGTCGACGTTCGGCATCCGCATGTCCATCACGACCACATCCGGCGTTGCCTGCTCAGCCAAGGCCACCGCCTCGGCTCCGTCACTTGCCTCCGCGACGACGATCATGCCGGCCTCCGCCAGGGCATCGCGCAGGACGCCGCGGAGCAGCGCGTTGTCCTCGGCGATCAGGATCCTGATGGAGTCGTTCAACGTGGTGGCGCCAGCCTATGCGGTGGACCAAGCGGTATGCAACCCGAGCTCTCTGGGTGAGCTCCCGGCGGACTGTACCGCGTCACGGCATCTCATGGTGTGGGCCCTCGGCGTAGAGCCTTTGAACGATCGTCGCTGCGGCCAGCGCCGCCGCGGGAGGGGGCTGGTTGCGACTTCGCTCCAGGCAGTACAGCGCCGCGAACGAGTCGCCGGCGCCGGTCGGGTCGCCGAATCGTGGGCCGTCACCCGGGATCTCGTACTGCTCGCCTCGCCAGCGCACGAGCACACCTTGCTCCGCCCGAGTCACGAGCAGTTCGGGCACCTCGAGCGGACCGGCGGCCTCCGCCTCGGCCTGGTTGAGCTTGAGCGCGGTGACCCCGGCAACGTCGCGCTGGGCGATGGGGCCAAGCTGTATCGGCCCGACCCGGCTGCCGCGGGCGAGTCCCTGGCCGTCCAGGCAGATCCGGTGTCCGGCGGCGGCCAGGACGGCGATCGTCTCGACTGGGAAGTCGCCGCCTGTCTGTCCGCCCAGCAGCACCCAATCGCATCCCTCCAGCGCCGGCAGCACCTCGCGCCTGGCCCGCTCCGGGGTGAGCGGTTCGGGCAGCGAAAGGATCTCCTGCCGCGTCCCGCCCGGCCCGTGCTCGATCAGCGATCGCAGGCTCGCCGTCTCGACCGACCGCGGCTCTGCGCCGGCAAAGCGCAGCGCGCGGGCCGCGTACAGCGGCGTCCCGCCGGGTCGAACCTGTGACTGACCATGATCGAGCGCGACCGAGTCCTCGGTCGCCGCCCCGACGACGCCGACCTTCACGGGTGAAGCGGCGCCGTGAGAACGACGCGCGTCTCTGTCCCGGACGAGATCTCGATCTGTCCGCCAATCCGTGACGCGCGCTCGCGCAGCAGGAGCACCGCGGGGCCGGCGAGCGGTGGGCAGTCGGGGGCCGAGACGTCCAGCTCGCCGGAGTCCGACGCCGTCGACAACCTGATCGTGATCGGCGCCGCCGCGCTTCGGGCGGCGTGCAGCGACGACTCGCGAGCGACGTGGTAGATCGCCGTGTCGCGATCGTCGTTCCCTCCCGGCCATCGGTTGGGCAGCTCGACCTGGCAGAGCGTTCCGTACTCCTCCTCGATCGTCTCTCCCAGCGAGCCGAGAGCCTGCAGCAGTCCCAGCTGCTCCATCACGACCGGATACAGCCGCGCCGTCATCTGGCGCAGCTCGTCGCCGGCCTCGATCGCAAGCTGCTCGAGCCGTTCCAGCCCTTCCAGGGCGCGCAGCGTCTCGTCGTTCTCGAGCGCGTGGCGGATGCCGTCCGCCAGCAGCCGGATCGCGGTCAGCAGCTGCTGGGGACCGTCGTGCAGCCGGTGGGCGATCAGCGATCGCTCGTCCTGCACCGTGCGCAGCATGTGGTCGAGCAGCGCGCCGTGATCGTCGTCGGTCTCGCGACCGCGCAGGCCCTTCATTCGATCAGGGAGTGGCGCAGCGCCAGGGCTACCGCTTGGGTGCGGGTATCCGCCTCGAGCTTGGTCATCGCGTTGCGCACGTGGGTGCGAACCGTCTCGGGGCTGATGAACAGCCGGGATGCGATCTCGGGATTCGAGAAGCCGTTCGCGAGCAATCCCAGGATCTCCCGCTCGCGGGTCGACAGCGCCGGCAGGCGCTCGGTTGCCTTGGGAGACACCAGCTCCGACGCCAAAGTCGGGTCGACGTAGGCACCGCCCTCGGCGACCCGCTTGACCGCCCTCACGATGTCGTCGGGCGGAGCGTCCTTCAGCACGTAGCCGCGGGCACCGCAGTCCAGGCCCTCCGACAGCAGGCCGCGCTCGCCGTGGGCGGTGTAGAGGATCACCGCCATGGTGGGATGCGCCGCCGTGATCCGGCGGGTGGCCTCGAAGCCGTCCATGCCGCGCATCCGCACGTCCATCAGGATCACGTCCGGCCGGCGGCGCTCAGCCATCTCAATGGCCGCCTCGCCGTTCGAGCTCTCGCCGATCACCGCGATCTCACGGTCGCGGGCCAGGATCATCTTGACGCCTTCGCGAACCGCCGCGTGATCGTCCACGATCAGGACGCGAACCTGTTCCGTGACTCGCTCGTCGGTCAGTTCGGCTTCCTGGCTCGAGCTCATTCGGACTCCCATGGTAGTGCGCAAGGGAACGATTGGAAACACCCTCCCCTACAATCGGCCCCGTGTCAACCGCTCGCCGCACCGCGCTGGTCTCGCTGCTGGCCGCGCTCGGGCTGACGGCGGCGAAGATCGTGGTCGGCCTCGCCACATCGAGCCTTGGCATCCTGGCCGAGGCGGTGCACTCAGGCCTCGATGCGGCGGCCGCACTGCTCTCGCTGTATGCCATCGGCGTCGCCGAGCGTCCGGCCGACGCCCAGCACCAGTACGGCCACGGCAAGGCCCAGCACCTGGCCGCCCTGTCCGAGTCGGTGTTTCTCGCGCTGGTCGCCTGTTGGATCGGCATCGAGGCGGTGCTGCGGCTTCGCTCAGGCGGCGGTGAGGTGGAGGCGCACTGGTACGCCTTCGTGCTGATGGGCGGCGTGCTGGTCGTTGATGCGGCCCGCACCGGAGTCTCGCTGCGGCTCGGCCGCCGCGAGCGCAACGCCGCCCTGCTGGCCAGCGCGGTGCACTTTGGCTCCGACTTCGCCGGCACCACGGCGGTGATCGTCGGGCTGGCACTGGTTGCCGCAGGCTACCCGCGCGCCGATGCGGTGGCCGCCCTGGTCGTGGCGACGCTGGTGCTGGCGGCGGCGGCGAGGATGGCCGCGCGCAACGTGGACGTGCTGATGGACCGCGCCCCGAGTGGACTCAGCGGCCTGATCGAGGAAGCGGCGGGCGAGGTGCCGGGAGTGGCCGAGGTGCGTTCGGTGCGTGTCCGGGAGGCCGGTGGCGAGAGCTTCGCCGACGTCGTCATCGGAGTGTCTCGGCTGGAGGGCCTGGAGCGCAGCCACCAGAACGATGGACCGAGTCGAGGACGCGGTCAGGTCGCTGATCGGGCCCGCACAGGTGACGGTGCACGTCGAGCCGATCGTCCGTGGCGAGGCCGCCAATGAGCGGGTGGCCGCGGCCGCCCTGCGCGTGCCCGGTGTTGTCGAGACACACAACATCACAGTGCTCGAGGAGGGCCGCGGCGGTCGCGCGATCACGCTGCATGTGCGGCTGCCCGAGGAAATGTCGCTGAGGCAGGCCGGCCAGACGGTGACGCGGCTCAAGCGTGAGATCCGATCGGAGTTTGGGGTGGCCCGCGTCTACGCGCACGTCGAGCCGTCAGCGCTCGGCGCCCAGCCCGCCCGCGACGTGGCCGCCGAGCGGCCGGAGCTGGTGCAGAAGGCGACCGCGGCGGTGCATGCGGTGGCCGGTGGAGCGGCCGAGGTGGTCGTCTACCAGCAGGGTCAGCGGCTGCTGGTGGTGACCTCGCTGCGGGTCGGCGACGATCTGACGGTTCGCGAGGCCCATACGGTGGCGAGCCGCGTCGAGGACGCCGTCAGGGACGCCCTCGACGCGGTCGACGATGTCATCGTCGAGGTCTCGACCGATACCGCCTAGCGTGACGCCAGCGTCACCGAGACCGTCATCGTCTTTCCGCCGCGCACGATCTCGAGCTGGATTGTGTCGCCAGGCTTGTGCGCGGTGATCGTGCCGGACAGATCGTCGAACGTGCGGATCGTCTTGCCGTCGATCTTGGTGATCACGTCGCCGCCCAGCACAACCGTCTGACCGTTGATCGTGGCCTGGGTGGTGCCGGCCTTCAGCCCCGCCTTTTCGGCCGGCGAGTTGGGCTCGACCTGTCCCACCAGCACGCCGTGGTCGACGCTCAGGTTGAGCGACTTGGCCAGATCGGGCGTCAGCATCGAGCCCCGGATACCGAGGTAGGTGTGCTGGGCCGTGCCGCTCTGGATCAGCTGCTGGGCGATGTTCTTGGCCAGGTTGATCGGGATCGCGAATCCGATGCCGATGCTTCCGCTCTCGGGGTTGCTTGGGTTGTCGGAGAGGATCTGGCTGTTGATGCCGATCACCTCGCCCCCGTTATTGATCAGCGGACCACCCGAGTTGCCGTGGTTGATGGCGGCGTCGGTCTGGATGGCACCCGGGATCTGGATGCCCGGCTGCAGTGAGCTGATGTCACGTTGCAACGGCGGAGACGATGCCCGCGGTGACGGTGCGGTCCTCGCCCAGCGGATTGCCGATCGCGACAAGCGGACTCTCCAACCTGCACTCTTCGACGAGTCGCCGAGCGGCAGCGGCCGGAGGGCGTCCTGTGGGCACGTCCACTCTTGAGCACGGCCACGTCGGTGCTGCGGTCGATGCCGACCAGCGGTGGCCGGGTAGCCCTGGAACCGTTGGAAAAGCCGACATCAACCTTGCTGGCGCCCACCACGACGTGGGCGTTGGTCAGGATGTGGCCGCTCTTTGTCGATCACGAAGCCCGAGCCCAGCGACTGGGTCTGCTGGGCCTGGGGAGCGCCGAAGGGATCGAGCGGGTTGGAGCCCCCATTGGTCGTCGAGGTGGCCGTGACAACCACCACGCCGGGCGCCGATCGGCGGTAGATCGAGTTGACGCTCGAGGCCGGTGACGGCAGGGGCGGCCACGTTCTCGGCCGGGGATGCGGTGCGGATGATGGTGCGGATTGCGGCTGGGTCGAATACACCGCGATCGCGGCCCCGCCTCCCATCAGTGCAGCTGCCACGAGCAGCGCACCGTTTCTGAGGTAGTTGGTCATGGCCCGAGTTCTAGGCCGCCTTGATTGGCCGTCGATTACGGGGATTGGGCTGCGGTTAACGCGGCGGGGGTGCGGCCCGCGAGGGGCGGCCGTTTCGCCGGCCGGTCTCGTAGTGCGCGATCGCGAGCGTGACGAAGGCCACAGCGGCCAGGGCCGCGATGTGCTCGAGCGTGAGGCCGAATCGGTGCAGCGGGTTGGAGCCGTCCCGCCAGACGCGCGCCAGGTGCGCCAACACGATCACCGAGCCTACGATCGCCACCGAGTCCGCGATCGGCGCCCCCGACTGGGTCTCCAGATGCAGCGCCACCCGGGAGCAGATCAGTAACGCCGCCAGCACGGCGGCCAGCGCAATGCCGTGGTTGAAGGCCAGGCGGCGATGAGCCTCGATGCCCGGCTCGAATCACCCCAGACCAGGGCCAGGTGGGCAACGACCACCAGCGCCGCTGGGATGCCGGCAACGGCCGAGTAGGTTCGAACGGTCGATGGGCTCACGCCGATATCGTAGAGCCGAAGAGCATGCGTCTTCGCCTGATAGCAAACCCGAATGCCTCCGGAGTGGCACCTCCGCTCGTGGACGCGGTCGCGCGCCGGCTGTCCGAGGTGGCCGAGGTCGAGCTGCGCCTGACCGCGCGCCCGCGGCACGCGATCGAGCTGGCCGGCGAACCGGACGCAGACGTGGTCGTCGCCATGGGCGGTGACGGGACGGTCAACGAGGTGGTGAACGGGCTTCCGCCAGACCGCAGTCTTGCCGTGGTGCCGGCGGGGGCGTCGTCGGTGTTCGCGCGCCAGCTCGGGTTCCCCCGAAAGACGCTTGCCGCCGCCGGGCTCGTCGCGCAGGCCATCAGCGCGGGCTCACAGCGGATGGTCGGGCTGGGGTTGGCCAACGATCGCCTGTTCACGTTCTCGGCCGGCATGGGCCTGGAGGCGGAGGCGACGCGGGTCGTGGACGAGGAGCGGTACACGCGCTTCGACGGCCGCCGGCCCGGCGATCTGAAGGTGATTGCCGCGGCGGTGAGGACGCTGCGAAACGACGGCTACGCGTTGCCTGAACGGATGACGGTCGAGCTGGACGGCGTCAGCATCCGTTGCGCGTACCTGGCGGTGGCCAACCAGCACCCCTACACCTACTTCGGCCGGCTGCCGGTGGTGGACCGCTCCTCGGGCCGGGTTCGACACGGCGCTCGACGCCGCTGTCGCCGGCGAGCCGCGCAGCCATGACTCTGCGCGGCTACCCGTCTGACGGCCTGGTGTGGCCGATGCACGCGCGCCGCCGCGACCGGCGGGTTGCGTACCTGCACGACGTCGACGCCTTCGACGTGGTCTGCGATGCTGGGCCGACGCCGTTGCAGCTCGACGGCGAGTATCTGGGCCGGGTGGAGCGGGTCGCGGTGCGTTACCGCCGCGATGCGGTGCGTGTGTTCATCCCGGTGGGACTCGTCCCGGCGGTGCCGGCAGCGGCAGGTACGTGACGCTGGGGCGGCCGCGGGTGGCCTGGGGGAACAGCTCCATCAGGTCGTAGATCTCGGCCGGAAGCTCCGCTTTGACCTCCAAGCCGAGCTCGTTGGCACGCTCGACGGTGATGGGGAAGTCGTGTGTGAAGTGACCGCCGGCCAGCAGCTCGGCCAGTTCCTGTGCCTTCTCCGGCGGCATTCGATCGTCGAGCAGGTCGGTGACGAACGCGATCACCTGGCGCAGAGCCTTCTCAGCGACGTCCGCCATCACCAGGAATCGGTCGTCGATCTGCGCCACCTCCTTGGAGCGCACCACCCGCATGATCGATGCCGCCGGCATCTCGCCCAGCTGAGGATCGACCGGGCCCAGCACGGCGTGCGCATCCATCCGGATCTCGTTGGCCGCGAGCGCGATCAGGGTGCCCCGCTCATCGCATAGTGGGGCACGAAGACCGTCACAGTCGCCGGGTGCGAGCGGATCGCGTGAGCGATCTGCTCGGCCGCCAGCACCAGTCCGCCCGGGGTGTGCAGGACGAGGTCGATCGGCGTCGTGTCGGGGGTCTGTCGGATCGCTCGCAGCACCTGCTCCGAATCGTCGATGTCGATGAACCGGACGAGCGGCACGCCGAGCAGGCCGATCTGCTCCTGGCGGTGGATGATCGTAATGACGCGGCTACCGCGCGGCACGCTGGAACGCCGCCAGTCGCCGAGCCCCTCGCCGCCACCACCGCGCGCTGGCGCATCAGCGGCGCGATCACGGTCAGGAAGATCACCAGCAAGAAGACGAGCCATACCCAAGTCATGCGGCATGACCCTATAGGAGGTCGGTTCGAAATGCCTCGCGGCGTCTGACGGCGTCGCGCCGGCGCAGGATGACGATTCCGCGTCTCGCCCAGATTACCTCCGGATATGCGCTTC
>CAVWLK010000054.1:0-36759 GCA_963755675.1 uncultured Actinomycetes bacterium
CCTCGACGAAGTGCGACAGCAGGTGGTCGACGGCGTTTGCCCAGGTGCGGTCTGCGGAGGTGTCGAGGCCCTGCTCGCGCATGAACTCGACCAGCCGGTCGCGGTCGCGGTCGGCCATCGGGTCGATGCCGGCCTCCTCCAGGATGGCCTGGCGAAGCTGCCGCCTCGGCCATGGCGGGGTGAGATCGATCTCGCTTCCCGCCGCGGCACCGGCGCGGGAGACGACCCGTTCCACGAGCGCCATCCCGTCGCGGTAATCGGCGTAGGCCTGGTACCACTCGAGCATCGTGAACTCGGGGCTGTGCTTGAAGCTCACGCTTTCGTTGCGAAAGTCCTTGCTCAGCTCGTAGACCCGCTCCAGGCCTCCGACCACCAGCCGCTTGAGGTACAGCTCGGTGGCGATACGAAGGTAGAGGGTGCGTTCAAGCTCGTGCGACTCGGTCGTGAACGGCTTGGCGGCGCCGCCCCCGTAGATCGGCTGCAGCACCGGCGTCTCGACCTCGACAAAGCCCTCCTCATCCAGCGCCGAGCGGATGGCGGTGATCGCGCGCGAGCGGGCGATCGCGTCCGCCCGCGACTCCTCGCTCGTGATCAGATCGACGTAGCGCCGCCGGTAGCGCTGCTCGGTGTCGGTCAGTCCGTGCCACTTCTCGGGCAGCGGCCTCAGGCACTTGGCCAGCAGCTGCCACTCACGCACCCGCACGGATAGCTCACCGCGGCGGCTCTGGAATACCTCGCCCTCGACTCCGATCAGGTCTCCCAGATCGGTCTCGCCGAAGGCCTCGTAGCGCTGGGTGGCGTCGAGCGTCGCATGCAGCTGGACGCGGGCGCCGGCGTCGACCAAGTCGAGGAACATGGCCTTGCCGTGGCCGCGCCGGCCCATCACCCGGCCGGCCAGGCGCACCTGCTCGCCCGTCTCGGTGCCGGGCTCGAGGTTCTCGAAGCGGCCCCGCAGCTCGGCGATCGCGGTGCGATCGGTGAACGTCGTCGGGTACGGCTCGCCGCCGGACGACCGCACAGCCTCGACTTTCGCGATGCGGTCGGCGCGGATCTGCTCCTCGGTGCCGGTCGGCTCAGACATGGACGCGCAGTCTACGAAACCACGGCCGGCCGCGGACGCTAGTGGCCGCTCGATCGTGCCTGGCACCGGCCTTTCGGCCGTTGCCAGGCACGGTAAAGAGTGTGACCCGGCTGCGGCTCGGGAAGGGGTCAGACCCCTGCGGGGCCAGACCCCGGTCGCGCGCGATCTACGCGGCCTTGATGCTGACGATCTGGAGCTTGATCGTGCCGGCCGGCGCGGCCACCTCGACCACGTCGCCCTTCTTGTGCCCCAGCACCGCCCTGCCGACGGGAGACTCATTCGAGAGCCTGCGATTGCCGGGATCGGCCTCGGCCGAGCCGACGATCTCGTACTCATCCGTCTCACCGTCGTCGACGTACTTGACCTTGACCTTGGAGCCGATCGAGACGACGTCCTTGGGGATGTCGCTCGTGTCGATCACCCGGGCCGAACGCAGCTGCTCCTTGAGCTTCGCGATGCGCGACTCGAGCAGCGCCTGCTCGTTCTTCGCGTCGTCGTACTCCGAGTTCTCGGAGATATCGCCGAACTCGCGCGCGGACTTGATCCGCTCCGCCACCTCGCGACGCTTCACCGTCTCGAGCTCGTCAATCGTCGCCTTCAGCTTCTCGAAGCCGGCCTGGGTGAGGATGACATCCTTCTCCACGACAACATTCCCTTGTTGGTTGGTTGCTGCGACCCGTGCCTGGAAGTCGCTGATACGAAACGAGCGGCGTCTGCCCAAACCGCTGATTTGCAGCGATTTTGTGTTCGGCAGACACCGCAGAACGCGGGATTGTACCTCTCCGCGCGGCGCTCCGTCAAGCCTCGCTCGCCGTCACCGGGGCCGCGAGGCCATGATCGAGGCTTCGACCGATGCCTGAGCTCTCCTCCCGCTGGTTGATCGGTGACGTCGAGATCCCCTCGCGGATCGTGCTGGCGCCGATGGCGGGCGTCTCGGTGCAGGCCTTTCGCCGGCAGGGACGGCGGTTCGGAGCAGGGCTCGTCTGCAGCGAGATGGTGTCGTCGTGCGGCCTGTCGTACGGCAACGAGCGCACGCTCGGCTACCTTCGCATCTCCAGTGATGAGCATCCGTTGGCGGTGCAGATCTTCGGCTCGGAGCCGGAGCGGATGGCTGAGGCGGCGAAGATGGTGGTGGCGGCGGGGGCGGACATCGTCGATATCAACTTCGGCTGTCCGGTGCGCAAGGTGACCAAGACGGGTGCAGGCGCGAGCGCGCTCGAGGATCACGACCTGGCCGAGTCGGTGGCCGGCGCCGTGGTGGACGCGGTCGATGTTCCGGTCTCGGTCAAGATGCGCCGCGGACTTCGAAATGGCTCGCGGGCGGCGCTCGAGCTGGGGCCCAAGCTCGAGGCGCTGGGCGTGGCGTCGCTGACGCTGCATCCTCGCAGCGCGCAGCAGATGTACACCGGCGTTGCCGACCACTCGCTGACGGCGGAGCTTGTCGAGCGTGTTTCGATCCCGGTGATCGCCTCCGGCGACATCACCGATCATTACTCGGCGACGCGCGTCCTGAACGAGACCGGCGCGGCGGCGGTGATGGTGGGCCGGGGAGCGCAGGGCAGCCCCTGGACGCTGCGTGAGCTGGCCGACGGCGAGCCGCAGCAGCCACCGAGGGCCGAGGTCGTGGCCGAGCTGGTGCGGTTCATGCGCGAGGTCGTGCGCGAGATGGGCGAGGAGCGTTCGGTCGGCTTTCTGCGCAAGTTCTACGGCTGGTATCTGCGCGGCCTCGACGGCGCCAAGGAGCTGCGAGTGCAGATGACGCAGGCACCGACCGTCGAGCTGGCAGAGGCAGCCCTGCTCGACTCCTGTCCGGATGCCATTTCGCTGGTGGCGGCCGCCGAGGCGGAGACGGCGTTGCTTCCGGACACCGAGCTCGACCGGCTGCTCGACCTGCCGATCTCGATCTACGGCGGCGGCTGAGCCCGGTACACCGGATCTGCGTGGACCGCCCGCGGAGGGTCCTGTGACACGGCACCGCCACCGGCCGCTCGCTACCATCCGGCTGCCCATGAGCGAGGACGACCAGCAGCAGAACGACGGCCCGCGCGTCTCCCGGCGGACGCTGCTCGGCATGGCGGGAGTCGCCGGGGGCGGCGTGCTGCTGGGTGCCGGCTACGTCGTCAGGCGGGACGATGGCGGCACGTCGGCCGGAGGCGTCGAGCCGTTCTACGGCGAGCACCAGGCCGGCGTCGCGACCGCGCAGCAGAAGTACCTCCACTTCGCATCGTTCGACCTCAAGGCCATGAGCCGCGACGAGGTGCGCAGCCTGATGCAACGCTGGACGCAGGTCGCGGCCGAGCTGACCGCGGGCGGCTCTCACGGCATCGACAACCCTCGCCGCCTGACGATCACGTTCGGCTTCGGCACCACCCTGTTCGACGACCGTTACGGGCTGGCAGCGCAGCGGCCGGCCGCGCTCGCCGACATCCCGCCGTTCAAGTTCGACAAGCTCGACCCCGCGGTCTCCGGCGGGGACCTGTGCGTGCAGGCCTGCAGCGACGACCGTGTGGTGGCGATGCAGGCCGCGTCGGCGGTGCAGGCGGCGGCCGGCTCGACCGCCAGCGTGCGCTGGGCGCAGGAGGGTTTCCTGCGTGACCCGCTGCCCGGGGAGACCACCCCTCGCAACCTGTTCGGCTTCAAGGACGGCACCAACAACCTGCACGGCAACGACGACGCGCGCATGCACAGCAACGTCTGGGTGAACGCGCAGGACGGCTCGGCATGGATGACGAACGGCACCTACCTCGTGTCGCGGCGCATCCTGATGCAGATCGGCGAGTTCCTGCCCGAGCCGGTCAACATCCAGGAGATGAACATCGGCCGCCAGAAGGGCTCGGGCGCGCCGATCGGGGAGACGAACGAGTTCGCCCCGGTCGACCCCAGCAAGGAACTGCCGGACAGCCACGTCATGATGGCCAACCAGCGCAGGCCAACCAGCGAGGCGGAGCGGATCCTTCGCCGCGGCTACAACTACACCATCGGCTACGACGACATGCTCAGCTCGCCCACCGGCGGGCTGTTCTTCATCGCGCTGCAGCGGGATCCCCGCCGCCAGTTCGTCTCGATCCAGACGCGTCTCTCGACCCAGGACCGGTTGACGAAGTACATCGTCCACCAGAGCAGCGCGCTGTTCGCCGTCCCTCCCGGCGCCGAGTCGGGCGGGTACGTGGGCGAGAGCCTGCTGAGCTAAGCGCCTGTCTCGTCCCCGGCGTTTCGCTCCCAGATCAGCCGCAGACCCTCCAACGTCAGCCACGGCTCGACCCGGTCGATCGTCTCGCAGTGCGGCGTCACCACCGCCGCCAGGCCGCCGGTCGCTATCACCGCCACGTCACCGCCCAGCTCCACGGCGAACCGCCGTACCAGCCCGTCCACCAGCCCGGCGTAGCCGTAGATGGCACCTGACTGCATGTTCTCGGCGGTGTTGCGGCCGATCGCGTGCTCGGGAGCCCGCAGCTCGACCCGGAACAACCGCGCGGCCCGCTCGCCGAGGGCGGCCACCGCCACCTCCAGCCCGGGGGCGATGGCACCGCCGATGAACGCGCCGTCGGCGGACACGGCGTCGAAGTTGATCGCGGTGCCGAAGTCGACCACCACCAGCGGCCCCGGCTGGATCGACAACGCGGCCACCGAGTTGGCGACCCGGTCGGCCCCCACCTCGTGCGGGTTGTCCACCCGCAGTTCCAACCCAGTGCGGACGCCCGGTCCCACCAGCAGCGCCTCATGGCCGAAGTGGTCGCGCGCAGTCTGCCGCAGCGCCTCGGCCAGCTGCGGCACGCCCGACGACGCCACCGTCGCCGTCACATCGCCGAATCCGCGACCCCGCACCGCCAGCAGGCCCTGTAGCTCGACCGCCAGCTCGTCCGCCGTTTGCGACCGCACCGAGGCCGTCCGCCAGTGCTCCGCCAGCCGCGCGCCGTCGTACAGGCCGACCACCGTCTGCGTGTTGCCGACGTCGATCGCGAGCAGCACAGGGGGACTACTCGCCGCTCAGCTCGAAGCCCGGCGGCAGCGTCGTATCGACGTTGTCATCGGTCTTCAGCTCCTCGATCGTCACATCCTGGGTGGTGTGCACCTCGGTGCGCGGGATGATCCTGGTAGGCCGGGCCTTGTCCCACACCCAGACGTCCTCCATCACCAGGCGCGCGAACGGGTACGCCGACTGGTCGTTTCGCTCGACCTCCAGCCGGTTGCAGAGATAGGTCGCCTCCGCCGTCAGGACGCAGTAGCGAAACAGGCCGAACACGGTCGCGTACTCCCGCTTCAGCCGCAGCTCGAGTTCGGCGTCGTACTCCTCGAGGTCGTCGATGTAGGACACGGGGAAAGTCTACGCCATCGCCCTTCGGGCGATCACCCGACGGGCTCGGCCAGCTGAAAGGCGGGCCGGGCCATGACCAGGTCGCGTACCCGCTGAAGGTTGGGGTAAGGGGACAGGTCGAGCCCGGTAAGGGTGGTGCGGAAGAGCGCCGGCGCCGCGGCGCAGTCGACCAGCGTGAAGTCGCCCAGCCAGTAGCCGTCCGGGGCGATCAGGCCGTGGAACGTGCTCAGCGTGGGAGCCGCGGCCTCCATCTTGACCTTCGCGGCCTCAGGATCGCCCGGCGCGCTGCCGAAGCCGCCCTGGGGCGTGAAGCCCAGCGCCGCCGCCTCGACCTGGAAGAGAGCGGGGCGCAGCGTCAGCGAGAAGCGATCGAGCATCATGTCCACGCGCGCCCTGCCTGCCGGATCGGCCGGGTACAGGTCGTGCCGCCGCTCACGGTTGGCGAGGTAACGCAGGATCGCGTTCGACTCGCTCAGCACCAGGTCGCCGTCCCGCAGCGACGGGATGCCGAGCAGCGGGTTCACGTCGGCGTACCAGTCCGGCCGCGGGCGCTCGATCGGCACCCGGGTGCGCTCGTACTCCAGGCCCAGCTCGGCCAGCAGGAACCGCACCTTCAACGCATTGGACGAGATCGGGTGGTCGTAGAGCTCCAGCACCGCGCCGGAATCTACACCACGCCGGGAATCAGGCGCTTGGTGCGATCCGCGTACTGGCCGTACTCCGGGAACACGGCCCGCAGCGATCGCTCCTCATAGCCGGTGCGGACAAGCTGCAGCCCGACGCAGACCAGCCACAGCGGTAGGGCAAGCGCCCAGCGGTCGGCGCCCAACGCGATTCCAAGCAGCGCGGTCAGCTCGCCCAGGTAGAGCGGATGGCGGACGACGCTGTAGGGCCCGCGCGTGACGAGACCACGCACGTCCGGGAGGATGCCGAAGCATCGCCCTAGGAACGCGAGCGAGGCGATCGCAAACAGCAGGCCGCCGGCCAGCAGGATGTCGGCGACGAACAGGGCGGCGCCGGAGAATGTGCTGTCGCCCGCCACCACGCCGAGCATGATCGTGACGGCCTGCGCACCCAGTGCCGCGGCAACGCCGGTCTTGCTATCGCCGCGCTTGACCGGCACCGGCCGGATGATCACCAGCACCGCGAACATCCCCCACAGCACCGCGCTCAGCGCGTGATGGACGACGGCCGCCGAGCTATCGGCGCGGACGGCGGCGATCACACCCACGACAGAGATGATGGTGAACAGCGAGGAAAGCAGCGCGCGGGACAGGACGCGCTTTGCGAAGGAACTCGACATACGCTGCGTAGTATCGGTCACCGCCGATGCCTACATGAGTGCATGGCCCGTGCCGCGGACGCCTTGCGGCGGAAGTGCCTCCAGCAGATCAGCGGCGGTTGCGCCGGCCAGCGGCAGCGCCGGCGCGATCTCGGCCAGCGGCCGTACCACGAACTCCCGCTCGTGCGCGCGGGGATGCGGCAGGGTCAGCCGGGCCGTGTCCATCTCGACACCGTCGAACCAGAGCAGGTCGAGGTCGAGCGTGCGCGGCCCCCAGCGAACAGTGCGCTCCCGCTTGAATTCGGCTTCGATCGCGAGCAGGCCGTCAAGCAGGTTCAGCGGCGTCAGCGTCGTATCAAGAGCCACGACCGCGTTCTGGAAGGCGGGCTGAGCTTCGAAGCCGACGGGGTCGCTCTCGTAGATCGACGAGGCGGCCGCAACGGTGCCGAGCGAGGCCAGCCGGGCGGTCGCGGCGCGCAGCGTTTCCAGCGAATCGCCGAGGTTGCTCCCCAATCCGATGTACGCCCGACTCCCTCGTATGGGTGGACTTGATGACATTTTCATCATGTTTTCTTCACAAATTGCCGATGCAGATAGTCGGGTCGGAAAGCGTTGACCGGCCCAGGCCCAGAAGCTCCCATCCGTCAAGGAAGGTGCCATGTCGACCCTCATGGAACTGACCATCGTCCTGCTCGTCTGCCCCGCTGCGCTTGCGGCCTGGGCTGACGCACGCTACCCCAACCTGCGGCCCACGGATCTGCGCCGCACGGCTGTGCACCTCGGCATCACCGGCCTGCTTGCCTTCGGGCTGCTGCGGCCGCTTCTGATCGGTGTCGGTCTGCTCGTGCCCGGCGAGGCCGGCCGCGCAACCGCGATCGCCGTGGCCTGCGCCATCATCACCTACAGCCTGATCGTCACCCTCTGGGTGATGCGCAGCGCGGCCAATCTGGCGGGCATCGGGCGCTAGATGGTTGATTCCACGGCGTACCTGGAATCAACCTATCTACTACACCGCGATCTCGGCCAGCACGGCGGCCGCCTCGGCTCGCGTCTTGGCGTGGAGCTTGCGCAGGATCGACTTGACGTGCCAGCGCACGGTCTCGGGTGACAGGTTGAGCTGAGCCGCCATCTCCGAGGTCGTGTAGCCGGCCGCGATCAGCTGCAATATCTCGAGCTGGCGTGGCGTCAGCCGCTCGCGGTGTGGCAGACGTGAAGCGATCGAGATCCTGCGCTGGCCGGCACGCACGTCGCGCACCAGGTGGCCGACCATTCTTCGCGAGAGCGCGGCCTCACCGGCGACGACTCCCTGGATGACTCGCACGAGCCGCTCCGGCGCCTGATCCTTGGTCAGGAAGCCGTCGGCGCCGGCGCGGATTGCCGCAAGCATCTCGTCGGCGTCATGCGACACGGTCAGGATCACCGTCCGGATCGAGGAGTCGATCGAGGCCACCCGCCGCACGAGGGCTATCCCGCTGCCGTCCGCCAGGTAAAGGTCGATCAGCACCGCGTCGGGGCGCACCGCCCCGATCGTGGCCGCCGCCTGCTCGACACCCTCCGCAACGCCCACCACCGCCAGGCCGCCCTGCTCGAGCAGCGCGACGAGCCCACGCCGATAGATCGGGTGGTCATCGACCACAACGACGCGAAGTTGCTGCATACGACCGTTATACGGTGGTTTCGTGGGGGGCGAAACCCCCCCAACCGCCACAACCCGGCTGAGGTGGATTCCAGCACCTGTACCATCCGCCGGGTGTTCGACCACATCGGCGTCGCTGTTTCGGACCTCGCGGCCTCCGAGCGCTTCTACCGCACCGTCCTGAGCGTTCTGGGCGCCGAGCCCAGCCACGCGGACGCCGAGCTGGTCGAGTGGGAGGATTGGGCGATCGGCCCGACGGACCGCGAGCACCCGGTCACCCGCGGGCTCCACGCCGGCTTCCGCGCAAGCGACAGCGCGCAGGTCGACGCGTTCTGGCAGGCGGGGATCGACGCGGGCTACCGCGACGACGGCGCGCCGGGGCCACGCAGGCAGTACGGCCCGACCTACTACGGCGGGTTCCTGCTCGATCCCGACGGCAACAGCGTCGAGGCTGTCCACGTCCACCGCGAGAACGCCGTGCCCGACGGCCACGTCGATCACCTGTGGATCCGAGTCCGCGACCCGCAGGCCTCCCGGCGCTTCTACACGACGATCGCCCCGCACGCCGGGCTGCGCCTGTCGCACGACGAGCCGGACCGTGTGCAGTTCTCCGGCCCTGACTACAGCTTCTCGCTCGTCCGGGACGAGCGGCCGCTGACGGAGCACGTTCACCTCGCCTTCCCCGCGCGCGAGGACTCCACGGTGCGCGCATTCCACGCCGCCGCGCTGGCGGCGGGCTACGAGGACAACGGCGCGCCGGGCGAGCGCGCGGTCTACCACCCCGGGTACTACGGCGCGTTCGTGCTCGACCCGGACGGGCACAACATCGAGGTCGTCAACCACAACGAGGGCTGAAACCCCGCCGCTCAACCGGACAGGAGCCGCTCCACGGTGACCGTCACGTCCCGGAACCGGTGCGGGATCGGCGCCCACGGCTTGTGCACGGTGACCGTCACGGCCGAGACCGCGAACCGCTCGAGCAGATCGTCGGCGATCGCCGCCGCCAGGCGCTCGAGCAGATCGTGTCGCGTCGATGTCGCGAGCTCGACGACACGGGAACTGACGGCGCCATAGTCGACGGCGTCGGCCAGCCGGTCGCTGCGGGTGGCCGCATCGGAGCGGCAGACCAGCCGCACATCGATGACGAACGTCTGGCCCTGCTGCTGCTCGTTCTCGTGCACGCCGTGGTACGCGAACACCTCCAGCCCGAGGATCTCGATCACCGGCGTGGTCACCGTGCCTCCGGCCCCCTGATCGCCGCGGCGACGTCCAGCGCCTCGCGCACCGGGCCGACATCGTGGACTCGGAACATCCAGGCTCCGCGGCCGTACGCCTCCAGGTTGGCGGCGATCGTTCCGGCGGTGCGTTCGCGCTCGGCGCGGCCCGTGATCTGGCCCAGAAATCGCTTTCGCGAGACGGCGATCAGCACCGGGTAGCCAAGCGCCACGATCTGATCGAGGTCACGCATCAGGGTGAGGTTGTGCTCCATCGTCTTTCCGAATCCGATGCCGGGGTCGAGGCAGATCATCTCGCGCCGGATGCCGTTGGCCTCCGCGTGGCGAGCGCGTTCCAGGAGAAACTCGGCCACCTCACCGGTCACGTCGGCGTAGCGGGGATCATCCTGCATCGTGCGCGGGGTGCCCTGCATGTGCATCAGGCAGACCGGACAGCCGGCGGCGGCCACCACGCCCGCCATCTCGGGATCGTGCCGCAGCGCGGAGACGTCGTTCACGAACGACGCGCCGGCGCGCAGCGCCCGGCGGGCGACCTCGGCCTTCATGGTGTCGATCGAGATCGGCACCGGCGTTCGCCGCGCGAGCCCTTCGATCACTGGGATCACCCTCGCCAGCTCCTCCTCCAGCGGCACCTGCTGCGCGCCGGGACGCGTCGACTCGCCGCCGATGTCGATCAGCACCGCGCCCTCCGCGGCCAGGTCGAGTCCGTGCGTGATCGCGGCGGTCGGGTCGAGGTACTCGCCCCCGTCCGAGAACGAGTCCGGTGTGACGTTGATGACGCCCATCACGGCCGGCGCCCGGAAGCGGCGCGTGAGCTCGGTGTCGGGCGGTCGCGGCCGGGGCACTGCCGCCGGCTCGATGACCGGCGGTGGTTCGACGAACACGACCGGCTCGGGAACCCTCCGGTAGGCGGCCACCACCGTCGTCGCCAGCAGGCACCAGGAGGCGGCGGCCATCCAGAGCGGCTGGTTGAAGGCAACCACCGCCGCGTTCCAGGAACCGTGGATCGCAACGCCCGGCAACAGCGAGCCGGTGCGGCGCCGCAGCCACGCCAGCAGCACGCCCCACATCGTGAACAGGATCAGCACGAACAACTCCAAGTGCAGGCCCGCCCACAGAAACGAGGACACGACCGCGCCGATCCAGAATCCGAACCGACGCCACAGGGCACCCAGCAGCACGCCGCGCACCATCGTCTCCTCGATCCAGGGCGCGAAGAGCACCGCCAGCGCGGCCTGGAAGAGCTGGTAGCCGGTCGATCCGTCGAAGGTCGTGTCCTCGGAGGGTGCTGAGATGCCAAGAAGGGCGTTGAGCCCCACCGCGACGAAGAACGCGACCAGCGCCAGAACGAGAACGATGACGACCGACCAGAAGATGCGGCGCGGCGGCGCCACTCCGAACAGCGACCACTCGCGGCGGCGGTTGACGAACACCAGCTCGAACGTGACGGCCAGCATCAGCGGCACCGATGCCAGCGCGAACACGGCCCACAGCAGCCCCGCGGGGATCGATGGAGCCTTCGCCGTGCCGAACACCACCAATGGCACCGTGATCAGCAGCTGCGACAGCACGACCAGCGCGAGGGCGCAAAAGACCGCGCGCCGCCATCCCACGGGTTGACGGTCGGCGATCACGGCGCCAACTCTAGATGATTCTCCTGCCAGATCCTTCGGCCGATGTCCGCGCGGAGCGGCCGGGTCTCTCCTCCCGGACGCTCGCGCTGGAGCCCAACCTAATGGTAGGACAGGAACGTCGCGCTTGGGATGTAGCGCTCGTAACCGTAGGCGGTGATCGGCGACACGCCGGGACGGTACAGCTCGGTCGACGAGTTGTTGTCGAATCCCATCGCGTCACGAGCGCCCATCTGCACCAGCATCTTGGCCCAGGTTGTGGCCTGGATACCGACGCCGCGATTGCCGCCGGCCACCACCAGCCAGCCCTGGCCGGTCGCGGTCTTGACGACGGCCGGGCGCCAGTGCGGGTTGTCCCACTGCCACGGATCGACGAACGCGGGCCGGGCAGCGATCGCGGTGCCGTTGCTGACGAGCTGCGGCTTGCCACCCATCACGTCGTCCGCGGTATTCCAGCCGACGTTGTCGGCGGCCACCAGGAGCGACCCACCGGCGGCTGCCTTTGCGGCCAGCCCGGTGGCGGCTATGCCGCCCGCCCTGGCCAGCACGACGACGCCCTCGGCGGGCACGGTCAGCTGCGTTCCCGCGGCGCACGTGCCGGTCGGGCACGCCGCCGGCATGCTGGTCGGCACGCTGACGGTGCGGTATGCCGCGGCCGGATCCTCGAACCGGAAGCCGGCAACCGTCTCGGTCATGTTCGAGCCGGTGGCGAACTTGAAGCCGCCCTTGGAACCGCGAAGCATCGTCCTCAGGTCGGTCGAGGGCAGCACGAAGCCGACGTACCCGGTCGGCACCGTGAGGTTGGCGCCGGCGACGATGTAGGCCGCTACCTGGTCGCCATGGATCGCGACGCCGCGCGATGTGAGGCTGTTGAAGGCGCCGACCGTGGCCGTCTTGCTGTTCGGCAGCCTGATCAGTGAAGGCACCGCCTGCGGCCGTCCCATCAGCATGTCGCCGCCGGGCAGGTAGCCGACGGCGGGTCCGCCCCAGCCAAACGCCAGCACGGTGCGGTCGTGCACCAGCAGCCCGCTGGGCCGGCCCGCTCCCGAGTGTGTGTAGGAGTCGGCGAAGAAGTCGCCGTTGATGGCGGCCGTCAGCCCGACCGGCGCGGCGGTGGTCGCCCAGCCCCTGATCTGGTTCAGGCGCACCGAGAAGTCGTCCGAGTAGTAGCTGCCGAGAGCCACCGAGTCGAGCGCGACGTGCGAGTCGCCGATCGTCCACGCGACCTTGTAGATGCGCTCCGTGCGGAGCACGCCGGCGTCGAGCACGACCACCTTGTACTGCTTGAGGGTCACGCCGGGCTTCAGCGTGGTGATCGAGATCGGCTTGCCGAGGCCGGACTGAATCGGGCCGCTGGCAAGGGCTGTCGGAGCGCTCGCCAAGGCCGCCATGACAACGGCGAAAACGACAGCAGCGGAGCGCAAGCGACCCATACAGAACATGTCGTCCAGATACGGGTCACAGGCGAGGCGCGTACGGGTGACGGGCACGCACCCGGGCGGGGGATATGGAAGGAGCTAGGCGCCCTGGGGCGATTCGGGCGGCGTGCTCTGGGAGAGCGTGCCGGGCAGCGGCAGGCCGATCGTGCGCGGCTTCGAGGGCTGCTTCACGGGAGCCTCCTCGACCGCGGGCGGGGCATGCTTCTCGTGATCCTTGAAGACCTCCTCGACCGGCTCGCCGGCCAGCAGCTGCTGGAACTGCTCGCGGTCGATCGTCTCGTACTCGATCAGGATCTTCGACAGCCGCTGCATGTCGTCCATGTGCTCGCTGAGCACCTTGCGGGCGCGCTCATGCGCGTCCTCGACGATGCGGCGGATCTCGTCATCGATCTCGCGCGCGATCTCCTCGGAATAGTCCTGCTCGTGGCCGAAGTCCCGGCCCAGGAAGGGCTGGCTCGAGTCGCGGCCGAACGTGCGCGGGCCGAGCTTCTCGGACATGCCCCAGCGCATGACCATCCGCTTGGCGGTGTCCGTGGTCTTGTTGAGGTCGTCCTCGGCACCGGTCGTCACCTCACCGAACACGAGCTCCTCGGCGGTGCGGCCGCCCAGGTTCTTGGCCAGCGCGTCCATCAGCTCCAGCCGCGAGCGCATGAACTTGTCCTCGGTGGGCAGCGAGATGACGTAGCCCAGTGCCATGCCTCGACCGACGATCGAGATCTTGTGCACGGGATCGTTGTGCTCGAGGTAGTGGCCGACCAGGGCGTGCCCCATCTCGTGCACGGCGGTGATCTCGCGCTCCTTGGGCGACAGCAGCCGGGTCTTCTTCTCGGGGCCGGCGATCACGCGCATGATCCCCTCCTCGAGCTCCAGCATCTCGATCTGCCGCTTGCCCTTGCGGGCTGCCAGCAGCGCGGCCTCGTTGACCAGGTTCGAGAGGTCGGCACCTGTAAAGCCGGGCGTCTGGCCGGCCAGCGCCTCGAGGTCGACGGCCGAGCTGATCGGCTTGCCTCGCGAATGCACCTCGAGGATGCGCTTGCGGCCGACGCGGTCGGGCCGGTCGACCACGACCTGGCGGTCGAAGCGGCCGGGACGGAGCAGGGCCGGATCGAGGATATCGGGCCGGTTGGTGGCGGCGATCAGGATGATGTTGTCCTTCATCTCGAAGCCGTCCATCTCGACCAGCAGCTGGTTCAGCGTCTGCTCGCGCTCGTCGTGGCCGCCGCCCATGCCGGCGCCGCGGTGGCGGCCGACGGCGTCGATCTCGTCCATGAAGATGATGCAGGGCGAGTTCTGCTTGGCCTGCTCGAACAGATCGCGGACGCGGCTCGCGCCGACGCCGACAAACATCTCGACGAAGTCAGATCCCGAGATCGAGAAGAAGGGCACGCCGGCCTCGCCGGCCACCGCCCGCGCCAGCAGCGTCTTGCCGGTGCCGGGAGGCCCGAACAGCAGCACGCCCTTGGGGATGCGCGCACCGAGCGCCTGGAACTTCTTCGGGTTCTCGAGGAACTCCTTGATCTCGTGCAGCTCCTCGACCGCCTCGTCGACGCCGGCCACGTCCTTGAACGTGATCTTGGGCGAGTCGACCGACATCCGCTTGGCGCGGCTCTTGCCGAAGCTCATCACCTTGCTGCCGCCACCCTGCACCTGGTTCATCAGGAAGATCCAGAGGCCGAAGAACAGGACGAATGGCAGGATGTAGGTGAAGATGCTCCACCAGGACGAGCCGCCGGTGGGCGTGCCGTCGATGGGCGCATTCGGGTCGGTCGTCTTGAGCTGGCTCGTGACCTCGTCGAGCAGGGTCGGGCTGGGGATGCCGATCGTGATCGCGTGGCTGTGATCAGGCTCGGTCGAGTACTTGAGCGAGTTCTCGCCCTGGTTCGTCTTGACGTACGTGACCTTGCCCTGTTCCACGTACTGGGCGAACTCGGACCACGTATGCGTGGTCTTGCTGCTCGAGCTGCTGCTGATCATCCGCTCGGCGAAAAACGCCAGCACAATGACGACGAGTATCGGGAACGCTGCGCTCTTGAAGAATCTGCTCACTCGGTGCTTCCTACCTGCCTACCGTGACTTGTTGGAACGATACCACGGGGTCTTTTCCGCCCATGTGCGCCCCGATGGTCGTGCGGGGCTGATGGTGATACGCGTATGGGAAGCCGACGGTTCGCATCGTGCCGGGTTCTATCGGCAGGCCGAAAGGCCTCCTTGACCGTCACAGCAGATCGTCGGGCAACCGGCTCTCGTCCAGCGCGGCGACGTACGGCAGGCTGCGGTAGCGCTCGCCGTAGTCGAGCCCGTAGCCGATTGCGAACCGGTTCGGGATCTCGAAGCCGACGTAGCGGCAGGTGATGTCGGTTTCCCGCCGCTCGGGCTTTGTCAGCAGCGCGCACACCTCGAGCGAGGCGGGACGGCGGGCCTGCAGGTTGCGCACCAGGTACGAGAGCGTGAGGCCCGAGTCGACGATGTCCTCGACAATCAGCACGTGGCGGCCCTCGATGTTGGCGTCCAGGTCCTTGAGGATCCGCACCACTCCCGAAGAATCGGTGCCGCTGCCGTAGCTCGACACGGCCATGAAGTCGATCTCGCAGGGCACGGTGATGCGGCGCACGAGGTCGGCCATGAAGAAGACGGCGCCCTTCAGCACTCCCACCAGCAGCGGCTCGCGACCGGCGTAGTCATGGGACAGCTCTTCGCCGAGCGCCGCAATCCGCTGCTGGAGCGCGACCTCCTCGACCAGCACCTCTGCGATCAGCCGGTCGGGGTCGATCGCGGTCAGGTCGGCGTTCATGGCTGAGCAGGATACCGCGCCGGCGGTGAGAAGCTGAGCCGGGACCGATCGCGGACGGCCTCCAGGTCGGCGGCCAGCGAGAGACGCTCGACGCCGTCGCGGCGTGTGGCCAGCTGCTCGAGACGGCCCGTGAGCTGGCGGGGAAGCCGCAGCGGCCGGCCGGCCGCGCGCTCGGCGGCCTCCCGCAGGACGAGCACGCGAAGCGCGCGGGGCAGCTCGGTGAGGCGATCGAGATCGAGCTGCTCCTCGACGTGCATCGCGGCCAGCTCGGACACCAGCTCCTCCAGCTCGCCCATCAGCTCGGCGCTGCGGGCCAGGTTCTGCTCCGCCCCGGGGTGCACGCGGGCCAGCGCCGGCATCACCTCATGGCGGATCAAGTTGCGACGGATGCGGGAGTCGTTGTTGCTGGTGTCCTCGCGCGGC
Organism: uncultured Actinomycetes bacterium; assembly: GCA_963755675.1. Classification (GTDB taxonomy): domain Bacteria; phylum Actinomycetota; class Thermoleophilia; order Gaiellales; family JAICJC01; genus JAICYJ01. The sequence goes on from CAVWLK010000054.1 coordinate 15,834, forward strand.
TCGATTCCGCGCTCGGCGCACCACGCCCGCGTCTCGGCCGCGGTCGCGCACAGCAGCGGTCGGGCGACGTCGCCGGCTCGCGGTCGCATGGCACGGATCGCGCGCGGGCCGGACGAGGAGGCCAGCCGGTAGACGACCGTCTCGGCCTGGTCGCTGAGGGTGTGGCCGGTGGCGATCGGACGCCCGCGGGCACGCTCGCGGGCGACGGCGTAGCGAGCCTCGCGGGCGCGAGCCTCGAGGTTGCCCCCACCTGGCAGGTCGACCTTCGCCACCTCCGCCCCCAGCGTCGCACAGTGGGCGGCGTCCGACAGCCCCTCCTCGCCGCGCAGCCCGTGCTCGACGTGCAGGGCATCGACCGGATGGCCGAGGTCGCACAGCAGGCGCCACATGCACATCGAGTCGGCCCCGCCCGAGACCAGCGCCAGCACGGGTTCGCGCGGCCGAAGCACCGCGTGCTCCTCGATGAATGCGGCGACGCGCTCGCTAAGGGGAGCTGGCGGCGGGCTCATCGGGGCGGACGAAGCGTCGGACGTAGGTCGTGCCGAGCTCGATGTAGCGGGCGTGAGCGGTCTCGGCCGCCTCTCCGTCGCCCGCGGCGGTTGCCCGCTCGACCTCGGCCTGGAGAGCGGCCAGCTTGTCCTCGAGCCGGAGCCGAAGCACGTCGGGCTTGTCCAGCTCGGCCTCGCGCCCGAGCAGCAGCAGAACGCGCGGCCGCCACACCTCGCACAGCTCGGACAGCTGCGAGGACGCGGCGAGCCGGCTCCAGCCCAGCTCCGCAACGGGCAGCAGCCGGTCGGCGTCGAAGCCGACCGCCGCCGGGGGCGGATCGCCACGGCCCGGCACCAGCCGGCCGCCGCAGGAGCAGCTCGCCAGCAGGCCGGCCAGCGGGCGCTCGATCCCGGCGCTGCCCAGCCGGAAGCCACCCTCACCGTCGGTGGCGAGCCGCACCAGGCCGACCTCGACCGCGACCGACGCCAGATCGGCATCGCCACCACAGGCGTCACAGTGCCAGTGATCGGAAGCGGTCACCCCCGTAACCTAGATGATTGATTCCATATCCACCGCGGCGCAGGATCGGGCCCAGGACACGCTGGGCGTCACGATCACTCTTGCCCAGGGCTTCCCCAATCCCCATGCAACGATTCCGCCACAGCCGCGTTCACAACAATTGGAGTCAAACCCCTGTCGTTTGGGCGTTGGCATCTGGCACTGAATTGTGACGTCTTCACGGCCTGGTTGGGCCGATCGCCTCCCTAGCCCGATATTGGAGTCAAACCCCTGTCGTAGGCGCGTTGAGGAATTGTTGCGCGGCTGTTGGAGTTAGAGCCAGCCGTCGAGGGCGCGGCGGAAGCTGTACGGCGCCTCGAGCATGGGCATGTGGCCGCAGCCGGCGAACACGCAGGTGCTGCCGGAGAGGGCGGCGGCCAGGCGGTATCCGTTCTCTGCGTGGACATCCAGATCGCCCCAAATGACGAGCGCGGGCACTCGCAGCTCGGCCGCCGTGTCCGCCAATCGAAGCCCTTCCAGCGCCTCCAGCACATCCTCCACCACCGGCGAGGCGTCGGCGGCACCGCGGATCAGCTCCGCGCCCATCCTGGCGTCGACCGCCTGCGGTCGCGCCATGCCCACGAACCACCCGAACACCAGCCGCCGGCCGGCCGCGCCGGCCGCCACTCTGTCGGCCGTTGCTCTCGCGGCCGGCGCCACCGCCGGCGCCAGCGGCAAGATCCACCGTGACCAGCGCAGATCGAGCGGCACCACCCCGACCGGGGACACCGCCACCAGCGAGCGCACCTGGTGGCGAAGCGCCCAATGAACGGCCACCGGAGCGCCCAGCGAGTGGCCGAGCAGCGCCGGACGATCCGCTCCCAGACCCGCGACCGCGTCAGCCAGGCGATCGGCGACGGCGTCGAACGTGAACGGTCGCACCCGATCGGAGCGGCCGTGGCCGGGCAGCTCCGGCACCAGCACACGGTGCCCGCCCCGGGCCAGCGACCGCGCAAGCGGCAGCAGGTAGGCCGGCGAGCCGAGCAGCCCGTGCAACAGCACGACCGCCGGCCCCTCGCCGACGTCGAAGACGTTGACACCCGTGCCCGCCACCACCGCTCGTCGTTCATGCACGGGCGGGAAGCTACCAGCCGGCAGCTACGCCGCCAGCGTGTGCCCGCCGCCGGCCTGCTTCGCGCGATAGGCGGCCCGATCGGCGCTTCGGTAGAGCTCATGGGGCGTCGACCCGCCGAGCGCGACCGCGATGCCTCCGGAGAAGCCGATCCGGTTGTCGCTGGCGGCGGACAGCGCGGCCTGCGCACGTCGGGCGACAGCCAGCGCCGCCGCGACGTCCGCATCGGGCAGGATGACGGCGAACTCGTCGCCGCCAAGGCGGCAGGCGATGTCGCCCTCGCGAACCGATCCACGCAGCGCGTCCGCGGCCATCCGCAGCGCGGCGTCACCGGCCACGTGCCCGCCGGCGTCGTTGATCCGCTTCAGCCCGTCGACATCCAGCACCAGCAGGCCGACCGCCGTTCCCGCGCGCCCCGCCCGCGCGACCGTCTCGTTCAGCCGATCGTCGAACGAGCGGCGGTTGTGCAGCTCGGTGAGCTGGTCGCGCATCGCCAGCTCGCGCGCCTGCTCATACAGGATCGCATTGTGCAGCGATGTGGCCACGACGTCGCAGACGGCCTGGCAGAACTCCACATCCTGCGGCGTGAAGGCGCGATCGTTGACGTCGGCGATCTCCATCAGCCCGATCGTCTCTCCGCGCACGACCAGCGCCAGCATCAGCAGCGAGCCAAAGCCGAGCTTCTCCAGCATCTCGCGCTCGGCCGCATCGTCGCGCAGGTTCGAGCGCCTGATCTGGCGGGGCCGCTGCGTCTCGAGCACGGCGGCGGTTGCGGGGTACCGCGTCAGCAGGTAGCCCTCGACCCCTTCCTCCGCCAGCGAGTTCGCGCCGTGCGAGTGGTGCACCAGCGTCACCACGACGCCCCGATCCTTGTCCCAGCGCGAGACGGCGGTGCCGGTTGCGCCGGTCAGCCGGGCCACTCGATCCAGCAAGACGAGCAGCACGTCGTGCAGGTCGAGCGACGACGAGAGCGCTCGGGAGAGCTCGAGCAGGGCCTGCAGGCGGTTGGGAGAGGCCATGTAGTCCTAAGAAATCGGCGCCAGTCTCCCCCGCTTGAAGACTCAGACGCTGGGGGCGAGCAACGTGCGCGCGCCGCCGGCCGTCTTGGCGCGGTATGCGGCAATATCGGCCGTGCGGTACAGCTCGTATGGCGTTGCCAGTTCATCGCCGGACATCGCCACGCCGCCGGAGAAGCTGAACTGGCCCTTGCCAAGCTCGCGCAGCTTGGCCTGCGCCCGGTCGGCAACCAGCCCGGCCGCCTCCGCCGACGCGCCGGGCAGGATCACGGCGAACTCGTCGCCGCCCAGACGGCAGGGCACATCGCCCAGCCGGCACGACGTGCGAAGCGCCTCAGCGGCGGCCCGTAGGGCCTCATCTCCGGCCGGGTGACCACCCAGGTCGTTGATCCGCTTGAGGCCGTCGAGATCGATCACGAGCAGCGCCAGCGACTCGCCACTGCGCCGGCTGCGAGCGACCGCGCCGGCCAGCTGCTCTTCGAAGCAGTGGCGGTTGTAGAGCTGCGTGACCTGGTCGCGGAGGGCCATCTCCTTGACCTGCTCGTAGAGCTGCGCGTTGTAGACCGCCGTTGCGACCACGTCGCACAGGGCCTGGCAGAACTCGACGTCGTGGGCGTCGAACGAGCGATCGTCCACGTCCACGATCTCCATCAGCCCGATCGCGGCACCACGAGCGACCAGCGGCAGCATCAGCAAGGAGCCCAGTCCCCGCTCCGTGAGCAGGGCGCGCTCCTGAGGGTCGTCGTCGGGATTCGAGACGCGAATCTGGGTCGGCCGCTGTGACTCCATCACGATCCGGCTGGCGGGAAAGTCGGAGAGGTGATACAGCTGGTCCTCGGGGATGCTGACGCGATCCTCGAGCGAGACGTATTCGGTCAGCTGCACCAGCACGTCGCGCTCACGATCCCACGTCGAGAGGTCGGCGGCGCTGGCGCCGGTCAGCTCGGCCGCACGATCGGTGAACTGGCCCAGCACCTCGCCCAGGTCGAGGCTGGACGAGAGGGTGCGGGAGAGATCGAAGAGGGCCTGAAGACGGTTCTGCGGCGCCATGCATTCGAAGATCGGCCGGAACTCGCCCCAGCTTGACGATAAGCTGCTCCACCATGCCGATCCACCTGAGAGCCGAGCCCGGCGACTACGCGCCCGCGGTGCTGCTGCCGGGCGATCCGCTGCGCGCCCGGCGCGTGGCGGAGGAGTTCCTCGACGACGCGCGACAGGTGAACGGCGAGCGCGGCATGCTCGGCTTCACCGGCACCCACGAAGGCACGCCGGTCTCGGTGCAGGCCACCGGCATGGGCTGCCCCAGCGCGGCAATCGTGATCGAGGAGCTGGTGCAGCTCGGCGCCGACAGGCTGATCAGGATAGGCACCTGCGGCGGTCTGCAACCCAATCTGGAGCTCGGCGACACGATCATCGCCCTGTCGGCGGTGCCCGCCGACGGCACTGCGCGCGCCTATACGCAAGGTGAGCCGCATGCCCCGACCGCGCACTTCGGCCTCACGCACGGCGCGATCCACGCCGCCAAGGGGCTCGGCATCCGACCCCACGTGGGCGCGATCGCCTCCTCCGACACGTTCTACGACCCCGATCCGGAGCGCCACCGGCGATGGGCCGAACGTGGCGTTCTGGCCGTCGAGATGGAGGCCGCCGTGCTGTTCACGGTGGGAGCCCTGCGCCGCGTCAAGACTGCCTGCATCCTCTGCGTGTCCGATCTGGTCGGCGGCGAACAGTTCGTCCGCATCGGCGACGACGAGCTGGCGGCGGGAGTGGAGCGGATGACCCTGCTGGCGCTGGCCGCCGCAGCGGACCCCAAGGCGTGACCGAGGCCGTCATGATCGTCAACCCGGCGTCGAGCGCCGGGCGCACCGCACGCCAGTGGCCGGAGATCGCCAAGCGGGGAAAGGCGCACGGGCTGGAGCTGGATGTGCGCCTGACCGCGCGGCGCGGGCACGCGACCGAGCTCGCGCGTGAGGCGGCCGAGCAGGGCGTGCCGTTGGTGGTCGCGGTGGGCGGGGACGGCACCGTGTCCGAGGTGGCAAACGGGCTGGCCGGAAGCACGGGAGGCACCGAGCTGGCGATCATCCAACGCGGCTCGGGCTGCGACATCATGCGCACCTTCGGCATCCCCAAGGACGCCGACCGGGCACTTGCGATCGCTGCCACCGCACCCGCCCGCACGATCGACCTCGGCCGGGTCGAGTACGCCGGCCGCGACGGTGCGGTCGAGAGCCGCCACTTCATCAACATCGCCAGCGCCGGCCTGACCGGTGTCGCCGCCGATCGCGTCAACCGAAGCGGCAAGCCATTGGGGGCAACGGTGGCGTTCGGCTGGGCGGCCGTCGCCACCTTTGCCGGCTACCGCAACTCCCGCTTCCGCGTCCAGATCGACGACGAGCAGCTCGACCAGATCTGCAACAACGCGATCGTCGGCAACTGCCGCTACTTCGCGGGAGGAATGAAGATCCTGCCCGACGCAGACCCGTCCGATGGCCTCTTCGACGTGCTGGTATGGGGCGACGTCTCGAAGCTCGACCTCGCCCTCAACCTGCACAAGCTCTACCGCGGCACACACATAGGGCACCCCAAGGCGACGATTCGGCGTGCCCGGCGCGTCACCATCACCCCCGATTCGGCACTGCCGATCGAGGTCGACGGCGAGCAGCCAGGGCTGACCCCGGCTACCTTCGAGATCGTGCCGTCAGCCCTCCGCCTTCGCGCTCCCTGACGGCTTCGCGCGCCGCGGCTTGGGCGCATCCACCCGGCCCGCCAGCTCCGCCAGCGAGGCCTCGATGCGATCGAGTTGCTCCTGCAGACGGGCGACGTCCTCGCGGGTCGCGGGCAGCTGCGAGCGGGCGTGCTGCGACGCCTTCTGGGCACGCTCGCGAGTAGCAGAGACCACGGGCTTGCCCGCCATCTCACCGGTGACGCGCGATACGCGATCGATCAGGCTCTTCGTGTCGTTCATGGAACCCCCTTGTCGAGCGGCGTTGCGGCCGTTTCACCGTATCATGCGCGATCATGGATGCGGCCGGCGCCACCTTCACGACCCCGCTCCGTGTCCGGTTCGGCGAGACCGACGCCATGGGGGTGGCGAACAACGCCGCCTACCTCCAGTACTTCGAGATCGGCCGCATCGAGTACCTGCGGTCGGCCGGGCACAGCTACGCGGAGGTGCATGACGGCGGCATGGATATGGTGGTGGCCGAGGCCTCGATCCGCTACCGGGCTCCGCTTCGCTTCGATGACGAGTTCCTGGTCGAGTGTCGGATCAGCGATCTGTCACGCGCCTCGTTCACGTTCAGCTATCGCCTGCTCCGCGACGGCCAGTCGGTGGCCGAGGGCTTCACCCGCCACGCCTGCGTCGACCGCGCGACGATGCGCCCGGTGCGCCTGCCGGAGTGGCTCATCGACCTGGGGAACTGACAATCACGGCCACGTCTGGCCGCGGTCGACCGACCGCAGCAGCGTGCCGCCGGCGGTGGCGTAGGCCAGCCGGCGGTTTCGCTGGTCGTACGCCACCACGTCCACCCGCCGGTCGAGCACCGGCAGAAACGTATGGCCGCTGTCGATGGACAGGTACAGCCGATCCCCGGCCACAAGCACCAGCCTCTGATCGTCGGTGGTGAGCGCGAGCGCGTGCGCGTCGGGGATGTCCGCGACATGCCGGAAGGTGGCCCCGTCGTTTCGCGACCGCCACAACCCGTCGTCGCCGGCGGCCACGTAGATCACGTCGGGCAGCGTGATGTCGCCGCGCACCGCGGCCACGGCCAACGCCGTCTCCGGCAGCCCGGAGGCACGCAGCCTCGTCCAGTGCCTGCCGGCATCCACCGACAGCCACAGCCGCCCGAACACGTCGATGGCATAGAAGCGGTTGGTGCGGTGATACGGCGACGCGATCGAGACAAAGGTGCTGGGCGTCTGCCGAGGAACGCTCAGCCGCCGGCCGCCGTAGTCGCCTCGCTGGCCGCCCTCCGGCCCCACCACCTCGCTGCCGTACTGCGAGAAGGCGACGCTCACCGCGCCGGGGTGACCGGAGACCGGCTGCCAGCTGAGGCCGCCGTCCTGCGACCGCCACGGTCGCTCGCCGGTCGTCTCCCACAGGGTGCCGGCAAAGTCCGGCGCGACCGCGATCCCCCGTGCCGCGTCGGGCAGCGTCAACGAACTCGGAGCAGCCCCACTGCAGCCCGCCAGGGCGGCCACCAGGAGCAGCAGGACGGGTACAGTCTTCTCAAGCCGCGACGCCAACATCCCGACAAAAGGTAGAGGATCCTTCCTCCGGGTTCCGACGCCCATGCCAAACGATGATCTCGATACCCTGGCGCGCCTTCGCGGCCTTCTGGACGTCTCACGCGTCGTCCGCGACGAGGAGGCGCTGCCCGACATGCTGCGCGCGATCGCGCGCACGATCGCGGAGTCGCTGGGCTACAAGGTGGTCGTCATCAACCTCTATCGCCCCGCCTGGGACGACTTCGAGGTGACCACCGTGCACGACTACGACCACACGGCGGTCGAGGCGTTGATGGGTACGCGCGGCGGGTGGTCGGAATGGGAGCCGCTGCTGGATGAGCGGTTCGAGCGCAAGGGCGCCTACTTCGTGCGAGCCGGCGACTACGACTGGGACAACGACATGTTGGCGGTGACGCCGAACATCCCGATCAGCGACGACCCCAACGCCTGGCACCCCGAAGATGCGCTGTTCGTTCCGCTCAGCCACGCCGACGGCCACCTGCTAGGGATCGTCTCCGTGGATGAGCCCGTGTCGGGGATGCGCCCGGGCGACGCCGAGCTGGAGGTGCTGGTGGCACTGGCCGAGCACGTCGCACTCGCGCTCCAGGGCGGACAGGAGGCGGCCCGCGCCAGCCGCTACCGGGGATCGCTGGAGCGTCTGCTGCAGGTCTCGTCGAGGCTGACCGAAACGCTTTCGATCGACGCGGTGCTGCAGTCCGTGGCCGAGGGCATCGCGGACGCGCTCGGGTTCGCGAAGGTCAGCATCGACCTGCCCGATCCGGAGACGGGTGTGCTGGTGCCGCGATGCGTGGTCGGCTGGACGGTGGCCGAGATCAGCGAGAACGCGCCGCTGACCGTCGACCTGCTGCGGCCGCTGCTGGACGACCGCTACGAGATCGAGGGCTGCTACCTGCTGACCACGCCGCAGGCGATGGAGAGGCTGCCCGCCCGCCACCACGTCTACGAGTCGGTCAACAACGGCCGCGGGTCGAAGGCATGGCAGCACCACTGGCTGATCGTTCCGCTCTCCGACCGACAGGGTGAGGTGATCGGCGTGATCTGGGCCGACGACCCGATCGACCGGCTGCTACCGGGACGCGACCTGCTCCAGGCTCTGCGCGTGTTCGCGAACCAGGCGACGACCGCTCTGGACTCGGCGACCCACTTCGAGGAGATGCGGTTCCTGGCCGACCACGATCCGCTCACACGGCTGCTGAACCGCCGCGCGTTCACGCGGCGGCTGGCGATCGAGACGGCCCGCTCGGGTCGCTATCACCGCCCGTTCGCGCTCGTGACGTGCGATCTGGACGGGTTCAAGACGCTCAACGACCGCCACGGCCACCTGGCCGGAGACGCCGCGCTCGAGCGAATGGGCGCGCTGCTGCGTGAAGCGCTGCGAACCACGGACGCGGCGTTTCGGATCGGCGGCGACGAGTTCGCGATGCTGCTGCCCGAGACCGACGAGGCCGAGGTGCGTGCGGTGATCGACCGCATCGCCAGCGGCTTGACCGACGCCTCCGATCCGTTGTTCGAGAACCTCGGCGCCAGCTTCGGCGTGGCGGTCTATCCTCGCGACGGCGGCGAGCCGGAGTCGCTATTCCGCGCGGCGGATGACGCGATGTACACGGCCAAGCGCTCCGGCCAGCGGATGCATTTCGCGGCGTAACTGTGTGCGCGGGGGGCCAGCGGCCCCACTCGCGGCTGAGGAAGGGGTCAGACCCCATCCGCGTCTGAACCCAGCCGAATCACCGCATAAGGGGTGGCACGGCGGCGTGATTCGTGTCACAGTGAGGTTGCGTCCACGGCCCCGACCCCAGCGGAGCAGATGGAACCCCCGCACCTCTCAGCATTCTCGCGCCTGCGAGGCCTGCTGGAGGTGACCCGGCTCGTTCGCAGCGACGATCAGCTCGATCACCTCCTGGCAGCGATCGCGCGCACCACCGCCGAGTCACTTGGCTACGGCACCGTTGCCGTGCACCTCTACCGGCCCGAGCAGGACGACTTCTGCACCACAACCGTGCACGGCTCGGAGCTGGCCCGAGAGACGCTGCTGGGAGACGCCCGCGGATGGGACGTCTGGGGCGCCGTGCTCGACAACCGGTTCCTGCATCGCGGCACGTATCTGGTTCCCCATGGCACGTTCGACTGGAACGAGATCGCGCCCAACTCGTATGTCCCCGAAGTGAAGGCCAATGAGGCCGCCGAGGCATGGCACCCGGAGGATGCGCTGCTGGTGCCGCTGCGCCACTCCGATGGCCATCTGCTCGGGATCCTGGCCGTGGACGAACCGGTCTCCGGGATGCGGCCGGGCGACGATGAGCTGGACGTGCTGGTGGCGGTCGCCGAGCACGCCGCGCTGGCGCTCCAAAGCGCCCAGGAGGCCGCCATCGGCGCCCGCCACCGGGCGGCGCTCGAGCAGCTGCTTGACGTCTCGTCGCAGCTCACCGAGACGTTCACGATCGACGCCATCCTGCAGGCGGTCTGCAACGGCATCCACGAGGCGCTCGGGTTCGAGAGCGTCTCGATCGACCTCCCAGAGGCCGACACAGGCCGGCTGGCACCGCGGGCCTGCTACGGCTGGGATATCAACGACCCGATCATCAACACCAGCATGTCGCTGGAAGAGCTGGCGCCGATGTTGGCGCCCGAGTTCGAGATCGAGGGCTGCTACCTGCTGACCTCCGAGGAGGCGCACGCGCGGGTGGACAGCAGGCACACCGGGTACAGCTCGCGCCTGATCGGGCGCGGACCGCACGCCTGGAACGACCACTGGCTGCTGGTGCCGCTGTACGACCGCTCGGGCGGAATGATCGGCCTGATCTGGGCGGACGACCCGATCGATCGCATGCTCCCCTCCCCCGCCCTCCTGCAGGCCCTCCGCGTCTTTGCAAACCAGGCAACAACGGCGCTCGACTCGGCGGCCCAGTTCGAGGAGATGCGGTTCCTGGCCGACCACGATCCGCTCACGCGGCTGTTCAACCGGCGATCGTTCAACGACCGGCTCGAACTCGAGACGGCCCGCGCCGGCCGCTACCAGCGCTCGTTCGCCCTGGTGCTGGGAGATGTGGACGGGCTGAAGGAGCTGAACGACAGGCTCGGCCACATGGCCGGCGACCGAACCCTGGAGGCGATCGGACGCGTGCTTCAGCAGGGGCGGCGTGAGGTGGACGCGGTGTTCCGGATCGGCGGCGACGAGTTCGCCCTGATCCTCCCGGAGGTCGGCGAGCGGGAGGCGCGCGCGGTGATCGAGCGAATCACCGAGACGATCCGAACCAGCGACGATGAGCGGCTGAAGGGCGTTGGCATCAGCTTCGGATTGGCGGTCCACCCCGACCACGGCAGCGACCCCGAGCGGCTGTTCCGCGCGGCGGACCTGGCGATGTATGGGGCCAAGCGCCCGGGTCGGCCGAAGCGCCTGCCGTTCGCCAGCTGACGCGCGACGGACACACCACGACATAGGATCACGGGGTTCGCACGCTTTCCAAGGAGCACGCCTTGAACCTCGATCTGACCGACGAACAGCTCGCCATCCAGGAGACGGTGAGGGAGTTCGTCGACCGCCGCATCATGCCGGTGGCGCAGGAGAACGACATCAACCACCACCTCGACATGGGCATCATCGAGGGCATGGCCGAGCTCGGGCTGCTCGGCCCAGTCATCCCGCCCGAGTACGGCGGTGCCGGATTGGACTACGTCTCGGAGGCCCTGATCTGTGAGGAGATCGAGCGCGGCGAGTCCGCCTTCCGGACGCTGATCTCGGTGCACGTCGGCCTCAACTCGCTCTCGCTGCTCAAGTTCGGCAGCGAGGAGCAGAAGCAGCGCTACCTGACGCCGATGGCAAAGGGCGAGAAGCTGGGCTGCTTCGGGCTCACCGAGCCCGCCGCCGGCTCCGACGTGGCCGCGATGCTGTCCACCGCGATCAAGCAGCCCGACGGCACCTACCGGCTGAACGGCCAGAAGAGCTGGATCTCCTACGCAACCGAGGCCGACTACGCGTTGGTGTTTGCGAAGACCGATCCGGCCGCCGCCCACAAGGGCATCAGCGCCTTCATCATCGAGATGGACTGGGAAGGCATCGAGGCCCGCCAGATCCCCAACAAGCTCGGCGTGTGGGCCGGCTCGACCGGCGAGCTGTTCTTCGACAACGTCCAGATCCCCGCCGAGAACCTGGTCGGCGAGGAGGGCGAGGGCTTCAAGATCGCGATGCACTCCCTCGACCAGGGCCGGTTTACGGTCGCAGCCGGGGCGGTCGGCGTCGTCCGCGCCTGCCTGGAAGCGAGCGTCAAGTACGCCAACGAGCGGAAGACGTTTGGCCAGGAGATCGGCCGCTACCAGATGGTGCAGGACATGATCGCCGACATGGTGTTGGGCTACGAGACCAGCCGTCTGCTGGTGATGCAAGCCGCCTGGAAGAAGAACAAGGGCGAGCGAAACACGCGCGAGACGTCGCTGGCGAAGTGGCACGCCACCGAGAGCGCCTTCAACGCCGCCCACCTCGCGATCCAGGTGCACGGCGCCTACGGCTACTCCGCCGAGTACCCGGTCGAGCGGTACTTCCGCAACTCGCGCGCACCGATCATCTACGAGGGCACCACGCAGATCCACAAGATGCTCCAAGCCGAACATGCCCTCGGGTACCGGAAGATGAATGGCTGACGGCACGCAACGGATGGTCGAGCTGGAGGACGGCGTCTCCCTGAACGTTGTCGAGGTGGGCAGCGGCCACCCGCTGATCCTGCTGCACGGCGGGCCCGGCCTCGACCACCACGAGCTGCACCCTTGGCTCGACCCGCTGTCAGGCGCCGGACTGCGGCTGATCTACGTGGACATGCGCGGACAGGGTCTGTCCGACCGCGTCGATCCGGCGACGCTGACGATCCAGGTGTTCGCGCAGGACGTCGACCGGTTGGCGCGGGCGCTGGGCCTCGAGGAGTTCTCGCTGTTCGGACACTCGTTCGGCGCCGTCGTCTCGCTGTCGCACGCGCTGGAGCGGGGCAACGCGCGCACCTACGTCATCTCCAGCGGCACGGCATCGGCCGAGGCGTTGATGGCGGACGTGGAGCGCGAGATCGAGCGGTTCGAGCCGTCGGCAATGCGCGACCAGATCCGCCGCTCGTGGGAGATGGAGGCCGGCATCAAGACGGCCACCGAGGCGCGTGAGGTGATGGAATCACAGATGCCGTTCCACTTCTGGGAGATGGGCGATGCCTACCGCACCTTCGTCGAGAAGGACGAGACGGTGTACTCGGCCGAGGTGCTGGCGCACTTCGCGGCGGACGGCTACGGCGGCTTCGAGTGGGTCGATCACCTGCGCTGGGTGTCAAAACCGATGCTGGTGATCGCGGGGAGGTTCGATCGCACGTGCACGCTGGCCAGGTCAGAGGAGATCCACGCCGAGGTGTCGGGGTCGCAGCTGGTGGTGATCGAGAAGGCCGCTCACATGACGTTCGTCGAGCAGCCGAAGGCGTTCATGGACGCGATTCGCACCTGGCTCACGGAACAGACTGTGATCGGTCAGTTGCCCGAGGCCGAGTAGGGTCCTTCTCGGCGAGCGAAAACCGAGCAGTACAAGGAGCAAGGGAGGCACAGTGCTTCGCACGGGCCGACCGCCGCGACGCCGTAATGCGACGGTTTGCAGCCGCCGCTCAGGAGCCTTCGAGGAGGACGTCGTCGAACAGCTCGACGAACGTGCGGCCGGCGGCGGTGTCACCGAGCAGCACCCGCCCGGCGGCGGCGCTGCCGAGGTCGCCGCTCAGGTCGAGCGCCGAGACGCCGTCCAGCGAGATCTGGGTGCGGTCGGTCGCCCCGATGGAGAGCTGCAGCTCGAGCCGGTGCCAGGCGCCGCGCGACACCTTGCGGCTGCTCATGGTCGTCACGCCTGTGATCGCGTCCTTGAAACCGAGCCGCCCGCCCGTGCCGACGAAGACGATGCCGATGGTGTGACCGGAGGATGTCTTGACGGCGGCCAACCCGGCCCGCGTGCTCTGCGAGAGGAGGTCGAAGCGGGTGTCGATCCGCACCGTGTTTCGGCCCAGAAGGATGTCGTGGCTGAGGTACGCGGGGGAGCCGCTTGCGGCGGCGCGAGCCGCGGCCGCACCCGAGAACACGGTCGCGCCCTGCACGGTCACGCCCGGGTGCTTCGGCCACGCCGCGAGGCCCGACTCGAAACCGTCCGTCAGCAGCTGCTCGTAGATCACGCCGCCGGTGACTCGAAACGGCGTGACGGCCTGGTTGTCGGCTTGCGATTCGCGCGAAAGGTCTGTACCGTTGGGGCTCTCCCATATCAAGTTGTCTGGATCGGCAACCGATCTGACGACGTAGTTGCCATCGGGGAGCGGCGCCTGGCCGAGGTCGACCCACTGGCCGTAGAGGTAGGCCGGGTACCAGTCGCCCCAGCCGACCGAGATGCCTGACAGCCCGGTCTGGCTGCAGATGTCGTAGGCCGGGCCGGCAGGGCTGCCGGGCAGCGTCGGCACCAGGCGAAGCCCATCCTCCAGGCAGAAGGTGACCTTGGACGACACCGCCATCGGCGCGCCCGAGCTGCTGCCGCCGCTGGCCACCCAGGAGTCGTAGGCCGATCGCGTCCAGAGCTGGTAGAGGGCGAAGTCCTCGAGGTGGTAGTGGTTGTGCTGCGGGTGGAAGATGAACTCCCCGATCACGCGCTCCGACACCAGCTGGCCGTTCGCGTCAAGGATTCGCTGGTAGGCGGTGGCGGTGTCCGTGTCGAGCGGCTCGGCGCGCAGCTCGAGCGGCCCCTCCCCTGCGTTCCAGGCCGTGTTGCCAAACCGTAGAACGACGTGAGGCAGCCCGTCCGGGAGAGTCACCGTGTCGAACGAGAGGTGATCCGGCGGCAGCGTCTTCAGATTTGGATACACCGGCGTTCCGGCTGCCTCGGCCGACGGCGCCGACGCAACCAGAAGGAATGCCGTGACGGCGCCTGCGACAAGGCTGCGCGCTCTCATGGGGCCGAGCCTACACCCGCAGCTCCAGCAGGCGCACCTGCGATGGCAGAGCTCCGTCCGGCGAGACGGCGTCGCGGTAGGCGGCCGCGGCCCGGCGAACCGCGGCGCGGTGATCGGCCACACGCGCCAGCGTCACCCACTCCGAATGGGCGTATCGGATCTGGACGGCGAACGTTCGCTGTGCCGGCGGAGCGGCCGAGACGATGTCGGCGGAGTCAACGGGACGTGACGGTGCAGATGCCTTCACGAAGCGACCTCGATCAGTCAGGGGCGAGCCCTCCTGCCCGCCGCTGACAGTTTTCGTCACGTCGTTGGAGCATCCTTCATATGCCTCGCAAATCGTCCTGGAAGGCTCTGGGAGTCGTACGCGTCGGGGCGCCGATGCTCCAGGGCGGGCAGCGAGCGGCGCGTTCGACGCTGCTCGGCGAGGTCCAGCTCTGCGACGATCACGCCGTCGCCATCGGGGCCGCAACGGGCGATCACCGTTCCCCAAGGGTCGACGATCATGCTGTTGCCGTAACGAGGCGTCCCGTAGCCACCGGGATCGCCGTGCTGATCGGCCGCAAGCACGAACGCCTGGTTCTCGATCGCGCGGGCGCGCAGCAACGTCTCCCAGTGGGCCATGCCGGTCAGCAGCGTGAACGCAGCCGGGACGGTCAGCACCAGTGCCCCGGCCTGCTCGAGCGTGCGGTAGAGCTCCGGGAACCGCAGGTCGTAGCAGACGGTGAGGCCGACCGGCAGCCCTGACATCTCGACCAGCACCGGCTCCGATCCGGGCGCCGTGCCGTCCGACTCGCGGTAGACGGTGCCACCCACCTCGACGTCGAACAGGTGGATCTTGGTGTAGCTGGCCGCCATCTCTCCGTCCGGCCGGAAGGCGATCGAGACGTTGCCGACACGGTCTCCTTCGGCGATCGCGATCGAGCCGCAGATCAGGTCGATGCCGAGCGTCCGCGCCCAGTCAGACAGCGCGTCGATCGTCTCACCGCGCTCCTCCAGCGACTCCGCGTAGGCCAGCAGCTCGCGACCGTCGGCGATCGCGTTCCACTTCTCAGGCAGCAGCACCAGCTGCGCTCCGCGGGCCGCCGCCTCCGACACCAGCGGCGCCATGCGCGCGATGTTCTCGCTCTTGTCGCGCGAGGCCTTGAACTGCACACAGGCGGCGGTGATGGAATCAATCATCTCCAGAGGGAACCTACCGCGTCCGGCGCCTGCTCGTCCTCGGACAGCAGCCGGAAGAACGTCCAAGAGAATGCCGCGAACAGCAGTACGCTCTGCTCGACCGCCATCAGCATGCCGCCCAGCTGCTGGTCGTCGAGCGGGCTCTGGCCGAACAGGTGCGGCGTGGTGTCGTAGAACGGGTAGATGGTGCTGTTGGCGAGCGCGATCACGAACGCCACCGGCGCTGCAACAAAGAATGCGGCGGCCAGGTAGACCAGCTTCGGCATCGGCGCCATCCGGCCCTCGACCAGCACCGGCCACCAGAAGAGCACGCCGGCCGAGAAACGCGAGGTGCTCGATGCCGAGCATCCAGCGGTGGTCGAGCCCGTAGCCGTAGACGGCGGGGACGTGCACGACGTACCAGACGGCCAGCCAGTAGCCGAGCGCCACGGCGGGCGAGGTGACGATGCGGACTCCGCCATGACGCTCGGCGGTGGCGGCCATCGCGGGCGAGAGGCCGAGCACCAGCAGCGGCGGTGCCCAGTCGGCCAGCATCACGTTCTGGAGCAGGTGGAACGAGAGCATCGAGTGGAGAGCGACGTGCTCGATCGGCGAGAGCAGGGCGACCGCGATCAGTGCCAGGCCGGTGAGGAAGCAGACGCGCCGCCAGAGTGCGGCTCCCATCACCGAGGCCGCCCACAGATACCAGGCCGCGAACAGCACCAGCGCGAGGATCCACTCCACGTCGAGTTCGAGGCTCCACGGGTGAAATGAGGCCGCGAGCACGGTGCAGCTACCCGCCCTGTGACAGTGGAGCCATGGTCAGGCCGAAGCCGGCCAGCTGCTCCCAGTACAGCTCGGCTTGCTCCAACTGGCCGCGCCAGACGATCGCCTGGCCGGTGGTGTGGATCCGGTTTGCGAGCGTCATGCCACCCTCGAACGTGAGCCCTGGGATCGTGCTGGCAAGCGCGAACGCGACACCGTCGAACGTATTGTGGCTGTCGTTCTTGACGATCACGAGCCACGGGCGGTCGCTTCCCGAGCCAGGGCCGGTGGAGCGAGGTTTCTGCTTTCGGACGGGCGGGGCGACGGTGCTCACGCTTCGAGTGTATCGGCGCGGCGATCAGGATCCGCTCCGACTGCGAGCCCCGTCCAATCGTTTCGCCCACGTGACCCCAATCCGTGTTCTGTGCCAATCTCGCAACAGCCGCACGTCGATTATTGGAGTCAAACACTCCCCGTTTTGGGTTGACGGTTCTGTGATGAGATCGTTGCGATTCGCTCGCATGGTTGGGCGGATCGCCGCCGCGGACGAATTATTGGAGTCAAACCCTCCCCGTGCGGGCGTGGCGAATCGTTGCGCGGGCGTGACGCGTCGTGCGTGGCTTGTGCGCGGTTCAGGAGGGCGGGTGGCCGTGGCCGCCGCCGCCTGGCGAGCGCAGCTCGATCACGTCGCCGGCGCGCAGTTCAAGGCTCGTCTTGGCGGGGATCCGGCGGCCGTTGTGACGGTTCTCGCCGAGGGCGCCGTCGCCGCCGCCGGCGGCGCCTCGAGGTGGATGCCTGCGCCGCTCGGTGAGAATCGAAAGCCGGCAGTCCTCCAGCGCTCTCAGCGCGCGCACCACGCCGTCGCCGCCTCGGTGCAGCCCGGCGCCGCCGCTGCCTCGCCTGACCGCGTACCGCTCGACCCGCAGCGGGTACTCGCGCTCCAGCACCTCGACCGGCGTGTTCAGCGTGTTCGACATCGCCACGTGCACCGCCGTCGGCCCGTCCGCCTCCGCGCACGCGCCCTGTCCGCCCGCGAGCGTCTCGTAATACGTGAACCGCCCGTTGCCCACCACCAGGTTGTTCATCGTCCCCTGCCCCATCGCCGGAACGTCCACCGCGTGCCCGAACGCCGCCATCACCACGTCCACGATTCGGCTCGACGTCTCGGTGTTGCCGGCAACGACAGCGGCGGGGAAGCGTGCGTTGACCAGGCAGCCCTCGGGAGCCGAGACGGTGACCGGCACGAACCCGCCGCCGCTGGCTTCGAGGTCGGGCGCGCACAGCGTGCGGACGACGTAGTAGACGGCGGAGCGGGTCACCGAGAGCGGGCAGTTCACGTTACCGGCCGCCTGCGATGCCGTGCCCGCGAAGTCGACGTCGATCTGCCCCCGGCGCACCGTCACCGCAGCCCGGATCTCGAGGTCGCGGCCGTCCGTACCATCACCCTCGACCACGTCCCGCGCCTCGTACACGCCGTCCGGCAGCCTCCCGATCGCCGCCCGCATCCGCCGCTCGGCGTAGTCGTGCAGCTCGGCCATGCCCCGCAGCATGCGGGCACGGCCATGACGCTCCGCCAGCTCGCGCAGTCGCTCGGCCCCGATCGCGTGGCAGGCCGTCTGAGCCCGCAGGTCCGCGATCCGCTCCTGCGGCCGCCGCATATTGGCCACCATTAGCTGCAGCACTTCGTCCGTCAGCCGCATCGGCGGAATCACGAGGCCCTCCTGGTACAGCTCGCGCGACATCGCCGGCAGGCTGCCCGGCGACATGCCTCCCACGTCGGCGTGGTGCGCGCGCGACACCAGCAGGCCGAGGTCATCGACCACCGACACGAGGGTGATGTCAGGGAGGTGCGTTCCGCCTCTGAACGGATCGTTGATCACGAACAGCTCGCCCGGCTGCGGATCGAGCGCGCGCACAGCCGCCACCGCGTCGGGCATCGCGCCGAGGTGGACGGGGATGTGCTCGGCCTGCGCGATCATGCGGCCGTCGAGGTCGAAGAGTCCGGTCGAGCAATCCCGCCGCTCCTTGATGTTGGCCGAGTGAGCAGCACGGATCAGCCCTGCGCCCATCTCCTCGGCCACGCCGCGGAGCGCCGACGCGAGCACCTGAAGCGTTGCGGGATCGATCATCGGCTCACGCTCCACGCTCCATCGCGCCTGCGGCGCGCCGTCCAGCCGGGCGCCACCCACAGCGTGGCCCCCTCCAGGTGCACCGTCGCCGGGCCGGGTACCGCCCGCGTCCGCGGCCGCCCCGCGAGCTCGAAGGGCGCGCCGGCCATCACCTGAGCGGCGCGCAGGTTGACCAGCTCGATCGCTCCCTCCCGATCGGCATACCCGTACCGCTCGGCGTGACGCTGGTGGAAGCGGGCAGGCAACGTTCGCAGCGGCTCCAGCGGCAGCTCCAGCTCGAAGCCCTGGCCGGCGTAGCGCAGGTCGCAGGTGGCGGTGCGGATCGCACCGCGCTCGCGATCGGGCCACGGCACCATCGCGCGCAGCTTGGCGGCGGGGAGCGCCTCCAGCGGCTGCATCACGCCCCGCACGGCGTCGCGACGGCGCTCACCGACGGCGATGCCGAGCGCCGACAGCACGCCGCCCGCAGCCGGTACCAGCACCCGGTGCATGCCAAGCGCCTCGGCCACCTCGCAGGCATGCAACGGCCCGGCGCCGCCAAACGCGACCAGCTCCAGCCCGCGAGGGTCGTGGCCGCGCTCGACCGAGACGACCCTGATCGCCCGCACCATCTCCTGGTTGGCCACAGCCACGACGCCCTCCGCGGCCGCTCGCAGGCTGCGGAACCCGGCCGCCAGGGGCCGCAGCGCGGCCTTCGCGGCGGCCACATCCAGGCGAACGGTGCCGGCCAGGGCAACATCCGGGTCGAGCCTGCCGAGCACGAGGTTGGCATCGGTGACGGTTGGCTCCTCGCCGCCGCGCCCGTAGCACGCCGGGCCCGGCTCGGCGCCCGCGCTGCGCGGTCCCACCCGCAGAGCCCCGCCGTCGTCCAGCCAGGCGACGCTGCCGCCACCGGCACCGACGGTGTGGATGTCGAGCATCGGCAACCGCACCGGCAGCCCGCCCACCGCCCGTTCGGTCGACCGGCCGGCGCTGCCGCCGCGGATCAGCGAGACGTCGCAGCTGGTGCCGCCCATGTCGAATGCGATGGCATCAGATCCGCCCATCCCGGCCACCGCGGCAACACCTCCCGCCGGCCCGGACAGCAGCAGCCGGGCGGGATGCTCGGCCGCCTCCGCCACCGCCGCCAGACCGCCGCTGGACTGCATCAGCGCCGGCGCCGGCAGCCCGTGGCGACGAGCCGCCGTTCGCAGCGAGCGCAGGTAGCCGCGCACCACCGGGCCGAGGTATGCGTCGATCGACGTCGTCGACGCCCGCTCGTACTCGCGGTACTCGCCGGCGATCTCGCACGAGGCGACCACGAACACGCCCGGCAGATGCCGCCGCAGGATGCGCGCCGTCGCGAGCTCGTGGACAGGGTCGGCGTAGCTGTGCAACAGGCACACCGCCACCGCCTGCACCTGCGCACGGCGAAGCCGCCGGGCCGCCCGGTGCACCGACTCCACGTCGAGCGGTCGCAGCACGCCGCCCGGCACCATCCGCTCCTCCACCTCCACGGTCACGACTGGCAACGGCTGCGGCCGGCCGACGCACGGCCGGTACAGCTCCGGTCGCGTCTGGCGCGCCAGCTCCAGCAGATCGCCGAACCCCCGGGTGGAGACGAAGCCGGTGCGTGCGCCGCGACGCTCCAGCAAGGCATTCGTCGCGACCGTGGTGCCGTGTCCGAGGTGGGCGACGTCACGCGGCTCGATCCCTGCCCGTTCCAGCGCCAGCCGGACGCCATCCATCACCCCGCGCGACTGGTCGTCGACCGTGGTCGGCACCTTCGCGGTGGTCAGCCGTCCGTCGTGGACGAGCGCCACGTCCGTGAACGTGCCCCCGACATCGACGCCGACCAATGCTCGCATCGGGCAAGGATAAGAGATCCTTGCGAAACCGCTCCCGTTCGTGGACGATCCGGGCATGAGCATTCCCGTCCACCACTCAACCGAGTCCCTCCCAGGCGACCGCGGGCTGGAGCTGGGCCGCGCACAGGCCGAGCGGATCGCGACCACCTGCGACGTCTACCTGCGGCTGTTCAAGCACACGGCCGGCCTGGATCCGGATGATGTCACCCGGCTGGGCGGCGAGGCCCTGCAACGGATCGGCGGCTATGCGCCGTATCTGGCCGACGAGATCGAGGGAATCGCATCCGGCAGCGGCGTCTCGCCGGAGATGATCGGCGCGCTCAACGCCCGCACCGAGGTGCTGCGCGCAGGGCGCGGCGAGTGCTCGACGATCGCCTGCCTTGGCACCGTCACCGCCGACGGATCACCGATCGGGATGCAGACCTGGGACTGGCACGACGACCTCGCCCAAAGCTGGATGCGCTGGACGATCGACCACGCCTCCGGCCACCGCGTCGAGACGATGACCGAGGCTGGCATCGTCGGCAAGGTGGGCGTCTCGACCGCCGGTGTGGCCGTGCTCCTGAACATTCTGGGACACCGCGACGACGGCCCTCCGATCGGGGTGCCGGTGCACGTGCTCACCCGAAGCGTGCTCGACAATGCGGCCGACGCCGTGCAGGCCCTGGCGATCCTCTCCACCGCCGAGGTGTCCGCATCC
>CAVWLK010000055.1:0-14658 GCA_963755675.1 uncultured Actinomycetes bacterium
CTGCGCGACTTGGTGGTTCCCCGAGATGACCTGGGCGAGGGGGTTGTCGTTCGGCACCCACGGAAGGTCGACGTGTGCGCGCACCACCCGCACGCCCTCGACCTCGGAGTCATCGGGCGCGTAGGGATGGGCTCGCGTGAGCACGACGACCTCGTGCCCAGCCCGGGCCATCGCGGTCGCGAGGCCATGGACGTGGGCAGCGAGACCTCCCACGACGAGCGGCGGGTACTCCCAGCTGACCATCGCGACGCGCATGAGCGGCCGACCTTACCCGGGCGCCGTGGGATGCTTCCGGGGTGGTTCGAGGCCCTGAAGTCGTCCACGAGCTGGCGCGCGTCGTCGCCGGGTCGCATCGCACCCCGCACGACGTGCTCGGGCCGCACCGGTCGAGGGCGGATGGGTCGTGCCGCGTGTGGCGGCCGGGCGCCGACACGTGCACGTTGCGCACCAGCGGCGGAGATCGGATCTCGATGGCGCGGGTGCACGAGGCGGGGATCTTCGTCGCCGACCTCGCGTCCGATCCAGGCGCGTATCAGGTCGACGTCGTCGTACCCCGGTGGGTGGACCGCGACCGCCGACGATCCCTATCGCTTCTGGCCGACGCTCGGCGACGTCGACCTCCATCTGATCGGCGAGGGCACGCACCAACGGCTGTGGGCCGTGCTCGGCGCGCACCACCGCCGACACGACGGCGCCCTCGGCACCACGTTCGCGGTCTGGGCTCCGAGCGCGAAGTCGGTGCGCATCGTCGGCGACTTCAACTCGTGGGACGGGCGCCGCGCATCCGATGCGGATCATGGGCTCGTCGGGCGTGTGGGAGCTGTTCGTGCCCGGCGCCGCGCCCGGCCAGCACTACAAGTTCGAGGTGAACGGCTCGACGGGCCGCGTCGCGCTCAAGGCCGATCCACTCGCGCGGGCGGCCGAGCTCCCACCGGGCGCCGCGAGCATCATCACCGCTTCACATCACCAGTGGAACGACGCCGAGTGGCTCAAGCGGCGCGAGCGAGAAGATCCAGTGAACCGCCCGCTCACCATCTACGAGATGCACCTCGGGTCGTGGCGGCAAGGTCTCGGCTACCGCGAGCTCGCTGTGCAGCTCGCCGATCAGTGACCGACCTCGGCTTCACGCACGTCGAGCTGCTGCCCGTGGCCGAGCATCCGTTCGGGGGCTCGTGGGGCTACCAGGTGTCGAGCTACTACACGCCACCGCGCGCTACGGCTCGCCTGACGACTTCCGCTGGTTCGTCGACCACCTGCACCAGCGCGGCATCGGCGTGATCGTCGACTGGGTGCCCGCCCACTTCCCGCGTGACGAGTGGGCGCTCGGGCGGTTCGACGGCACGGCCCTCTACGAGCACCTCGACCCGCGGCTCGGCGAGCACCCGGACTGGGGCACGTTCGTCTTCAACTACGCGCGCAACGAGGTGCGGAACTTCCTCGTGGCGAACGCCCTCTACTGGGTCGACGAGTTCCACATCGACGGCCTGCGGGTCGACGCGGTCGCGTCGATGGTCTACCTCGACTACTCGCGCAAGCCCGGGCAGTGGGTGCCGAACGAGCGTGGCGGCCGCGAGAACCTCGGACGCGCTCGAGTTCATCCGCGATCTGAACGTGACGTTGCACGGTGCGCATCCGGGTGTGCTGACGATCGCGGAGGAGTCGACGTCGTGGCCGGCCGTGACCGCGCCCGTGCACCATGGCGGGCTCGGGTTCACCCACAAGTGGAACATGGGGTGGATGCACGACACGCTGGACTACCTGCGTCACGATCCGGTGCACCGCAAGCACCACCATCGCAACCTCACGTTCGGGCTGCTGTACGCGTACACCGAGAACTTCGTGCTGCCGCTCTCGCACGACGAGGTGGTGCACGGCAAGGGTCGCTCATCGACAAGATGGCGGGCGACGAGTGGCAGAAGTTCGCGAACCTCCGCGCGCTCTACGGATGGATGTGCACGTTACCCGGCCGCAAGCTGCTCTTCATGGGGAGCGAGATCGGCCAGACCCGTGAGTGGCACCACGACCGCAGCCTCGACTGGTGGCTGCTCGACTGGCCGCCGCACGCGGGCGTGCGCGATCTCGTCGCGCGAGCTGAACGCCGCGCGTCGTGTCAGAGCCGCGTTGTGGGAGATGGACCGTGAGCCGGCGGGGTTCCGCTGGCTCGACGCGGACGACGCCGAGCACAGCATCTACAGCTTCGTGCGGTTCTCGGAGGACGGGCGTCGAGCGGTCGCGTGCGTCGCGAACTTCACGCCCGTTCCACGCGAGGGATACCGGCTCGGCCTGCCCTACCCGGGCTCGTGGAAGACGCTGCTCGACACGAACGCAAAGTGGTTCTGGGGCACCGGGTACGGCGGCGTCGCCGGCGTCGAGACGGAGCCAGTGGCGTGGCACGGCTACGGCGACTCGGCGGTCATCACGTTGCCACCGCTCGCGGTCGTGTGGTTCGCGGGTGAGGCGCGCGCCCGAAGAGGCGCCCACCGAGCCACCACTGGGCGTGAGCGAGCGACGGCTCGTGATCCACGGGCACTTCTACCAACCGCCGCGTGAGAACCCGTGGACCGAGACGGTGCCCGTCGAGCCCTCGGCGGCGCCCGACCACGACTGGAACGAGCGCGTCACCGAGGAGGCGTACCGGCCGAACGCGTTCGCGCGCATCATGGACGACCACGGCTCTCTCGTGGCGCTGGTCGACAACTACCGGCTCATGTCGTTCAACGTCGGGCCGACGCTGCTCTCGTGGCTCGAGTCGCACCACGATGACGTGTACAGCGCGATCGTGCGCGCCGGCCGCGAGAGCCGGCAGGCGCGATCGCGCAGGGCTACAGCCACCTGATCCTCCCGCTCGCATCGCGGCGCGACATCACGACGCAAGTGCGGTGGGGCCTCGCCGACTTCGCAGCATCGATTCGGGCGGCGTGCCGAGGGGATGTGGCTGCCCGAGACCGGCGGTGAACGACGAGGTGCTCGAGGTGCTCGCTGAGGAGGGCGTGGGTTTCACGATCCTGGCGCCCGGACAGGCGGTCCGGGTGCGACCGCTCGGGAGCGGGCGACGAGGTGTGGAAATCCGTCGACGATGGATCCGTCGACACACGGCGCACCTATAGGTGGTGCCATCCGAGCGGCGATCGGGCGCGGCGTCACGATCGTGTTCTACGACGGCTCGCTCTCCCACGAGGTCGCGTTCGGCCTCGGCTCGCTGCTCGAGCGCGGCGCTCGTCGAGCGCGCCGAGCACCTGCTCTCCGACTCTGACGAGGGCGGGTGGTGTGTCGCGACCGACGGCGAGACCTTCGGCCATCACCACCGATGGGGCGAGCGGGCCGTCGCGTACGCGCTCGCGGTCGAAGCGCCGCGGCACGGGCTCGCCACTGGTGGCCTCGCCGATGTCGCGCTCGATCGAACTCCGCGAGTGGGAGGTCGAGGTCGAGGAGAGCGCGTGGTCGTGCGCGCACGGCGTGGGCCGATGGAAGGAGGACTGCGGCTGCCACACCGGCGGAGGTCCGGGATGGCATCAGGCGTGGCGCGCGCCGTTGCGCGCCGCGCTCGACCGCCTCCGCGACCACGGCATCGAGGTCTTCGATCGTCGCGGGGCGCGCCGTGATGCACGATCCGTGGGCCGCACGCGATGCGTACGTCGACGTCGTGCTCGGCGCCCTGTCGATCGATGAGTTCGTCGCGCGCGGGTGCGCGACGAGTCGCCCGACGCGACGATCGAGGCGCTGACGCTGCTCGAGGCCCAGCGGCACACGATGCTCATGTACACGTCCTGCGGATGGTTCTTCAACGACATCGCCGGGACTCGAGACCGTGCAGGTGATGCGCTACGCCGCACGCCACGGATCTGCTCGGCGAGACTCGGCGAGGGGCCTGACCTCGACCAGATCCTCGGCATTCTCGACGCAGCCATGAGCAACGACCCGTCCGAGGGCACGGGCCGCGACATCTGGCGCCGGCACGTCGAGCCGACCGCACATCGCGCACGTCAAGGGTCGTCGCGCACCTCGCCATGATCGACCTGCTCGAGCGCCGTGAGCCCCCTCTCGTCGCTCGGCGGTTACGACGTCATCGTCCAACGTCACGACCACGGCGACCGCGGGTCGGTCGAGATGTGCTCGGGCCGTGTCGAGCTGCGTCACCGCCGCACCCGTCGTCGTCACGAGCACGTGTACACGAGCGGCCGTGTGCCTTGGTTCCGGTTTCATCTGCTCACCCCGGACGGCGAGATGTGCGAGCGGCCACGGTCGAGCCCCGGAGCGATCTCGACCGCCGTCCCAGACGATGGATCGAGCAGCATCAGCTCTGAGTTGCGCACCGGATCGAGAGGCTCGTCGCGGTACGCCGCGACACGGTCGCCGTTCGCAGAGACAACAGGTTGCGACCACGCGTGCTGGCCGTCGGTGAGTCGCGAGGGCTGACTTCCCTCGAGCGGAACCGACCAGAGGTCGACAACCCGATCGACGTCAGCGGTCTCGTGACCGGCATGGGCCACGATGATCGACGCGCTGTCGGTCGTCCACGACAGAGAGCCGCCGACATCGTGCCCGCCGGTGAGCAGCACACGGTACGGGCTCATGCCGTCGGTCGCGACGACGAAGAGAGACTTCGGACGGTCGACGATCCAGCCGGCGTTGTCGTACTTCCATCCGAGGTGACGGATGTGCCGCGCGGGACGATCGGCGTCGCGCGTCGGTGCGTATTGGGCTTCGTCTCGGAGCCGCGCAATGAACCCGATCGACTTACCGTCCGGCGACCACTCGAGCGCTTCGATCTCCTCGGCGAACGTGACCAGCGTCCGCACCTCGCCGCCGCCCACAACCGGCGCGACGAGCAGCTGCGAACCGCTCTCCTCGCGGTGACTCGTGAACGCGAGGAACTGACCGTCGGGGGACCAGCGCGCGTGGCCGTCTCGGTCGGCACCGGCGCTGAACGGATGCGGTGCGCTCGAACCGTCGGTCGCGGCGAGCCAGACCTGCGACTTCGAACGGTTCGTCACGAGGTCGGGCGATGAGAGCGTGAAGGCGAGGAGCGCTCCATCTGGCGACAGCCGCGGCTCCCCCGGCGCGACGACGCGTGCGATGTCAGCAGGTTGCACGGCGGGCGACCCTACTGCGCGGGACGCGGGATGCCGAGGGCGTCGACGGAGAGTCCGAGGACGACGCCGAGCGGACGCAGCGCGGCCGCGGACTCGTCGCTCGCGCCGACGAGCGCGAAGTACAGCTGATCCTGTGAGCGGCTGAGATCGAACTTCGGATCGAGGAGCAGCGCGAGGCGCACCATTGCGATCGCGGGCTCGACCGCGGTCAGGTGTCGCTCCTCGACCGCGGTCGTCACCGCACGGAGCGTGGCGGTGCGCAGCGCCGCGACGACATCGGGCGTCATCAGGTTGAGCCCTTGCACCACGCCTGCTCCGCCAGCTCACGGGCCGACCGGTGCGTCAGCGCGGAGTAGCCGCGGGCGAGTGCCACGAGGTCGGTCTCGAGCCTCCGGGCCCACGCCATCTGCATCGGCACCTTCAGCTCGGGCGGCAGGGGGTAACCCACGAGCGTCAGCGCCTCGAACGTGTCGCTCGCGTCCGTGACGAGCCGCTCGAAGACGATGTCGAAGCGGTCGGCGAGCGACTGCGCAGTCGAGCGAAGCACCTGATCGGCCGCATCGGGGAGCGCGGAGTCGAGCCCGAACTCCTCGCCGCCTCGTTGCTCAGGCGCGAGGTCGTCGACCATGCGGCGCACGAGCGCCGACACACGTTCCCCCTCTCGGAACACGCGGCCGAACGCGGCCAACGCTCGTCGTCGGCGCCGACCTCGCCTCCGGTCGGCCGGCGCCCCCGCGATCTCGAGCGCGCCCATCCGCAGCGCCGCGTACACGTGCTCGTGACGACGACGGGTGCGGCGGTGACGCAGCTCGACACGGCCGGAGCACATCTCGACCACCCACGGTCGCCGTGGTCGTGACGTTGGACGATGACGTCGTAACCGCCGAGCGACGAAGAGGGCTCACTGCGCTCGAGCAGGTCGATCATGGCAAGGTGCGCGACGACCCTCGACGCGCCGACGTGCGGTCGGCTCGACGTGCCGGCGCCAGATGTCGCGTCCCGTGCCCTCGGACGGGTCGTTGCTCACGGCTGCGTCGAGGATGCTCAGAATCTGCTCGAGGTCAGGGCCCTCGCCGAGCTCGGCGAGCAGATCCGCGGCGCGCGCGGCGTAGCGCATCACCTGCACGGTCTCGAGTCCCGCGATGTCGTTGAAGAACCATCCGCAGGATGTGTACATGAGCATCGCGTGCCGCTGGGCCTCGAGCAACGTCAACGCCTCGATCGTCGCGTCGGGCGACTCGTCGTGGACCCAGCGCGCCGCGAACTCGTCGATCGACAGGGCGCCGAGCACGACGTCCACGTACCGTCGCGGCGGCCGACGGATCGTGCAGCACGGCGTACCGCGACGATCAAAGACCTCGATGCCGTGGTCGTGGAGACGATCCAGCGCGCCGCGTAACGGCGCGGCCACTGCTGATGCCACCCCGGACCTCCGCCGGTGTGGCAGCCGCAGTCCTCCTTCCATCGGCCCACACCATGCGCGCACGACCACGCGCTTCCTTGACCTCGACCTCCCACTCCGGCGTTCGATCGAGCGCGACATCGGCGAGCCCACCAGTGGCGAGCCCGTGTCGCGGTGCTTCGACTGCGAGCGCGTACGCGACCGCTCGCTCGCCCCATCGGTGGTGATGGCCGAACGTCTCGCCGTCCGTCGCGACGCACACCACTCCGCCCTCGTCAGAGTCGGAGAGGAGGTGCTCGGCGCGCTCGACGAGCGCCACGCTCGAGAGCGAGCCGAGCCCGAACGCGACCTCGTGGGAGAGGGAGCCTTCGTAGAACACGATCGTGACGCCGCGCCCATCGCCGCTCGGATGGGACCACCTATAGGTGTGCCGCGTGTCGATGGATCCATCGTCGACGGATGTCCACTCCTCGTCGCCCGCTCCCAGCGGTCGCACCCGGACCGCCTGTCCGGGCGCCAGGTAGCAGGCTGTGATGAAAATCATCGACACCGGCGAGATCCCGCGTTCGCCAGCCGGTCCTGCCAGTCGCGGGCATCGCCATGCCGAGGCGCTGCTCGAAGAACCAGGACGGAGCACCGCCGGGGTCATAGCCATGTCGAGCGGGGTGGCGCCGTCGGCCCCAGCCCGCTCGAGCGCCAGCCGCTTGTCCCGCGCCCGGTCGGCGAGGCGGGGAAAGTGCCCTTGCCGGCGCAACTCGTCGAGCAGCCGTCCGGCGTGGCCGCGCAGGCTCTCCGTCGCCAGGTTGGAGCAGGGCCTCGCGCACCGACGAGCCGATCGAGGTCGGCCGGGGCCGCAGCGTTGCGCTCCTCCCAGGCCCGCGTGCGGCGCCGGAAAAAAGGCAGTGGCGCTCGACCAGGGCCGCCCGGGCCGCCCGCTGCTCGCGATCCGAGGGCCGGCGGCCACGCCGCTCGGCCTCGCGTGACGCCAGAGCATGGAGGAGCGCCCTCTCGCGCAGCGACGCGTGCAGCGCCGGCTCCAGGCGCAGCTCGTCGAGCACGCCTTTCTCATAATCGCTCACCGCGGCCTCGCCGGTCGCGAGCGACGCGACACGATCGAAGATCTCGGTGTGCTCGTAGGCCCAGCTTTTCGTCTGCCGCCGGTCGGCCGACCGCGAGCGCCCTCACCTGCCGGACCAGCTCCTGCGCATCCAGGCGCTTCTGGTCGATGGCGCCGGTGCCGAGCCAAGCCACGAAAGTCTCGGGGACAGGGGCGCCCGCGGCGGCCGCCGCCTCCAGGATCAGCCTCCAGGTTCTTTCTTTGTAGAAAACAGCCTTCGCCGACGTGGCGATACGCTCGCCCTGGTCGGTCACAAGCTCGCCGGCCGCGATGGCGGCATCGAGCGTCGCCGTCACGTTCACCATGGCCTCGGTGACGGGCGCCCAGCCGGCCTCGGCGGGCCCGTGGATCAGCGCCACGTCGTCGTCGTCGACCAGCCGCTCGTCGCGGTAGGCCTCGAAGATCCGGCCGATGCCCCGCATGCCATAGAGTGCAGCTCGGCCGCGCGCAGGGCGCCCATGCTGGCAGCGCCCAGGACGACGCGCACCGCGGTCCATGGCCCAGAGGATTTCCTTGTGGAGGACGGCGGGCTCGCCTTCGAAGTAGCCGTCGACGATCCGAGGATCGAGGCGCCCTCCTCCACCGCCGCCAGCACATCGCCCTGCGCCACGGGCGGGCGCCAGACGAGATCCGGCGCCTCGCTTCTGTCGGCGGGCCGCAGCGAGGGGCCGGAGAAGATCCAGGCGGTCATGCGGCAGCACCCTCCGACCGGCGGGCGCCCGGCAGGATCTCGGCGTTCTCGTCGTCGGGCCGCAGCCCGGGCACGACGAGCGCGGACCACGGCGAGACCGATGTCGTCGCGCGTGAGGTCGACCAGAAGCGCCTGGCCGAGCCCCGCCGCTCTCCAGTCGGTCCAGCAGATGGTCGAGCTCGGCGGCGAAGCTGGCTGGAGAACGCTCGGGACCGCCTGGAGCGGCAGCCGGGGGGGTCGGCCAGGAGCGTCGCCAGCGACGCCAGCCGGCGGGCAATCGCGGCGCGGCCATATTGCTCGCGGGGCAGGTCGTCCCGGGCGCCCGCGATGTAAGTGAGGCGGACCTGTGCGGCCTCGAGCAGCGCGCGCAGAAGGGCGATGGGCGCGCTCGGATGGGTGCCGCTGCCGAAGCCGGGGTGCGACGCCTCGCCCTGCCGGTCGCGCAGCACGGCGCAGGAACGAGGCGACCCCGACGTCGGAGGTCGTGCTCCAGACGGCGACCTCGAAGCCTGCCTGCGCGAAACGCTCGATGGTCTGGCGGCAGGCGGGATCGTCGACCGTCCTGAGGTCGAGGCGGGTGGTGGCGCGCTCGGGACGCGGGAGGGCCCACCAGCGCGCGCTCGCGTCGCGCTCGATCACCTCGCAGAGCGCGTGGCAGCAGGCCTCGAGACGGTGCATGCCCGAAGCGAGCCCGTTGGTGCTGGCGACGAAGAGGCCGCTGCCGGCGGGGCCGGGCAGCGTGTAGTCGGTGTGCACGAGCGCGAACGGGCAGCCAGCGCCGGCTGCGCCCGAGAAAAGCTCGATCGCCTCGATCCAGAGGAGCCGGGTGGCCGGCCGCCATGGCCGCTCGCGGCGGTGCGGCAGGCGCTTGATGTCGGCCAGGCGATGCGGGTGCCCTGCGAGCTCGTCGGCGCTGGCGTAGCGGACGGGAAGCGTGATGCGCTCGGCGTGCCAGGTCTCGGCGGACTCCATCAGCGCCGAGGCGGTGGCCGCGTCCTGGTCCAGCCCCTTGCCGAGCGATGACGGCGACCGAGCGTGAGAGCGGCCGGCAGCTCATCACCACCGGCACGCCGATCCGATCGAGGCCCGTGAGGTTGCCCACGCGCGTGATGCCGAGGGTGGGCATCAGCCGGCGGACGGCCTCTACCGTCTGTGCCGGCGGTCGCGTGCGGTGAGTGCCCGCGAGCCAGGATTTCTCGCCGTCGTCAGGGCCGGCCCATTGCCGCCAGCCGCGGTCGGTTCTCGACATGCCCTGCACTTTGCCGCGGCCGGCGCGAGAATTGAAGCGTCGCCCTCAGTTCGCGCGCCGAGATCGACCGCGTAGCTCGAAAGCGGGGGCACCGTCTTGATCATGCCCTTTGTTTTGAGGAACTCGGCGAAGCGCTGGTAGCGGGCATGGTCGAGGGCGCGCGGGCTCAGGGCGAAGCGAGGCACGGTGTCGGCCCAGGCCTTCTTGTTCAGCTCGTCGTCGAGGTCCGTGTCGCCTTAGAAGACGTCCCAGCGCCTCCTCGGGATGGTTGACGATCCATGCGCCGGCCGCTCGATGCGTTCATGAACGCCGCAGCTCGGGTCGGTGCGAGTCGTCCCGGTTCGCGATGAAGACAAGCTCGTCATAGGGCGGAACGCCCTCCTCCTCGGGATAGAAGGCGCGGCCGGGCTTGCCCTCGAGATCCACCTGGTTGAGCTCGAAGTTGCGGAAGGCGCCGATCACGGCGTCGACCTGGCCGGCTCAGGAGCGCGCGGACAGGGCGAAGTTGACGTTGACCAGCTCGACGTCGGAGGGCTCGAGGCCATTCTGCTCCAGCATGGCCGCCAGCAGCGCGTCCTCGAAGCCGCTCGACCGAGTAGCCGACCTTGCGGCCCTTGAGGTCGGCCATGGTCTGGACCGGGCCGTCGCTCAGCGTCACGAGCGATGTCGAGCGGGTTGCGATCAGCGTGCCGATGCGGACCAGCGGCAGGCCCTCGGTCGGCCTAGCAGGTGGAGCTGCGGCTGGTAGGAGATGGCGATGTCGGCCTTGCCGGCCGCGACCAGCTTGGGCGGGTCGTTGGGATCGGCCGGTGCGATCAGGTCGACGTCGAGCCCTGCGTCGCTGAAGAAGCCTTTTTCCTTGGCGATGACCAGGGGCCCGTGATCGGGGTTCACGAACCAGTCGAGCATCACCGTGAGCTTGTCGGCGCGCATGCGGCAGGCCGCGCCGAGCGAGCCAGCAGCCAGCGCCAGCAGCAGTCGTCGGGCAAATGCCATCAGGCTCTCCTTGGGATCTGGGCGAGCGTTCCGGCTGCCAGGGCACCAGCCAGCGCGCCGCCGCGGTCGATCGCGAAGCACAGAGCCGAGGCCATGGCGCGAGCACCAAGAGGGCCGCGAACATCAGGTCGCGTCTGCATGCGGGCGTTGGCCTGCAGCATCAGGTAGCCGAGGCCGGCGCTGGAGCCGACCCACTCGCCGATGACGGCACCGATCGGCGCCACGGCCGCGGCGACGCGCAGGCCGGAGGCCAAGCGCCGGCAGGGCGGCCGGTACGCGGATCTGGGGCAGCAGCGGCGGCGGTCGCGCATCCATGGTCCGCGCGAGCTCGATCCAGCCCGGTTCGGTGCGCCGCAGCCCGTCGTAGAAGGCCGCGGTGACCGGGAAGAAGATCATCAGCACGGCCATCGCGACCTTCGAGGCCATGCCGTAGCCGAGCCAGAGCACCAGCAGCGGCGCCAGCGCGAACACCGGCAGCGCCTGGCTCAGCGACGAGCGATCGGCAGCAGCCAGCGCCTGGGCGCCGCCGCGAGGCTCGCGAGCACGACGGCGTGGCGATGCCGACCAGGCTGCCCAGCACGATGCCCAGCAGGATCTCGGTGAGCGTGACCGCGGCTGGTGCAGCAGCAGGTCCGAGCGCTCGGCCAGGCGACCGCGACGCGCGGGCGCCGGGCAGGATGAACGTGCGGCACGGCGGTGGCCCAGACCAGGGCCTGCCAGGCCAGCAGCAGGCCCAGCACGGTCACGAGCGGGCGCAGCAGCTTCACGACGCCTCCAGCAGCTCGGACGACCGGGTGAGCTCGCCCAGCAGCTCGGCCTGCAGCGCCAGCAGCGTCGGGTCGGCGGCATCGCGCGGCGGGGCGCCGCGCGGGATCAGCGGCCCCCGCGGCAGCGCCGGGCGACCGCCCAGCACGTAGAGCCGATGGCCGAGGCGCAGCGCCTCGAGCGGATTGTGGGTCACCAGGAGCACGGTGCGGCCGGCCAGCAGCTCGGCCGCCAGGTCCTGCAGCCGGTGGCGGGTGATCGCGTCGAGGGCGGAGAACGGCTCGTCCATCAGGACGATCGGCCGGTCCTCCATCAGCGTCCGCGCCAACGCCACGCGCTGCCGCATGCCGCCGGAGAGGCTGGCCGGCAGGGCCTGCGCCTGGCGCTCGAGGCCGACCCGGGCCAGCAGCTGCGTCGCCGCTGCCCGCAGGCGCCGCAGCTCGGCCCGGCCGGCGCCGCGCAGCCGGTAGCCCAGGAGCACGTTGTCGACGACCGGCAGCCACGGCAGCAGCAGGTCCTGCTGCGCCATCAGCGCCACGCGCCGGTCGAGCCCGCGCCCGTCGTCCGCCACGACCAGCGCCCCCGGGGCGAGGCCGGCGATCAGGCGCAAAAGGCTGGTCTTGCCGACCCCGGAGGCGCCGAGCAGGCAGGTCCAGCTGCCGCCGTCCAGCCGGAAGCGCAGATTCTCGAACAGCGTCGTGCCCTGATAGGCCAGGGAACGCACCCCGATCGACAGCCCGGGTGCGGTGTCATCACCGGCGCGAGCGCCCAGAAAGGCTTCGACCGACACCCGCGACCACGGCTCGATGCGGCTGCAGGGCGGCGAGGTAGATTCCTGGATGCGCTGGTCGATGCCGCCATCGGTGGCGAAGCCGGCCAGCAGATCCGGCGGCTGCCTGCCGGGCTGCGGCCACGACCGGCTCGGGCCAGCGGCGCAAGCTGACACCGTGCTCGCCCACCAGGGCCGCCAGCGCCTCGCCGTTGCGGGCATCGGCCTCGGCCAGGGTGTAGGCGTTCTCCGCAGCGCAGGCGTTGGCGACGATGGCCCGCAGGTCGGCCGGCAGACGCCTCCCAGGCCTGCCGCCCGACCATGCATTCGCGCGGTCCCGTTCGGCTTGGTGAAGGTCGGGCCAGTAGTAGAGCTTGGCGGTCTGGTAGAAGCCGGCGGCGAGGTCGCTGGCCGGACCCAGGAACTCGACGGCATCGATCGTGCCGCTCTGCAGCGCCGGGTAGATGTCGGGCACGCCCAGCGCCACGGTGACCGCACCCAGGCGCTGGAACAGCTCGCCGCCGAGGCCGGCGCTGCGCAGCTTCAGCCCGCGAAATCCTCCGGCCCGTGCGATCTCGCGCCGGAACCAGCCGCCCATCTGCACGCCCGAATTGCCGGCCATGAACGGCTTGAGGTCGAACGGCGCGTACAGCTCGTCCCATAGGGCCTGGCCGCCGCCATGCTCGATCCAGGCGACATGCTCGGTGGGTGTCAGGCCGAACGGCACGGTGGTGAAGAACGGCGCGGCCTTGACCTTGCCGGCCCAATAGAACGAGGCGGAGTGGCCCATCTCGGCCGCGCCGGCGTCCACGGCATCGAACACCTGCAGCGCCGGCACCAGCTCGCCGGCAGCGTAGAGCTGGATCGCGAGCCGGCCGCCGCTCATGCCGGCGATCCGGTCGGCCAGGCGCTGCGCGTTCATGCCCGGCCCCGGAAGCCGCGCGGCCACGACGTCACCATCGGTCCAGCGACGGCCGTTTCCGCGCGCAGCAGGCGGGTGCCGCCAGCGCGCCGGCGGCGCCCGAGGGCGGCGCGACGGGCGTGCCGGCGTCATGGCGGCCGCCTCCCCGTCGCGGCCAGAGGCGCATGGAAGTGGTGCACCGGGCCGTGCCGCGGCCGACGCCGAGCCCATCGGCGGCGGCGATCGCCGCGGAGCCACGCGCTTGGCCTCGGCCACCGCCTGCGGCAGGGGCCGCGCCGCGGGCCAGCAGCGCCGTGATCGCCGAGGAGAGCGTGCAGCCGGTGCCGTGGGTGTTCCGGGTGGCGACGCGCGGCGCCTCCAGCCAGCGGACGCTCGCCGCCGTCGAGCAGGAGGTCGGGGCTGTCCTCGCCCTCCTGATGGCCGCCCTTCAGCAGCACGTTGCGGCGCCCAGGCCCTGCAGCCGGGCCGCCACGGCCGGCATCCGGCGCGGTCTCGCGGGCGCCTCGCCCAGCAGCGCCGCGGCCTCGGGCAGGTTGGGCGTGATCAGCGTCGGCGAGCGGCAGGAGCTTTTCGTTCAGCGCCGTCGACGGCGTCCGTCGGGCAGGAGGCGGTCGCCGCCTTGGCGACCATGACCGGGTCGAGGACGACGATGCGCGGCTTCCAGGCGCCGAGCGCCGTCGGCCACCGCCTCGATGACGTCGGCCGTGCCGAGCATGCCGATCTTGACCGCGTCGACCGCCATGTCGCGAGCACCGCATCGATCTGCTGCGCGCGACGAAGTCCGGCGGCGATGGCGTGGATGCCCTGCACGCCGCAGCGTGTTCTGCGCGGTGAGGGCGGTGATCACCGCGCTGCCGTAGACGCCGAGCGCGGAGAAGGTCTTGAGGTCGGCCTGGATGCCGGCGCCGCCGCCGCTGTCCGAGCCGGCGATGGTGAGGGCTACCGGCGGTCATGCGGCGGCCCTTCATGCAACGCGCGATCGACGACGGCGCGCAGCCGGCGGCGTCGCCGCCTCGACGTCGTCGGCCAGGAAGATGTCGGCGATCACGGCCACGCCGTCAGCCCCGGCGGCGATCACCAGGCCGGCATTGGCATGGTCATGCCGGCGATGCCGCAGACTGGGAAAGCCGGCGCCCGGCGGCGGAGATGCCGGATCACGAGGCTCTGCGACGCCAGCCGGTGCCGATGGGCGGGTCGACGTTGCGCTTGCTGGCGGTGGCGAAACCGGCCCGATGCCGGCATAGTCGACGACGGTCGGGATCGCCAGCCGTCGGCCTCGTGCGGCGTGGTGCGACGGTGACGCCGATGATCGCTGTCGGCGCCGAGGAGGCGGCGCGCCGTCGGCCGGCCGCATGTCGGTCTGCCCGACATGGACGCCCGGCCGCCCCGGCCGCGAGCGGCGACGTCGACCCGGTCGTTGATGAGCAGCGGCACGCCGAACGGCGCGAGCGCCAGCGCCACGGCGCGGCCGGCGGCGGCGAGGCTGTCGGCGTCCGGAGGTCTTGTCGCGGAGCTGCAGGAGCGTGGCCCCACCGCGGGCGGGGCCGCGGCCAGCTCCGGCAGCGGTCGGGCCCGGCAATGCGCGGGATCGAGCACCGCGTAGACCCGAAGGTCGAGCGGGGATGGCGACGCCGGATCGGGAACCATGGGCAGC
>CAVWLK010000056.1:0-36132 GCA_963755675.1 uncultured Actinomycetes bacterium
GATCATCGAGCCGATCTTGCCGCCGGTGACCATCAGCATCGCCATGATCAGGGTGTAAAGCACGATCGCGCTCTGGATCCCCGTCACAGTCGTCCCGAGGTCCTTGGCCACGGTCGCGATCGAGACGTTCATCACGGAACTGTCAAGCGCCATCAGGAACTGCCCCGCACAGAGCGTCAGCAGCACCACGCCGCCCGCCTGCGTAACGGACCCGTCTCTCGCGAGTGCTCGGCACCCTCGACCGTGTCGCTCACCCGTCATCCCTCCCAAAGCCGAGCCCTGCTGCGCGCATCGGCCGCTCCAAACACCCCCGACCGTCAACTGAACCGTGGCGAGAACTCGATGCGCATGACGGCTCGCCGGAGCGTCGGTCGGCTGACTTCTGTGAATCCCGCGGCGGCGAAGACGCTGCGGCTGCCGACGTGCAGCTCGCCGAAAGGCACGTCCGTCCGGGCTCCGGGACCATCGCGTAGCCTTCGAGCGACGCGGCACCTCGTTGCCGCGCGAAGTCCACGGCCGCACGGCGGCTGCGCGTAGCCCACGCCCTGCCGCGGAAGCCGGCCCAGTATCGCGAAGCAGGCCACAGCCCACACACGCTCATCGGTCTTGCCTTCGACTCTGCCCTTCCACGGCGTCGTGCCGAGCCGGACGTACGCCGTGCGGGGCTCGACGGCGCACCAGCCGACAGGCTCGCCACCGAGGTATGCGACGAGGCCGCTTGTGCGGTCTGCGCCGGGATTGCCGCACTGCGTCTGCTCCCGCATCCGCGATGCGCGCTTGGCAGCCGGAACGGCATCCGCGTCCCACTCGCGCCCGCGCATCTTGAAGGGTCGAGTCCCGTAGCGTGGTGTAGTTGCTCTCGGTGGTTGGGGTCGGCCATCGGGGCTCGTAGGATCGTCGGTGTTCTTGCCGGAGCACTGACGAGAGGAGCACCACGATGGCCGACGATCAGAGCATGACTGTGCGGGCGGCGGCGAGCAAGCTGTTGGTGGATGAGCACGCCGACGTGTTGCGTGAGGCGGTGCGGGTGATGTTGCGGGAGGTGATGGAGGCGGAGGTGTCGGCCGCGGCCGGAGCGGACTGGTATCAGCGCTGCGGCGAGCGGGTGGCGCAGCGCAACGGGTATCGACCGAGGGAGTGGGATACGCGGGTGGGGACGGTCGAGCTGGCCATCCCCAGGCTGCGGACGGGCTCGTACTTTCCGAGCTTCCTGGAGCCGAGGCGGCGCAGCGAGCAGGCGCTGGTGGCGGTGGTGCAGGAGGCGTACATCAACGGCGTGTCGACGCGGAAGGTGGAGCGGCTGGTGGAGCAGCTCGGTATCGGCGGCATGAGCCGAAGCGCGGTGTCGCGGCTGTGCCAGTCGTTGGACGAGCAGGTGTGCGTCTTTCGCGAGCGGCCGTTGGAAGGGCGGTATCCGTATCTGTGGCTGGACGCGAAGGTGGAGCGTGTGCGCGAGCCGGGTGGGGTGCGCCAGAAGGCGTTGGTGATCGCCTATGCGGTGCACGAGACCGGCCGCCGCGAGGTGATCGGCATCGACCTGGGTGAGGCGGAGACGGAAGCCTTTTGGCGCGACTTCCTGCGTTCGCTCACGGCTCGTGGCTTGTCCGGCGTTCGGCTGTGCGTGTCTGACGCGCACCAGGGCCTCAAGAACGCGATCGGCCAG
The DNA here is from genome assembly GCA_963755675.1 of uncultured Actinomycetes bacterium. Taxonomy (GTDB): domain Bacteria; phylum Actinomycetota; class Thermoleophilia; order Gaiellales; family JAICJC01; genus JAICYJ01. The sequence continues at coordinate 1,664 of CAVWLK010000056.1, forward strand.
GTCTTGGGCGTTGCTTGGCAGCGCTGCACCGTCCACTTCCTCAGAGACATGCTCGGCCACGTCCAAAAGAGCCAGCAGCAGATGGTCGGCGCCGCCATCCGGCAGGTCTTCGCGGCCTCCTCGCGCGAGGAGGCGTCCGCCATCCTGCGCGACGTGTGTGATCGGCTGCAGGCGCCGGCAGCGAAAGTCGCCGCGCTGCTCGAGCAGGCCGAAGACGACCTGCTCGCGTTCCTCGGCTTCCCGGTCGAGCACCGCTCCAAGCTGCGGTCGACCAACCCGCTGGAGCGCGTCAACCGGGAGATCGCCCGCCGCTCAGACGTGGTCGGCATCTACCCCAACGACGCCAGCCTGATCCGCCTGGCCGGCTGCCTGCTGATCGAGCAATCAGACGAGTGGCTGGTCCAGAAGCGCTACCTCAGCCAGGAATCACTGGCCGCGCTCTACACCGACGAGCGCTGCGCGCTCGCCGACGCCGACCAGCCAGCTCTCCCAAGGAGCGCTGGCCGCCGTCGGCCCGAAAGGAGGACGCTCACCACAACCTAACCGGCGATCCCGATCTACACCACACCTCGGGACTTGACTTCTTAAGCGTTGGCACCAGCAGCCGGTCGTGCGGAAGCCACGTCCTCCAAGCACAGACCTCGAGGTCGTCCCAGGTCGCCTCGTTGGCAGGAACGACTGTCACTTCCGGTGCCCGCATCGCCTCTCCGATGGCCGGAGACGCTAGCACCCCGCTGTTCACCGCGGTCGCCGGCGCCCGCGACCCCGTCAGCGCTGCAGGTGTAACGCGATGGCGGGGCTCGGCAAAGTACTGGATGTGAGCCTTCCGCATCCTGCAGCCGGTCCCGACGCTCCGCTTGACCCGAGCCGGGATCCGGCCATCGCCGGGTTCGAGTTGATGTACCGCGCCACGGTCACCGACGTCACCGCGATATTTCGCCCGCCGCTGCGCCGAGCCGCAGGAGGTCGCCGACCTCACCTCTGAGACATTCGTGCAGGCGATCGGCTCGCTACGCACCTTCGATCCCGCGAGGGGCAGCGCGCGGGCATGGCTCTTCGGTATCGCCCGACGGGTCTACGCCCAGCGCTGCGAGCGAGCCGCCGTCGGAAGGCAGGCGGTGCTCGCCCTCGCGGCGCATCGCCAGCTCGGAGAAGAGGAGATGGACGAGCTGGCCGCGCGCATCGATGCACAGCGCGCGGGCCGCGAGCTGCTCGAGCGGCTCGCCGGGTTATCGACGGTCGAACGAGAGGTGCTGGAGCTCGTCGACCTGGCCGGTTTGACGCCGCGCGAGGCCGCGAACGTGCTGGGTGTGGCCCCGGGGGCGGTGCGCGTACGGCTCTTCCGGGCACGGCGCCGGCTTCGAACACGACAGGAGGATCGATGAACACCTTCGAAGATCAGCTCTGGTCAGATCTCGTTGCTGAACATGGACAGCGAATGCGCGGCGCTGACGCCGCAACCGCCGCACTCGCCGCGGACCTGGACGAGGGGCCACGGCGCCCCACACGGAAGCGTCGACGGGCCGGAGTCGCAGGCCTCCTGGTATCCGGGGCCGTTGTGGGCACCGCCCTCACCGTCGGGCTCTTCGGAGTGCTCGGCCGCGCCCCGGGTGCACAACACCGTCCCCTCCGCACCGGGCGCGATCCGGACCGCCTCGTACACGCTCATCAGCAACACCACGGGCACGGTCACCCTGACCATCAACCCGAAAGAGCTCTTCGACGCCGCTGCCCTGCAGAGCGACCTCGCGCGATACGGCATTCCGGCGAAGGTGACCACCGGCAGCTTCTGCTCGTCGGATCCCGAGCCGGCCGGCTTTTCGCAGGTCGTGTCAGGCCAACCGGATAGGGAGTCGACCGTGCAGGCCGGAACGGGTGAGCAGCCGACGATGACGTTCGACCCGTCGGCGATCCCGGCGGGCGCCGAGCTCAGCTTCGGCAACTTCCAGCTCGACTCGGGCCAGCAGCAGGCCGACATCGCGTTGGTCGACACGAGCGCCTATAGCTGCAGCAGCAACCCGGCCGACGCCTGGTCGACCGGCGACTTGGGGATCCTTTACGGCGGCCCGGTCGGGTCCTGATCATCCACGGTTCGCGACCGCTTGATCCTGCCCGGGGCGCCAGTTGGCGCCCCGGGCCAGCCCGTGCGGAGTGACCGGCTTTCGGCGGGTCAGGCGTCCTGGGTGGCGGTTCGCCAGGCGCCAGCTGCCAGGAGCGCACCGGCCCAGATCAGCATCACGACCAGCGCGGCTGCGAGCGACATCGGAGCCAGGTGCGCGGCGTTGTCGACGGTCGGTCGCAGCGTGTCGCTGGCGGCGGCCGGGACGATCTCGCGAAAGACGCCGAAGGATGTGATCGACGCCAGGATCGGGCCGATCGCCAGCTGGGCCGCGAGCAGGACGCCGATGGCGATGCCGCGTGAGCCGATCAGCGCGGCCAGGCCGACCGCCAGGCACAGGTCGAACAGCCGGCCGATCAGGAGCCAGATGCCGAAATGGACGGCCAGGCCGGCGCTGGGAGTCGGCTGCCCGCCGGCCAGGCCGTAGCAGACGGCGACGGCGATCAGCCACGCGATGACCACGAGCGGCACGAACATGAGGACGGCTCCCGGCAGGCGGACCGCGAACAGCGCGATCCGCGAGCGGCCCGTCGAGACCAGGTCGCGAAAGACGCCGGCGCTGACGTCCCCCGACCCGGCGGTCGTCCCGATCAGCACCGCAGTCAGTCCGGCGAAGGCGCCCAGGCCGGACATCGTCCCGGCGAAGTTGTCGATGCCGCCGGCGGGGCCATGGTCGGCGCTGTCGAACAGGTGCACGATCTCGACGGCCGCCTCGATGACCACGATGGATCCAATCATCAGCACCACTGACCACCAGAAGAGGCCGCGCCGCTTGCGCAGCTTGAGCAGCTCGGCCACGATCATGTCGCGGGCCGTGGTCACGTCTCGTCGCCCAGCCGGGACGTGATCTCGAGGAATCGCTCCTCCAGCGACACCCGCGAGGGCTCCACGAGGTGGACGGCGAACCCGGCCTCGACCAGCCTCCGGTTGAGCGTCGCCGCGGCCGGCTGGGGGTGCTCATCGGAGGCCAGCCGGATGCGCATCTCGCCGTTCTCGCCGTCGGTGATGCTCTCCACGAGGTCGTCGCCGCGCAGGAGCTCGGCCGCCTGCTCGGGGCGCTCGCAGCCGATCACCACGACAGGCTCGTGGCCGGTGGCGACGTCGGCGATCGTGCCCTGGATGACGACCTGCCCCTGGTCGATGATCGCCACCTGGTCGCAGGTGCGCTCGACCTCGTCGAGCAGGTGCGAGGAGAGGAAGACCGTCCGCCCCTCGTCCACGAACTCGCGAATCAGCCGCCGGGTCTCGAGGATCCCGGCTGGATCGAGACCGTTCATCGGCTCGTCCAGAATCAGCAGGGAGGGGTCGGAGAGCAGGCAGCGGGCGATCCCCAGCCGCTGCCGCATCCCCATCGAGTAGCTCTTCACCCGGTCTCCGGCGCGTTCGGCCAAGCCGACCCGCGCGAGCGCAGGCGATATCCGGGCAAACGTCTCGTGCCCGCGCACGGCGGCTGCGCACTGCAGGTTCTCGCGGCCGGTCAGGTGGCCGTGGAAGCGCGGCTCCTCGACGATCGCGCCAACCCGGCGAAGCGCCTCACCGCGCCGCGCCGGCACCGGCAGCCCGAGCAACCGCATCTCGCCTGCGGTGGCCGGCAGCAAACCCACGAGCATGCGGATCAGGGTGGTCTTGCCGGCGCCGTTCGGCCCCAGGAACCCGAAGGCACAGCCGGCCGGCACCTGGAGGTCGACCCCGGCGACCGCCAACCGCTGGCCGAACCGCTTGGTCAGGCCAGAGGTCTCGATGACAGGCTCGACGGCTGCTGGCGGGCTCGGCACGGACATGGCCGCGGATGCTACCGGCAACGGCGTCGTCTCTTGAGCCGGACGTCTCCTGTCTCAGGCTGGTCTCATCTTTCGGCGGTAAAACTGCGAAGAGTGCAACATGGAGTAGGGACGTGATTGAAGCTCGCGGGTTGTCCAAGCGGTATGGGGAGACGGTTGCCGTCGACGATCTGTCGTTCGTCGTGCGCCCCGGAGTGGTGACAGGGTTCCTGGGTCCGAACGGTGCGGGGAAGTCGACCACCATGCGGCTGATTCTGGGCCTCGACGCGCCGACCGCTGGGTCGGTGACGGTGAATGGCATGCCCTACCGGAAGCTTCAAGCGCCGCTGGCCGAGGTTGGGGCGCTTCTGGAGGCGCGGGCGATTCACACCGGCCGCTCCGCCTATCTTCACCTGCGGGCGCTGGCCGAGTCGAATGGGATCGGGCGCCAGCGGGTGGACGAGGTCATCCAGCTGGTCGGGCTGGAGGGCGTCGCACGGCGGCGGGTGGGGACGTTCTCCATGGGTATGGGCCAGCGGTTGGGGATGGCGGCGGCGCTCCTGGGTGATCCCAAGACGCTGGTCCTGGACGAGCCGTCGAACGGTCTTGACCCGGAGGGGATCCGGTGGATCCGACAGCTCCTACGCTCACTCGCCGGGCAGGGGAAGACGATCTTCGTCTCGTCGCACCTGATGAGCGAGATGAGCCTGATGGCGGATCAACTGATCGTGGTCGGGCGGGGTCGCCTGGTCGCGGACACCAGCGTCGACGAGTTCGTCCGGCAGGCGTCGGGCGACGCCGTGCGGGTGCGAACGCCGGAGTCCGGCCTCCTGCAAGAGGCGCTCGCGCGGGCCGACGTGACCGCCCGCGTCGAGGAGGATGGAAGCCTGACGGTTCACGGGATGCCCAGCGAGCGAGGTCGGCGAGTTGGCGGCACAGAACCGGATCGTGCTGCACGAGCTGACGCCGATTCAGGCCTCGTTGGAGGAGGCCTTCATGCGTCTTACGGGAGACGCCGTGGAGTACCACGCCAGCGGACTTGACGAGGCGCCCGAGGGGGCGGTGGCGTGAGGGAGGCGGTAACACCAGCACCGCCGATCCGGGCGATCGGGGAAGGACTCGGCGTCACCCAGTGGCGGGTGATTCGCTCCGAGTGGACGAAGCTCTGGTCGCTTCGCTCGACCCGCTGGGCGATCGCGTTGTCAGTCCTCACGATGGCCGGCCTGGGCATCCTGATCTCCGCCGTCCAGATGGCGCACTGGAACCAGATGAGCCCCGGCGACCGTGCGACGTTCAGCGCGATCGACGTCAGCCTCGGTGGCTGGCACATCGCCGAGCTCGCGATCGGAGTGCTCGGCGTCCTCGTCATCACCGGCGAGTACTCCACCGGGCAGATCCGTTCCACCTTCGCCGCCGTCCCCCGCCGCCTCCCCGTGCTTTGGGCGAAAACTCTGGTCTATGCCGCCGTCACCTTCGTGCTGATGCTGGTCGCCTCGCTGGCGGCATTTCTCATCTCACAGCCGATCCTCGACCAGCACCATGTCTCGACGACGCTGTCTGCGCCCCACGTGGCGCGCTGCGTCCTGGGGGCGGCGCTCTACCTCACCGCAACCGCCGTGCTCGGACTGGCGCTCGGCGCCCTGGTGCGTAACACCGCCGGCGGCATCGCCACCTTCGCCGGCGTCATGTTCGTGCTGCCGGGTATCACCGCCATCCTCCCCAACAGCTGGGGCGACAGTGTGTCGCCCTATCTGCCGCTGAACGCCGGGTCGTCGATCATCGCGCTCCACGCCGACCCCCACACGCTGACCGCCTGGCCCGGCTATCTGCTCTATTGCGGATACGCCCTCGCCGCGCTCGCGGCCAGCGCCATCCTGCTCGTCCGACGCGACGCCTAGGGGTGGCTGCCGGGCCTAGAGCCGGGGCGTAAACGATGGGCACGTCGCTGTCAGCGCTTCTCACCCTCGCTGCCGGCGGCGAGCGTGGTGATCGCGGCGTTGCTCTGCGGGGCGATCCTGGCTCGCGGCGACAATCTGGCGGAGAGCCGGCGGAGGCTGCGGCGACTCGCAGCTGCGGCGGCCTCGCGCCCCGCGGCGGGGAGTGGTGCGGGCACGGCGAATGGGGCGCCGCGGCCGGCTCCGTCCCGGGCTCGCCGCTGGTTGCCGTACTGGCTGTATGCGCTGCTTCCCGTCTGGTGGCTGGCCGGCCTCTCGTTCTTCCAGTGGCCGTTGATCGTGGCGCCACTGGTCTACCCACTCATGCGGACCACCGGTGTGCGGGCTCCTCGGCGGTTCGCGTTGTGGCTCGCCTTTCTGCTCATGACCGTCCTCTCCGCCACCCAGCTCAGCAGCAGCTCGCGGGTCGTGGCGTGGACCTGGCGCGAGTCGTTCTATATCGCCTCCACGGTGCTCTTCCTCTTCATCTACAACTCGTCGGAGCGGCGCCTGCCCACACGGGCGATCGTGAACGCGCTGGCGGCGTTCTGGGTGATGATCGTGGTTGGAGGCTGGTTCGGCGTCCTCTTCCCGACGGTCTCGCTGGCCAGCCCGGCCGAGCACATCTTCCCGAAGAGCCTGCTGCACAACACGTACTTCTATTCGCACGTGCATCTGCAGTTCGCGCAGGTGCAGCATTTCCTCGGCTTCAAGGAGGGCCGCCCGCAAGCGTTCTTCGCATATACCAACGCCTGGGGGTCGACGTTCGCCATGACGCTGCCGTTTGCACTCGGCGCGCTCTCGCTGACGCCGTCGGCCGTCTGGCGGAGGGTATTTTGATCGCGCTGGCGGCGTCGATCGTGCCCGGCGTCTTTTCGCTCGACCGCGGCATGTGGCTCTCGCTGGCAGTCGGCATCAGCTACGCGACCATCCGGCTCGCCGCCCGCCGCGACCTGCGGCGGGTTGCGCACATCGTGACCGTGGTCGCCCTGTCGGCGCTCCTGATCGTGGTCTCACCGCTGGGCACCTTGATCGCCGGGCGCTTCACCCACAAGACGGGCGATACCAGCCGGCTGGCTCGCGACCAGGCCGCTCAGGCCCAGATCACTGCCAATCCGATCCTCGGCTACGGCGCGCCCAATCAGGCGACCTCGGTGACCCATACCAGCAAGTCCGTCGGAACCGAGAGCGAGGTCTTCCTGTTGCTCTACAGCCACGGTGTGCCGGGACTCTTCTTCTGTGCGTCCTGGCTGGCCTACACCGTGTTTCGCTCCGGGCGCCGGCGCCCCCGCGACCCACCCGTGATGCTGTGGATCCACGTCGCGCTCCTGATCGCCTGCATCCAGGCTCCCTACTACGAGCTCACCGAGCGCATGCCGATCATCCTGACCGCAGCCGCGCTGCTGTACCGCCGGATCGCCCAGGCGGACGCTCCCGTGCCGGCCCCGGCCCGCGAACTGCGCCCCACCGTCCCGGCTGTCAGCGCAGCCACGCCTGTCTCCCAAAGCGGCTGACACGCCGCCAGCGGCGGCTCCGCAACGTCGGTGGGGTCGGCCCGCTGGCGGATTACGATCTGGCTATGGGCGGACTTTGAGTTGCGAAGATACGTAACGTGGACGAGAAGCCGCGATCTCAGTCGGAAGATGCCGGTGCCGCGCTCGTCGCAGCAAGACGCGCGCTGGCCGGGCGGCGACCCGCGTGCGGTGGTGCTGGTTGAGGGATTGAGCGACCAATCCGCGGTGGAGGCGCTGGCTGAGCGCCGTGGCCGCGACCTGCACGCTGAGCGGGTTTCCGTTGTGCCAATCGGCGGTGCGCAGGCCATCGGGCAGTTCCTTGACCTGTTCGGCCCACCGGGGTTGGGCGTCAGGCTGGCCGGTATCTGCGACGCCGGAGAGGAGGCCAACTTCCGGCGCGGTCTCGAGCGGGTCGGCCTCGGCTCCCGGCTCACTCGCATCGACATGGAGCGGCTGGGCTTCTTCGTATGCTCGGCAGACCTGGAGGACGAGTTGATCCGCGCTCTCGGTGCCGTCTCCGTGGAACAGGTCGTTGACGCTCAAGGTGACCTTGGATCGTTTCGCACATTACAGAAGCAGCCCGCGTGGCGAGGTCGTCCAACGGAGCAGCAACTTCGCCGCTTCATGGGCAGCGGCGGCGGTCGAAAGATCCGGTACGCGCGGTTGCTCGTCGAGGCGCTGGATCTCACCGAGGTACCGCGGCCGCTCGAGGGGGCGCTCGCTCACACCGAGGTTCGGCCTAGCGTTCGAGAAATCCTTGAGAACGGCCAACTCCTTCCCGATGAGCTGGAGCTGGCGCTCAAACTCGACGTCATCGAGCTCGGCGTGGCTGAAAGATCGTCAATCGAGAACTCCGCTCCGCGCCCGTTCGCAACCACGCGTGCCGGAACCACGGCAACATCTCCTGGGTCAGCCGGGTCACGAAACTCGTGATCGACGATCCCGGTGATTCGGTCGGCGTTGATTCGGATCTCTGCAGGTCCCTGGGGAGTGGTGATCGTCCACCAGCTCTGATGGCGGCTCGGTTCGATGGCGAGGATGTTGATGACGCACCACCGGGGCCAGTTTGACCCGTCCGAAAGGAAGGCGTGCACCTCGCCCGCCGGCCGATCGACCATGACCGACTTGGTCACAGATCGCACTGGGGCAGGTGGTTCCGACATTTCCCGTTCTCCTTGTCTCGCATGACATTTGCCGCCTCTCTGAACCTGACCGCCCCGCCGCCGGAAAGTCATCGCCGCACCACGGACGACCGGCCACCTCACGGTGGCGCGCGGTCAGGCCACGCCGCCGGGCCCGCAACCGAGGCGCGCGAGGAGCCGGTCGCTCGAGCACCACGTCGTGGGGGAGCTGCCTCAGTTCGCTGCCGTCGACGGCGACACCTCGCGCGCGGAGGTTCTCGGCGAGCGCGTTCCAGTGGTCGTTCTCCATGTCGTCCTGCGAGCGTCCACCAAACGGCTCGTCCGGCCCCACGACCATGCGCGCAGTCTCAGCAATGTCACTTTCCGACGTGAGCGCCCACAGGTCCTCGACCTCGTTGGCGCCGGCACCGCGCAGCTCTTCGGTCCAGCCGCGATCGTCAAGGAGCAGCAGTTGGCTGCCATCTTCCATCACGGCCTCATGGCGCGCCGACACGGAAATGCGACGAGCGTGAACGTCCTCGCCGGCTCCGCGCGGAGCTTCGGTCCAGCCGCGATCGTCAAGGGGCGGCGGTCGGCTGCCGTCTTCCATGACAGCTTGGTGTCGCGCCGACGTGGAAATGCGACCAGCGTCAACGCCCTCACGGACGTCAGCGATGGTCACGAGACGAACCACACGTTGCATCTGCGCATCCTCGCAAATCGGCGGGGACGCCGCAGTGCGCGACACCAGCGCCGCTTCGCCCAGAGATGCCGGATAGGCTGGACACCCAACTAGGAGGATCGCGTGATGAGCATCGTTGTCCGATTTCATCCGACGAACGTGACCATCGCCCAGTACGAGGACGTGCTGCGGCGCGAGCAAGGCGCTGGGGCCAAGTTTCCACCGGACAGGCAGGGACTACCACATCTGCTTCGGAACTGATGGAGACTTACACGTCAAGTGAGATTTGGGATTCCCGAGAGCAGTTCCAGGCGTACGGCGAAGTCTTGATGCCGATTCTGGCGGATGTTGGAATCCAGTTCTCGGGCGAGCCAGAGGTTTTCGAGGTTCACAACATGCATCAAGCGCTAGGATTTACGACTCTCGGTCGCGGCAGTCGTTCTTGGGCTTGGTGACGCGTATCGAACGATCCGTCTTCCGTAGTCCACGCTGAACGGTTGCTCGGTGTCGCTCCTCGGTAGAGTGCGTGTGATGCGGCTTGAGCCGGGCACTCGATCGCCACGATCGGCGTCGGAGGATGCGGTGGATTCGCGGCCGGCGTTCTATGCGCTTGCTCCGGGCGGGTGGCGCGACTATGCGACGATCTTGCACCCGCCATACACGGCCTGGCATCTCAGCTACGTCGTGCTTGGTGCAGCGCTCGCTCCGCAACTGAGGTTCGCAGGGCTGGTGTTGACGGCGTTGGCATTCTTCTTGGCCGTCGGAATCGGTGCGCACGCGCTTGACGAGTTGCACGGTCGTCCGCTTGGCACGGCTATCCCAAACACCGTGCTGATCGGGATGGCGGCCAGCTCGATCGCGGGCGCTGTGGCGATCGGGGTTGCCGGGGCCGTGACGGTCTCCGCATGGCTCTGGGTGTTTATCGGCTGCGGCGTCTTCCTGGTCGTGGCGTACAACCTCGAACTGTTCGGTGGTCGCTTTCACACAGACTGGTGGTTCGCGCTGGCGTGGGGCGCCTTCCCGGTACTGACCGGCTACTTCGCCTGCGCCCATGATTTGCGAGTGCCGGCAATCCTTGCCGCCGGCATGGCGATTGCGACGAGCCTCGCTCAACGTCGGCTATCGACCCACGTCAGAACGATCCGGCGGCGCGCCCAGACCGTCGAGGGAGGAGTCAGCTACATGGACGGGACGCGTACCCGGATCACCAAGACCAGCCTGACCGCGCCCGCCGAAGCCGCGCTCCGAGCGATGACAGCCGGCATGATTCTGCTGGCAGCCACGGTCCTGGCCGCGAGAATCGCCTGACGCATCGTCGGCGTTGGTGAGCCGTTCCCAGTCGAGACTGGCGCACCACGCTCTGAATCGCGATCGGAGGGCAAAGGCCGGGGCGGCCACCAGGTCGCCCGCGGCCGATCGCGCGCAACGGTCTAGTAGCCGCCGCCTCCGCCTCCGCCACCACCGCTGTGGACGACCAGGACGATGCCGATCACGACGATCAGCGCGACGACGGCCGCCGCGATCCAGCGGCCGCGACCGCTGTGTTCGGTTGTCGGGGTTGTGTTCATATCCTGTACTACCGATGCGGGCGTCCCACGGTTTGTGCGTCAGAACACCTAATGAATGGCCCTTACCGCTCGCCCACAAGACCTACTACGGTCATCGACTGGCTCGGCGCACCCGCCTGCGTCTCGAACGAGCCGGGATCGCGAGCCCGGTTTCCCTGGCGCGCCGGCCGACCACGATCATCTGGGTTGCAAGCGTTACGGCGAGCATGAGCGGGATCGACGAGGCGGACGCGGCGAGGGTCGCACCGATGACCGTCGCGGCGGCAATGATGACGATGCGTGTCACGAGCAAGCCAATCCACCCCGCGATCGTGGCCCAAGTGGCGCGTTCCCAGAGCTCTCCGTCTCGTTCGAACAACTCGATCGTGCGCCCACGAATGACGCCGAACCCAACGGAGGCAACAGCGCTCAGTCCGAGCAGCCCGGCTGAAGCTGCGGTGACCGGGTGGTGCTTCGACGTGCCGTTCAAGATCACGGCCCCGTAGATCCCGAGCCCGATCGGGAAGATCAGCGAACGCTGTTCGAACCGATCACTGCGGAGTTGGCGGACGATGAAGAACACGACAATCGCCAGGCCCCCGACAACGTACAGCGCGTCTCTCACTTCACCGAGCCTCCAAGGCCGCGATCGCCGGCCCAGATTCTCGCACAGGTGCCAGGCGCAGGTCGGACGTTGCGCCTGCATGGCCGGGCTAGGGCGGGCCTCTCCATCAGGTCCTGCGTCAGCGCAGCTGATGGCCCACCGGGCAGACGAGCTTGCAATAGGCGCAAGAAGGCTCTAACCTCGCAGAACCCCACGGGTCCTTGGGGAGGGCACATGCGAATACTGGCAACTCTGGCGATCCTTGTCGCCGCGATGACCGTCGCCGGCGCGCCGTCCAATGCGGCGACCGCGGCACCCGACCCCTGCGGTCTGCGCAGCGCGACGCCGGCAACCTACGCGCACGTCGTCGTCATCATGGAGGAGAACCTCTCCTACAAGAACGCGATCGGAAGCGTGAAGGCGCCGTACCTGAACCAGCTCGCCGGCGAGTGCGCGCTCGCCACCGATTTCCACAACGAGACGCACGGCAGCCAGCCCAACTACATGGCCGCCACCTCGGGGGTGTCGACCGCGACCGGCGCCCACAGCTCGGCCGCCTCGATCTTCCAGCAGGTGCCGTCGTGGCAGGAGCTGGAGGAGTCGATGGGAAAGAACTGCGGCGGCGTCAACCTGGCCTACAAGCGCGGGCACGACCCCGCCTACTGGTACACCCAGATCGCCTCCGCGTGCAAGCAGTTCGACGTGCCGATGGCGCCCTCCGACGCCGGCGCGACGACCCTGCCCACGGCCGCCTTCACGTTCATCACGCCGAACGGCTGCCATGACCATCACTGGGAGAAGGGCTGCTCGGGCAGCCGGACGCTGAGCGTGCAGGCGATGGACAGGTGGCTGTCCGGCACGATCCAGTCGATCCAGGCGACGAACAGCTATCAGGCCGGAAACACCCTCGTCATCGTGACCTTCGACGAGGGCCAGGCGGGCACTCCCGGCGAGAACTGTGCGACGCCGACCAACACCGATCCGTCCTGCCACATCCCGACCATCGCCGTCGCCGCCGGCGTGCAGCCGGTCGAGGACTCGACGTTCTACACCCACTACTCCATGCTGCGGTCGATCGAGGAGGCGCTGGGGCTCAGCACGTTCCTCGGAGCCGCCGCCACGGCACCCGACATGCGGCGCGGCATGGGGTTCTAGGCGGGGACGTCGGTGGCGCGGCTAGATCGTCTGGCGCGCCTTGGCGATCAGGAGCGAGTGCACGTCGATCAGCGTCGGCGCGACGTCGAGGAGCGTCTCCCCGGTCCGCACCCGCTCGGCGGCCTGCTCGAGATCGTCGGCGGCGACGCGCAGCTCGTAGGCGATGTCGTCGAGCTGCTGGTCGAGGTCGGTCTTGGTCGGCTGAAACATCCGCATCCCCCCGGGGTGATCGATCGGGCTCCTGCGCTTAACATCGCGGCGGGCCGCCCGAGCGTTACGAGCGGCTCGCCCAGCGCCTGGGAATGTCGCCAGAGCTGCCTGCTAGGCGGGGGCGGTGGGTGGTCGCGAGCGGCCCCAGCTCGACCACAGCCATGCAGCGAAGCCGAGCGCGACGATCGCGAGGAGCGGGAGGATCCACTCGACCGGCGCGGAGGTGTTTGTGTGGAGGACCCGCCCGCCGGGGCGGGGCGGTGCCTTGCAAGGCACTCCGCGGCGCGTGTCCTTCGGATTCGTGTGTAACCGAGGTTGCAGTATGCTCGTCCAGTGGGAACTTCGCCATGGGTGATGCTGGCGTACCGACTGCCGCGCACGCCATCGACGCCGCGGATCACGCTCTGGCGGAAGCTGCGGCGCCTCGGCGTCGCCCAGATCGTTGACGGGTTGTCGCGCTCCCAGCAAGCGCCGACACGCGGGAACAGCTCGAGTGGCTCGCCGAAGACGTGGTCGAGGCCGGCGGCGAGGCGACGATCTGGCTCTCCGGAACCGGCGACAGCAGCGCAGCACCGTGCGCTCGCCCGGGCCATGACCGAGCGGATCGACGAGGAGTACCGGCGAATCACCCACCACGCGATGGCCGGCGACGGTCGCCGCGCCGGTTGAGCGCAGGCGAACACTGGCCCGGCTCCGCCGCGAGCTGCGCCGTGTTGGGGCGCGCGAATACTTCCCGACCGCTGAAGCGCGGATCGCGCGGAGCGCGGTCGAGGCCCTGGCCAAGGCTGCGAGGCGGCGGCATGATCTGGGCGACCCGCCGTCACGTCCACATCGACCGCACCGCCTGCGCCTGGCTGATCCGCCGGTTCATCGACCCGGAGGCCGAGTTCGTGTTCGTCGACGATCCCGACGAGGTACCCGCTCGGGGCGACGCCGTTTGACATGCGCGGCGTCGAGCTGGGCCACGTCGAGGGACGCTGCTCGTTCGAGAGCATCCTGATCCGCCACAGTCTCGACGACCCCGCGCTTGAGCGGATCGGCCGCGTCGTGCACGAGGCAGATGTCGGCGACGAGCGCTACGACGCTCCCGAGGCGCCCGGGATGGACGCGCTGATCCGCGGCCTCGCCCTGGACGCCCGCGACGATGATCACCTGATCGCCCTGACCGCGCCGATCTACGACGCGCTCTATGCCCTCTGGAGCCAGCAGCCTTGACGTCGACCAGCGCCGAGCGTGACGCCATCGATCAGGGCTCGGGCGGGACTGCCAAGCCGAGCGAGCTGGAGGCATTCTGGTTCTGGCTGAAGCTCGGCTGCATCAGCTTCGGCGGCCCCGCCGGGCAGATCGCGATCATGCACGACGAGCTGGTCGAGCGGCGGAAGTGGATCTCCGAGCGCCGGTTCCTGCACGCCCTCAACTTCTGCATGGCACTGCCCGGCCCGGAGGCGCAGCAGCTTGCCTCCTACATCGGCTACTCGCTGTACGGCGTGCGCGGCGCCATCACCTCCGGCGGCCTGTTCGTGCTCCATCGTTCGTGCTCCTGTGCGTGATGAGCGGCATCTACGTCGAGTACGGCAACGTCACTGTCGGTGGCAGGCATCGTCAGCGGGCTCGGCGCCGCGGTCGTCGCACTGGTCGCCGCGGCGCGTCCTCCGCGTCGGCAGCCGTGTGATCCACACGCCGGCCGCGTCGGCGCTCGCCGTCGCTGGCGTTCCTGGCGATCGTGGCCGGCGTGCCCTTTCCCGATCATCATCGCCATCGCCGCGCGCGCTCGGCTATCTCGCCGGCCGTTCCAACCCTCCCTGCTCGGCCGGCCGGCCGGACACGGCGACGAGAGGACCGACGATGCTGCGGCCGCACAGCACATCGGGTAAGCGTGCGCCGGCGATTCGCAAAGGGGCTCGTGATCTGGCTCGTCCCGGTCGCGTGCTGCGTCCTGGCCGGCGGCTTGGTCGGCCAGCTGGCCGGCTTCTTCACCATCGCCGCGCTGGTCACGTTCGGCGGCGCCTACGCCGTGCTGCCGTTCGTCGCCAACGCCGCGGTCAACCACTACGGCTGGCTGACCTCCAAGGACATGGTCGCCGGCCTCGCCCTGGGCGAATCCACCCCCGGGCCGCTGATCATGGTCAACACCTTCGTCGGCTTCGTCGCCGGCTACAACGTCGAGGGCGGCCTCGCCTGGGGTCTGGTCGGCGCGACCATCGCCACGCTGTGCCACGTTCGTGCCCTGCTTCGTCTTCATTATCGCCGGCGCGCCGATCATCGACCGCATCCGCACCACCGGCGTCGTTCGCCAACGCACTCAACGGCGTCACCATCGCCGTCGTCGGCGTGATCGCCGCGCTCGCCGTCTTTGTCGCCCGCCACGCCCTCGTCGTCGACGGTCGCCCCGAATGGGTGCTCGCCACCCTCGCCGTCGCGGCGTTCATCGCGGTGTGGCGCTACCGCGCTGGCAGTGATCCCGGTCGTCCTTGTCTGCGCCACGGTCGGCATCATCGACACCGTCGTTCGGCTAGCGAGTCTCGACCGACACCGCAGCAGGCCGACCGATACAGTCAGACCGACGCCGACCGTACGACATATCCACTCAGGGACCGACGAAACGCACACCCACGAGCACCGCCACGGCGGCCTCGTGCACAGCCATCCGCATTCCCATCCGAAGGGAGTCGACCATGGCGACCCGTATGCGCACGACCACCCGCACGGCCATGCCCAAGACGGGCAGAGCCACGAGGATGCGCATCACTCCCACCAGCATCGTCGTGACCACGAGGCGCATGGCCACTCGCACGGTCTCGTCGACCGATCGATCGTCCGCTCCCGAGACGGCGTACGGACCGTCGCTCTCAGCCTGGCGGTGCTCGCCGTCGCGGCGGCACTGCAGGCGGTCATCTTCGTGACTTCCGGCTCAGTCGCCCTCTTGGCCGACATGATCCACAACTTCGGCGACGCCCTCACTGCGGTACCACTCGGCATCGCCTTCATACTCGGCTCCGATCGCGCAGAGAAGGGCGCCGGACTGTTTGTCGTGCTCGCCATTTTCACCTCAGCCGCTGTCGCGCTGTACGCGCCCTCTTCGTTTGGATCGGACTCGAACGAGCCGACCCCATCATCGGCCTCGCCATCACCCTGGTGATTCTCAAGATCACCTGGGACAGCTGGCGCGTGATATCCGCGACCGAGCCCGGCGAAGAGCTCTCGCCCCACCTCTGAGAGCCCAACGACGACCAGGAGTCCTTGAGGATCGCCTCGCGCGCAGGTCCGGAAAGCGACCGCCCGGTACCCTTTCGTTGTGGCAACGGCCGTCGCTGACCGATCCGAACTCGAAAGCCGCGCGCGAAGGCTGGCGTGGATCGGCAACGCGTGGCACTTCGTCGAGTTCGCGATTGCCGCGGGCGCGGGCATCGCCGCGTCCTCCGTCGCCCTGATCGCGTTCGGCATCGACTCGCTGATCGAGCTGGCCGCCGGCGGCGTGATCATCTGGCTCTACTCAGCGGGCCGCGGGACATCCCACGACGCCGAGCGGCGCGCGCAGCAGCTGATCGCCCTGTCGTTCTACGGGTTGGCCGTCTACGTCGTCATCGGATCGCTGCACGCATTCACCGGCGCCCATCCAGAGGCAAGCTGGGTCGGGATCGGCCTGGCGCTCGTCACCGCCCCGACCATGCCGCTGCTGGCGCACGCGAAGCGTCGGGTTGGTCAGCAGCTCGGTTCGCGAGCCACCCAGAGTGAGGGCCAACAGAACATGCTGTGTGCGTATCTCTCGATCGCTCTTCTCGTCGGGCTGACAGCCAACGCGGCCCTCGGCTTGTGGTGGGCCGACCCGCTCGCCGGCCTCGCGATCGCAGCCATCGCCGTCCGTGAGGCGCGCGAGGCATGGCGCGGCGAGATGTGCGACGACTGCTGCTGACGGTGTGCCTCGCGGCAGGCAACGTTTGGTGCCTCACTTCACGATCATGACTGGACAGTGCGCGTGATGGGCAACGCGGTCGGCGGTTGAGCCCAGCAAGTAGTTGTTGAGGAAGTGCCCCTTGTGCCCGACCACCACGAGGTCGGCGTCGCACTCGCGTGCGTAATGGGTGATCAGCTCGGCCGCGTGGCCGGGTCGAACTTCGACGGTGATGTCGACGCCGGCCGCGTCGGCCTGATCCTCGGCGGCCGCGGCGACTCTGCCAAAGAAGATGTCCTTCTGCTCCCTGACGTCGTCCACCTCACCGATGGTGGCGGCGTAGGCGGGCAGCGGGCCTTCGACCGCCAGTGCGACGAGGCTCGCGTGGGCGACCTTCGCCAGCTCGATCGCTTTGGTGAGCGCGCGCTGTCCGCCCTCGGAGCCGTCGATGGCAACGAGTATCCGGTCGAATGGCATCTACGCCTCTCCTTCCGTCGGCCTACCTGGCATTGGCGCCCGCAGCGTGCGGCGCGCGTTGGCTGACCGTGCCGCGCCGGCATGGTCCTCGTCGTGGGGTTGGAAGAAACGCTGCGCGATCGCGGTCGGCACGATCGCGGAGAGCACGACGACGGTGATGAGGAGCGAGAACTGGGTGCGATCGATGATCCCGCTCTGCAGTCCATAGAGCGAGGTGATCGTGCCGAATGTCAGGCCGGTCGACATCAGCAGTGTCGTGAACGCGGCGTGCGGAGCGCAGTAGCGGCGGGAGAGCGGGTAGACGCCAGCGAACTTGGGCAGCACTTCGCGGCCAGCAGCGCGCCAGGATCGCGAGGTTCGCCCACACCGCCGAGAGCGACACGTTGAGACCGCCCTTGATGAAGAAGAACGGTGTCAGGAAGGCGAAGGCGACAACGCGGAGTCGCTCCTGCTCGGTGCGGTGCTGGGCGTAGTGGCGCTCATCGCCAGGCCGAGCACGAACGCGGGTAGCACGGCCTGGCTGTTTGCCTTCTCGCCGAGGTAGGTGAGCACGAACAGCGCGGCGAAGACGAGCTTGATCTCCGGTTCGATCACGCGGTCGCCGTAGCGCGCGAAGAACCAGGGCGCGATCCGCGGGTAGCCAAAGATCAGGAGCAGGGAGACCGCCACGAACGGGATCGTCCAGACGTTCGGCGTGATGAACAGGAGTGAGAGCCCGATCACGGTCAGGATGTCCGTCACGAAGGTGGCCGACATGATCCGTTTGCCGATGATCGAGCGATTGAGGCCGGTCTCGACCAGCACTGCGTACACCACCGCAAGGCTGGTGGTGGAAAGGGCGAGTCCGGTGATCTCGGCCTGGTCGCGCGTCCACCCGATCAGCGCGTAGGCAACCGCCATCGCAACCACGAACGGCGCGGCGAAGGAGACCGCGCCGATCGAGAGGCTGGCCCGCCATTCCCGGCGGAACTGGGGAACGTCGACTTCGGCTCCCGCGAGGAAGGTGAGGACGATGCCGGCAAAGGTGCCGATGAACGACAGCCAGTCGGGGATGGTGATCGTGAAGATGTTGCCGACGAGCACGCCCGCGGCCAACTCGATCAGGGCGACCGAGATGCCAATCTCGATCGACACCATACTGGCGATCAGGATCGTGCCGCCAGGACTGCTGCGAGTGCGATTTCGCTCACCGCTCCTCCTTCGTGCCGTGGTCTACCGGACTGGTAGAGGCCATCAGCCGAAGCGGCGGTTAAACGCGAGCCTCATCGCGGAGCCTGATCGTAGACGATGGGCCCGCCAGGCGCGATGTCGACGCGAGTGCTGATAGGGCCAGGCCGCCTTGGCGGAGGTGGTAGCGCGGGTGCGCCACGAGTCGTTGACGCACCCGCTGCCACCCCGTCAGCGACGCCCCACTCCCACCGAGGAATGGTCAGGCGGTCGTCGCCGCCCCGGCGCCCTCGATCCGGCCATGCACGACCAGTCCGTAAATGACGAGGACGTCGATGAGGATCATCGTGAACGACCAGAACGGGTAATGCCCGAGGTAGGTGAACTGCACAAGCAGGTTCAGTCCTGCCACGAAGATGCCCACGACACGTCCCCAGGTCGCACCGGCGAAGATCGCGAACGCCGCCAGGACCATCACGATGCCAATCACCAGTTCGACCCAACCCCAGGTCGACACGTTATTTGTAATCGGCAGCGTGGTGTGGCCGTTCACAACGCCCTGGATGCGGTTTGCGTTGATCACCGCGATCAGACCGTCGATGACGTTGAGGAGCCCGCCGATCATGATCAGGATGCCGGCGAATGCTCTCCAGCCATAACCCGTCGCTTCATCCATCACAACACCTCCACGAGTCGAGCGCGCCCTTGAAAACCAGGACAAGGTTGACGGTAGGTGAAGCCGCTGACGACCCGTCGTGCGGATGGGATGAAGCTCGGTTTGCCGCGAGGGTCTCCTCGCCGCTCTCGACTCGCTTTCCGAGCTGGCTGCCAACCGAAGGGAGGTCTTGGATTAGCCGAGCGCACCGTCGGCGTACTATGGGCTTTCCTGCGCCGTGCGGCGGAGTTGGGTGATTCGGCTGGTAGAGGCGGAGTTCGTTGCCGTCGGGCATCCTGATGGCAGCTAGCCGGCCCCAGCGTTCCTCACTGATGGGTTGGCTGATCTCGACGCCCTTGCGTTCGAGTTCCCCGGTGGCCGCCTCGATGTCATCGCACATGAGGTAGAGCTGGTGATGACCAGCATCGTCGGTCGGATGGGCGGCGAGCTCTGCGAACGGGAGCGCGAAGATGGGCCACCCCTCGCCCGCATCCACCGACGGAAACTCGAGCACGTCCCGAAGGAACGCGCGAACCGCACCTGCCTCTCTGCTGAAGATGATGGCGTGGACGCCACTGATCATGGTCGGGGTTGGGCGATGATAACTCCTTGGGGCTGCTTGCCTGACCTCGGTGCCTGACTCTGCCGGTATGACCGTGCTGGCGTAGCGTCCGAGCGGCGAGAGTGTTCATCGCGCGAGCGGTCCTGGCCGTCAGGATCGTCGTTCGTGACGGGCGCATGCCCCGGCCGCTGTGCGGGGCGGGGCGCTAGGCCGGGCGGACCTCGGTCTCCGCTCGTAGAAGGTCGAGACCGTGCGTGCTCAGCGAAGAGCCTGCTCGAACCGCGGGTCGTCGCGTACGGCGGCGAAGTCGTCGTCTCTGGGTGCCTCCTCACGGAACCGCGGGCGCAACTCGACGGACCGCCGGAGGTGGGCGAACGTTTCGTCGCTGGTGTCGCCTGCGAGCGTTGCGAAGCACGCGTAGTTGTAATTCAAGCCCGCGTGGTCCGGCATGTGCTCGAGGGCACCACGGACCGCTTCCAGCGCGTCGGCATATCGCTGTTCACGGTAGGCCGTCATGGACTCGCGGTGGAACGGCCACGCGTCACCCCAGTCGACCCCCTGGTACGCCTCGCCGGGTGTGGCGCCGACGACGAGGACGGTCCCATCACCGGTCGCCTTCCGCCGCGACTGCGGCCCGACGAACACGAGTGTTCCTGGCTGCGCGTCGACCGCCTCGCCGTCGACCTCGAAGGTCACCTTCCCGTCGAGCACGATGTACAGCTCCTCCTGGCCCGACCCGGCCTCGTCGTGCTCATTGACCAGCGTGCCGTCCTCGCTGGGCGTGAAGGCGTTGATTCCGAATGCGTGGATCCCGAGGTGCTCGCGCACCGGAAGATCTCTGCCGCGCCGCTCGATATCGTCGAGGTGCGCGACTTGCCAGTTCGGCTTGTCGTTCATCTGATCACCTCCCTATGGCGCGCGTCGGTGCGAATCGTCGAATCGCCACGCCGCGCGGCCGGTACGCACAGTAGCCGAGACGACACGATCGGCTGGGCTGGCGTCGCTCACCGGATGGCGGGCGTCCGCGTGGTGCCTGACCACGACCGAGAGTCGGAAATCCTACGCGCTTGATGATGTTGTGAACCTCGAAGACCTCTGGCTCGCCCGAAAACTGGATTCCAACATCCGCCAGAATCGGCATCAAGACTTCGCCGTACGCCTGGAACTGCTCTTGGGAATCCCAGATTTCACTGACGTGTAAGTCTCCGTCGGTTCCGAAGCAGATGTGGTAGTCCCTGCCGTCCGGTGGAAACTTGCCCCCAGCGCCTTGCTCGCGCCGCAGCACGTCCTCGTACTGCGCGACGGTCACGTTCGTCGGATGAAATCGGACAACGATGCTCATAACGCGATCCTCCGTAATTTGGGTGTCTCACCCTATCCGGCATCTCTGGGCGAAGCGGCGGCACTCTCTTTATTCCTGTGTGAGTCTGCCGGTATCACGAAGCTGTCTGCCCGTCCATCTAGGTGGCGCCGGATCGGGTGGTACGGTCTGAGTAAGGGGAGGGGAGACCATGACCACACTTGAGAACCGGCCGAACATCGCACTTCTCGTCATCGATGTACAGAACGCCGCCGTCGAGCGGGCTCACGAGCGCGACGCGGTCGTCGGAAATGTCGGCAGCCTTGTCGAGAGGGCGCGGCGGGAGGGCGTGCCCGTGGTCTGGGTCCAGCACTCCGATGAGCACCTTGCCAGAGAGAGCGACGCCTGGCAGATCGTCTCCGAGTTGAGTCCGGGTGACACAGAGCCGCTGGTCGAGAAGAACTACGGCGACTCCTTCGAGGACACCACCCTCGAGGCCGTGCTGTCCGGCCTCGGTGTCGGGCGACTGGTCGTCGTCGGCGCACAGACCGATTGGTGCGTCCGCTCGACGCTGCATGGCGCGCTCGCCAGGGGGTATGACGCGATCCTCGTCAGCGACGCCCACACGACCGAGGACCAGACGGCATGGGGGGCGCCGCCGCCGGACAAGGTCATCGCGCACACGAATCTATACTGGACATACCAGTCGGCGCCCGGGCGAATCGCCGGGACGGTCGACTCCAAGGACGTCGACTTCGGGGGCCCGTCCTCAGCCGTCCCGAGGGCGGTCCCGAACCCGGCTGATCGCTGAGCCGAACGCCGTTCGTAGACTGTGAGCATGGGCTAGCCCGTGCGATGAGTTTCCGGAGCGCGGCCGGTCTCGTTTCCAGATCAGCGGGGCCGGCCGATCGGCGATGGAGTCGGCTCGCGTGGGAGTGCCTGATTCCGACGGAGGAGATGACGAGATGCCTGAGCACAGGATCGCAACCCGCGATGAATGGCAGGTGGCCCGAGGTGAGCTGGCAAAGCTCGAGGCCGAGCAGGCACAGCGAGACGAGGAGATCACCCGCGTGCGCCGCGATCTGCCCTGGGTGCGGGTCGAGAAGGAGTACGAGTTCGACACCGAGGAGGGCAAGAAGACGCTCGTCGAGCTCTTCGACGGGCGTTCCCAGCTGCTCGCCTACAACATCATGTTCGGCCCCGACTACACCCTCGGCGCCTGCCCCGGCTGCACCAACCTCGGCGACGGGCTGGACGGCACGCTCGTCCACCTGAACCACCGCGACGTGACGCTGATCTGCTTCTCGCGAGCGCCGATCGAGCGGCTGACCGCCTACAAGCGGCGGATGGGCTGGCAGTTCCCCTACGTCTCGACGTACAACACCGATTTCGCGTTCGATTTCGGTCTCGCGTTGACCGAGGAGCAGGCGCAGCAGATCCCAGAGGTCAAGGAGATGATCGACAACCCGCCCGACTGGCTCACGGAGTGGTCGGGACAGATCGGGGCCGAGCTCAAGGACGGGCTGCGCGAGGGCCCGAGCTGGATCGCCTTCGCACGCGAGAACGGCACCGTCTACCACACCTACACGGTGATGGCGCCCGACCCGTTCGTCGCGCCCTACTCCAGCTCGTTGCTCGACCGGACGCCCATAGCCCCACCGGCCGAGCCTCGCACCTGGCGGAAGGACGAGTACCCGGACTGAGGGAGTGGATGTGACAGACGGGTGCATGTTCGGCAACTAGTGGTATGAGCAGCCCGGCATCTGCGGAGGTCCCCGTGCAAGACGACCCGGCGAGCGCGGCCCTCGCCGAGTTCGAGCGGATCTACCGCGGCAATGTCGGGGCCGTGACGCGGTATTTCGCTCGGCGTTGCGGCGATGCGCAGACGGTGGCCGATCTGACGTCGGAGACGATCGTGCGAGCGGCGGCCGGGTTTGCCGGCTTTGATCCCGGCCGAGGCAGCGCGCGCGCGTGGCTGTTGGGGATCGCCGGCCACGTGTACGCCCAATATTGCGCGCAGGCGTCGAACGGCCGGGCCGCTACCGCCAGGTTGGCTGGGCTGGTCGAGCTTTCGGTGGATGAGATCGACGAGCTGACCGGGAGGATCGACGCGGAGCGCGCGGGTCGAGCGTTGCTCGAGCGTTGCGCTCGGCTGTCGGCGCTCGAGCGGGCGGCGGTCGAGCTGGTCGACTCTGGAGGGTTTGACACCGAAGGAGGCGGCAACGGCGCTGGGCGTTTCCCGGGGCGTGCTGCGCATGCGCTTGTCACGGGCGCGGGCGCGACTACGAAAGGCGGATGACACTGATGAGTGAGTTCGAGGATCACCTGTGGCGAGAGTTCGTGCGTGCGCACGGCGATGTCCTGGCACAGATGGGCATGCCAACACGAAAGCCGATCCGGCGCGGGCCGCGGCTGGTCGCCGGCGCCAGCCTCGGCCTGGCAGGGGTGGGAGCGGCGCTGGGTGTGGCGCTCGTGCTTGGCGGGGGGACGACCTCGCCGGCGTTCGCGGTGACGAAGAATCATGATGGCACGGTCCGGGTCGAAGTGTTTCGCAGTGCTGGGATTGCCGGCGCGAATGCGAAGCTGGCCGCCCTGCATGTCCGGGCGAAGATCGTCCAAGTCCCAGCTGACCGGTGTGCCATGTCAGGCTCGGCAGGTTCGTCCACCTATAGAGCGCAGGCCAAGGTCGATCCGGGCTCGATCCCGCCGGGCCAGACGCTGGTGATCGCAAGCCGGCCGGCCGGCGGCAAGATTGAGCTCGCACCGGTGGGAACCGCACCGCCGCCGGCGCCCAGCGGTGGTCGCCGCGGCAGCTGCTTTGAGGGAGGCACCGAGGGGCCGGGGCCCGGCGGCCCTCCGCCGCCGGTCAACGGCGGGAACTCGGGGAACAACTGATTCACAGGGTTCGCCGCTTCGTCGCGTCGCCGGAGCGGCGAACCCTGGTTGCCCAGCAGCACGACCAGCCGCCAAACACCATCCTCAACACCACCCGGGCCGGGCTGTAGGCTCGGGCGGATGAGCGCACCGACAGATGGGTACCCTGCGCCCGATGCGCGCCATCGGGTGCGGCTGGTTGCGGCGAGCTTCTTGACGTTGTTCGTGGAGCTGGCGCTGATCCGCTGGTGCGCCGCGAACAACATCTACCTCGCCTACATCACGAACTTCGTGCTGCTCGCGAGCTTCCTCGGGATTGGGGTCGGCTTCCTGCGGGCGCGGCGGGCACCGAACCTGCTCGGCGTGGCGACGGTCGCGTTCGCCGTCCTGGTCGCGTACGTGCTCGCGTTTCCGGTGTCGCTGGTACACCTGTCGGGCTCGCACCAGCTGTCGTCGGCATTCGGCTGGTCGGTGCTGCCGGAGTGGGCGAGCCTCGGGATCCTGTTCCCGCTCATCGTGCTGACCCTGGCCGGGATCGCCCAGCACGCCGCGGAGTCGTTCGTGCTGTTCGCGCCGCTCGATGCCTACCGGCTGGACATCCTTGGCAGCCTGGCCGGGATTGCGGTGTTCTCGCTGCTGTCGTTTGCCCAGCTGCCGCCAGTCGCCTGGGGCGTGATCGCCGCGGCGGTGCTCGTCGGACTGCTCGGGCGCAAGATCCGCTGGTGGCAGGTGGCCGCGCTCGTCGTGGTCGTCGGGCTGCTGGCCAACGAGTCGCTCATCCCGAACCAGTACTGGTCGCCCTACTACAAGATCGTGACGAGACCGAACGCGTCGAATCACTCGCTGGGGGTGACCGTCAACAACCTGCCGCATCAGACGGCCTTCCCGGTATCCGTGCTCCGCCGTGGTGAGCCGTTCTACTTCTACCCGTACCGGCACATCGACCGTGCGGCGCTGCACAACGTGCTGTTGATCGGCGCGGGGACCGGGAACGACGTGGCGGTCGCGCTGGCCCAGGGCGCGCAGCACATCGACGCCGTCGAGATCGACCCGGAACTGCAGCAGCTGGGCAGCCTGTACCACCCCGACCACCCCTACCAGAGCCCGCGAGTGAGCGTGCACATCACGGACGGCCGAGCGTTTCTGAACCAGACGCACAGCAAGTACAACCTGATCCTGTTCGCGCTTCCCGACTCGCTGACGCTGCTGGCGGGCCAGTCCAACCTGCGCCTCCAAAACTATCTGTTCACCATCGAGGCGATGCGGGCGGCCCGCGCCCACCTCGCGCCCGGCGGGGTGTTCTCGTTGTACAACTACTACTCCGGCTTCCTGGAGAATCGCTACGCGAGTGAGCTCCGCATGGCGTACGGCGTGCCACCGTGTATCGAGCTGGGCAGCCGGCTCCACGGGCGCCGGCAGGTGGTACTCACCGCCGCCCTCGCCGGGCGCGCCGCGAACTGCGCGCACTACTGGCATGGCCCCGCAACTCGCCGCCGGCCACGGATGACCGGCCATTCCCCTACTTGGCGACCACACCATCCCGCCCTACTACCTGTGGCGGCTGGGGCGATCGCCTCGCGTCGATCCTGGTCATCCGGCTGGCAGGCGGCCCGCTGCGCAGGATGGCGGGGAACCTCGACCTGGCCTTCATGGGCGCGGCATTCCTGCTGCTGGAGACGAAGAACGTCGTCCAGTTCGCGCTGCTTTTCGGCACCACATGGTTCGTGAACTCGCTGGTTTTCACCGGCGTGCTGTTGAGCGTCCTGGCCGCCATCGAAGTCGCGAGCCGGCTGCCACTGCCCCCGCCGCGGTGCTCTACGCCATGCTGGCCGGTGCGCTGGCGGCCGCCTGGGTGGTGCCGCAGGAGTCGCTGCTGCAGCTCTCGCCATCTGCCGCGTTTCCTGCTCGCCGCCGCGATCGCGTTCGCGCCCATCTTCCTCGCCAACCTGATCTTCGCCCAGCGCTTCCGCGACACAGCGTCGTCCACGGCGGCGTTCGCCGCAAACCTGCTCGGCGCAATGGTCGGCGGAGCGCTGGAGTACCTGGCATTGATCACCGGATACCGGTTCCTGCTGATCGTGGTCGGGGCGCTGTACCTGTCGCGTTCATCGCTGGGCGAGCGAGGATAGGGGTTCGCATCCCGGTGCGGGTGGGGCGCGGGGCGTAACCCGGTTAGCAAGAATGCGACGTGTCTGACGGTGGGCGAGCCGGTACGCCACCTGGCCGCCGAGCGCGTGCGCGGCACCCCTCGACGGCGGATCCGAGCGGAACCGGGAGATGGACATGGACCGCCTCTATGTGTATCGAACGTGACACTTGGAGCGCGTCCGGGGAGGTGGTTCGCCTGGGCCGGGGCTCCTAGGCTCGGATCATGGTTTCCCCCACGCGAGAGGAGCACGGAAATGACCCGCACGCAAATGACCCGCATTCGACGTTTGGCGCGTGCCTTTGCCGTCACCCTGGCCGCGCTGGCAGTGGCAGCCCCGGCCGCCCAGGCGATGCCGGCACCGCGGTCCAGTCGATACCTGACGACTCCCCGAACGACGATCCACACCTTCTACCTCGACCAGTACCTGGCCACGCACAGTGGTCTGGTCGCCGGCTCGCCGGCGACTCCGACAACGACGCCGGTCGCCACTCCGGTGGCCGTGCCCGCCCCGGGTCGACCGGGACCGGGTTCGACTGGGCTGACGCCGCCATCGGCGCCGCCGTCGCGGCCGGAACCCTGGGGCTGCTCGGGCTCGCCGGCATCGGCGTCCGCGCCCGCGGCTTCGCTCACTGACCCGAGGGGACGGGTCATGGCGGCTTCCCGGTGGATCGGGTCGGAGGATGATCCACCAGGAAGCCGCCGCTCGGCGCGGGCTGGGAGCAAATCGTGCTCGTCGCGAACGTCGCCGGCCCTGGGAGCGGGGCTTGCTCCGAGCGAGGGCTAGGGCGAGGTCACGGCGACCGTGACGGCGCCGGTGTAGGCCTGCTGCGGATCGACCAGGATCGTGTACGTCCCTGCCGATGCCCCCGTCGAGCTGAATGTCACGCCCGCCGTGCCGAAGTACCGAGCCGAGACGAGCGTCGAGCCGTCGGGATTCAGCACCGACACCTTGGCCAGCGAATAGCTCGACGCCGTGAGCTTCACCGTGAACCCCTGGCCAGCGGCCGCTCCGAAGGTGACCGTCTCGTTCTGGCCGGGCACAGTCGTGGCCACGGCCGTACCGGCAGCGCCGATCGCTACCGGGGCGGACGGGTCCGCGGGCACGTCGTAGAGCGTCGGCCGGGCCTGGCCGGTGGCCGCCGCCTGCGGGTCGACAAAGATCGTGTACGTGCCCGCCGTCGGCAGTGTCCGCGTATCCACGAACCCGCCTCCGGCGACCATCAGCTGCGGCGACACCAGCGCCGAGCCGTCCGGGTTCAGGATCGACACCTTGACCTGCGAGAACGTCATCGATGTCAGGTTCAGGCTGATCCGCTGGCCGGCTGCGCCGGTGAACTGCGCCGACGCGTTCTGGCCCGGCGTTCCGTCCGCCAGTGTGACAGCCGCCCCTCCGGGCGTGATCGCGGCCGACGAGTCGGGTGGCACGTTGTACAGCGTCAGTGACGCGCTGCCGGTCGCTCCCTGGTAGGGATCGACCACGACCGTGTACGTGCCGGTGACCGGCAGCGTGCGAGTGTCGACGAACGCACCACCCGAGACCATCAGCGTCGGGGATCCAAGCGCCGTTCCATCCGGGCGCAGCACCGACACGTAGGCCTGCTTGATCGTGTCGGGGCCGAGCGCGAGGCTGACGCGCTGGCCGGCGATACCGTTGAACACGGCGCGCGCGTTCTGGCCAGGGGTGGTGATCGCGAACCCGACCGCTGGGCCGCCCGGCGACACCGACGGCGCCGGATCGGCCGGTACCGTGTAGAGCGAGAGCGGCGCGTTCCCCGTGTAGGTGCCGGACGGGTTGAGCACCACCGTGTATGTCCCCGTCGCGGGCAGCGTCCGTGTGTCGATGAACGTCCCTGCGGTGCCGGAGATGGTCGGTGACACCAGGTTCGTGCCGTCCGGGTTCACGATCGACACGTACGCCAGCTGGAACGACCCACTCCCCACCTGCATGCTGACGCGCTGCCCGGCCGTGCCGGTGAAGGTCAGCTGCGCGTTCTGGCCTGGCGTGCCCAGCGAGACGTTGTTCTGCGACCCGTCGGCCGCGATCGCCCCGCTCACGTCGGGCGGGACGTCATACAGCGTCACCGTCATCGAGCCGGTGTAGCTCAACTGTGGCGTGACCATGACGGTATAGGTGCCGGTCTGTGCCAGGGTGCGGGTGTCGATGAACCCGCCGCCGGTGCCGACGATCTGCCCCGACACCGAGCGTGGTGCCATCCGGGTTCAGGATCGAGACCGACGCAAGTGACACGGTCACCCCTGTCAGTGCCGCGCTGATCCGCTCACCGGCGGTGCCGGAGAACACCAGAATGGCGCGCTGCCCAGGCGTGGGCATGGAGACGCTGACAGGGCCGCCGCCGGGCACGATCGACGCGGGCACGGTGCCCGACACCGTCTGCGTGGATGTGGTGGCGGCGGTCGCGCTGGCCTGCACGGTCAGCGGGCCTGTCCCGGTCGGCACGTAGCTGCCGGTGTACAGGCCGTCACCACGCGAGGTCAGCGTGATCGGCGTGCCGTTGGCCGTGGCCGTTACCGTGACTCCGGCCGGGTCGGCGCAGTCCGTCCCTATCACCCTGATCGGCAGCGGCTGACCGGCCGCCGAGACGAACCCCGGGCTGGGCGCGTCGATCCATACCTCGCCGTTGCCCGCGCAGTGCATCGCCGCCGACGCATCCAACCGCCCCCCGCTGGTGGTCTTCCCGGCCAGCGAGGCGACCGGGTCGCTGCTTCGCAGCAGCAGCGCCTTGATGCCCATCGCGGTGGCGCCGGGTTCGGCCGCCTTCACGAGCGCCGCCGCGCCCGAGACGAACGGCGTCGCCATCGAGGTGCCGTCCTCGAACTGGTAGCCGCCGCCGGGCCAGGTGGAGTAGATGTTCTCGCCCGGAGCGCCGATGTCGACGCTGCCTGCGCCGTAGTCCGAGAACCAGGCCCGGTTGTCGTTGCTGTCGGTGGCCGCGACCGAGATGACGTTGGGCAGGTCGTAAGAGGCCGGGTAGTGCGGAGCGGTGTCGTTGTTCACCCCGTCGTTGCCTGCTGCGGCGACGAATAGCACGCCGTGCTGGTCAGCCTGCGCGATGGCGTCGTACAGCGCCTGCGAGTACTCGGTGTCGCCCCACGACGCGTTGATCACGTTCGCCCCGGCGCCGATCGAGTAGAGGATCGAGCAGATCGCGTCGGCGGTGGTCCCCGAGCCGTCCGCGCCGATGAACTTGACCGGCACGATGCTGACCTGCCAGTTGACCCCACTGATACCCGTGCCGTTGTTGCCGGTCGCGCCGAGAATGCCCGCCACGTGCGTCCCGTGGCCGTTGTCGTCGCTGGGGTCGTTGGAGCCGGCGAGGCAGTTCCACCCGTGCACATCGTCGACGAAGCCGTTGCCGTCGTCGTCCACGCCGTTGCTGGCGCAGCCGGCGCAGCTCTCGCCCGGGTTCGTCCAGATGTTCGCCGCCAGGTCGGGATGCGTCATGTCGACCCCGCTGTCGACCACCGCCACCTTCACGGAGCGCGAACCGGTGGTCACGTTCCACGCGTTCGCCGCGTGGATGTCGTCGCCGGCGGTGCCCGGGAACAGGTTGACCAGCTGCCCGGTGTTCTGCAGCCCCCACTGGCCGGCGAAGCTGGGGTCATTGGGCACCGCGTCGGTATGCAGGACGAAGTTTGGCTCGGTGAACAGGACTCGGCGGTTGCCGCGGACCATCGCTCCGACCTGGGCGCGGCTGCCGCTGAATCCGATCAGCGCGGTGTGGATCGGGCCGAAGCGCTGGAGGATGTGCCCGCCGGCGGCGCGCACGATCGCCTGCTGTGCAGCACGCCCGGTTTGTGGGGCGAAACCGACCAGCATCTGTCCGGACACGATCGCGGGAGCGGCAGGCGTGGCGCCTGGGTGCACTTTGCCGGCGGCAGAGGCTTGCCCGCCGCCTAAAGTGACAATGGCAAGCAGCGCCAATCGCAACACGAGACCCCTCATGTGCTCAGATTACAAGAGGTGGGTGCAAAACGCTACATGCCTGCGCGAAGCCAGCGCGACGGTTGGACCCGCAGCGTGGAACAACCCCGTGGGTCAGCCGGGCGGGCGTGGGAGTTGCAGGAGTTGGATCACGGAGAAGATGACGAGCAGACTGCCGATCGTCACCAAGCCGTAGCGCGCCGCTAGCAGCGGGAAGTGTCCGCTGATGCCGATCATGAAAAGCACCGTGGCCAGGTAGACCGTGACGCGGATGTACTTGTCGGAGTTCGCGCCGGCGGCGGCACCGGCCGCGAAATGGGCGTCGGCGACTGTGTCCAGTGCTCGGGCGGCCGCTAGTTGCGGCTGCTTGTATTGGGGCATGTAGGTGGGGCCCGGTGGCGACTTGGGATTGGTGGTCGGGTCGGTTGCCCACCACGCGTTGAAGGCGATCCGAAACGCCGGGGAGAAGCGCTCTTTGGCGAGCGCCATGCCGCGCGCATCTTTGGCGATGTAGGCGGTGAACCAGGTGTTGAACGTAGACGAGTCGAAGTTGCGCTGGGCGAGGGACTCCAGATCTGCCCGGTTGGCCTTCGTACGGGCGGCGTTCGCCGCTGCGAGCGACACTGAAGAGTGGGTGTTCCATTGGGCGGCCGAGTAGCCGGAGTAGGCGGCGATGATCGCCACCACCGACAACAGAATCGCTTCGCTGATCGAGATCCACTCAGCCTTGCGATTCTCCAGCGAGCCGACGGCATGCTCCGCGGCGTGCTTGGCGTGCTCCGAGATCTCCCTTCCGACCTCCGGGTCCAGAGAGTCCTTCGGGCATTCCGGCAGGTTACACCGGGTGGTGGCGCCGGTGATCGTGTGCGGGGTGCGTCGCCGCCACGAGGCCAGTGCGAGCTGCCGATCTCCACTTGGAGCCCGCGGCCGAGGCGAGTTCCGGCTCGCCTGGGCCCCGCCTGACGACTACCGCACCGATCGCGCCGCTGCTCGAAGTCAGCGGTGCGGATGCACCGCCGCCGCCGTTCCTCGAACTCGACGAGCCAGCCATCCTGCGCGCGGACGAACAGTTCGTAGAGGTTCTGATCGGGGTCAGCGTGACGGGCAGGGGCATTGATTTCAAACCTACTAGCGAATCGAGAGACGGGTGCTGCTGCACGATCGACTTCCTGGCTCAAATCGGCGTACTTCTCAAGCGGGTCACCTGCCTCGGCAGGGCGACGCCTGTGGCGGCTACGGCTCCCGGATACGGCTGTCGTATGCGGCTGGACGCCAGTTGTTGGTTTGGGTGTGTGTGGCGGCGAGGAGGCCCGTGGCCGCTAGCTCGATGAGTGCGGCAGCTGCTGGGAGTGCGGCGAGATGGGCGTGTCGGAGAAGCGCGCCGCCGAGTACTCCGCCAACTGCGATGCCGGCATAGAGGGCGCTGGCGTTCAATGCCAGGAGGATGCGTTCGGACCCGGGGGCGACGGTTATCAGTCGGTGTTGCTGGGCTGGCATGACCGCCCATGTCGCCAGGCCGTAGGCGCTGATGGCAACTCCGGTGGCGACGGGGGCCGTTGGGCTCGGGAGTGCGGCGTGGGTCAGCGCGGCGAGGGTGAACAGGGCAGCGCTCATGAAGCCGAGCGCGACGAGAGCGGTCACCACCGGTCCGCGCTGGTCGGTGGACAGTCCTGCGAGCCAGGCGCCGGTGATCCCCGCCAGGCCGAACAACGACAGGTAGACGGCGACCCCATAGCCCTCGACGCCGCCGCTTCGCTGCAACACTGGTGCCAGGTAGGTGAAGAACGTGAAGCTCCCGGTCGACCACACGGTGGTGACAAGCAGGATGGGCATCGCGCGCCGGAGGGCGTGGCGGGCCGGCGGCGACTGGCTCGGCGCCGGCGCGTCGTCTCCTTCCGCCATCTCTGCCGAGGACGAGTGCGACCGCGATGCCGAGAAGCGCGAGGGCGACGAAGGCGATTCGCCACCCGAAGGCGGTGCCGAGTGCGACGCCGATCGGGACGCCGAGTGCGGCTGCCAGCGAGCTCCCGCCGATGACGAGAGCGAGTGCTCGGCCTCGTCGTTCCGCCGGCAGCGCGCCGCTCGCTGCGAGAGCCGCTGTCGGCATGAACACTCCTGCACTTGCACCAGCGGCGACCCGAAAGACGAGGAACATGCCGAACGACGTCGCCGCCGCGCAAGCGAGATTCGCCAAACAAAACACGGCGAGCGAAGCTGCGACCAATGCCCCCGTGCCGACGCGCCGGGACGCTCGCACAAGCATCGGCCCAAACAGCGCGTACGAAACAGCGAAGACCGTCACCGCCTGGCCGGCAACTGGCACGCTGACCCCGAAATCAGAACCCACCGGATCCAGCAGACCGATTAGCAATGTGCCGTCCACACCGACCACAAACGCGCCGGCAGAAAGCACCGCCACACGGCGCATCGGGTCAACCCGAGAAATGTTGTCCACACCGGCCCCGTACCCCAGCAGCCACGCCCCCAGCCATCGACCCGTGGCTCGTTGAGAAATGTGCTCGGGAATCAGCGTTGCATCCCTGTCGAGAACCAGATCGGCTCGGTGCTCGGTCGTCAGGTCGCACCCGCCTGGTCTACACTCGAAGACGTCGATGCCGCGACGTCGTGTCGAAGCCGTCCCGCAGATCGAGGACGGGAATCTGCTCCACTTTCAGGAGTGGGTGCCCACGTGCCGGGGTGGGCGGAGATGGCGAACCGTGAAGACGATTTACGTTGAGTACGGCAATCCTTGGTCGTGGCGTCTACGGTGGCGGCTGACAGGCGACTTGCCTGGTCGTCGCAGAGCGCACTCGGGTGGGTCTCACCCTGGTGGCTCGTCGGGTGGCCAGTCGGACCACGGGGGTGCGGGAGCCTCGCCGCCCCTTCCCGACACTGCCGGGCGCGGCTGCGCTGCCGCCTCCCGACAACGAGGATTAGGACACCCCCCAGACGTCCCCTGCCGCTTCGGCAGGCGCGAGAGCGTGTTTCACGATCAACATCCCACAGCGCAGCGGATGCGACTGCCGCACCCGTGACACGCGCTTAGGAAGCACGCCGATCCGGGCCAGCAGCTCGGGAGAGTGGAACGGCCTCGTGATACCGGCAGAGTCAGGCACCTAGCCCCGACTCCTACGCGCCCGCAGCCGCCTTCCGCCATGCGTCCGTAAGCTGGTCTCGGTAGAACAGCCAGAGGATACCGCCCACACCGAGCAGCACGATCTCGTCGAATGGCCCCGGCACGGGCAGCAGCCCAAGCGCGCCGCCCCAACGCAGCGGCCGGGGGATGCGGCCGTCGCGAACGACGATCTTGACCGCCCGAATGGCTCGTCCGATGAACGCTCTCACCGTCCGACTCTACGCCCGCGTGGTGATACCGGCAGCGGCAGGCGCCGCCCGCCCCCGCAAAAGGGCGTACGATCTGCGGCACTCGTCCGACACTACCGCCGGCGTTGAAGCCAGGAGAGCGTATGCCCACCGTGATCGGCCATCACGACGTCAAGGACACCAAGCACTGGCTCGCCTCGCCCAAGCGCGAAGAGGTGTTCGGCCCTCTCGGCGTCACGAACATCCGTACGTTCGTCGACCCTCAGAATCCGACCCACGTTGCGCTGCTCATGGACGTTGCCGACATGGATGCTGTCACGGCCTTCATGCAGACCGAGGCGGCGGCCCAGGCGATGGAGCATGACGGCGTGCTGCCAGAGACGCTCGTGATACTCGTCGAGGAGTAGCTCGCACTCGCACTCCCGGCGAGCCACGGTCGCCATCGGTTTCCAGAGCGCGGCACCGGCAGCCGCGTGGTGATACCGGCTGCTAGGACGTGGCGAACCGCGAACCATTCCATAGCTGGTCACGTAGTCGTCGGCGCCGCGGGAGAGCCCGCGGACGCGGTCGGTGTGCTCGGCCTTGGCGCTCAGCATGATCGGCAGGAGCGGTCGTGATGGCAGTCCATGGCTGCGCGAAGCGAGCGCGACTTCGGACCCCGACAAGGTCTATCCATGAGGAGTAGACAGAAGAGGGGCGGAATGTAGCCCCTCCTCTATAATATAATGGCCCTCGATGGCCGCCCCCCCCCTCTACGCTTCAACGCGTCCGAGACCCCGGTCTCCTTAGAGGCCGGCTCACACTCGTCTTACCACCACAGTCCAAGCATCTCCGGGTGCTTAGCGACTCGGTCTCTCAGTGCCTCCCCCGCCTCTCCCTGACGACGAACGCCTCGCCCCCACCGTCCTCCTCCTGAACGAATGCGATGACGATGACACGACATGGCTCGGCCACGGTCGAGTTCCCGAGCCCGTGAAGCCCTGGTCACCCGCAGGTTCGACGCATCCGCCGAGCTCCTCTTCGACGTGCTGACCAAGCCGGAGCACGTGACGGTGTGGTTCACCGACGGCGACCAGGATCTCGAGGTCTGTGAGATCGACCTGCGCGTGGGCGGGGAGTACCGCTACGTGGGCGTCTTTGCTGACGGCGCGAGGTGCTCGTTTCACGGCACCTTCCTCGAGATCGAGCGCCCAGTGCGGACGGTGGAGACCTGGGTGTTCGACGGCAGGCCGGACGTCGAGGCCGTGGAGACGATGGAGCTGCACGAGCAGGATGGCGTCACGACGATGACGGTCCTGCTCGTCTACAAGGACCAGGCGAGTCGGGACGCGGGCACCTGGACCGCGGAGGACGGTGTGCACGCCGCGGATGGTATGCAGGGGAGCTACGACAACCTCGAGGACACCTCACCACACTCGCGTAGCGCCGTTCGCGTACGTCGTGGCGTCCCGCCACCTCGCCGGCTCCGATGAGTTTCGGG
>CAVWLK010000057.1:0-4154 GCA_963755675.1 uncultured Actinomycetes bacterium
GATTCCTCAGATGGCCCGTGTCCGGCAACCGGCCGATGGGTGGGTTCCGACTAGACCTTCGGCTTCAGTGCGGCGTGCCAGAACACGGGTGCCCGTCCTCCCGTACCGCCACGTGAGCCGGCACAGGAGGACGGGCTGGAAGGGGTGCGCCTAGCCGGGCGCGTTCGAAACGCTCGTAGCTGCATCCGAGAACAGGCTGACGAAGAACGTTCCTGAGGAAGAAGAGAGCGATGATGATGGCGATCGCGAGGAAGCCGAGCAGAATCGCGTACTCGGTCGTCGTCTGGCCATCCTCGCGCTCCCGCAGCTCGATGCACTGCAATCTGCAGTGCAATGAACGGACGCATCAGGATGTCGGTCATTTTGGAGGTTCCTCCTCCGGT
Source organism: uncultured Actinomycetes bacterium (assembly GCA_963755675.1). GTDB lineage: Bacteria > Actinomycetota > Thermoleophilia > Gaiellales > JAICJC01 > JAICYJ01. The sequence continues at coordinate 384 of CAVWLK010000057.1, forward strand.
CAGAGGGGCCTCTCCGGCCCCTGCAAGTGACTGGCACCCACCGCTCGTCGGAGGGCTTTCTCACGTTCGGAAGCCGAGGCGCGGTTGCGTAGCACCCGAATGGTGGATTCGAGACCGACCACTCGATCGTTGACGCCAACCGAACGGGTGAGTACGACCGCCGAGGTTGTGGCCATCATCCGTTACATGAGGTCGGCCGCCGACGCTTCCGGATCGTGGTCCGAGAAGCGGCGACAGACGAACCGGAAGGGACTAGGCACGGCAGTGCTCGTCTTCTTCGCTGTCGTGATCGTCCTTGGCGCTATCGCGTTCAGCACAGCGGAAAGCTTGCTGGCCTGGGACGTTCGATTTGCATATCTGCCGGCCGCTGAGGCGGTGGTCGACGGGCAAATCGCCGTACCCGGCGCTCGACGATCCGATCCTGGAGGACCAGAAGGGATACGTGTATCCGCCGCAGATCGTCCTGCTGCTGGTTCCGTTCACGTGGCTTCCGGTTGCCGCCGTCGCGCTCCTCGCCACGCTCCTTCTGGTCGCCCTCCTTGGTCTGACTCTGTGGATCCTCGAGATCAGGGACGTCCGCTGCTATGCCGCGGCGTTCCTCTGGGTGCCGACCATCAGCGGCCTTCTGCTCGGCAACGTGTCGATTCCCCTTGCCTTTGCGCTCGCGGTCCTCTGGCGCTACCGCGACCGTGTGTGGCCTCCCGGGGCTGCGCTCGGTCTCTCGGTCTCGGCCAAGCTCGTCCTCTGGCCGATGTTCATCTGGATGTTGGCGACACGCAGACTTCGTGCCTCGGCATTGGCCGTGGTGATCGGTGTCGCCGTGACGCTCGGCGCATGGGCGCTGATCGGGTTCGACGGGCTCACGGGCTATCCCGATCTCGTGCGGAGGCTGTCCGACATCCAGGCCGAGAACAGCTACTCGCTGGTCGGCATGGCTGCGACCGCGGGACTTCCTTCCGCCGTAGGGGCAGGCGCTCACGGCTCTCGTGGGCGGCGGGTTGCTCGTCGCCTGCGTCGTCTTCGCTCGTCGCGCCGACGACCTTCGCTCGTTCACGTGCGCGGTCGCGGCGACGCTGGCGCTGTCACCGATCGTGTGGCTCCACTACCTCGTGGTCCTCTCGTGCCGCTTGCGATCGCGCGGCCGCGGTTCTCGCTCATCTGGCTCCTGCCCATCCTGCTTTGGGTCAGCCCGAAGCCGGGGTATGCCGAGGGGTTCCAGGCTTTCTTGCCGGCAGTGGCGGTCGTCATCCTGCTCTGCGTGATCCTCGCCCGCCCGCAGGCTCGGGCGCGCATCGAGCCCGCAGTCGCGTGATTGCTTTCGCCCAAGCTGGTTCCCCGCGCCGGGTGTCGCGCGCACGCGTGGCCTGGTTCGCGTCGATCGTCTTTTGCGGGCTGTTGCCCGCCATCACCGTCGTCACGTTGTTCGTCAGCGCCATCCAGGACGATTCTGCTGCGTTCGACTTCCGGCCGCTCTATCACGGAGCGGAGGACATCCTCGGTGGCAACTCTCCATATCCGCTCGAGGACGCTCTGCTGACGGCCACCGGCGGGCCGTACGTCTATCCGCCCCTTCCGGCGCTTCTGTCCGTTCCGTTGACACTCGTATCCGTCGACCTCGCGGGCCTCGTGGTTATGGCTGGGCTCGTACTTGTCGCGATGTCGATTCCGTTCGTGCTCGGCGTTCGGGACTGGCGTTGCTACGGAGTAATGCTGCTCTGGCCCCCGGTCATCTCGGCGATCCAGACGGGAACGTGACCCTGTGGCTGGCGCTCGCGTGTGCGCTCGCATGGCGGTTTCGAGATCGCCGTTTTGTGAGCTCGGCGAGCGTGGGCGTGACGTTGGCGGTCAAGTTCTTCCTCTGGCCGCTCCTCGTGTGGTTCGTCGCGACACGAAGGGTCGCAAATGCGATGGTGGCCGCGGCCGTCGGGGCTGGACTACTCCTCGCGTCCTGGGCGGTCATTGGATTCGATGGGCTACGCGGGTACCCGGACCTCCTACGCCGACTCGAGAAGGACGTAGGCGACGACGCGTACACGGTCACGAACCTCGCCCACGACCTTGGCGCGCCTTACGGACTGGCGCACGCTCTCTGGCTGGCGTTGGGCGTTGCGCTGCTGGCGGCATGCATCGTGCTCGGCAGGCGAGGCGACGAGCGATCGGCTTTCATCGTCGCTCTCGCAGCCGGACTCGCACTGACGCCGCTCGTCTGGCTTCACTACTTCGCGCTGCTCGTTGTCGCCGTCGCGATCGTCCGGCCCGACTCTCGGCCTCATCTGGTTCATTCCGGTCACAATGGTCGTCGCGACGGGCGGCGGCGATCCGACTCCGGTTCAGACGTCGGTCGTGCTGGTTGCTTGCGGGCTGACGATCGGTCTCGCTCTTCGTGAGTCCCGACGACGCTTCGCGTTCGAATGAGCTCTCCGTCGGCGGCCGAAGGAGTGGTCTCGACGGGCGGCCTTGCCGCGGTGCGAGATCATGCCTGGACCCTGGTTGTTTGGGCGGGAACCGAGCCTGGGCGACGGCGCTGTTCTGGTCGCACGCGATCACTTCTTGAACTTCCGGCTCGGCCGCTACGACCTCGGAAACATGGTGCAGGCCGTCTGGAGCACGGCACACGGACGGCCGCTCGAGGTGACGAATGGCGCGACCGGCGAGCAGATGACGCGTTTGGGCCAACACGTCGACCCGATTCTCGCGCTTCTCACGCCGCTGTGGGTGGTCGCGCCGACGCCACTCACGCTCGTCGCGGTGCAGGTCGTCGCAGTCTCGCTCGGCGCCGTGCCGGTGTACTGGCTCGCACGCAGGCACCTCGAGTCGGAGCGCGTGGCCGCGATCCTCGCCTTCGGATACCTCGCATATCCGTGGGTGTCTTGGACGGCGGTGGACGTGTTCCACCCCGTGACGCTGGCGATCCCCTTCCTCCTGCTCTGCGTCTGGTATCTCGACTCCGATCGGCTCGTTCCGTTCGCGATCTTCGCGGTCCTCACTGCATCGACCGGAGAGCTCATGGCGCTCGCCGTCGCAGCGCTGGGCGTCTGGTACGCCCTTGCCCGGGGGCGCCGTCGGACAGGGGCCGCGATCGCGGTGCTCGCCGGCGCCTGGACGGTGATCGCGCTCTACGTCGTCGTGCCGGCTTTCTCGGGCGGCGAGAGTGTGTTCTATGGCGCATACGCGGACGTGGGAGGGTCTCCCTTCGGGATAGTGCGTACCGCGTTCACCGACCCGCTCACCATCCTGTCGGCGCTTGCAGGATGGAGCGACCTCCTCTATGTGTTCTTGCTCGCGGCACCACTCGGAGGGTTGTTCTTCCTCGCTCCCGGGTTGCCGCGGTGGCGCTTCCGCAACTCACTGCGAACCTGCTCGCCGGCTTCGATGCGACAACTGACCCGCGCGCGCACTACGTCGCGGCGGTCATTCCATTCCTCCTGGCTGCGGTCGCCGTCGGGCTAGGCCGCCTTGCGCCGACCGGGCGACTACGAGGTGCGATCCTGGTTCTGACGCTTTCCGTCGTCTCGTCGGTGATGGTCGGGCCGTGGCTGGGTGCCATTGCTGGGACGCCGACCTTCTACCGAACCGACAGCTCGGGCGAGTTCCTCGGCGAGTTCGTGATGCGGTGTCGCTGATCCCCAAGGACGCGCCCGTCGCATCGACGAACAGGATCGCTCGCATCTCACCGATCGTCGCTACGCCTACAGCGTTCCGGCCATCGGCCGAGCCGAGTGGATCGTTGTCGACATGTCGGACACGTGGCTCCCAGGAGCGTTCGGCGGC
>CAVWLK010000058.1:0-16473 GCA_963755675.1 uncultured Actinomycetes bacterium
TCGTCCGGGTGGTGCGGGTGCGCGGACATGAGGGGATCTTAGGAGCGGTGCGTGGCGGCGGATGCTCGCGCGACGAAATGCCGCGTGCGCCCCTGAAAGCTGGCGTTGCACTGGGTCTTTGGTGGATCGGATCGTCAGGCATGTCCACACATCCCAAGACCTGTCCCGCTACCCGTGCCTAGTTCTTACAAGACAGAGCGTTGGCGGTCCTTCCACGCTCAGGAAAATCGACGAAGCCCTCTAACGGACTCGAACCGTTGACCCTTTCCTCAACAGGGAAGGGTCTGCGCTGCACTTCCACCGCGCGAAAGAACGCGTCGCCTCAAGCCGGAGCGACGACTGGCGCGAGCGCTAGCCCTGCGGCAACCTCTTCCCACCCCGCTTCGTCACCGGGTTCGACGGTGGGGGCACCACCGGCCCGATGTCCCCATCCGGCGCCTCATCGAGGTCGACGATCACCGGCGCGTGATCGCTCGGCCCGCGCCCTTGCGGGCCTGGCGGTCGACCCATGCCGCCTGCACGCGCGCCGCAACCGCGTCGCCCGCCAGGATCAGGTCGATGCGCATGCCCAGATCCTGGTGGAACATCCCGGCCCGGTAGTCCCAGTAGGTGAACACGCGCTCGGTCGGCCAGCGGTCGCGCACGACGTCGTGCAGCCCGAGCGCCTGCAGCTCCCCAACGCTTCCCGCTCGCGCGGGGTGACGTGCGTCTGGCCGACGTACGCATCGGGATCGAACACGTCGGCGTCCGCCGGGGCGATGTTCACGTCGCCGCAGACGACGGTCGCCCTGGTCCCGCCGCCACCACGTCGCGCAGCGCCGCCAGCCAGGCAGCTTGTATTCGTAGTGGTCTGAGTCGGCTCGCGCCCGTTCGGCACGTACACCGAGTACACCCGCACGCCCCCGCAGGTGGCGGCCACGGCGCGCGCCTCCGGGTGCGGGAACCCCGGCGCACTGGCAAGCCCGCGCACGACCTCGTCCAGCCCCACCCGCGAGAGGATCGCCACCCCGTTCCACGGCCGCCTCGCCGTGCGCCGCCATCTCATAGCCGCGGCCGGTCAGCTCAGTCGCCCAGCAGCTCGGCCAGCGCGTCGTCGGCCAGCTTCGTCTCCTGCAGGCAGACGACGTCCGGCCGGCGCTCGTCCAGCCACGGCAGCAGCCGCGGCAGCCGCTGCTTCAGCGAGTTGACGTTCCAGGTCGCGATCCGCACCGCTACACCGTACCCAAGCGGATCGCCCGGCTAGGCCGGGCGCGATCCGCCCAGAGCATCATGGCGCAGCACCGCGTGCACGCCCTTCGACTCGTTGACGACCTGGGTCACGCGCAGGTCGACGCAGACGCTGGCCAGCGCCAGCGCCCGGTCGCGGCTGACGCCGTGCTCCCGCTCGATCAGGTCGAGCATCGTCTCAGTCGCCAGGTCGGCCGCAACATCGAGGTCGGGATCGAAGCCGAACGCGATCCAGGCGCGCTCCGTCCACGCGATCGGCATCCGCAGCGCGAGGTCGTCGCGGACGTCGAACCTCAGCTCGACGGCCTCCAGCGGGCACTCGATCGCCGTGCCCGAGACCTCGCCGTCGCCCTGGGCGGCGTGGCCGTCGCCGGCCGACACCAGCGCACCGTCCACCTCGATCGGTAGGTACAGCCTGGCACCGACGGTGAGCTCCTTGCAGTCGATGTTGCCGCCGCGTTCGGCGGGGCGGGATCGTGGAGTGCACACCTGCGTCGGCGGGCGGCATGCCGATCAGGCCCAGAAACGGCGCCAGTGCCACGACGGTGCCGTCATCCGTCGTGCCCGTCTCGGCGTCGAGCCGCCACACCACCGACGTCTCGCCGGCGAAGGTGATGCCCCAGTCGCGCGGCTGAACCTGCACGACCTCGACCACCAGCGTCGCTCCGGCACGCGCGCCGCGCACCTCGATCGGGCCGCACAGCGCATGGCCGTCGTCCAGCACGTGATCGCGCGAATCGGTCCACTGACCCACCAGATCCCAGTGCCATCCTGCGTCCAGCGCCTGGAAGCGCACCGAGTCCCCCGGAGTCGATCGAGAGCACCGGCGCCAGGTCGCGGGAGAAGTGGCCGTGGAGGGTGCGGCGCTCGAGCGGCAGGTCGTGCGTGGTCGCCATGGCGTGAATCATGTCAGCGTCGGCCTGCGATGACCGACATCGCCACCACAGTGACCTTGTAGTGAGATCCGAAGGCTATTCTGGGTGCATCATGTGGACGGGCTGGCTGGTGGACACGTCGAGTGTCTCGGCTGAGATCGCGGATAGCGAGCTGAGAGCGGTGGTTCGCGGAATGGACGCGAAAGGCGGGCACGCTGTTGCTTCACGGGTTGCTTCGGCCCGAGAAGATCCTTGTTGATGGATACACCGCGTCACGTCATCGCTGCTGTCCGCTGACCGCCGCCGTGTGGCAGGCAACCGGACGCGAGGTGACGAGCTGGAAGGAGATCCAGGCCGGGATCATCGCCATCGGTCTGGGTGACGATCACCATCGCTTCTACCAAGCGTTCGACGTGTGGGCGCGAGCGCATAGATTCGAACGAGCCGAGAACGACGGGGCGCTCGTGCTCAGCACGCAGGGGCGAGTCAAGCTGGTGGCGCTGGTCGAAGACGAGATGCGCGCTCGCGATCAAGAGGGCCCCGTCGACGACGGGCGTTTCATCGCCAGTCGCCGGTGGTGGTCTAAATCAGGCTCGTGGTGCACTCGCACGAAGACTGACCAGCTCCCAGGCCCGCACCGGTCGGTGAACCCCTTCAGCGTGAGATCATCGGTGGGCGCCGCGTCGACAACGTCCTCGATGGCGGCGTGAAGCCGCTGGTTGATCAGGATCTGCCTGGGGGCGGCGGCGGCGCTCAGCCGCGAGGCGAGGATCGTGACAGTGCCGATCGCGGCGTAGTCGAAGCGGCCCTCGAATCCGATCCGGCCCAGGGTCGCGTAGCCGGAGGCGATGCCGATGCCGATCTCGAGCTCGATGCCGCGCTTGCTCCAGCCCACCGCCAGCGCTTCGACGCGTTCCCGCAGCGCGACCGCCATGCGGGCTGCCTGGGCCTCGTGATCCCGAGCGGCACGGGGTCGTTGAAGAACACCATCACGCCGTCTCCGGCGAAGTGCTCCAGCGTGCCGCCGAACTGGTCGATCAGCTCGCCGATCTCGCGGTGGTACTCCCGCAGCACGTCGAACAGCTCTTCCGGCTCGGCCGTCTCCGCGAACGACGTGAACCCTCGCAGGTCGGAGAACAGGACGGTCACGTGGGCGCGGTGGCCGGCCAGCAGCTGCCGCCCTCGTTCGCTCGAGACGAGATCGGCCACCTGCGGCGACAGGAACCGCGACAACTCCTCTCGCTGCCGGTCGATCGCGGCGAACAGCCGCGCATTGGTGATCGCGATTGCTGCCTGATCGGCAAACGTCGACACCAGCCTGACCTGGTCGTCGGTGAAGACCTGCGGCTCGACCCACGAGATGCCCAGCATCCCTAACAGCTCGCGCTCGGCGATGATCGGGACGCCAAGCAGGGCTCGGTAGCCGGTGCCAACCCCCTGGCCGCTCCACTCGTAGTCCGGGTCCTCGAGGATGTCGGGAATGCAGACCGTGTCCCTGCTGCGAACGACCCTGCCGGTGAGCGTTTTCGGATCGTCGTCGAGATGTGGATGGGTGCGCTCGTAGTCCAGCTGCTCATCGGTGCCCGAGCCATACGCGGCCTGCACGCGCATCGCTCCATCGGCGTCGGCCATCCAGAGGAAGGCGTTCCCCTTCGAGAGCCGCGCCGCCGACTCCGCGACGCTCTCGAGCACCGGCTGCAACTCGCCGCCGGCGCTGCCCAACACGCGCAACACGCCGACCACCGCCCGGTGCTGCTCCCTGAGCTCCGCGAGCTCCGATGCTGGATCTGATGGCTGTCCCGACACGACGTACAAGCCTACTTTCCGCCGATCGGGCCCGCAGGATCGCTCGAGTTCGTGGGCGCGGGCTTTCTCGACGAACCGCAATCACCCGGGTGAACTTCGCTCGCGACGCCGCGCTAGCTGGCTGAGGGCGAGATCCTTGCAACGAAGTGCACGTGCACTGGTTCTGGCGTCCGATGGGGAAGGAACTCGACATGAGACGGAAGTGGATGGTCGTCGGGATCGGTGGACTGATTGCGGCGGGTGTGGTTGTGGAAGTGGCGTCGGCGTTGTTGACGCCGGTTGGCGTTCAAGACGACTCGTGCGTTGGAGCAGCAGCCATCGGGGCGGGCGCATGGATCGCATGGGCGCAAAACCGGCCCGGCACGAACGGGTTCGATGCATACGTCCAGAACGGCAGCAGCCCGCGAGTCAAGGTGAACTCAACCGGATACGCCTACCCTGACGGCTTTGACGGCTCCAAACTCGTGTACCAAAGGATCGACAGCCAGGGCTCGGACATCAAGTTCTACGACGTGAACTCGCAGGCGCACACCAATCCCCCGGCTGGAGTGAACTCGGCCAACTGGGAGTGGAATCCATCGCTGTCAGGCGGATGGCTGTTGTTCGGGCGTGAAATTTCCACACCCGGCCCGTCGCTGATCACATCCTGCTGCGAGACACCGCTACCACCGAGACACGGGTGCTGGACGAGCAGGTGGGGAGCGCAACAAAGCGTTCTAACTCCCGGACAGCTCAACGGTGACTTCGCCGTCTGGGACGACTGGACGCCGAGCAGAACCGCGACAACGTCCGCCGCTACCAGATCCGACCTCGACCCGGATCCCACTGCCCCTGCCTAGCGGCCGACTGCAGTACGGCGCGTCCGTCGCCGGCGACGGACGGGTGTTCTACACACGTGGCCGCAGCCTCTGCGGCCACGAGCGGCGCTGCGCGAGTGGGCACCGGCCCCCGCCTCGATCGACACCGCCCTGGTGGTATTCCCACCCGGGTACGACTCGCTGAAGACGTACTACGACGAATCAACCTCCACCCTCTACTACGACCGCGTCAAGTGCACGAACGGCGATTGGGTCGGAGCCTGGAACATCTACAAGGTCGTCATCCCCTTGATCTGATTCAGGCCGCTCGCAGACCCGTGCCGCGACACCATCACGTTGATCGGGTCGACTGACGCCGCCAGCGCAAGCGGCCGGCCGTTCAGGCGCAGCTGCACGTTGGTGGGATCGCCCAGCCGAAGCCAGAGGTGCTGTCCTTGCAGGCGTATCGCCTCGCCCTGGGCGAGCGTCCGCTCGGCCAGCAGCGGGCCGGTGGCCGAGCCGCGACGAGCCTCGATCCAGCACGCCCCTGTTGCGGCCGTCACCGTCAGGTGCGACACCACGGGGCAGCCGGCGGCGGCGTGGTCGTGCTCGGCGGCGGGTTGGTGGAGGCGCTGGAGGGCGCGTGCGACGTGGGCGGAGTTGCGCGGCCGGGCCGGAGTGACCCCCCCACGGGTCAGGAACACCGCCCCAGACACGAGCAGCAACACGAGCGCCAGCCCGAGCGACGCGACGCCCAGCGGACGGCGGGCCGCGGCCGCCAGCGGTGGCCGCATCACCGGGGCCGGCACAACGTCGGTGGTGTGGGTCCGGCTCCACTGCTCGTTGAACAGGCCCACCATGGCATCCGCGTCCATCCCCAGCTCGTCGGCGTAGTCACGCACGAAGGCGCGCGCGTAGGCCTCCGCGGGCAGCGCATCGAGCCGGTCCTCCTCGATCGCCCGCAGCTGGGCGGTGCGGATTCGGGTGGCCGCCTCGATCTGGTCGAGCCCCAGCCCTTGCCGCTCTCGCTCGGCTCGCAGCACCTCGCCCAGCGTCGCCGCCCTCACCGTCTCCGCCGCCGCGACGTCCACGTCCTCGATCACCGGCCGCTCGCCCGCCGCCCGCGCGTCGGCGTCGATCCATTGCCACTCGCTGTCGATCACGACTCGCCCCCGCAACGTCGCATCGCCTCTCTCGCGGTGCTTCGTGCCAGTCGCACCGCCTGCGACCATCTTCGCACCGATCACCGGCTCGGCGCAAGGGTCAGTTCTTGCCGCCGCCCTCCTCCGGCAATGAACCGAACGCCTTCTCGATCTTGCTGGCGACAAGATCCTGGATGCGCTGCTCGAGCGTCTCCTCGGCTCGCTTGATCCGCTCCTCGAACCCCGCCTCGCCGCCCAGCTCGTCCAGCGGCGATGCGGCGTTGGCGCGCAGCGGCGGGAACTCGGTGGCCAGCCCGGGCGCGACCAGCTGGTAGACCTGCTCGGTGCCGTCCAGGTCGCGCAGCTGCATCGGCCCCAGGTCGATCGTCTCGGCACCCGACAAGAGCCGGGCGGTCTCGGTCAGCAACACCTGCCCGCCGTGGCCGGCGGCGCACAGCCGGGCGGCACGGACGACGTCGATGCCGACGTAGCCGGCGCCGTCGTCGCCAGCTGCGGCTCGCCGGTGTGCAGCGCCATCCGAACCCGTACCGCGGCGCCGTCCGGCCACTGCTCCTGCGCCAGGCCGTTCTGCACCTCGATCGCGGCATCGACGCCGGACCGCGCGGAGCCGAACGCGGCGAACATCGCGTCGCCCTGGCAGTCGACGACCACGCCTCCGGCCCCGGCGACCGCGTCGCGAAGCACTGCGCGCTGCCGTTCCAGCACGCCCGGCCAGCCGTCCTCCAGCCGCTTCAGCAATGCCGTCGATCCCTCGATGTCCGAGAACAGCAGGGTGACGTTGCCGGTGGGAAGCTCCGTCATGCCCGAACGATACCCCGCCCTACCAGATCTGCTCGGGGCCGCGCCAGCCGGGATCCTCGTTCGAGGCCGAACAGCACGCGGCTGCGGGCGTCCATGCTGGCCACCATCGCCTCGCCCAGGTCGAGCGCCCGGATCGCCTCGCCGTGGCTGAACCGGGTCAGCACGTCGGCGGCCAGGTCGGGCCGCCCCGCGTCGAGCAGGATCCGCGCCGACTCCGCGCACGCGCCGGCACGGCGGCCGCCGACTCGCGCTCCAGCGCCTCCCAGACCGGCGTCACCTCGGGCAGGAACAGCTCGTGGTGCTCGGCCAGCAGGTACAGCAGCCGCTTGAACATGGCGACGGCCGACCGGGTCGCCTCGACGCGCTGCGGCACGGACGAGCGCGAGTCGTCGCCGTCGAGCCGGCGTCGACGAAGGCCGACGTCCTCGCCCGCCGTCAGGTAGCGGTGGCGCCGCAGCTCGGGCGGGATCGACGTCGACGCCCAGGAAGAACGGCGTCAGCGGCGCGGCGACCGCGCCGACCGGCGCATGCCACAGCACGCGCAGCTCGCGGATGCTCTCGGCCGGCAGCGGCACGACCTGGCCGTAGCCGGCCGTGTCGCCGGTCAGCCGCTCGGTGCGCACCGCCCAGATCAGTCCGCCAGCCGAGTCGCTGCCGGCCCGCGCGGCGCGCGCGGCGAGCTCCTGCTCGATCCAGCGCACGCCCTGCCACCGCCCCAGCCCGTCGCCGTAGACGAGGTTGGCGTCGAACGGCCCGTCCGCCGGGTCGTACCAGCCCTGCTCGACGGCGAACTAGATCAGGTGCGGCGGGCCGAGCGAAGTCCGGGTGCGTCAGCGTAGTCCGCCGGCACCTCCCCGATCACGCCCGGCCGGCTGACCCGGATCGCGTCGGCGCCGAGCCGCTCGGCGACCCACAGCCCCGGCCGCCGGCGAACTCGATCACCACCCAGCCCTCGTCGGCGTCCGCGATCAGGTGCGAGTTGCCGCCGTAGGTGGCCTCGCCGTGGCTCGCGATCAGGGAGCCGATCAGCTCGACGCCCTCGCGCGCCGTGCGCGCCCGCTCGAGCACGACCCGAGCCAGGTCGCTGTAGTTCAGGCCGCGCTGGTCCGGCCGGCGTCATCGCCAGCAGCCGCTCGCTGCTCGGCGACCACACGTCCCGCACGGCGACGCCGTGCTCGTTCAGGCCGCCGTTGGTCAGCGGCGCGGGGACGCCGCGGTAGTACGAGTAGTCGACGCGGAGGTGGCGCGCGGTGACCGGCGCCTGCGGGATCGTCGTGCGGACGCCGGGCATCGCCGACGCCGCCGGTGACGCCGACCTCGATCTCGCGTCCCGGCCGGGTGCTCCGCCCGCGGCGCCAGCTCCAGCCAGTGGCTGGACGGCTCGTCGCCGTACCCGGCCAGGTATGCGCAGCCGTCGCCGGTCGGTTGGCGCCGACGTAGATGGCGTAGCTCACGCGGACACCCTAGAGCGCGTCGGCGAGGTGCCGGCCTAGTCGAGTGCTGCGCCGTACACCTCATACCGCTTCGATCCCACGGGCTTGGGACGGTTGCGATCGGGCTCGGCCGCAACGCGTTCGCCGACCGTGGCGAAGAAGGCCTGCGCGGATTCCTCGTCGTCGAACAGCACCACCGAAAGCCGCGTGCCCGACTCGCGGTCGACCAGCCAGACACCGCGCACCCCGGCCGCCTGCGTGGCCGCCGGCACCACCTCATCGCCGACGTGGGCGATGCCGTCCTCCAGGTCTGACGGGTCGTCCTCGAACGTGATCACCTGGGCGTACACCGGCGCTCCTTTCACGGTTGACAACGCGGCAGCCTACTCCCTCCGCGCCGCGGGATCGAGGATACTGGCGGCGTGCGCGTGCTAGTGACCGGAGCGACCGGGTACATCGGCGCGGTGGTGGCCGAGGAGCTGACGGCGGCCGGGCATGCCGTCGTGGCCGTCGCCCGTTCGGCGGCGGCCGACGCGCAGCTCAGGGAGCTGGGATACGAGACGGTCGGCGGCGATCTGCACCGTCCGGCGTCGCTGGTTGCCCCGGCCGCCGCATGCGAGGGTGTGGTGCACCTTGCCGCCACCCAGGACGACGGCATGGCGGCGAGTGAACAGGCGACGGTGCGCGCGCTTCTGGGGGCGCTGGCGGGCAGCGGCAAGCCGTTCATCTACACCAGCGGCGTCTGGGTATACGGCAGCGCACCGCCGGGACAGCTGCTGGACGAGGATTCGGCCACAGACGCCGTCGCGATCTACGCCTGGCGACCTGCGCTGGAGTCGGAGGTGCTTGCGGCTTCGAGCGCCGGCGTGCGGGCGATCGTGATCCGCCCGATGATGGTGTACGGCCGCGGCGGCGGGCCGCTCAACCAGTTCGCCGAGATGGCCATCGACGGCGTGCCCCGCTACGTCGGTGACGGAACCAACCACTGGACGCTGGTGCACGTCGATGACCTCGCGGCCCTGTACGTGCTGGCGCTGGAGCGCGCGCCGGCTGGGACGCTGGTGAATGCGGCCGCTGGCGAGCCGGTCCGTGTGCGTGACCTGGCCCTGGCCGCGACGGTTGAAGCCGGGTTCACCCACCCGCCGGTGTCATGGCCGCAAGCCGAGGCCGCCGTCGAGCTGGGAGAGGACGTGGCAGAGGCGCTGACGCGCGATCATCGCGTCAGCGGCGAGCGGGCCCGGCGCCTGCTGGGCTGGCAGCCCGAGCATGTGGTGTACCCAAACCTGCGACCCACCTGACAGCGGGCCTCAGCCGTCGTTCGGCGGGCTCGGGTCGTCGAAGATCGGCTCGCCGGTCTGCGGGTCGAAACCCCTGATCGGTCGCCCCGTCTGCGGATCGAACCGGGCGCCGCTCGGGATCGAGGCGGCCGGCGGTGCAGCGCGAGGTGACGAGGGACTCGTCAGCGCCCATACCATCGCCGCGAGCCACCCGAGGATCGTCCAGCCCGTCAGCAGATCGAGCGCAAGGATCGCCCACTTGCTGTGATGGCCGCGGGCGAAGGCGACGATCGCGGGGACGAAGTAGCTGAGCACGATGATGAGCTGGATGGGCGAGATGTCCATGGGACGAGCCTACAAGCATAGGGATCTCCCCGATGCCATCCTCACGGCCGGGAAGCAGACTGGGTCGCATGATTCGCAGACCTTCCTTCAGCGCTTCCTCACTTGCAGCCGCACTGCCGCTGGCGCTGGCGCTCGCCGGGTGCGGCGGCGGCAGCCAGCCGGGTGTCGCCAGCAAGACCGTCCACGCAGACCAGTGGGCGGGAGCCGTGTGCAGCAGCTTCCAGCGCTACGACGGCGCAACCAAGCGGCCCTTGCTGGTGTTCCAGGGCCTGCACCTGCAGTTCCAGTATGGGGAGCCGAAGCAGGGCGATATTCGCGAGAAGCAGATCGCCGCCAGCGAACAGATCGTCAAGGCGACCGACCAACTGATCGCCGATCTCGACGCCGCCGGCGCTCCCGACACCGCACACGGCCGCGCGTTCGCCGTCGCGCTGGTGTCGGCCTTTCAGGAGCTGCGTGACTCCGTGAACGACGTCCACAGCCAAGCGGAATCGCTTCCGGCAGGATCCGGCCGCGCCGACGCCAGTGCCGAGCTTTCACCGAAGATCGGCGCGGCGCTCCAGCAGTGGCAACAGCGGGTGAACGACGACCGCAAGGCCAGCGGCGCCGGGATCGACCTCAACTGCAGCGGTTCCTAGATACGGTTCACTCGGCGAGCAGCGCCTGCCTCGCCGCATCGAGCGCCGCGCGCTGCGTCGCGCTCAGCTTCGGGGGACGCAGGTCGAGCTGCTCGATGGCGTGCACGAGGATGCCGCCGACCAGCGCCCGCGCCATGTACTTGTGATCGGCCGGCACGACATACCACGGTGCGTCGTGCGTCGAGGTGGCGGCGATGGTCGCCTCATAGGCCTGCCGGTAGTCGTCGAAGAATGCCCGCTCGGCGATGTCGCCGCTCGAGAATTTCCACTGCTTCGCCGGGTCGTCGAGTCGCTTGAGCAGCCGCCGCTTCTGTTCATCCTTGGAGATGTGGAGAAAGACCTTGACGATCCGCGTGCCGGAGCGGTGCAGATGGCGCTCGAATGCGGTGATGTCCTGATAGCGCTCCGCCCACATCTCCTCCCCATGCGCCGCGTCGCGCGCCAGGTGCTGCCCGGCGAGAACCTCCGGATGCACCCGCGTCACCAGCACCTCTTCGTAGTAGGAGCGGTTGAAGACCCCGATCCGGCCGCGTCCGGGTAGCCGCTTCGCGCACCGCCAGAGGAAATCGTGGTTGAGCTCCTCGGCCGAGGGAGCCTTGAACGAGACGACCTCGCAGCCCTGCGGATTGACGCCCGACATGACGTGCTTGATCGTGCCGTCCTTGCCGGCAGTGTCGAGTCCCTGAAGGATCACGAGCACCGCGTGCGTATCGGCCGCGTACAGCAACTGCTGTGCCGAATCGAGTTCCTGCTTGAAGGCTTCGAGATCGCGCTCGGCGAGGTCGCGTGGACGCAGCTTGCCGGCCGGATCCAGCCAGCGGGTCGTCGTCTCGCTCGTGCTCCGGCTGGCCAGCGCCGCCGGCTCGCCCGGCTTCACGATCAGCTCCTCGATGACTCGCCTGTGCAGCTTCATACGGACCCACGAGACGATACTCGCCTGCCGACTATGGTTCGGGCCGTGTCACACGCCGCAGCGGCCGGAATCGAAGAGATGCTCGTGATCCGGACGGTGGATCTGACCAAGGTCTACCCTGGCGGCGTCACCGCCGTGGACGGCCTCAACCTGACCGTTCGCGAGGGCGAGATCTTCGGCCTGCTCGGCCCGAACGGCGCCGGCAAGACGACCACGGCCAGCATGCTGACGACGCGCGTGATCCCGACCTCGGGGCAGGCGTTCGTGGCCGGCATCGACGTCGTCCGCCACCCCGCCGTCGCCAAGCAGCTGATCGGTGTGGTGCCGCAGACGAACACGCTCGACCGGGCGCTGACGGTCGCTGAGAACCTGTACTTCCACGGCCGCTTCTTCGGCATGAGCGCCTCCCAGGCACACGCCGCAACCGACGACCTGCTCCACCGCCTGCGACTGTCCGAGCGGGCGCAGGCGCCGGTGATGGCGCTGTCCGGGGGGCTTGCCCAACGGCTGATGGTCGCGCGGGCGATCCTTCACCGCCCCGCCATCCTGTTCCTGGACGAGCCCACCGCCGGGCTCGACCCGCAGAGCAGGATCGGTTTGTGGGAGATCCTGGCCGACCTGCACGCCGAGGGCCAGACCGTCGTCCTGACCACCCACAACATGGAGGAGGCCGACCATCTCTGCCACCGGATCGGGATCATGGACCACGGCAAGATCCTGGCGTTGGACACGCCGGATCAGCTGAAACAGTCGGTCGGGGCGGACACGATCGTCACGATCTCAAGCGACGGTGACATGCAGCAGCTGGCCGCACACCTGTGCGGCACGGTGGAGGGAGCCGACTCGGCGACCACGCTGGACGGATCGGTGCAGCTCGCGGTGCGGGGACAGGACCGGGTGCTGGTACGCGTGATCGACGCGTCCGAGGCCGCCGGCTTCGCGGTGCGCGACGTGCAGGTGGCGCCGCCCACGCTCGAGACCGTGTTCATCAGCCTGACCGGAAGCGGGTTGCGCGACTGATGGCAGACATGGCCGGCCAAAGCCAACGGTTCCAGACGCGCTCCACCCTTGCGTCCAGTCGCATCGCCTTCGCCGCGATGCTGCTGCGCGACCTGGTGGTGCTGCGAAAGCGGCTGCGCGAGTTCGTGCCGCGAACGATCGTGCAGCCGCTGCTGCTCTGCTTCGTCTTCCTCTACGTGTTCCCGACCATCGGCACCGGGGTCGGCGCGGGCGGGGCGCCGCCGGCGAGTCGGAGTTCGCCACCATCCTGGTGGCCGGGGTGGTCGGCCTCTCGATCATGTTCCAGGGAATCCAGGCCGTCGCCCTGCCGATGGTGCAGGAGTTCGGCTACACGCGAGAGATCGACGACCGCGTGCTCGCCCCGCTGCCGGTGTCGCTGGTGGCCTGCGAGAAGGTCGTGTTCGGCGCCATCCAGGGGCTGCTGGCGGCCGCGATCGTGTTTCCGATCGCGTCGGTGGTGCACGCAAGCGGGATCCACATCCAGCTGCAAGTGCACTGGCTGGTGCTGGTGACGCTGACGCCGCTTGCCTGCGTCACCTGCGCCGCCTTGGGCCTGACCTTCGGCACCATCTTCGAACCGCGCACCGTGCCGTTGATGTTCGGGATCATCATCCTGCCCCTGACGTTTCTCGGCGGCACGTATTACGCGTGGACTGCGCTGGCCCCGGTCGAGGTGGGGGGCTTCCACTGGCTGCAGGTGCTGGTGCTGGTGAACCCGCTGATCTACATCAACGAGGGCTTCCGGGCGGCGTTGACCTCCTCCAGCCACATGTCGCTGTGGGCGGTCTACCCCGCGCTGCTGGGGTTCAGCTCGCTGTTTCTATGGCTCGGGATCCGCAACTTTCGCCGGCGCGTGATCGACTAGGAGAGTTCCGCGAGGCGTCGGTATGGTTGCGGGATGGTACGGCGGGTGCAGCGGGCGCAGAGGCGTCACGGGCGTGGCGCGTGCAGTCGCTGATTCCGTCGGTGGCCCTGCTCGGGCTGGCGATCGCGTTCTCCAGCCCAACGTCGGTGTTGGCGGTGTACGTCCTCCTTGGGATGCCACAGGGTGCTCGACGGGCCTTCACCTTCGTGATTGGGTGGCTGGCGACGATCATGCTGATCGGCATCCTGGTGGTCGTGCTCCCCACCTTCAACTTCCGCAACTCGCACACCACGCCGTCGCGGGCGGCGTCCATTGGCGAACTGCTCCTCGGAGCGGCGCTGGTCGGCGCAGCGATCGTCCTTCACCGCAGGCCTACCGGCGGTACCCCCAAGGATCCTGTCCCCGACTGGCTGGTGCGGCTGGTCGGCCGGCACTGGGCGGTGGCGCTCGCCGCCGGCGGGGTGATGCTGACCTACTCGATCACCATCGTCGCCGTGCTCGAGATCCTCAAGGCCAACGTCGACGCACTCGACAGAGCAATCGCTGTTGCCGTGTTCGGGCTGACGTCGATCGTGACCATCTCCGCACCCATCGCCTACACACTCGCCGCCCCCGACCGCGCGGCCCACGACCTGGAGCGGTCGCGACGCTGGCTGATCCTCCACACCCGCCAGATCAGCGTCGCCCTGCTCAGCGTCGTCGGGGCAGCAATTATGCTCAAAGCGGGCTACGACCTGCTGGGCTAGTCGTCCACGTCCTCTGGTATTCGCTTCAGAACACCGCCAGCATTCGCGGACTCTCCTAGGCGACTCCCCTCAGGATCGGGGCCGCCCTGAACCCCCAGACGGTCAGGTAGATGCCGAGCGACAGCTCCCAGATGAACTCGGGGACGGTCGCGATCCCCTGCAGCGTCCCGCCGGGCTGGTCGACGCCGAACAACACGGCGATCCCGGAGGCGCAGATCAGCGAGCCTCCGATCAGCCCGAGCAGGGCCAGGCGCGGCGGCACCAGCTCGGATCGGTACATCAGGTAGCCGAGCAGCAGTCCGTTGCCGATGCCGACGACGAAGCCTGGCCCCAGGATGAACGTCCAGTCCTTGAGCGCGGCCAGCGCGTAGGCGATCCCGCCGGACGTGGCCGCATCGGTTGCCGACGGGTCCTGCTGCAGGCTGACCACCACGAGCACGCCGAGGATGCCGATCGCGATGAAGGTGGACTCCATGATCCGGGCAGCAACGAAGCCCAGCGCACAGCCCTCGTTCTGGCGCTTCAGGAGCGGGTACGGGACGACGGCGCTGCCGATGTTGGCGATGATCAGGAGCAGCTCCAGGAACGCGGCCAGGAAGATGCGGTTGTCATGGCCGGCGCCGGTGACGTAGCCGGCTGGATTGTCGAGCACAGGTTGATAGAGGTAGAGCGCTGGGATCGAGGTGATGAAGGTGATGATGAACAGCACCCCCATGGTGAGCGAGATCCTGCGGGCCTCGTCCTGCGAAACCGGGCGATGGTAGTCCATGGCGTCCTCCGTTCGTGGTCGACCGCGGCATCCAGGGCACGTGATTACCCGAGCGGAATCCGCCCTACACGTTCCGAGGGATCGCGTAGGGCGGATCACATGCGGCTAGACGACATCCCTGCCGCCACACGTTCGGATGAGGCCGTTGGGATGCCCGACACGAAGCTCCGCTCGCTGGAGCGCGAGGAGTCCGTACGGCCATCCGTGCGCGCGCAGGCAGGCATCGACGCCGTTGGTGTGAACAGGGCTGGCGTTGACGCGGTTGGCGTCGTTCGATGCCGTCTGTGCGTCGCTGCCGCCACACGTCTGGATGAGGCCGTTGGGATGCCCAGCGCGAAGCTCTGCTCGCTGGAGCCCGAGCAGTCCGTGTGACCAGCCATGCGCGCGCAGACAGGCATCGATGCGGCCGGTGTGGTTCGATGCCGTCTGCGCGGCGTCGACGGAGGTTGTCGCCGCCAGGAGCCCGAGCCCAACCGCCGAGATGAGGATGATGCGACGCATGATCGTCTCCTTCCGATTCGTTCGCGGGTCACTCCGATGTGATCCGTCAGGCGCAGGGTTGCGGCAGCCGGTCAAGCCGCGGTTAGGCGGCGGTCATGCGGCTTGAACCGACCGAGACCGGTGTCAGCCTCGGTCTGCTGGGACCTGTCGAACTGCGTCGGGACGGTGCGGTGATTCCGGTCGGTGCAGCGCAGAAGCGGATGACTTGGCGGCGCTCGGCCTGAACAGCGGGGAGGTTGTCTCGACTGACCGGCTGATCGACGCGGTGTGGGGAGAGCGGCCGTCACGGAGCGCAGGCAAGGCGCTTCAGGTGTACGTCAGCCAGCTCCGTGACGCGTGGAGCCGGCGCGGAAGGCTCCCAGCGTCATCATCAGCCAGGCGCCGGGGTACGCGCTCGCGCTTCCGCCACAAGCGGTCGATCTCGCGTCTTCGAGCGGCTTTGGGGTGAGGGGCGCCGGCTCCGTGCCGACGATGATGCGGAAGGAGCTTCTGAAACGCTGTCACAGGCACTCTCGCTGTGGAGAGGACCGCCGCTGGCGGACCTCACATATGTGGAGGCGTTCTCGCAAGATGTATCCCGCCTCGAGGAGATGCGCTGGACCTGCCTGGAGGATCGAATCGATGCGGAGCTCGCGGCCGGGAGGCACGCACAACTGATCCCCGATCTGGAAGATCTCACGCACCGCTACCCTTTGCGAGAGCGGGCGTGCGGCCTGCTCATGCTCGCGTATTACCGTTCCGGCCGACAGGCGGATGCGCTTCACGCGTTCCGCCGGCTTCGCGCGACGTTGGTCGATGACCTGGGCCTCGAGCCATCGCCCACGCTCGCGGAGCTCGAACGCCGCATTCTGCAGCACGACGCCGTTCTTGACCCTGCCGTCGCCGCCGAGCCCCGGGTTGCGGACGATCCTGGTCGTCGGGCAGGGGGACTTGGGAGACCTCGACTCGCTCCTCCCAGTCGCCGTTCCGCTGGCCAAGGGACGGGCGCGGAGATCGTCCTCGTCTCCGTCCTGACACCCTCGGCCAGGCAGGACGATGACGCCCTCGCCAGGATGACCCGAGAGCTTTCGGATCGCCCGGAGCACGCCTCGAGGATGAGGCGGTGATCGCGCGGGTGGCGGCGTCTTCGACATCCGCACCGGCGCAGGATGTCGTGAGATTCGCCTCGCAACAAGACGTCGCGTTGATTCTGGTCGACGGCAGCGTCAGCCTCGCCAGCCCCGCATCCATGGTGTCGGAGCTGCTCGCTTCGGCCGACTGTGACGTCGTCGTCTGTTTCCGGAGCACCGAGACCGCC
>CAVWLK010000059.1:0-83153 GCA_963755675.1 uncultured Actinomycetes bacterium
ATCTCGGCCGGCTGGACGACGGCGAGCTGGTTCGCCTCGCCCAGCGCTGCGGGTTGGGCGAGCCGGCGGAGCGGGAGACCGCCAAGCGCTGTGTCGCGGTCGTGCTCCTTCGCCACCGCGCGCTCATCCGCGCGGTCATCGCCGCCAAGGTTCCGTCGACCGCCATCGGCGAGGTGGAGTCCGACGTCTTCATCCGCTTCTCGGCCAAGGTCTACTCCGGCGCCGAGATCACCAACCCAGCCGGGCTGCTGGTGCGGATGGCCACCTTCCTGCGGGCCGACTACCTGGAGCGGCGGCGCGACGGCGAAGCGCCGCTCGGCGATTGGGACGCCGCGGCCGACGACCCCGCCTTCGATGCCACTCACCGACCACGACGCCGTGGACGAGCTGCTTGCCCCGCTGAACCAGCGGCAGCGTGACGCCGTGTGGGGGCGCATCGTCGAGGGGCGGTCGAGCGCCGAGGTGGCGGCGATGCTGGACACCACCCCCGGTAACATCGACGTGATGGTGCACCGGGCGCTGGCGAAGATGCGGCAGGCGCTGCCGTGAGCGATCGCGCCGTCGAGCTGTTCGAGCGGTTCCTCGACGAGCGTCAGGCCGGGCAACGGCCCGATCCGGCCGCGTTCGTGACCCAGGCCGGCGACCAGGCCGAGGCGCTGTCCGGGATGATCGCCGCCTACCTGGCCACGTCGCCGCCGCGATGCCTGTCGGCGGACGAGGTGCGCGAGTTCGCCGCGCGGCCGGAGCTGGAGCCGCTGGGGGCATGGTCGGAGAACCGCGGCCGTGGTCGACGCTGCTGCCGGAGCTGCGCGCCCGCCGTCGCACCACCCGCCGGCAGCTGATCGAGCGGCTGGCTGCCGCGCTCGGTGTCGAAGGATCGGAAGATCAGGTCGGCGGCTACGTGCACGAGCTCGAAGCCGGACTGCTCTCTCCGGCCGGGTGCGCCCGGCGGTCGTCACCGCGCTGGCCGAGATCCTGGCCGCGCCTCGGGCGCTGCTGGAGGCATCACGGCACGCGTCTCCCGCCAGCTCCACGTCGGCGCCGATGATGCAGTCGCTTTTCGCGTGCAGCACCGGTGCCGGACCACGCGATCCGGATCTTCTCCCTCGCGGACGCAGTCCGATCCCCGGGTCGATGATCTCTTCACGGGCGGCGAGGATGGATGAGGCCGCGGCCGCGCTGCAGGCGCTCGACCGCTTCACCGACACCTACGGCGGCGATCCGCCGCCGGTCGACGTGGAGGAGCTGGCCGAGAGCCTCTGCTGCCTGCGCGTGCGCCTGGCCGACGATCTGAGCGCCATCCCCGGCGCGCCACCGGAGGCGCCGCTGTCGGGTCTGCTGCTGCCCGGCTCGCCAGGAGGTGTGGGTGAGCGCGCACGAGCCGTGGGAGCGGCGCCGGTTCTCGGTGGCGCACGAGGTCGGCCACTTCCTGCTGCACGCCAGCGACCAGCCCGACGGCGTGTTCTGCCGCGCCGCCGACCTGCGCGCCGACCCGGAGAGCCCCGAGCGGCTGCGCGAGCGCGAGGCCAACCGGTTCGCGGCCGAGCTGCTGATGCCCGAGACGATGGTGCGAGCGGAGGTCGAGCGGCGCGGCGCCGACCCGATCGTCCTGGCGCCGCTGTTTGCGGTGTCCGACCTGGCGATGGGGTTTCGGCTGGTCAATCTGGGGCTGCTGACGGCGCTGCCGGTCGACCTCGATCGGCAGTGGCAGCAGTGGAGGAACTGAGAAGGGGGAGCAATGGACGCCGATATCACGGTCTTCGAGAATGACGACGAGGGCTACCTGTTGTGGGTGCGACGCCACAATGGGTACGTGCTGACCGAACGCGCGGCCGGCGAATACATGCTCCACGACTGCGATTGCCTGCACCTCGGCCGGGACGACGAGTCGATGCGGCTGACGGCGCGACCTCGCCGATGCGCATCAGCCACCGCTCCTCTTCGCGCCTGGGCTCGCGAACGGACCGGCGACTGAGCCGCTCCGCTGCCAGACGTGCATGTGACGCCGCATCCTTCGACTTCGAATCTGCAGCGTCGTTAGGGCAGAACCGTAAGCGTCGCCTCGCTCCGGCGGGACATACCTCGTGCAACGTCCCACTCGGAGGAGGTCCGATGACCACCACGCTCGATCTTCCCTATCCAGCTCGGCCAGCCGCAGAGCCACGCCGGCATCACGATCACGCCGCTGTTTCCGCTGCGCGATCCCGTCTGCGAGTACGTCTCGCTGGACGACGCCCTGCTCAAGGGACTCGAGATCAGCGAGGTGGACGAGGCCGGCGACGTGGGCGAGCTCGCGGTGCGAAACCCGCTCGACCTGGGCGTGCTGCTCTACGACGGCGAGGAACTGGTCGGTGCCAAGCAGAACCGGATCTTGAACCTCTCGGTGCTGCTGGCTGCGGGCTCCACGACCCGGATCCCCGTCTCGTGCGTGGAGCACGGCCGCTGGTCGTCGGGTGGTGGGAGGTTCCGGTCGGCCGGGCACGTGGCCGGGCCGGAGCTGCGGCGGCACAAGGCCGCCTCGCTTAGCACCAACGCGCTCGCCCGCGGCGCTGCTCAGCGCACGGTCTGGGCAAGCGTGGACGAGCAGCTGGCGCGGCATCTGGTCGCGTCGCCGACCGCCGCCAACAGCGACGGCTTCGCCGCCCGCGCAGCCCGAGATCCGCGACCTCTCGCAGCGCGTTCGCGCTCGAGCCGGGCCAGAACGGCGTGCTCGTCTCGATCGCCGGCCAGGGCTGGTGCCTGGACGCGGTGTCGCGGCCGGCCGTGTTCGAGCGGATCGTACCCGAAGCTGCTGGCCGGCTACGTCTACGACGCCTTCGACCCCTCCGGCGAGGTGACCTCGGCCGAGGCGGTGTTGGAGCAGCTCGCCCGCTGCAAGAAGCGGCAGACGCCGAGCGTGGCGCTCGGCGAGGACGTCCGCTTCGAGGGCAAGGGCGTGATCGGCAGCGGCCTGGCGGTCGACGGTGAGCTGGTGCAGCTGTCGGCGTACGGAGATGGGCTCTCGCGCGCTCAGGCCCTCTGAGGCACACAACAGCGTCGGCTAAGAGGTGCGACGCTTGGAGCGATTGGCGAGTGCATGCTTCAGCCTCGCGCGCGACTTCAGAAGAGCCTCGTTAAAGGCGCGTTTCAGCTCGGACGCTTTGACTGGGTTGGGCTGCCGAGAATCCGCCATCCGCTGCCCATTCCCCCAGTTGTCTGCGGCGGAAACCGAGGTGCAGCCGGCGGATCAGCCACTTGCGGCCGGCGCTTTGGGAGCGAGGGCGATGATCGCGATGTCGTCGCGAGGCGGAACGTCGTTGAACGCCACCAGCGCCTCACGGATCGCGGTGAGCACCTGACGTGGCCCGCCGTCGGCCGCCTCGACCGCTGCGATCAGCCTCGCCTCTCCGAAGATGCCTCCCGGGCCTTGGTGGTCGGTGGCGCCGTCGCTGTAGGCGACCAGCAGCTCGCCGTGGCGCAGCACCAGCCGCGTCTCGCAGTGTTCCTCGGTGTGCAGCCAGACGCCGAGCAGCGCCCCGGCGGCCGACGGGACGCCGTCCCATCCAGGCGGCGCACGATCGGCAGCGGGTGTCCGCCCGATGCGAGCGTAATCTCGAGCCCCTCAGCCACCGGCGTGGCGAGCGCGAGGAACGAGGTGACGAACCGGTCACCGCTCGTTCGGCGAAGCAGCGCCTGGTTGAGGACGTCGAGTGCTTCCGCAGGTTTGACGTCGAGGATCGAGGCCGTTCGGATCGTGTGCCTGGCCAGCGCCGTCACCGCGGCTGCCTCCGCGCCCTTTCCTTGGACGTCGCCGACCATGATCCCGAACTGGTCAGGCCTGTCCGGGATCAGCCAGGCGTCGTAGAAGTCGCCGCCCAACTCATCACCGTTTCCCGCTGGGCGGAACAGGGTCGCGATCTCGGCGCCGGGAAGCGTGGGCAGGTGTTCGGGCAGCAGCGCCCGCTGCAGCGCGCGGGCGATTCGCCGCTGCGTGTCGGCCTCGTCCAGCACCGACTCGTAGGCCTCGTCGGTGCGCGCCCTCAGCGAGTCGCCCAGCACCCCCGACAGAAAGCCGCTCAGCCCCCACACGACCGCCACCGGGATGCCCCACAGGTACGGATCTGGCGGCATGTGGTAGGCGACCAGCGGCACGAACAGCGCTGCACCGATCAGGCCGACGGCCAGACCGGCCAGCCGGCCGGCGAACAGGCCGACCGTCATCGCAGCGGCGACGGCCAGAGCGCCGGGAAGGCCATACCACGAGCGCGGATCGCCGACCAGCCGGGCGAGGACGACGACGCCGGCGACCGCGGCGATGCCCGCGGCGGCCGCCGCGATCCGCCATCGGCCACCGGGGTCGGCGAGCCCCATGATTTTCCCCGCCGGGGGGTGAGGCTCGTCATCGGCGGGACGGCGCTCATGCGTCGAGTGCTCCAAGCGAGCGGGCGTAGGCGAGGGCATCGGCGCGACTTTCGGCCGGGCGGTACCTCCACGCCAGCCCGTCCTTCCCGATCACCACCCAGGCGGCCTCGTGGTCGGTCAGCCACCCCTCCCGCGAGAACCGGATCCGTCCCTCGATCAGCGCCACGCGATCGCCGAAGTTGGTGATCCGATTGACCGAGAAGGTGTAGACGAGCGCGCCGCGCATGGCCGCCCACCACTCGGCGATCTCTCCCTTGCCGCGCAGCACGCGGTCACCGAGGCCGAACGTCTGCACCTCGATGTCGTCGTGGCAGAGTGCGAGGAAGCGCTCCGGACCCTTGTCCCCGAGCGCTGCGGCGAGCTGCTCGCGGAGCCGCAGGATGGATGGTTGGTCGTCCACGCGGCGACTGTATGGAGTTGCGACGCGGCGGTCAAACCGTGGCCGAGCGGAGACCTCAGGCGTCGTCGCCGTTGGCGGCGGCGCTTCTTCTCTTGGAGGAAGTGACCACCCACCAGCTACGGTGTCCATAACGGACGAAAACCTCCACCTTCGAGGACTGAGAAGCCGAGAATGGATCACGAAGAGCAGTAAGGAATCCCGGCGGCACCAGCGGCCGCTGGAGCATCAGCGGCCGAGACGCTGAAGGCGCTCGGAGTGCAGCGGAATCCTCTGGCAGGTTGCCAAGGACGGCCAGCTCGTCGACGTGCGCTGCGAGATGCCCCAGTGCTACTGCCCCCGGGGTCGTAGGTACTTCGATCCGATGTCACCTCTCTCCCCTTGGTCTCCGACGGCCGACCACTACCCAAGGCTCAAGATGCATGGAGGGCACCTCACTCCGGACAACGTCCGGCTGGCGCATAGGTGCTGCAACCAACGTGACTACACATGGCGCACGAGGATCAACCCGATGCTCGGGAAGCGGATGTCGCTGGAGGAGATCGCCGCGCAGCTGAACGCAAAGAAGGTTCCGACGATCCACGGCACGAACCGGTGGACGGCTGCCGCCGTTCGAAAGGCATTCGTTTCCTGAGTAGGTAGATCCCCTAGCCGCCTCACGGATGCCGCTGATGTGCGGCCACCCGCCATCGTCCATCCTGACACCCTGATGATCGACGATCGCGTGCGTGCGGCGACCTTCCCGCACCTGTTCTCTCCGCTCGAGATCGGCGGCGTGCGGCTGCGAAACCGGATCTTCTCGGCCGGTCACGACACGACGCTGCCCACCGACGGCACCGTCAACGACGCCCTGGTCGCCTACCACCGGGCACGAGCCGTGGGTGGCGTGGGGCTGATCATCGTCCAGGTGTCCGGCGTCCACGAGACGGCTCGTTACACCTCCCACCTGCTGATGGCGACCGACGACGCCTGCATCGACGGCTACGCCCGGCTGGCCGATGCCTGCCATGCGCGAGGGCGCGGCCGTCTTCGGCCAGCTCTTCCACCCCGGCCGCGAGATCATGGAATCCGCCGACGGCTCGGCGCCGGTCGCCTACTCGGCGTCCGCGGTGCCGACGGAGCGCTTCCACGTGATGCCGCGGGCGCTGCCGGTCGAGATGATCGAGGAGATCATCGCGGGCTACGGCGCCGCCGCCGGCCGTCTGCTGGCCGCCGGCCTGGACGGCGTCGAGATCGTCGCCAGCCACGGCTACCTGCCGGCACAGTTCCTCAGCCCTCGCACCAACCTGCGGCAGGACAAGTACGGCGGCGACCCGGCCAGGCGGCTGCGGTTCCTGCGAGAGGTGGTCGATGCCGTGCGCTCGACGGTCGGCACGGGCGTGGTCGGCATCCGCATCTCCGGCAACGAGATGAGTTCGGACGGGCTGCAGGAGGACGAGGTGCTGGCCGCCTGCACCGCGCTAGACGCCGCCGGCGGACTCGACTACATCAACGTCACCGCGGGCACGTCGGCCACGCACGCGGGATCGGTGCACATCGTGCCGCCGATGGCGATCGCCGCCGCCTACACGGCGCCGCTGTCGCAGGCGATCCGCCGGGCCGTGTCGGTGCCGGTGCTGGTAGGTGGCCGCATCAATCAGCCGCAGGACGCGGAGCGGGTGCTCGCGTCTGGCTTTGCCGACGCCTGCGGCATGACCCGTTCGCTGATCTGCGACCCCGACCTGCCGAACAAGGCCGCCGCCGGGCGGCTGGATGACATCCGCGCCTGCGTCGCGTGCAACCAGGCCTGCATCGGCCACTTTCACCAGGGCTATCCCATCTCGTGCGTCCAGCACCCGGAATCCGGTCGCGAGCTGCTCTACGCCGAGCGCCGGCCCACCTCGCGGGCGCGGCGCGTGCTGGTCGCCGGAGCCGGCCCCGCCGGCCTGAAGGCCGCCGCCGTGGCGGCCGAGCGCGGCCACCGCGTCACGATCTGCGACTCCGCGTCGCGAGCGGGCGGCCAGGTGCTGATGGCCGAGCGGCTGCCAGGCCGCGGCGAGTTCGGCGGCATCGCCGGCAACCTGCTGCGCGAGGCGCAGGCGGCCGGCGTCGAGGTGCGCATGCACACCGCGGTGGACCGCGAGCTGGTGCGACGTGTGCGGCCGGACGTGGTCGTGATCGCGACCGGCGCCCGCCCGCGCCGGCCACCGCTCGAGCTGACCGGTGCGATGCCGGTGCTGGATGCCTGGCAGGTGCTGGACGGCGAGCCGCTGCCCGAGGGCCGGATCGTGGTGGCCGATTGGCGCTGCGACTGGGTCGGCCTCGGCATCGCCGAGCTGGTGGCGCGGGACGGACACGCCACCACGCTGTGCGTCGATGGCTACATGCCGGGGCAGCGGATCCAGCAGTACGTGCGCGATACGTGGCTGGCGTCGCTCGCCCGGCTACACGTCGAGATTGTCCCATCGGTGCGGATCTACGGCGCCGACGACGACAGCGTCTACTTCGAGAGCGCGATCGGCGCCGATCCGGTCGTGATCGAGGATGTCGCCGGGCTGGTGCTCGCGCAGGGCCACGTCAGCGTCGACGGCCTCAGCGAGGAGCTGCGCGACGAGGACGTCGAGCTGCACATGATCGGTGACTGCCTGGCGCCGCGCACCGTCGAGGAGGCGGTGCTGGAGGGGCTGCAGCTGGCCACCCGGCTGTGACCCCCGAGCTGCCCTTCGCCGCCGCCGAGATGCTGGACGCGGCCGGCCAACCCGAGTCGGCGCTGGACATGGGCTGCGGCATCGGGCGGCTGACGGTGGAGCTGGCACGCCGGGAAGCCGTGGTCACCGGGATCGACACCAATGACGCGCAACTGGCCGCGGCGCGGTCGCGCGCGGAGGAGGCTGCTGTCGACGTAGAGTGGCTGCACGCCGACTTCAACGTGCCGCTTCCGTTCGCCGACGGCCGCTTCGACGCCGTGGTCAGCCGGCTGTCGCTGATGGTCGCGCGCGATCCCGTCGCAACCCTTCGGGAGGCCGCCCGGGTGCTTCGACCGGGCGGCGTCGTTGTGACTGCGGTGTGGGCCGCGATCGAGCAGAACCCCTGGTTCGGGGAGCCACGGTCGACGATCGCTGAGGCGCTCGGCGCCGACCGCGCGCGCTTCGCGGCCGCATTCGGCAGGCTGGGCGACCTGGACGAGATGGAGCAGATTCACCGACCCGCCGGCTTCGGCGAGGTGCTCGGGCAGCTCGTGAGCGACGAGCGTACGGCTGCCGACGCGGCCGAGCATTGGGCCGCGTTGGCGGGCAGCATCGGACACTTCAGGCGACTCGCCGCGACGCTCACCGCCGAAGAGTCAGATCGCCTGATGGAGCCGCTGGCGGCGCGGCTGGAGCGCTACCGCGTCGAGGGCGAGCTGCGCATGCCGCGGCGGATCGTGCTCGTCAGCGCCCACCGACGCGTTTAGGCGGCCTCAGAGGACGCGATCGGAAAGCCCGCCGTCGCCAGCATCCGTCCGTCGCCCGTGACGATGACCGCGGAGTAGCCCGGCGCCGCCTCGAGCATGGAGAGGCCGGACTCGCCGACCACCACAAGCGCCGTCGCAAAGGCGTCCGCCAGGGCCAGGTCGTCGCCCACCACGGTCGCCTGGGCGAGCGCGTCGCCGGCGCCTCCGGTGCGTGGATCGATGATCTCGCCGGGTCGCTCGTAGCCGCCGCTGGTCGCGATCGCCGAGCCGACCTCGGCCACGCACACCAGCCGGTCGTCGCTGCTCGGGTCGCGCACGCCGATCCGCCACGGCGCCGGGCCGAAGCAGGCGATGTCGCCGCCAGCGTTCAGCATCGCCGCGGCCACGCCCGATCGCGGAGCTCGGCCAACGCGCGCTGCGCCGCCCAGCCCTTGACCAGGCCGGTGGGATCGACGCCGCCCCGCATCGCCCACGGGTCGAACGCTCCCCCCGTCAGCCGCACCGCTCGCGCCGATAGCTCGAGCACCTCGAGCAGCTCGGGTGGCGCGTCGGAGGCCGACACCTCGCCGCGGCGAAGCCGCGACAGCCAGCTCTGCGGGCGAAACGTCGAGAACACCTCGTCGGCGTCGTGCAGCACCCGGCAGGCGCGGCGGATCGCCAGCCGCGCCTCGTGCTCACCCTCCGCCGGCTCGACGCTGAAGCTCGCGACCGTGCCCATCACCCGCTCGGTGTGTTGGATCATGCGTGCAGCCCGGCCTTGTCGATGGCCGCCTGCAGCGACTGTTCGTAGAGCGTGGTCGTGTAGGTCGCCCCGCTGACGCCCTGGATGTGGGCGCTTTGGGCGGCGATCGTCTCCCTGATCAGGATCGGCACGGAGTACTGGTCGATCTGCATCGAGTTACCGTCGTTGGCGGTGAACGTCGTGAAGCCGACGTTGGTGATGCGGCCGCTGGCGACCGTCAGCTTCACCTGCAGTTGGCTGAACTGGTTGCTGACGGCGCTGCCGAGCACCGTCTGCGACGACGGCCCCGTCTGGGGGGCCGGCGGGGTCGTCGTCGTGGCGCTCGGGCGGTCGTCGCGGTGCCCGAGGGGCGCGACGACCCGCCGCCCCCGCCGGTGGGCGCTGTGGTGCCGGCGTTTCCGGCCAGCGCCACCTGTTGCGGCTTGCCCGGCGTCGGGATCGCCATCACGGCGGCGGCGCCCAGCACGGTACCGGTGGCGACGAACGCTGCCCGCCCATCAGAACGCGAACTCCTCGCGGTGGATGCGCGACTTGTCCACGCCGAGCCTGCGCGCGGCCGCCATGAAGCTGCGCGTGAACCCGTCCGGGCCGCAGATGTAGACGTCGCGGTGTGCCATGTCGGCGACCAGCCCGCGCAGCGTGCGGGGGTCGATCGGCACCTCGCGGCGGCTGCCGACGAGTCGGTGAAGGCGGCCGTTTCGGGCCTCGACCAGCGCCTCGATCTCGTGGTCGAGCACCAGCTCCGACTCCGAGTTGGCGCGCAGGATCACGTCCACATCGACGTCCCAGGGGAGGTCCTCAAGCATCGCCCGGATCGGGGTGACGCCCACGCCGGCCCCCACCAGCAGCAGCTTGCGGCCGGAGGCGGCGTGGCGCGTGAACGCGCCGTACGGCCCCTCGATGGCGACCCGCGTGCCCGGGCGGAGCCGCGCCGCCTCACCCGAGTGGTCGCCCAGATCCTTGACCGTGACGCGCAGGTAGGGCGGCGCCGGCATGGCCGAGATCGAGTACGGGTGGGCCTGCCACCAGAAGCCGCGGCGCAGGAACCGCCACTGGAAGAACTGGCCGCCGTTGACGGCCAGCTTCTCGACGTGGCGCCCCTTCAGCACGATCGAGACGACGCCCGGTGCCTCCTCGTAGACGCCGACGATGCGGAGGCTGTGGTAGATGCTGCGCCACAGCGGCAGACCCACCCGGTAGACCAGGACGACGCCGGCCGTGCCGAACAGCAGCATCGTCCACCAAGCCTTGGCCAGCGGATCGGACACGAACGAGGCGCCGGTGGCGACCTGGTGGGAGAAGCTGAGCGCGACCGCGAGGTAGGTGAACAGGTGCACCGTCCACCACCGCTCGTGCGACATCCGGCGGCGCGCGATCCGGTAGGAGGTGGCGCCGGCGGTCAGCAGCAGCAGCATGCCGATCGTGGCGCTGACCATGCCCGGCAGCGTGGTCAGGATATGCGCGAACTCGAGCGCCACCCCGCGCTTGGCGGCCTGCGCGTAGCCGAGCGTGATCAGCGAGCCGTGCGCGACCAGCAGCAGCAGCGCGGCCGGGGCCAGCCGCCGGTGCATCCGCACCAGCTTGTCGTGGCCGATCGAGCGCTCGATCGCCGGCAGCCGCGAGACGAGCAGCACCAGCACCATCAGCAGGTAGGTGCCGGCCAGCCCGGTCAGGCGGCCGGCGGCGGTTGCCGGGCCGCCGGCGGCGTGAAGCGCCGTCAGCGACTCGGCCTTCACACCCAGCGCCAGCGTCGCGCCCATCCCGATGCCGATCAGCCACGAGACGGCGTCTGCCTGTCCGTGCTTCGGCGCCTCCACGCTTTGGTCGTGCAGCGTCGACGTCCAGCGGTATCCCGATCTGCGCCCGTCGATGGGCTTGCGGGAGGCGTGGGCAATCTGCTTTCGCCCGCTTCGGCGACGACGTTCTGCGGTTTGCATGTCCACACTATCGGTCGCCAACCTGAGAGCGGGCTCAGAAAACCAATCTAGCCTCAATCGCCAGAGCTACGATCGGGTGGACAAGGAGGAGCCATGCCAGAGAACACCGTGAACTTCACGCTCGAGGACGCCCGCGCCATCGGCCAGCGGATCGGCATCGATTGGGCGACCTCGCCGTTCGATGCCGACCAGTTCCTGCTCGGCATGAGGGTCGAGCTGGAGCACGGCGCCCACGATCCCGAGACCAACGTCACCAACGACGACGAGGTGATGACCGGCAAGATCGCCTGGGCGCACCTGAAGGAGCTGCCTGACTACTACACCCGCCTGGCGGTGATGGAGGCGGACGCGGGCAGTTAGCCCAACGCGTCTCATGTAGGTCTCAGAAAGCGCGGCTAGCGTGGCCTGATGGCATCGAGTGACCCCGCCGTCGCACCGGCGAGCCGTCCCGTTCGGGGCCGCCGTCGGCGGCGTCGGCGGTTGCTGGCGGCGATAGCCATCATCGTGGTCATCCTGTCGCCGGCGATCTACTCGTACACGACGACGATGATGCAGCCCTCGAGCCTGCCGCTGTGGCCTCGCAGCGTGGAGTGGCTGAGAGCCCATCACGGCAACTGGGTGGTCGACGAGGTCGAGCACTACTACTACAGCTGGAAGGCGCCGGGGAAGGGCGGACCGCAGCTGACGCGTCTGCCCAGCGTCGGGGTCGGCACGGCGTCCCTGGCATCGTCGGGAGCGCGACGCCATCCGTCGGCCCTGCCGCCACACATCGTGCCGCCCTTCGCGCATCCGCTGCCCGGCGAGGGAGTGTGGAAAGGCACCGGCCCTCGCGTCGACGGCCGCTATCCGGTGCTGGTGACGACGTTTCGGCCGCAGGTCGACTATCCACGGGTCGTGGCCTACGTGGCGTGGTTCGATCACACGCGCTCGTCTCTCGCGTGGTATCCGGGCCGCTACGAGCCGCCCAGCGCTCCCGTACGCGGGCCGATGTCGGTGCCCGACGGCCAGCGCTGGCGCCTGCTGGCCACGTTCAACGGTGGCTTCGTCTACAAGGACGGCAGCAACGGATCGTCGATCGGCGGCAGGCAGTACGAGCCGCTCAAGCAGGGCCTGGCGACGCTGATCGCCTACCGCAATGGGCGGGTCGATGTGGCGACGTGGCACGGCGGTCCGGTGGCCGGCTCGCAGATCGCGTTCGCGCGCCAGAGCCTGCCGCTGATCATCGATCACGGCCGCCTCAACCCGGCCCTCAACGACAGCTCGCAGTGGGGCTACACGCTCGGCAACGCGGTGCGCGTCTGGCGGACCGGGGTGGGGATCGACCGCCATGGCAACCTGATCTACGCCGCGGCGGACTACCAGACGGTCGTGACGCTGGCGGAGATCCTAAGCGGGCCGGCGCCGTGCGCGCGATGCAGCTCGACATCAACCCGGAATGGCCGACGCTGATCACCTACAGCCACCGCGACGGCCTGGATCCGGTCCGGGTCGTGCCGAACTACCAGCAGCCTCCGACCCGGTATCTGGTGCCGGATGATCGCGATTTCTTCGCCGTCTACCGCCGCCTGCCGGGCCCGGTCACGGTGCCGTTTCAGTGAGGTGCGGCCGCGCTATGGTTCGTGGCGGTGGAAACGCTGCTTGCGTATGGGCTGCCCGCCGTTGTGATCCTGTCACTGCCGGCCACCGCCGTCTGGGCGCTTCGCCAGCGGCGACGTCGAGAGTCTGCCGGCTGGCGGGTCGCGATCCGATCGACGCCGAACGGTGCGGTGGTGGAGCTGGTGCGGCCGGGGGAGCACAGCCAACGGATTGCCAAACTCGATCCGGCCGCCGACGATTTCTCGACCAGGATCGAGGAGGCCCGCTCGGCCGCCGTCGAGCGAGCGATCGCGTTGAACGTGGCGCGGCGCGGCATCGAGTAATCCCGCACCCGCCTGCGGTCGCGGATTGCCGTCGTCCGCATGTGGGCATCCCCGATGTGCGCGGCGCCGATCTTGCGCATGATGCAAGCAGATGACGGACTCGTTGTCCCAGCTTCGCGACGCCACAACCGCCTTCGGCGATAGGCTCGGCGATACCCGTCTGCTGCCGCTGGCGATCGCGCTGCTGCTGCACCTGCTGAGCCTGCTGGTGCGTTCCGGCGTGTGGTGCGGCATTCTCCGCGCCGCCTTCCCCGAGCGCCGGGTCGCGTTGCTTCCGACCGTCTGGGCGTACCTGGCCGGCGTCGGCGCGAACGCGATCGCGCCGCTTCGCAGCGGTGACGTGGTGCGGATCTACGCCATCCGGCGCCACCTGCACGACGCATCCATCGCCACGATCGTCTCGACGCTGGTGGCCGAGACGGCGTTCGGCATCGTCGTGGTTGGCATGATGGTGGCGGCCACCGCCGCGCTGGGCTGGCTGCCGCCGATCGTGCATCTGCCCGACGCCCGTGCGTTCGAGTTCTCGTTCTACGCCCGCCACGGCATGCTGGTGCTGATCGCGCTCGGCCTGGCGGTGCTGGCGTCGGTGCTGCTGGGCCGAATGGGCCGCTCATCGGGTGCGCGGGGTCTGGCTGCACCTCGCCCAGGGACTCCGCATCCTCCGCTCTCCCGGCCGGTTCGCGCGGGTGGTGGCGGCGCCGCAGCTGCTCGACTGGGCGCTTCGGGTGGGGGTCGCCTACTTCCTGTTGTCCGCCTTCGGAATCTCGGCGACGCTGCGCTATGCGCTGCTGGTGGTGGTGATCGACTCGGTCTCGACGGCGCTGCCGTTCACGCCCGGCGGCGTCGGCGCACAGCAGGGCCTGCTGGTGTTCGCGCTGGGAGCCGTCGCCACCTCCGGTCAGGTGCTGGCCTTCTCGATCGGCGCCCAGGCGGTGATGTTGGCGTTCAATCTTCTGCTGGGCCTGGTGGCCGTGTTCGCGCTGTTCGGCCACTTCCGGATCGGGTCGCTGCATCGCGCTGCTCACCAGCCGGCGCCCGAGGCGTAACATTCCGGTCGCGTAGACTAACGCCCTGAACCCGATCAGGAACGAGGCCCAGATGACGTCCCCGAACTATGACTTCATCATCGTCGGCGGTGGCTCGGCCGGCTGCGCGCTGGCGAACCGGCTCAGCGCCGACCCCGACAACCGCGTGCTGGTGTTGGAGGCGGGTCGCGAGGACTACCCGTGGGACGCGCTTATTCACATGCCGGCCGCCCTCACCTGGCCGATCGGAAGCCGGTTCTACGACTGGAAGTACCAGTCCGAACCGGAGCCGTTCATGAACGGTCGCAACGTCTACCACGCCCGCGGCAAGGTGCTGGGAGGATCCAGCAGCATCAACGGGATGATCTTCCAGCGCGGCAACCCGATGGACTACGAGCGATGGGCCGCCGACCCGGGCATGAGCGCCTGGGACTTTCACCACTGCCTGCCCTACTTCAAGCGGATGGAGAACTCCGCCGTCGGCGGCGACTGGCGCGGGCACGACGGGCCGCTGGTGCTGGAGAAGGGGCCGGCCACCAGCCCGCTGTTTGTGGCGTTCTTCAAGGCCACCCAGGAGGCCGGCTTCGAGCCGACCGACGACGTCAACGGCTACCGCCAGGAGGGGTTCGCCCCGTTCGACCGCAACATCAGGAACGGCCGGCGTTTTAGCGCCGCCCAGGCCTACCTGCACCCGGTCATGGACCGGCCCAACCTGAAGGTCGTCACCCACGCGTTCGCGAGCAAGATCGTGTTCGAAGGTCGGCGCGCGGTCGGCGTCGACTTCCAGCACCGGCGCCTGGGCAACCGCCGGGCGCGCGGCGCCGAGGTGATCCTGTGCGGCGGTTCGATCAACTCACCGCAGCTCTTGCAGCTGTCCGGCGTCGGCGGCGGCGAGCACCTGCGCTCGCTCGGCATCGATGTGGTGCACGACCTGCCCGGCGTCGGCCAGAACCTGCAGGACCACCTCGAGGTGTACGTCCAGTACGCGTCCACGCAGCCGGTCTCGGAGGCGCCGGCCCTGCTCTACCGCAACCGACCGGGCGTGTTCCTGAACTGGTGGCTGCGGCACAGCGGCCCGGGCGCGACCAACCACTTCGAGGGCGGTGGCTTCGCCCGCTCCAACGACACGGTCGACTACCCGAACCTGATGTTCCACTTCCTGCCCTTGGCGATCCGCTACGACGGTTCGGCTCCGGCCTCAGACCACGGCTACCAGGTGCACATCGGCCCGATGTACGCCGACACGCGCGGATCGGTGATGATCAGCTCGTCCGACCCGCGGGTGAAGCCGGCGCTGCGCTTCAACTACCTGTCCACCGAGAACGACCGCAAGGAGTGGGTCGAGGCGATCCGCACCGCCCGCAGGATCCTGACGCAGTCGGCGTTCGACCCCTACAACGGCGGTGAGCTCTCGCCAGGGCCGGAGGTCGACACCGACGAGCAGATCCTGGACTGGGTGGCACGCGACGCCGAGACGGCGCTTCATCCGTCGTGCACCTGCAAGATGGGCACCGACGATCAGGCGGTGGTCGATCCCGACACGATGCGAGTGCATGGGCTGGAGGGGCTGCGGGTGGTCGACGCCTCGGTGTTCCCCTACGTCACCAACGCCAACATCTACGCGCCGGTGATGATGGTGGCCGAGAAGTCGGCCGACCTGATCCTCGGCAACACGCCGCTGGAGCCGGATATGGCCGAGTACTACCGTCGGCCTGCGGGGCAGCCGCAGTCGAGCCAGGCCGTGTGAGAGCTCATGGCCATGGTGTGACGTGACGCCGGCCGTGGAGTTGGGCGTGTCCGCGCTGCTCGAGATGTCGAAGCAGCAGCTCGACGAGCTGTTCGCGCGCAGCCCGGCAGGTGCGATCCCGCACGGCGAGTGCGACGGCACAGTGATCGCCGCGCCCGGCACCGAGTCGGCGGCGATCGCCGCCAAGGTCGCACGCCGCCTGGTGTGGAAGGGCAAGGTGTTCGACCCGGAGCGCGGCGAACTTCGCAATCGCGTCACGCCGTTTGACCTGCGCGCGGTGGCTGCGAAGGTGTATCGCGGCGAGAGCTGGTTCGATCACCAGGAGTGCATCGTTCTGGACTACTCCGAGACGTCGCTGATCGCCCACTGGAACCGGGACGAGATCCGGGAGGTCGCCGACGGGCTCTATCTCGGGCTCGCCTTCTGGAGGCGGACGCGGTTCATGTACTTCTCTCTTCGCACCGAGCCCTCGGGGCGATGATGCCCGCTACCCCGTTCGCACGCGTCTGACCCATGCCCAGAGCGGCCAGGACTTGCGGTCGCGATCGCGTCGATCCGACCCTCCGCCGGCTCGCGTGTAGTCCGCCGCCACACGGGCGGCATGGTCAAACGATCACCAGTGGGAGCACATGTAGGGGGAGTAGACGTAGTCCACCGGTTGATCGTAGCCGCTTGTCTCTCGAGCACCTGGGTCTCAGGCCACGTCGTGGTCGTCATAGCGCGGCGGCACCGGCGACCCAGGCGTCTGGCCCATCTCGCTCGTCGCAGCCCGACCTCGACGGACGTACCGGCGTTCGCGCACGGGTGCGTCGACGTCCTCGACGGTCGGCCAGGCCGCGACCAGGGAGCCGATCACGGCGCCGGCAATCGCCAGCAGGATCGGCATGCCGACCACCCACACGACGATGTCCGATGCGCTGCCGCTGTAGCGCTCGCGATCGAAGAGCAGCACGAAGCCGCCGCCGATCGCGTAGCCGACCACCGCGCCCGCGATCACGGCCACGATCCGGCGACGCTTGCGCGATGGCCGATCCTGACCCAGCGCCTCCGCCGCCGCCACCACGTGGTTCCGCGGTTCATGTTCGGCGTGGTCACTCATACCGTTGCAGTGCCCACTTCCGCGACCGCCAAACACCGGGATCCAGGTGGACGGTCCGCCGAAGGCGAGCGTTTACCCTGCCGGTGTGACCGGCTTCGTCGATACCCACAGCCACATGGTTCCCTCCGGAGATGACGGCGTGCGGTCGGTGGAGGAGGCTGTCGCGTTGGTGGCCGAGGCCGGTCGCAGGGGCACAGCGGTGCAGTACGCCACGCCGCACGCGATGATTCGCCACCCGGTCACGAAAGGACGCCGCAAGCGCGTGCTGGGGGCGCGCGACCAGATCCGTGAGCGGCTCGACGGCAGCGTCGACTTCCGGCTCGGCTGGGAGATCACACCGGAGCAATGGGTGCTCGAGACCGACCCCCAGCAGCTGTCGATGGAGGGGTTGCGTGCGTGCCTGATGGAGCTGCCGCTCGGCCGCCCTCGCACGCTCGACATGGTGATCGCCTGCGCCGAGCACATCGAGCAGGCGGGGCTGACGCCGATCCTCGGCCACCCCGAGCGCTGCGCGCTGGTGATCGACGAGCCGGGCTGGGTGGCGCGCTTTCGCCGGCGCGGTTGGCTGATCCAGGTCAACGCCTCCAGCCTTTCCGGCCGCCACGGGTCGGAGTCACGCGACCTGGGCTGGGAGTTGGTCGAGGATGGGCGGGCCGACCTAGTCGCCTCTGACGGTCATCGAGCCAACCGGCCCCCGTTCCTCGACTCCGCGTTCGCCGCCGTCAGCGCCCGAATTGGCCGCGAGCGGGCGCTGCCGCTGTTCACCGGTGCGGCGCTCGAGCCGCTCGCCGTCGTGCCGGCCGCAAGCAGCTAGCGCGGGTCGAAGATGCTCGGCTCCGGCGGTTCGCCGGCGAGCAGTCGGGCAAGCCGGTGCCCGCCGCAGATCGACGGGAGAAAGCCGACGCCGTTGCAGCCGAGGTTGTAGAGCAGCCTGCGGATGGCGCGGATGGGGCCCGACGACGCGGACCCCGCCCTCGTTGTAGCCCATCAGGCCGTGCCAGTGGAAGTCGTACGGCTGGCCGGGTGGCCGCGGGGCTGTGCGAACGGCCGCACCTCCGTCATCCATCTCCGTGAGGAGCTCTCCCGGGAAGGGCGCGTCGCGGGTCGTAGACGGGCTCGTGGAACGGGTACTCCGGGCCGCCCATGCAGGTGAGCGTGACCGTGTCGGCGGGGCGGTCGTAGGTGCGCCGGGTGACGTAGACGTACTGCACATGTGTCGCCGATCTCCGTGTTGCGGATGTAGCTCATCGCCGCCGGTGACCGCGGTTCGTCCTCGACGAATGCGGCCATGTAGGCGACGCGTCCGACGATCTGTTGGTCGGGCGCCAGGCGGATCGGTGAGCCTGCCGGCGTTCTGGATCGCATGGTCGACGAAGCCGTTCGTGCACATCACCACGTGCCCGGCGCGACGTGGCGGCCGCCGGCGTGAACGAGGGCACGATCGTCGCCGACGATGACCCGCGCGACGTTCGTGCGGTCGGCGTAGCCGGAACCGGTCCGGATAGCGCGTTGCTGCATGTACGCGAGAACCTGCTGTGCGAGCAGGCCGCTGTTCGCGCAGCCCGTGCGGGCGGAGAGCACCGCCCAGTAGCGGTCATCGTCGACCTCGAGCAACTCGCGAACCCGCGTCCTGCGGGACGACGGTGTAGAGCCCGTCGAACTCGCGCCGGGAGCTGCGTCGAGGAACTCGGCGTCCTCCGACACCAGGCACTCCTGCGGGCGCAGCCCGCCCTGCCGGCGGATGAGGTTGTCGCGCAGGTGGACCTGCAGGTGGTGGAGGTTGAACATGCCCATGTGGCCGGTGAATCGCTCGACCCGAACCGTGGCATGGGATTCGGCGACCATCGTGTCGAGCAGGTCATGGGCGTCGTCGAAACCGCGCTGCGCTTCGACGGCCGCGGCTCGCGCCGAACTCGTCGGCGATGTCGCGACAGCGGCCGCTCGAAGTAGGTCGTGAGCTGGCCGGCATTGCGGCCGGTGGCTCCGCGGGCGACGCGGTCGCGCTCCACCAGCAACACGCTCTGGACGTGTACCGCGAGGATGAAGAAGGCGGTCGCCACGCCCGCGATCCCGGCGCCGACCACCACGACGTCGGCCCGCGTATCGGCCGCCAGCGGCTGCGGGGCGCCGTCGGCGGCGAGCTGGGCGATCCATGGCGAGCGGTTCGGCTGGTCGGTGTAGGCCACGTGAAGCGGGCGAGCTGCTCGTCTCGA
Organism: uncultured Actinomycetes bacterium; assembly: GCA_963755675.1. GTDB lineage: Bacteria > Actinomycetota > Thermoleophilia > Gaiellales > JAICJC01 > JAICYJ01. Next base: position 18,914 of record CAVWLK010000059.1, read on the forward strand.
TGGTCTCGCTCATGCGCGCTCCCCGAACTCGTCGGCCGACCGATCCGGGCTAGCCTACTCCTAGCCGGGCGACCGACGGTCTGTGCGCCGGCGGCGCTTGTTGCCCCGCATCGATCGTGGCGGCGTGCCGCACCAGATCGCGGGGCCCCTCGCCCGGCCGTGCCTCGATCACGCCCACCGAGACACCGCCGCTGATCTCGGCAACCCGTGGGTGCAGCGGCTGGCGGGCGAAGCGCTTGACGATCCGCCTGGCCAGCTTGCGGGCCTCTTCCTGCGTTGCATCCGGCAGGATCACGATGAACTCATCGCCGCCCATGCGGGCGGCCAGGTGGCGGCGCTTGATCGTCCCGGTGATGGTGCGGGCGAGCGTGCTGATCAGGTGGTCGCCCTTGTCGTATCCCAGCGAATCGTTGACGTCCTTGAGCCCGTCCACGTCCAGCAGCAGCAGCCACAGGTGTCGACCGTCGGCGCACAGACGCTCCAGCTCATGATCGAGTGCGCGCCGGTTGGCCAGCCCGGTCAACTGGTCGGTGAGCGCGGCGCGGCGCAGCTCCTCGCTCTCCAGCAGCGCGAACACGAGTGGCGCCACGAGATCGGCGTAGAGCCGCAGCTGGCCGCGTTCCTGGGCGGCGATCCAGCGGCCGTCGGGGCGGTTCGCCACCAGGTCGCACAGCCACACCCCGGCGTGCTTCAGCGGTATCCGCACCTCGACTTGCTGAGGACGCAGATCGAGCATCGCCACCGTGTCGTTCGTCGCGTCGTGCTTGAGATCGTTCCCGGTGAAGATGTGGTCGGCCAGCAGGCGGCGGTCGAGGCCCTTCACCGCCAGCGTCAGGTCGTCGATCAGTTCCTCGCCTCCAGCGCAGATCGCGGCGAGCAGGGCGTCCAGGTTCTGCTCGCAGAGCACCTCGCTGACGATCACAGGTAGCGCCTGCCGGAACGCGGCGTCGGCCCGGGGATCCCAGGCGTCATCGTTCGCGGGTATGGCCGCGTCGGAGCCACGCACGGACATGCTTTGACTGTACGAGGGTTTTCGGCTTCGCGCGCCCCCGCGTCAGCCGCTTCCCCGCCGCCGTAGCGCCTCCATCCGCCGCCTGTCCTGCTTGGTCGGCCGTGGTCCGCCGAGATCGGCACCGGGTGGACGCGAGAGCTTCCGCTCGGCGGAGATCCGCTCGCGCTCGGCGATCGACTCGGCGGTCTCCTGATACAGCGTCGCGGCGACCTTGGCCGAGCCCCGCTTCTCGGCCACCGCGTGCACGACGACCGTCCAGCGCATCTCGCCGATCCGCACCTCGACGACGTCATCGCGGTGGACGTCCTTCGCCGGCTTCACCCGCTCGCCGTTCAGGCGCACCCGGCCGCCGAGGACGGCCTCGGTCGCCAACCCGCGCGTCTTGCAGAACCGCGCCGCCCACAGCCACTTGTCGATGCGGGTGCTCTCCATCGGTACCGGCATGCTTGCAGGAATCGTCCCACGGTCAAGACGCCGCGCCGAGCGGCCGATATCACCCGTGATGAACGGCCGCGACGAATCGCTCGCCCTTTCCTACGCCGCCAGCGACGCGTACCGGAACGAGGTCGCAAATTTTGCGTTCATTGACGCCGCCCTCGAGGAGCTGCGGGCGGGGGTCGAGATCAGCGATCTCGAGTATGCACAGCTCTTGGAGCGCTTCCACGCCGTGCTGTCGACCAACCGCACCGCGCCTAGCGTGATGAAGATCATGTCGCTCGCCGACGAGGCCAGGATCGCCGGCGAAGAGGGCCGCTCCGCGTCTCGCCGCCGCGAACGCCGCGCCTGGGAGAAGCACTCGGCCAAGGCAACAACCGAGCTGCTGCAGCAGGTTGCCGTCACGCTCGATGCGCTGATCCGCGAACCGTACTAGCTGTCTTCTAGGGCCTATCCGGTAGGGCGCGCGGCGTCTCGCGGCGTCATCGCGTCCTCTTGGATCCTGCGGGAGTGCGTGGCCTCGACATTGCGTTCTAGGCCGCGACCTGCATGCCGCGGATTCCCGGCAACGCAAGGCTCTGCGCCACACGGAACGCCAGTTCCGACCGCGAGCGAACACCCGCCTTCCGATAGATATGGCCCAGGTGGGCCTCCACCGTCTTGTGGCTGATGGTCAGCCTATCGGCCACTTCGCGGTTGGTCGACCCGGTGGCGACCAGCGTCGCCACCCGCCACTCGCAGGCAGTCAGCAGCTCTTGCATCGGCGTTCGCTGCGGCCGGTAGTTGGCGTGGACACGGGTGGCGCGGCCGTTCGGTTCGATCAGCTCAATGCGGACGCGGTACTGGACCAGCAGCGCGGCGAGCTCGTCGACAGCCGCTGCGACGATCGGTGGGAGGGCCTTCTGGTGACGTGCGTGTGAGGTGAACATCCGTCCTCCAGGTCTTGAGTCCACCTCAGCCTGCAGACCGTCGGTGGGGGATCGGTGGGGCTTTGGTGGGGGCGCCCGGTCTTGTGCCGTGCTCGGTGGTACCGTCGCCTCAGTGCGCTCCGCCATCACAACCGGCAAACCTGGCGCTCTGTGCGCCCACTCGATTCGCGGGGGGCGGTCGCAGCAGTGAGCGACGTGCTGCAGGTCGGGGTGCTGGGACCGATCGAGGTTCACCGCGGGGGCAGACCGGTCACGATCGGCGCGGCGAAGCTGCGCGTCGTGCTGGCGTTGCTCACGCTGCGTGCGGGCCGGGTCGTCTCACTCGATGCCCTTGTCGACGGCCTGTGGCCTGGGCTGCCACCGGCAACAGCCGCCAAGACCCTGCAGGGTTACGTCAGCGAGCTTCGCCGCGAGCTCGAGCCTGATGTCGGACCGGATCAGTCGGCGATCGCCACGCGCCCGCCGGGCTATGTGCTCGAGCTCTCACCGGAGTCGATCGACCTGATGCGATTTGAGCGGCTCTGGGCCAGCGGCCGCGACGCACTGCGGCGCGAAGATCCCGGCCGCGCCGCACAGCTTCTGTCGAGTGCACTCGCGCTTTGGCGCGGAGAGCCGCTGCTCGACATCGCTGATGAGGGAGAGATCTCGCTGGAGGTGGGTCGCCTCGAGGAGCTACGCCTGTCGTGCACCGAAGACCACATCGAAGCCGAGATCGCCTGCGGCAGACACGCCGCGGTGATGCCCTTGCTGGAGGAGTATGCGTCGGCTCATCCGTTCCGCGAGCGGCTTGCGGGTCAGCTGATGCTGGCGCTGTATCGCGGCGGCCGCCAAGCGGAGGCCCTCGAGACCTACCGTTCGTTGCGCGAGCGGCTGTCCGATGAGCTGGGAGTGTCGCCCGCCCCGGAGCTGGGGGCGCTCGAGCGCTCGATCTTGAACCACGAACGGGCTCTGATGGGGCGTCCCGGAACGGCAAGCAGCGTACTCGGCGGCGAGCCGACGCGCAGGTTGCTGGTCGTCTCCCAGATCGAGGCCGACCTCGAGCCACTGACGCGGCTGGCTGCGCTGCTCGCGCGCGGCGCATCGGGCCTCGACCTGACGCTCGTCCGGGTTCTCACGCCCGGGCGGGAGAGCGAACCGGGAGCAGGGCTGCGCGAGGCCACCAGGCAGCTGACAGAGCATCGGGATCGGTTGGCCGGCGAGGGGTTGGGTGCAAGCGTTGCCGCGTTTGCCAGCACCCAGATGGGAGCCGACATCATCAAGCTCGCCGATCACCAGTCCGCAGATCTGGTGCTGATCGACGGGTCGGCCGATCTGCTCGAGGGGCGGTTCGGTCCAGCAGGTCATCTTCTTTCCCATGCCCCCAGTGACGTCGCGCTTCACCTGCACCGTGAACGCAGCATCGACGGTGTCGAGATCGTCGTGCCGTTCGGCGGCCACGAGCACGATTGGGCGGCGCTGGAGGTCGGCGTTCTGATCGCCCGCCAGACTGATCAGCCGCTGCTGTTGGCCGGCGTGACCCGCGACCAGGACCTCGACGCCAGCCGGTTGCTCGCCGATGCGAGCCTGATCGTCCAGCGGACGACCGGAGTCGTGTCGGAGCCGGTGATTCTTGCCCCCGGACCAGAGGGCATCCTTCGAGCTCCGCCCGAAGCGCCCAGTTCGTGCTGCTCGGCCTTTCGGCTCGTTTCCGCAGCGAGGGCTTGGGCGAGACCAGGTATCGGATCGCTCGCGAGGCGGCGTGCGAGGTCGTATTCGTCCGCCGCGGCGTTCGTCCAGGGATCCTCGCGCCGACCTCGACGACGAGGTTCGGTTGGTCGCTTCCGATGAGCGCCACCGGCGCGTAGCGCTCTCCGCACCGGCTGCGAAGTCGTTACACGTGATACAAGAGACGTGTGGCTGATGAATCAAAGCTGGGCTCGACGCTGTCCGGCTACCGGCTGGAGCAGGTGCTCGGCCGCGGCGGCATGGGTGTCGTCTACGTGGCCTACGACGAGCGTCTTGGTCGCCGGGTGGCGCTCAAGCTGATTGCTCCCGAGCTCGTCGCGGACACGCGGCTGCGAGCGCGATTCCTGGCCGAGTCGAAACTCGCCGCCAGCCTCGACCATCCAAATGTCGTGCCGGTGTACGAGGCAGGCGAGGCCGACGGCGTGTTGTTCCTGGCCATGCAACTCGTCGAGGGCCGCGACCTTCGCGCGGTGCTGCTCGCGCGTGGAGTCATGCAACCGGACCGCGCGGTGCCGATCGTGGCCCAAGTCGCCAGCGCGCTGTCAGCAGCACATACCAAGGGGTTGGTGCATCGCGACGTCAAACCGAGCAACATCCTCTTGACAACGGGCGCCACCGGTGATCACGCATACCTCTCCGACTTCGGTCTGTGCAAGGCGGCTGACACGAAGGTCGAGGTCACGGTGACCGGACAGACGCTCGGCACGGTCGACTACATGGCTCCGGAGCAGATTCGGGGCGAGCAGGTCGACGGCCGCGCCGACATCTACGCGCTGGCGTGTGTCGCGTTTCAGTGCATGAACGGCCTGCCGCCATTCGTCGGCGGAGACATGGCGGTGATGGTCGGCCACCTCGAGCAGGAGCCGCCTCCTCTGCGCGCCGACCGCACGATAAACCAGGTTCTGCAGCGGGCGTTGGCAAAGCTTCCCGACGATCGCTGGCCGACGGCGGACGCATTGGCGGGGGCTCTCCAGGCCGCGCACACGACGCCGGCGTTCTCCGACAATGAAGAGGTTCAGGAGCCCATCGTGCCCCGCTCCGCGCACCACCGTGGCGGTCGCCGGACGCGGTCCATCCTGGCGGCAGCGGTTGGGCTGATGATCTGTTCCGCGCTGATCGGCTTCGTCGTGCTGCGCTCATCCGAACCCACATCACACGAGCAGGCTCCCTCCCAGCTGCGAGTCGAGAGCGCGGCGCCGCTGGGCGAAAGGCGGGCCGTGCTCGCGTCGGGTCCGGCCGGCGTGTACGTGATCCGAAGGACACCATCGGCCGGGATGGTCAGTCGTATCGACGAGTCCTCCGGGCAACTGATGCCAGGAATTCGCCTTCGCCACATCCCGGTGGGGATCGTGGTGGGCAACAACCACACACAGGCGTGGATCCTGGCTGTCGCCTCGCTGCAATCCACCTCGTCGGTGTTGTTGAAGCTCAACTCCGGTCAAGCGTCGCCGGTGCAGCCATCGATTCCGGGTACCCCCGGTTGCATCGACTACGTCACGTTGATCTGCAACCCGGCCCTGGGCGACCGGTCGATCGGGTCCCTGTGGCATCGACGGTGTATCGCTACGACGGAAGCGGGGAGCATCTTCAGGGCAGAATCCGCTTGCAGGAACCGATCGAAGACATCACCTACGGGCAGGGCGCGCTGTGGGTGTTGTCGGGAACCCACCTGATCCGGATCGATGCCAGCGACGGTAGCCGGAGTCGGCTCGACCTGGCCGACCGTCTGGGGGCCGAGTCAGCCCGCGACAGCTGGCGCTGGCCGGCCAGCAGTTGTGGATCAGATATGCCGTCTCGGCGGGAAGTGGACTCGCCAGAGTGCCAGTGGGTAGTCCAACCCTCAGCGTCGCGACGGTGGCCGGTTTCGTGGAGCGTCGTCGATCGCCAGCGACGGCAGGTCTCTCTGGGGCTCCACATCGGAGCACCGGGGCGACGTCACGCAGCTCGACACAAGCACGGGGAAACCGATCGGAACATCGCTCGTGCTGGGTAGCATTCCCACCTGGCTCGCCGTCATTCCGCCCGGCCTGTGGCTCGTCACGAGGCGAAGCGACAGCTCTCGACAGCTTCTGCACGTCGTGCCCCACCCGGCGGGCCGCTGACGCGGAAGGCCGTGACCCGGCCGCCCTAATGGGCGACCGGGTCACGGCGGGACCTGATCTGCAGTTCGTCAACTGAGCCGAGCGTCGTTGGTCGCCATCGTGATGGGCAGCGTATGAGTGAACGCCGGGTTGATGCCGTCGACGATTCGAAGGTAATCAGACCAGCAGAACGATTCCGGAACCTTAGTCCAGTGCTGCCGCCAGTCGCTTGAGGCGCAATCCCACTCGGACGAACTGCCACGCACGAAGCGGTAGGCCTGGAAGATGAACCAGGAGTTGCCGGGTGACGAATTGATGATATTGATCACCTTCTGCGGATCCGGATACACCCGATTGTTCTTGATCTTCATGGCGTAACATGATCCGGCCGAGTCTTGTTGCAACGGCCGCCCGTGAGCAATAGTCTTTGCGATCTAGAATGGTGACGCGATCGGCAGACCGGTCGCTCGGTCGTGATATTTCCGAAGGTACGCGAAGCAGTCGTTGACGATCGCGTCCGTTCGGCTGTCCCTGCCTGTTGTTGGGAAACGCGAACTCAGCCCACGCGTTCGAGAACCCGTGGGACTGAAAAACGTCCAGAGTCCCGCACCGGTGTGCCGAACCTCGGCGTCAGACAGCGTCGTGTAGTCCTTCAGAGTGTCGCCGGCGCTCGCGAGCTCCAACCCGTATGTCCCGCGCAGGTTGACAAGATCGTCCCAGCTTGAATAGATCGCCTGGCTGCCACAGAGGGCGTCGGCTGGCGGCGATCGTGGAAAGTTGGGCTGTGGCGACCGCGCCGATAGTCTCCGTGCCTGGAGCGCTTGCAGGACCTCAGGAAGATTCACGGAGTTGGCGTCCAGCTGACACGTGCCCGGCGCGCCACGCCGAACTGGGCGCGGCCGAACTGCATCGTGATGTATGTCGAAGCAAACCCCTGCGTGGGTGCCGCAAGAATGAACAGTCCGATCGTCACCAGCGCGACTCGTCTGATGAATACAGGAAGCTTGGTGGTCATCTCTTCCCACCTCCTCGGTTAATGCGGCCGTAATTGGCGCGCGCTTCCGAGTGTCGACGGGACGGCAGGGTGGCGAATCGGGAGAATCCCTAGGTACTTCTCGTTGCCAGAGGTCTCACCGATTCAGCGGGCGACGCAACGGGTGGCCCGGACGACCGCCTCGTCGCGCGAGCGCTTTGGTCCTTACGCGCTTCGGCGAAGCACACGCCGAAGCAGGCTCGTGCGGGACTTCGACTCCTGCGCCAGCCGGTCAGCGGCGATCTGCTGGAGCAGCGAGAAGTCGGCGACCCCGCCGGCCGGGCGAGCGGTCGTCACCTCGCGCAGCTTGCGTTTCTCCGAGGCGGCGATCGACGTGAAGGTGCAGCCGACCTGCAGCTGGCCGTCGACCGATGCCACCCGCGCCACCCGCACTTCGGCGGTGACCACCGTTGCGAAGAACCGGCCGCTGAAATCGAGCAGGTCACCGGGGCGCAGCAACCGCCGCGTCAGCAGGGCGACTCCGCTGTCCGACACGTCGACGATCGAGCCCTCCACCACGTCTCCGTCGACAACGTTCTGACAGTTGATCGCGACCAATCGGGCATGACCGCCGAGCGACGTGCGATCGGCCTGCCGGTGCTGTCCGTCGAGCCGGATCGATCGCGCCCGAAGCACCACTTTGGCGAGCTGGGCGGATTGAAACTCGGCCGACTCGACGTGAAAGCTGACCAGCCAGGGCCGCAGGTCGTCGCCGTGCACGCGCGCCACCATCAGCTCGGAGTCGCCGACTCGCAGCCGATCCGCGGTGACGATCAGGCGCGTACCAGCGCATGAGAGCGGGGTCAGGTCCAGTTCACGGCCGCTCGCCTCCACGGCCACCACCGTGCATGCGCCCAGCTTTGAAACCGCCTCCGTCATCGAGAGTCGTGCCACCTGCCCCTTATCGGCAGCCGCGGCCTGGGCCTACAGCGACGACCGAAGGAACGGCCCTCATGTAGTTGTGAGCGTGCTCACCACGTTGCGGCGGCCGATCCCCGTAGTTCCAGGAAACGACCTTCCCACGGACGCACCTCAAGGAGGCGATCGTGAACGACCAGACAACCACCAACGGCCACAGCCGAGCCCTGCGAATCACCCTCATCGTTGCGGCGATCGTCGTCGCGCTGCTGCTGCTCTACTTCGTCGGATCGAGCGGCGGCAGCGGCGGAGGCGGCGGCTACTAGCGCCAGCGCTCCCCCGATGGCCGGTTCCTCCCGGCAGCGAACTGCGGGAGGGCCGGCCAGAAAGGGGCGCCGGCTCGGTCACGCGCGATCGGCCGCCAGGATGTACGTCGACACCAGCACGCCCGTGCTGGTGGTGGTCGTCTCGGCCAGACTGAGCGTGGCCGTCGCACCGCCGTTGAACAGCCGCTTGCCGGACCCGACGACGACCGGGTGCACCATCAGCCGGTACTCGTCGATCAACCCGTGGCTGGTCAGCTCGTCGACCAGGTCGCCGCTGCCGTAGATCAGCAGGTCTCCGCCCGTCTGGTTCTTCAGCTTTGCGACCTCCTCGGCCACGTCGCCCGACATGATCTCGGCGTTCCACTCGCCCTTCTCCAGCGTCCGCGAGGCCACGAACTTGGGCATCGAGTTCATCTTCTCGCCGAACTCGCCGGTGCCCTCCATGGTTGGCCAGGATGCGGCAAAGCCCTGGTAGGTCACCCGTCCCAGCACCAGGGCGTCGCTTCCGTACAGATACTCCTCCTGCATGTCCGAGAGCTGGTCGTCCCAGAACGGCGCCGTCCACGCCGGCTCCTCGACCACGCCGTCGAGCGAGACGTACATCGCCAGCTTGAGCTTTCGCATCGTTCCGTCCTCCGGTCTGGTGGCTCGTCACGGGTACGACTCCGCCGGCCGGCAGATCTCACCGCGTTCCAGGAAGCAGCGGCCGGGACGGACCGCGATCCGCCCCGGCCGGCACATCTTCAGCTACGTGGTGGCCGCCTTCTGGCGCGCCGCGATCACGTCGCTGAACGGCGCGTTTGGCGTCCCGCCGATGGCGAGGATCTGCACCGATCCGTCGGGCGTCGTGAACCGCCGCTTGTGGCCGGAGGGGACGTAGGCGATCGACCCCGCCCGCATCGGGTGATCAGCGCCGTCGATGGTCAGCGTTGCCTGGCCGGAGATCACGACGTAGACCTCCTCCTGGCCGTCGCCGGCGTGGTCGTGCTCGGGATACTGGTCGTGGCCCTGCTGATACTCGTGGACGTTGACGCCGAAGGCCGTCACGCCCAGCGTCGACCCGACCGGCTTGAACACGCCACCGTAGGCGCCTTCGATGTCGTCGATGTGAAGAACTGTGGGCTCGTTCATGGCCAACTCCTTTCGCTCGCTACCTACGATCCGACGGTCGAGCCCTGAGGCGAGTCCTCGACCTCGGCGATGATCGCCGTCGCGGCGTCGGCCGAGACGGTGTGCCGGGCGATCTTCCGGTAGCCCTCGATGCCACGCTGCAGCTGCTCGACCATGCGGTCCTCGGCGATGGCGATGATGGCCGACGTACCCGCGGGCAGGCTGTCGCCGATCTCCTTCAGATCCTCATCCTTGAAGCCCTTGTCGCGGATCTTGCCCCACAGGCCGCCGGCGCCGCCGGCCACGGCGGCCGACGCGATAATGCTCGGCGGAAAGATCAGACCGACCACGCCGCCGGCGATGGCGCCCCGCTTCGCCCACTTCTTGCCGCTGGGATCAGCCGTCTCCTCGAATTTGACCTTCCCGTCAGCCGTATGAACGATCACCGCGGCGTCGATCAGATCGATCGAGCCGTCACGCTCGGCCGCCTGGAAGTCCTTCAGCGCAACACCGGCACCGTGCTCGGTGCCGAACGCTGCGATGAACAGCTCAATCGTGCTCGTAGCCATGAGTGACCCACCCCTCTATACGTCGTTTCGGAACCGAACTCGACGGTCCCAGACGGAGCGTACCCCCGCTCCGGCGGGGAGGGGTCAGACCCCGTTCGGGATAAGACCCCACAACGCTCGCGAGTTCGACCGGGGTCCACCCCGCAGGGGGTCTGACCCCTCCCGAGCCGCCACGATGGCTTGACCCCAGCGATCGTCCTGGGCAAGACTCCGCCCGTGGCTACACCTCCCGACGGCGACCAGCGCCCCTTCTCGACCGACGAGTACCGCGACCGCGCTCGCCGGGTGCGGGACGAGATGACGCGTCGCTCCGTCGAGGTGCTGATCGTTCTCAGCCCAGCCAACCTCTACTACCTGACCGGATTCGAGTCGATCTGGTACCCGCCGCGAGCTCCGGTGGGGGTGATCGTGGCGCGCGACGATGAGCGGCTGGTGTTTGTCGACTACGAGCGTCACGAGACGCTGGTGGAGCGCGTTGCCCACTACGACGAGGCCGTGTTCTACAGCTACGCCACCGCGATCGACGAGATCCTGGCGGCCCTCCGTGTCCGCGGTTGGGCGTCGGCCACGATCGGAATCGAGCGCTGGACACAGTCGCCGGGGGCGCCGGTGGTCGATCGGCTGGCCGACGGCCTCGCCGACGGTGGCGCGGAGGTGGTCGCCGGCGACTGGATCGTGGATCGCGTGCGGCTGGTCAAGTCAGCCGCCGAGCTCGAGTGCGTGCGACGCGCCGCCCACATCGTCGACACCGCGATCGGATCGCTTGCTGAATACGTGCGACCGGGCCGGACCGAGCTCGAGATCGCCGCCCATATCAACTCGGTGATGGCCGGCCAGGGCGGCGAGGAAGCCGCCATCCGAACCATGGTCTCGGCTGGGCCGGATGTGTGGTGCCGGACGCACTCGCCGCCGTCGAGACGGCCGGTGGCGGACGGCGATGTGATGTACGTCGATGCGTGCGGCGTCTACAACCGCTACCACGCCGACGTCTGCCGCACCTTCGCGATCGGTCGCGACCACCGTGAGGCGCGCGAGATCCTGGCCGTGACCGCGCGCAGCGTCGAGGCGGTGCAGGCGACGGTGCGCCCCGGCGACCCGCTCGACGTCGCCCAGCAGGTGGCCGAGGAGTACGTGCACAGCCGCTTCCCGCCGGAGAAGGTGTGGTGGGTCGGCGGCTACGCGCTGGGCATCGCGATGCCGCCCAACTGGGTCGGCCACACCTACCTCGCCAACGACGCCTTCGAGCAGTTCACGTGGCAACCCGGCTATCTCACCAACTACGAGAACGTCCTGTTCGACCGCGAGGCGGGGTTCACGGCCAGCTACATGGAGTCGCTTCTGATGGGGCCGGAGCGGATCGAGGTGCTCTCGACGTTGCCGCGCACCTTGTCGGTGCTTCCGGGCTAACGGCCGAGCATCCGGTCAAAATCCTGTACACAACGAGCATGACCGATGCGAGCCTGCCGGGCGGTTTCACCACGGGCGCCGTGTTGATCGGTGACGTCGTCCACAAGCCGGCCGCGCCCTGGACGTCCACGGTGCATGCATTGTTACGGCACCTGGAGGATGTCGGCTTCGACGATGCTCCGCGGGCGCTCGGCTTCGACGATCAGGGCCGCGAGATGCTCACCTACCTGCCCGGCGACACGGTCGGCGATCGAGAACCGTGGCCGGCATGGGTATGGAGTGACACAACCCTGATCCAGGTCGGCCGGTGGCTGCGGCGGCTCCACGACGCGACGGCGAGCTTCGTGCCGCCGGCGGACGAGACGTGGTTCATCGGTGGAACGACTCAACCGGGCTCGATCGTGGGTCACCAGGATGCGGCGCCGTACAACGCCGTGATGGACGGCGACCAGTTGGTCGGTTTCTGCGACTGGGACATTGCGGCGCCGTCGTCGCGAGAGTTCGATCTGGCGCTCTCGGCCCTGTGGTGGGTGCCGCTCTGCCCGCGAAGCGCAGTTGAGCCGCTGGGTTTCCACGACTTCGAGGACCGATCCCGCCGTCTTCATCTCCTGCTTGACTCCTACGGCTACGACGCAGACCGGCAAGAATTCAGCGGTGTGGTCGTGCATCGGGCGCGGCGGCAGGCCGCCGCGATTCGCGAAATGGCCGATAGCGGTGATCTGGCCGCGACTCGGCTGTTATTCGTCGCGGAGTACTTCGAGTCCGCCGCGTCGGACGTCGAGGCGCTCCCGAAGGCGTTCTGGGCACACTGACTCAGAAACCTGCTCGAGCCAAGGTGCTCTGGACCGTGTCCCGTGAGTTGACGGTGCTCGCCGCGGGTACATTCCGTCTCGCACGGTCTGTCCCAGCGTAGAGGAGGAGTCATGTACGCACGTCTTGCAACGTTCGAGAGCGATCCGGCACGGATCGACGACGCGATCAGCATGGTCCGCGACGAGGTCGCCGGCGCCACGCCGCCGGGCCTGGAGGGTGCCAAGATGCTGATGCTGATCAACCGTGAGACCGGCAAGGGGATCGGCGTGACGCTGTTCGAGAGCGAGGAGGCGATGCGCCGCGGCGATGAGGCGCTGAATGCCATGAACCCCGGCTCCGGCGAGCGTCGCACGTCGGTGGAGTTCTACGAGGTGCCGGTGCACACGGTCGGCTGACCGGTGCCGGTGGGGGTGGCTAGCCCGCTGCGCCCCCCGGAGCCGTTCGCGCGCGAACAACCGCTGGAACGACCTGTTCGGGCTGCCGTTTCCTGTCTCGCCACCTGGTGACGACGGCGCGCAGTTCCTCGTGCTCATGCGGCGTGTACTGGCGATCGCGCTCTGACGCGCGCCGCTCGGCGGTGATGGTCGCGTTCATCGGTCTCCGTCCCTCCCACTCACGTGCGAGCGGCGAGTGTAGCGTCTTGTGGGCGAGTGCGCCAGTGTCCCGATCAGGCGGGCTGTGAGTTGCCCGGTGACGGTGCTCCCAGCGGCGCCGGCTTGGTGTGGCCGTGCAGGTTTCCGGGCGGCACGAAGGTGCTGCCGTTGGGGCCAACGCGCACCGCCCGGTGCAGCGCGCTTCCGGCCAGCAGCTGCTTCCAGCCCAGGAACCAGACCGTCCATCCGTTGCCCCACGTGCCCCCGCGGGGACTGTCCGTCACGGTCACCGGATCACCGGGCACCGAGAGCTTGTAGTAGGTCTCGGCGTTGGCCGGCGAGAGGTTGATGCAGCCGTGGCTGACGTTCTCGAAGCCCTGCTGGCCGACCGACCAGAAGGCGTCGTGCAGGTAGTCGCCCGACCACGTGAATCTGACCGACCACGGCACCGAGATGTCGTACCCAGGGCCTTTCATCTCCTCCGGGTTGTGCTTCTCGATCGAGAGGTAGGTGCCGTTCGGCGTGTCGTCGCCGGGCTTGCCGGAGCTCATCGGCCAGTTGCCGAACAGCTTCCGGTTCAGGTAGATCCGCACGCGGTGGTCGGTCGTGCTGGCGACCGCGATCAGCGAGCGGCCGATCCGGAACGTCTGCCTCAGCGTGTGCACGGCATAGATGCCGGGTGCCGTCTCGACGCCGTCCAGGTTGCCGACGAAGTGCACGGTGGTGTTCGCGGGCCAGTAGTTGCGGGGGCGGAAGTCGAGCGTGCTGTCGCCGTCCCAGTACCACGAGCCCACCACAGGGTTTGAGCTTCGCAGCTCGATCGCCCGCTCGACGGCGCGCTTGTTGACCACCGGGCTGCTGAACGTGAGCATGATCGGCATGCCGACGCCGTAGGTCTGGTGAAGGCCCTCGAAGATGGTCGCCCGCACGGTCTGCCTGGGCGTCAAGGTGTGGAACCGGGTGGTCGCTGTGATCGTCTTGCCCGTCGCATCGAACCCCGTCGCCACAACCGTGTAGCGGGTGGACGTGTGCAGCAGCCCTCGGCTCTGCCACTCGGTGCCGCCGGCGGGCGGCTGATCGGCCAGCGCTTCGCCGCCGCCGCGCACGCTGACCGCAGTCAGGGTGGCATCGACGGCGCGCACCGCGATCTTGGTGCTCGGCTTGATCCGCCGAGCGCCGTCGCGAGGCGTGATCAGCAGCCGCGCGTGGCTCACGACCTGCTCCGGCTGGGAGCCAGCCGTCTGCGGGGCCGTCGCCTGGGACGAGCCTTGGCACGCGCCAACCATCATCCCCACGCATGCGAGGAGGGAGGTGACGACCGGTGCCCATCTGAACCTGCCCACCCAGGTAGCCTAACCCGAGCCGTTCGCCCTCTCAGGCTGCCGGCTCACGTCCGAGCCATCGGTCATATGACGTTGTGCTCCGGCCGGATGCGACCGCTCGTGAACCGCTCGACCCCCAAAGGCGCGACGTCCACGAACGGTTCTCGCCCCAGCACCAGGTCGCGGACGATCTCACCCACGGCGGGTGCCTGCAGGAAGCCGTGACCCGAGAAGCCGGTCGCGTACAGAAACCGAGACACTCCGTCCCACTCTCCGATCAGGGCGTTGTGGTCAGGGGTCGCCTCGTAGAAGCCCGTCCAGCCGCCGGCGATGCCGGCGTCACACAGCGCCGGCGCGCGGCGCTCGGCCACGGTGACAACCTTCTCCAGCCAGTCGGGATCGCGAGGCGCGTCGAGGCCGGGCGGCTGCGCCGGATCCGCCATCCCGAACAGCAGGCCCTGCCCCTCTCCGTGGAAGTAGAAGCTGGTCGAGAAATCGATCGTCAGCGGCGGCCGTCCTGCGCCGGGCATCGGTCCGGTGAAGCCGACCTCCCGCAGGTAGGGGACGACGGGCAGCGGCAGCCCGACCATGTCGCCCACGGCCGGCGACCACACCCCGGCGCAGCACACGACCGTGGTCGTCTCGACCCGGCCGGCGCTGGTCTCCACGCCGCGGATCTCGCCGCCGTGGACGTCGATCCCGGTCAGTGCGCAGCCGGTCACGACCGTGGCGCCGTTCGCGCGGGCGCCCGCGGCATAGCCCTGCACCACCGACTCGGGGCTGGCGTGGCCGTCGATTGGACAGAAGCTGGCCGCGAGCACGCCGTCCACGCCGATCAGCGGCGAGAGCTGCTTCGCCTCTTCGCGATCCACCATCCGGCTGGGCACGCCGTGCTCGTTCTGGAGGGCGACGCTGTGCTCGAACACGGCCACGTCCTGCTCGCGGTCGAGCAGGAACAGGTAGCCGACCTTGTGCAGGTCGATCTCGACGCCGGGCCGCCCGGGGAACTCGTCGAACGCCCGCAGGCTGCGAAGCGCGATCGCGATGTTGAGCTCGTCCGAGAACTGCGCCCGCACGCCGCCGGCGGCGCGGCTGGTCGAGCCCGAGGCCAGCGAGTCACGCTCGATCAACAGCACGTCGCGCATTCCCGCCTCGGCGAGGTGGAACGCGATGCTGGTTCCCATGGCGCCACCGCCGACAACCACGGCGTCGGCCTGTCCGGGAATCTCCACCGATCCATCCTATCGCCTTGCCGGTTTCCGCCCCGTAAACTGACCGCGATGGTCACATGCTCCCACTGCGGCCGCGAGAACCCCGCCGATGCGCGTTTCTGCAACTCGTGCGGCGCGCCGCTGGCCGCAGATCCAGCGACCGCTCGCGAGGTGCGAAAGACGGTGACCGTGGTGTTCTGTGACGTTGTCGGCTCGACCGAACTGGGCGAGCGTTTCGACCCGGAGGTTCTGCGCGGCCTGATGGCCCGCTTCTACGCGGCCGTGCGGGAGCCCGTCGAACGCCACGGCGGCACCGTCGAAAAGGTGATCGGCGACGCTCTGGTGGCGGTGTTCGGCATCCCCACGGTGCACGAGGACGATGCCCTGCGGGCGGTGCGGGCCGCGCTCGAGATGCGCGACGCGGTGCGCTCGATGGGCGAGCTACAGGCTCGCATCGGCGTCAACACCGGGGACGTGCTCGCGCGCGATGCGACCCAGAAGGAGTCGCTGGTGGTCGGCGACGCGGTCAACGTGGCCGCCCGCTTGGAACAGGCCGCTGGGCCCGACGAGGTGCTTGTCGGCGAGGACACGTGGGAGCTGGTCAGCCACGCGGTTCGCGGCGAGCGGGTCGCGCCTGTCCCGGCCAAGGGGAAACGCGAACCTCTCGTCGCCTGGCGGCTGGAGGAGGTCGACCCCGCCGCCGGCGGTCACCGCCGGCGGCTCGACCTGCCGATCGTCGGCCGCAGCTCGGAGCTCGAGCTGCTTCGCTGGGCGCTGGAGCGGACGCTGCAGGGCGGTCGGCCGCACCTGGTGATGGTGCTCGGCCAGGCCGGGATCGGCAAGTCGCGGCTGGTGTCCGACCTTCCTCGTCTTGCCGACGGCCTCGCTACGCTGACCGGCAACTGCCGCCCGGTCACCGGCTCGTCCTCGCTGGAGCCGCTGCTCGAGGTGGCTCGCGATGCGCTCGCCGCCGATGGAGCATCGGTCGCCGATCTGATGCCCGGCGACACCGACGCCGAGGCTGTGGCGGCGTGCCTGGCTCGCGGGGGCGAGGCCGGCGCGCCGGACATCGCCTGGGCGGTATCGCGGCTGGTCGGCGCGATGGCGGTCGAGCGGACGGTCGCGATCGTGCTGGAAGACGTGCACTGGGCGGACGACATCTTGCTGGATGTGGTCGAGCAGCTGATTGCCCGAAACCGCCACGGGTCGCTGCTGGTCGTGTGCACCGCACGGCCCGAGTTCGCGGAGCGCAGGCCGGGTTGGGGCGCGGGCGCGAACGCGGCCACCATCTCGCTGGAGCGGCTCGACGACGATCAGACGCGGCTTCTGCTGGCCCATGCCGATCCGAACCTGGCGCCGGAGCAAGCAGCCAGCATCATCGACACCGCCGAGGGGAACCCGCTGTTTGCCGAGCACCTGGCGGCGCTGATCGGCGACCACGACCACGCCGACCGTCTGCCTCGCTCGATTCAGGTGCTTCTGAGTGCGCGGCTGGAGGCACTGCCGGAGCCCGAGCGCGAGGTGGTGGGCGTCGCCGCGGTCGCCGGCAGGGTGTTTCCGGTCGCTGCCGTGGAGGCCCTCGTGAGCCGGGCGATCGATGCCGAGCTGGATCATCTCTTGCAGCGTGAGCTGGTCGAGCCTGCCACCGCCGGCCACCAGCAGTTCGCACATGCGCTGCTCCAGGATGCCGCCTACGGGCTGATCCCCAAGCTGCGACGGGGCGAGCTGCACACACAGCTGGCGCGGTGGCTGGACGCGAACGGCGCCGACGATGCCACCGTGGGCAACCACCTCGAGCGGGCGCACGCGCTTCGGGCCGAGCTCGGCCAGGAGGACGCGGAGACGGTGGAGCTCGGCGAGCAGGCGGGAGCGAGGCTGGCCGCCGCCGGTCGGCGAGCGGACAACCTGGGCGATCCGCGGAGGGCGCGCATGCTCCTACTGCATGCACTCGAGCTGCTCCCGGAGAGCGACCCTCGGCGCGCGCAGGCGATGGTCGACCTGGCGGCGGCGAGCTGGAATCTGATCACCAATGAGGAGGAGGCGCGGCTGCTGGCGGCAAGTATCGAGCTCGCGTCACGGCTGGGCCTGCGCGCACTCGAGCTGCGGGCACGGATCGTGCGACTGGGCGCAGTGCCTGAGGACTCCCCGGAGGCGCTGTCTGAGCTCGATTGGATCGCTGAGACGGATGCCGCTCTTCGCGAGCTGGAGTCGCTCGACGATCCCCGCGCTGTGGCCACCGCGCTCTGCACACGTGCCGAGGCCGAGTTCACGTTGGGGCGAAGCGCCGACGCGGTGGCGTCGACGATGAGAGCCATGGAGGTCCTTCTCCCCGCTGACGAGGACATCGTCTGGGCGCTCGGGATCCTGGT
This sequence comes from uncultured Actinomycetes bacterium, assembly GCA_963755675.1. Classification (GTDB taxonomy): domain Bacteria; phylum Actinomycetota; class Thermoleophilia; order Gaiellales; family JAICJC01; genus JAICYJ01. The sequence goes on from CAVWLK010000059.1 coordinate 36,707, forward strand.
GTTCGCCCTGCCAGAGTCGCCGATGCCGGTGTCCGAGGCCGAGGCGCTGCTCGACCGCCTGTTGGACGATCTGGGAGGAAGGCCAACGGTCAGGTCGGAGCTGGTGCAGGGCAAGGCCATGCTCGCGCTGCTGGCCGGTGACTCCGACCGAGCCTGGACGCTGTCCGATACGGCATGGGAGATCGAGCGCGACCTGGGTCGCACGCGGACAGCGCGCATGCGCGGCAACCATGTCCGGATGCTCATGAGGGACGGCCGGTTCGAACAGGCCCGGTCCGCGCTTCCACCGATCATCGAGCAACTCGACCTGCGTGGCGCCTATTCCGATGCGGCGAGCTTCCGAAGCTGGCTCAGCCTCGCCGACGCCAGGCTGGGACGGCACGCCGACGCGGCCCAGCTGGCATCCGCGTTGCTGAACGGAACCGCGCTCCGCGCGAGATTCGACGCCCGCACCCGGGCGCTGCGTACGCTGTCTGAGGTGCACCTGGCCGAGGGCCGGGTGGAGGACGCGGTGCTCACTGCGCGGGAGTCGGTGGCCGTCGCCGGCACCGGAGACTGGGCGGTGCTCGTGGCGGCGGCCCACCTGACGCTGGCTCGCGCGCTCGCCGTTTCGGGCGATCCGGCGTCCGCCGCGGCGTCCGCGCGCACCGCCGCTCATCTCAGCGAGGCAAAGGGTTACGTGCGTGCCCTGGCCGCCGCTCGCGAGCTGCTCGACTCGCTGGGCGTCATGCCCTAGTTGATTCCATACCCCACGCGGCGCAGGATCAGGCCCAGGACACGCTGGGCGTCACGATCGCTCTTGCCCAGGGCTTGCCCAGCCTGCGCTGCGAGCGCTCCCGCCGCCCAACGCGCCCTGTTCTCCGCCCTGCATCCAAGCTGGGTATGGAATCAACCATCCGACGAGTCGAACCGCGCGCGCCAGAACTCGGTGCCGTCCTCGCGCGGCACCAGGTCGATCTCTCCCAGGCGCAACCGCTCCGAGGCGAAGGCGTCGACCTCCTGGCGAGTCAGCGGCCACGGCGGGCCCGTGTCGTCGGCGCCGTCGTCGGTTCGCGCGAAGCCGATCACGAGCAGCGTACCGCCTGCGGCGACGAAGCCCCGCACGCCCGCGATCGCCTGCGTTCGCAAAGATCGCGGCAGCGCCTGCACGGTCATGCTCTCGATCACCAGGTCGAATGCGCCGTTCCACGCCGGCGGCGGATCGAGCAGGTCCGCGACGTGGTAGTCGACGGGCGAGCCGCGGTATCGCGCCCGTGCCCCGCGCACCGCCGTCGGTGAGATGTCGAACGCTGTGGTGCGGAACCCTCGCGACGCAACCAGCTCGGCGTCGTCTCCCAGGCCGCTGCCGATCACCAGTGCGGTCGCCGCGCCGTCCCCGCGGCGACCGTCCAGGGCGAACCACTCGATCAGGATGGGGTTGGCCTCGCCGCGATCCCACGGTACGTCGGTCAGGCCCTGCTCGGCATCGATATAGAGCCGATCGAACCAGCCGATGGCGTCGCCCTTGGCCAGTGACTCCGCGGCGAGGCGGCGTGCCTGGGTGGCGGGATCGTCGGCGTCGCTTGACATCACCGACAGCCTACCGCCGACCGGTTGGTATGCAGTTTTGAACCGGGCCGCCGATGAATGAGTACACCATTTACTTCGCCCATGAAACGACTGCACCTCATCACGCTGCTCGCGATCGCCGTACCGTTCCTGGCGCCGGCGTCTGCGGTCGCTGCGGAGAGCAGTCCTTTCGGCGAGCGGGCGCAGACCGCGGTCGCCTCGTCGCTGCCGCAGATGCCGTATTCGCAGCTGCTGCGGCTGGCTGCGAACGGCGACGTGAAGTCGGTGCAGCTGGACGAGGTCAATGCCCAGGCTGTGGTGACGCTGACCGACGGAAACCAGCGGACGGTCGCGACCGGGCATGAGTCGTCCCAGCTGGCGGACACGCTGTCCGCCGACGGCGTGGACGTGACCTACCAGGCGGCGGCCAACAGAACCGGTGGCTCCGGGTTCGTGCCCTTGGCCATCCTCGGCAGCCTGCTCTTGGGCTTCGTGGTGACGATGATCGTTGTGGGCCGCAGGCAGCGCCGGGCGCGGGCATCGCAGGTCGCGGCCACCGCAAAGAAGGTCGAACTGTCGGCCGTCAAGTTCACGGACGTGGCGGGCTGCGACGAGGCGGTCGAGGAGCTTCGAGACACGCTCGACTTCCTGCTCAGCCCGGAGCGGTTCGAGCGCGTGGGAGCGACGATGCCGTCCGGCATCCTGCTCTGCGGCCCGCCGGGCACGGGCAAGACGCTGCTGGCCAAGGCGCTGGCGGGAGAGGCCGGACTGCCGTTCTTCGCCACCTCCGGCTCGGACTTCGTGGAGCTCTACGTCGGCACCGGCCCCAAGCGGGTGCGGGAGTTGTTCAACAAGGCACGGCAGTGTGAGACCGGCGCGGTCGTCTTCATCGACGAGATCGATGCCATCGGGCGGCGCCGCGCGAGCGGTCCAGGGTCGAGCAACCAGGAATCGGAGAACACGCTGAACGCGCTGTTGGTCGAGCTCGACGGGTTCACCGGCCGCAAGGGCGTGATCTGCGTCGCGGCCACCAACCGGCTCGACATGCTCGATCCGGCGCTGCTTCGCCCGGGGCGGTTCGGCATGCAGATCCAGGTGGAGACGCCGGACGAGGCCGGCCGGCGCGCAATCTTGGAGCTCTACTCGAAATCCAAGCCGCTGGCCGACGAGGTCGATCTCGACTCGCTGGCCGCCTACACCGCCGGCAGCTCGGGCGCGCAGCTGGCCGACATGCTGAACCAGGCCGCGATCATCGCCGCCCGCGCCGGGAACGAGCAGATCTCCGACTCGGATCTGCGCGAGGGACACCTGCGCGTGTTGGCCGGGCCGGAGCGGGCGGCCCAGGTGTTGCGCCCGGAGGAGCGGCGGCTGGTGGCCTGGCACGAGGCGGGACACGTGCTGTCCGCGGAGCTGCTGGAGACGCAGGACAAGGCTCAGCGGGTCACGATCCGGCCGCGCGGACGCGCCGCCGGGCTCGCCGTCTACGGCCAGACCGACCGCGCGCTTCACTCGCGCCGCTACTTCCACGAGCGGATGATCTGCATCCTGGCCGGACGAGCCGCCGAGAAGCTGCTGATCGGAGAGATCTCGTCAGGCGCCGCCAACGATCTGCAGCAGGCGAACCTGCTCGCACGCCGGGCGGTGCTGGAGCTCGGCTTCTCTGAGCGGGTCGGCCAGCTTATCTCGCATGAGGGTCAGCACCACCTGTCCGACGAGACGCGGCACGTGATCGACGAGGAGGTGGAGCGACTGGTGGCCGACGCCTACGGCGACGCACTCTCCCTGCTCTCCGATGCCCGCGCGAAGCTCGACACGCTCGCCGAGACGCTGCTCGAGCACGGGCAGATGGAGCGAGTGGACATCCTGGCGGCGCTCGGCGGCGTCCAGGTGCAGCGACAGTCGCATCCGCGGCCGGCTCCCCGGCGAGAGCGCCACTTGCATCCGGTACCGGCTCCGGAGCCGGTGCGTGTACCCGCCGGCGGACGGTTGGTCGCGTTCGCAGGCTGGCTGGAGCGACGCTCGACCGGGCGAAGGCGCGACCGCGCCGCCGGCTGACGGGCGACTCTAGAGCCGTTTCCTCAGCGCTCGCACATCCGCGGCCTGCCAGTCGGTGTGGTCGTTGCGCCAGCCTTCGAGGTCGTGGAAGAACGGCGAGTCGTTGACCATCGCATGGCCGATCACGTCCTTCGTGGCGATGCCGTAGCGGGCCTGAAGCCAGCGCACCAGCCGAATCACGCTGCTGATCTGGGCGCGTCTATGCAGGATCTGCTGGTCAGCCCAATGTGACGATGGGCCCGAAAGCTGCACCATCTCGATGCCGATCGCGCGGTCGTTGACGCCGATCGCGTGGCGGCAGATCACCGTCAGCGGTGCCTGCTGGTAGATGGTGCCGTCCTGGTCGACGACGAAGTGGGCGCAGACTCCAGGGAGCTCTCCGCCGTTGGGCACGTCGGACGCGAACAGCGCGTGGACGCCCGGCTCCGAGCCGGCGCCTGATGCGGTGAAGTGGAGCACGATCAGCTTTGGGCGCAGCCTCGTCGTCGACACGCCGTAGTGGCGGAGGGCGTAGGCGGCGGTCTCGGCGAGGCGCGTGGGCGTGAGCGGGATCGGCTGCTGGACGACCCGAGGTTTCGACGGCTTCGGAGGCTGTGGGGCTGGGCGCGCTGGTCGGAGCCGAGGGCGGGGGCGTGGTGGTGCCGGGCAGGGTCTGAGGCGACGGCGCCGGCGCCGAGCTGGAGTCCTGCGCCCGGTCGTGAGCGGACGAGCAGCCGGCGGCGATCAGCGTAGCGATCAGCCCGGCAAGAGTCGACTTGGTCACGGTTCGTGAGGTGCGGCTAGCCGAGCGGCACCAAGCCGACGTCACCGAGCAGCTCGATGGCGACCTCGCCCGGTTCGTCCTCGATCGACCAGCGCTCGAAGAACGCACCGGCGGCCTCCCGCGAGGGCCAGTGGGCGACGGCGTAGAACGCCGATCCGTCTGCGGTGTACCAAGCGCGGTGGAACGTGCAGCCGCGCTCGGCGGCATCGGCGGACATCTCGGCGCTCGATCAGGCGCACCCGCTTCTCGGTAGAGGTCGAGCGCGGAGCGTCCGTCGGGGGTGGGGCAGGGAACGCTGAACAAGACCCACATCGCTACTCCCTCGGCTCGCCGTCCATGTAGTCGAGCGCCTCGATCCGGCCGATCACGCCCAGACCGCGCCAGAAGATCTTGCTCGAGCGAGGGTACCAGGCCATGTCGTTCGGCTTGCGGGTGCCGTAGATCAGCATCGTGACCCCGCCCGGGCCGCCACGGAAGGCGTGGGCGACGTCGCGATCCCGGCGGCCGCGCGATGACGTGGCCGGGACGGATCTCGATGTCCTCGCGGGCGACGCCGCGCGTCTCGGCGACCGGCGAGGGCCACAGCTCGAGCGTCGCCATCCCGTCGAGGATGACGAACAGCTCCTCCTCCTCGGAGTGGCAGTGCGGCGGCGACCGGGCCGCGCCCGGCTCCCCAGCCGCTCCCAGTGCAGGCCCGACAGGAGCGCTGCGCTCGCGGGTCGCCAGCGGCGCTGTGTGCACGACCGGGCGCCGTGGCCTCGACTGCACCTCGTCGACGTTCAGGATGTTCGGCGGTCGGGCGAGCGGCTCGCCCACCGCCAGCGGCGGAGCCTGCGCCTCGACGTCCCAGGGATCGTCGTCGCGGCCCTCGGCCCACGGCCAGCCAGACCGGAGTCGCCCGCGACCGAGGCAGCCAGCCGATCTCGGTCGGATGCCGCGTGCCGAACACCAGGTAGTCGAGGCCGTCGTCGCCCGCGACGAACGTGTGCTCCATCGAGTCCGCCCGCTGGATCACGCAGTCGCCGGGGCGCACCTCGTGCACCTGCTCGTCCTGCCAGGCAAGGCCCGACCCGCCGAGCACGTAGTAGAGCTCCTCGGACGCGCCATGCGAGTGGGGCGGCGTCGGCAGCCTGCCCGGCGCGACGCGCACGCGGTTGACGCCGACCTCGGTCGCACCGGCCGCGTCGCCCAGCGACTGCCACTCGGCATCCATCTCGCCCTTCGCGCGGCGGTGCCGCTCGACCTCGTCCCAGTGCGCGATGCCCATGTCGGCACCCTAACGCCGCTGTCGCGAGCCGTGTCGGATCCGTGTCGATCGCGCTGCGAGCGCGGGGGGTCTGACCCCTCCCGCGCGTGGCGATCGAGCGCCATTTCAAGCGGTTTCGCGGCCTCGAAGGGTGTAGGTGGTGTGCCGATTGCGCAACACCCTCGTGACGGGGTCTGACCCCGGGTCAGACGAGCGTCACGTCGACGCCCGCGTCTCGGATCGCGGCCACGGCGTCAGGATCCGCGGCGTCATCGGAGATCAGCTCGTCGACACGCTCCAAGCCGCAGATGCGGGCGAACGCGACCTGGCCGACCTTGGAGCTGTCGGCAACCACGATCACCGTGTGCGCGCGAAGCGTCATCGCACGGTTGGTGTGCGCCTCGACCTCGTGATGCGTCGTCAGCCCGGCATCGACCGAGATCCCGTCAACGCCGATGATCGCGACGTCCAGGTTGAGCGCGTCCAGCGCCGATTCCGCGAACGGCCCCACCAGCTCATACGATTCTGCGCGGGCAACGCCGCCGGTGACGACCAGCTTCAAGTTCGGCCGCACCGCCAGCTCGGACGCGATGTTGAGCGAGTTGGTGACGACCGTCAGCCGGCTTCGATCGGACAGCCGCCGCGCCACCTCCGTCGTCGTCGTGCCGCCGGTCATTCCCACCGCGACGCCCTCCGGCACACGCTCGATCGCGGCCTGAGCGATCCGGCCCTTCTCTTCGTGGAACCTTGTGCCGCGATAGCGGAGCGGCAGCTCGTACAGCACGCCCAGTGCAACCGCACCTCCGTGGGCGCGCGCAAGCAGACGCTGCTCCTCGAGCAGCGCCAGGTCGCGGCGAACCGTCGCCGACGAGACGCCCAGCTCGCCGGAGAGATCGGCAACCGCCACCGAGCCGCTGGTCGAGAGCTGCTCGAGAATCCTGCCGAGGCGGTCTGGCTGGCGCATTCGTGCCCCAGCTTACGCCAACGTGCACGAATGCGCATTGATTTCTGATCGATTGCGGCATAAAGTCGCCCCACATGGGCGCAATCGAGCAGACCCTGGTTCGGCTGTGCCCGCGCGACGGTCCGTGCGCTGCCCTCAGATACCGATCGGTGGTTCCGCCATGAAACGGTCACTCCTTTTCGCTCTCCTCGTCCTGACGGCCTTCACCGCCGCCGGCTGCGGCGGCAGCTCAGGATCGTCCAGCTCGGGAGTGGTCAACATCACCATCTGGCACGGCTACGAGGACGTCGAGGGCAAGGCGATGAAGGCCACCGTCGCTCGCTTCAACGCCAGCCATCCAAACATCCACGTGACTCAGCAGTTCTACGGCAACGCCGACTACGCCCTGCAGCACGTGCTGACCGCGATCCGCGGCGGGTCGATACCCGGACATCACCTACCTGTACGGCACGTGGGCTGCCAAGCTCGCGCAGGCCCCCAAGGTGGTCGATCTTGCCCCGTTGATCAAGGCCGACCCCTCGGTGAACTGGAACGATTTCTGGCCCGCCGAGCGCCAGGCCGTTCAGGTCGGCGACAAGATCGTGGGCATGCCCGCGCTGGTCGACAACCTGGCTCTGGTCTACAACAAGAAGCTGTTCGACCAGGCCGGTCTTGCGTATCCCACCGCTGACTGGACGTGGGACGATTTCCGGAATGCCGCCCGCAAGCTGACCGACCCGTCAGCCAAGCAGTTCGGGTGGGCGTACGTGAACGACGCCAGCGAGGACACGGTGTGGCGCTTCGATGCGCTGCTGTGGCAGGCCGGCGGCGACGTCCTCACCCCGGATGGGACACATGCCGCGTTCAACTCGGACGCCGGTGTGAGCGCCGCAACGCTGCTCCAGCAGATGGCGACCGTCGATCACTCCGTCTACCTGGACAGCGGCAACGGCAACTACGCGAACCTGTTCAACTCCGGCAAGATCGCGATGCTGTACACGGGCCCGTGGGACCTGTCCGGGTTCCCGGACGTGAACTACGGCGTACAGATACTTCCCGGCGACCAGAACCACCAGACGATCTCCGGCCCGGACGAGTGGGTGTTGGCCGACAACGGCGATGACCGCCGCCAGGCGGCCTGGACGTTCCTGAAGTGGTTCACCTCGCAGCAGCAGGCGATGCAATGGTCTCTCTCGACCGGCGACCTGCCGATTCGCGCCTCGCAAGCCTCGATGCCCGAGTATCAGACATACGTGACCAAGTACCCGGGGGTCGCAGCGTTCGTCGACAACGAGAAGAACGCGGTCAAGGCGCGGCCCGTGACGGCGAGCTACGACGAGCTGTCGCAAGCGATGGGCCAGGCAATCCAGGCGATCCTGCTGGGCAAGGCCGATCCCAAGGAGGCGCTCGACCAGGCCGCGGCGCAGGTCGATCAGATTCTCGCTCAGGGGCCGTGATCCGCCGGCTCCTGCGTTCTGACCACGTCGCCGGCTGGCTGTTCGTGATGCCGGCGGCAATCCTGATCGGAGTCTTCGGCGTGCTTCCGATCGGCTGGTCGCTGCTGCTGTCGTTCCAGCACAACGACCTGCTGACGACTCCAACCTGGGTCGGTCTCGACAACTACCGGGCGCTGCGCAACGATCCTGTGTTCCAGGACTCGGTCAGGCGCACGATGGTCTACACGCTGCTGTTCGTGCCGATCTCGGTCGGTGGAGCGCTTGCCGTGGCGATGCTGCTGCACGCCCGCATCAGGTTCTCGCGCTTCTACCGCACCGCGGTGTTCGTACCGGTTGCGACCTCGACGGTGGCGACCGGCATCATCTTCAACTGGCTGCTCGAACCGACGTACGGCATGGCCAACTACCTGCTGGGCAAGGTGGGGATGGGGCCATACGGCTTCTTCCAGGATCCCGATCAGGCGATGTACTCGATCGTCGCCATGACCGTGTGGGGATGGCTCGGGTTCGACGTAATCATCTTCCTGGCCGCGCTTCAGGGCGTCCCCACCGAACTGATCGAGGCCGCCGAGCTTGACGGTGCAGGCCGCTGGGCGACTTTCCGGCGGGTCACGCTGCCGTTGCTTTCTCCGGCAACGCTGTTTCTGATCGTGTGGTCGACGATCAACGCGCTGCAGGTGTTCGACGAGATCTACGTCACCACGCGAGGAGGCCCGCTGAGATCGACCACCGTGCTCGTCTACTACATCTACGACCAGGCCTTCGCCTTCTTCCACGCCGGCTACGCAGCGGCGATCGCCTACGTGTTGTTCCTGGTCACGCTCGTGTTCTCGCTGGTCCAGCTCTGGATCGGCCGGCGGAGCGTGCACTACAGCTCGTGAGATGGAAGGCGTCATGAGGCAGGTCCTGCGGCTGCCCTTCAGTCCCCGCCACCTGGCCCTGCTGCCGATCTCGCTGGTGATGCTGCTGCCGTTGGTCTGGATGCTGATCACGTCGATACAGACCCTGCCCGAGACGCGCCACTTCCCACCCCACCTGATCCCGAGCGGGATCCACTGGCGCAACTACCCTGACGCGCTGAACTCGGCGCCGTTCGGGCGCTTCTTCCTGAACAGCTTCATCGTCACCGGGGCCTCTGTTGTCGGCAACCTGGTGTTCTGCAGCCTGGCCGGCTACGCCTTCGCGCGGCTGCGGTTCTTCGGACGCGACGTGCTGTTCGTCGTGCTGCTGGCGACGTTGATGGTGCCGTTCCAGGTGGTGATGATCCCGACCTTCCTGATCGTCCAGCGATCTCGGCCTGGTCAACAGCCTGGGGGCGCTGATCCTGCCCAACCTTGTGACCCCGTTCGGCATCTTCTTGCTGCGCCAGTTCTTCCGCACGCTGCCGATCGAGCTCGAGGAGGCGGCGCGCATCGACGGCTGCTCGCGGCTGGGCGTGCTGTTCCGGGTCGTGCTGCCGCTGTCGATGCCGGCGCTGGCGACACTGGCCATCGTCACCTTCCTGTGGACGTGGAACGACTTCTGTGGCCGCTGATCGTGATCACCTCGACCGACCAGAGCACTGTGCAGCTTGGTCTGGCCTCGTTCCAGGGCGCCCACCAGACCAACTGGCCGCAGCTGATGGCCGGCAACGTGACGGCGCTGGCGCCGATGTTGATCGTCTTCGTTGTGGCCCAGCGGTGGTTCGTGCGAGTCGCTGGCGTCGAGTGGCGTGAAGGGCTGAGGCCAGCCACATGGCCAACGTGCTCTTCGACGACGTGACCAAGCGCTTCCCCAACGGAGCGGTGGCGGTCGACGCGCTGCACCTCGAGGTGGCCGACGGCGAGCTGATGGTGCTGGTCGGCCCGTCCGGCTGCGGCAAATCGACGGCGCTTCGAATGGTGGCCGGGCTGGACGACCCGACCGAGGGCCGGATCGTGATCGGCGACCGCGACGTGGCGGGCATCTCGCCGGCCGCTCGCGACGTGGCGATGGTGTTCCAAAACTACGCGCTGTATCCGCACATGACGGTGCGGAAGAACCTGGCCTTTCCGCTGGAACGGCGGCGGCTGCCAAGGCAGCAGATCAAGAGCCGCGTGGCCGAGGTGAGCGACATGCTCGGGCTGACCGAGCTGCTCGACCGAAAGCCGGCGCAGCTCTCAGGCGGCCAGCGGCAACGGGTGGCGATGGGCAGGGCTCTGTCGCGTGAGCCGATCGTGTTCCTGCTGGACGAGCCGCTCTCCAACCTGGACGCAAAGCTCCGGGCCGAGCTTCGCGCGGAGCTGAAACTGCTCCATACGCGCCTGGGTACGACCATGATCTTCGTCACCCACGACCAGGTCGAGGCGATGACGCTGGGCGAGCGGATCGCCGTGCTCGACCGCGGACGGCTGCAGCAGGTGGGGCGGCCGGAAGAGGTCTACAGCCGCCCGCGCAACCTGTTCGTGGCCAGCTTCGTCGGCAGTCCGGCGATGAATATTCTGCCCGGGCCGGCACTGGGGCGGCCGGCCGAGCTGGTCGTGGGAGTGAGGCCGGAGTCGCTGCGGCCGCGGGCCGAGATCGCCGACGGTCTGCCTCTGCCACTCGCGGCCGAGGTGGTCGAGCCGCTGGGAAGCGACGTGTTCGTCCACGGCCAGGCGGCCGGTACGACGGTCATCGCCCGACTGCCCGGCTCGGCACGCGTCTCGCCGGGAGAGCGCCTCGACCTGGCCGTGGCGGCCGGCGACCTGCACCTGTTCGATGCCGAAAGCGGCGAGCGGGTGGAGCGGCCGTGAGATCATCCTGCAAGGAGCGCAGTTCATGACCCGCATCGCCTTCATCGGAGCCGGCAGCGTCGAGTTTACCAAGGACCTGCTCGGCGACCTGCTCAGCTTCCCGGAGCTGGCCGGTGCCACCATCGCCCTGCACGACATCGACCGCGAGCGACTGGATGCGGCGGAGGCAATGGCACGGTGGACGAACGGGGCGATCGGTGCGGGCGCGACGATCGAGGCCCACCTCGACCGGCGGGCGGCAGTGGATGGCTGTGACCATGTCATCAACATGATCCAGGTCGGCGGCCACGCCGCCACGCTGCTCGACTTCGACATCCCCAACCGCCACGGGCTGCGCCAGACGATCGGCGACACGCTCGGCGTGGGAGGGATCTTCAGGGCGCTGCGCACGATCCCGGTGATGCTCGGCATCGGCGCCGACATGGCCGAGCTGTGCCCGGACGCATGGCTGCTCAACTACACCAACCCGATGGCAACGCTGTGCTGGGCGATGTACGAGGGGTCGACGATCGAGCGCGTTGTCGGTCTCTGCCACTCGGTGCAGAACACCACCCGAGAGCTGGCGGAGCTGGTGGGGGTGCCCTACGAGGAGGTCACGTATCTGGGTGCCGGCGTCAATCACCAGGCCTGGATCCTGCGTTTCGAACGCGACGGCGAGAGCCTGTACCCGCAGCTCGACGCCGCGATCGAACGCGATCCGGAGCTGCGCCGCCGCGTGCGGGTCGAGATGTACCGCCGGTTCGGCCGCTTTCCGACCGAGTCGAGCGAGCACTCGGCCGAGTACCTGCCGTACTTCCTGCACAGCGACGAGATGATCGAACGTTTCCGAGTACCGGTCGACGAGTACGTTCGGCGCAGCGAGGAGAACCTGGAGCTGTACGAGGAGATGCGTGCCAAGCTCGCCGCCGGCCAGCCGTTCGAGATCGAGCGCAGCCTCGAGTACGCGGCGCTGATCGTGCACTCGATCGCAACCGGCGAGCCGCGTGTCATCTACGGCAACGTCCGCAACGACGGCCTGATCTCGAACCTGCCGCAGGGAAGCTGCGTCGAGGTGCCGTGTCTGGTCGACCGAAACGGCGTCCAGCCAACCGCCGTGGGAGCGCTCCCCGCGCAGCTTGCGGCGCTCAACAGGACGTTCCTGAACGTGTGCGAACTGACGGTGCGAGCGGCGGTCGACGGCAGCCGCGAGCACGTCTATCACGCCGCCCTGCTTGATCCCAACGCTGCCGCGACGTTGTCTCCCGAGGCGATCCACGCGCTGGTGGACGAGCTGATCGACGCCCATGGCGATGCGCTGCCGGAGCCGATCCGCCGCTCGCCGCGCCGCTAGATCTCTCTACGCCCCGGCAGCACAGACGACGATCTCGGCCGCCTGCTCGGGGGTCAGCGCGTCGGTGTTGACCACGACGTCGTAGTGCGTGGGCAGCTCCTGGCCGACGTCGTAGAAGGTCGAGAGGTAGCTCGCGCGAGCGCGGTCGGCATCGGACACCTGACGCCGGGATGCGTCCATGTCGGCCTCCGTCTCCCGTGCCAGCCGTGCCGCGCGCTCGGCGGGCGAGCCGGTCACCAGCACCCGAAGCACGCCGTCGCGGCCGGCCAGCGCATGTGAGGCGGCGTGGGCCACGATCACAGCCTCGCCCTTTGCGGCGGCCTCCTCGATCGCATCGCGGATCAGACCCCGCACCGTTTCCGCCCGGGAACCGATCACGATCTCGGCGGCCGGCATGTAGGCGTACGCCTCGGGCGCCACGGCGACGTTCTCGCCCATCGCGTCCAGCAGGCGGCGGGCGAGCGATCGGCGCTGCTCGGCGTCGGCCACCGTGGCCGTGTCCAGCTGCCCCTTCTCGGCCGCGCGGGCCAGGATCTCACCGTCCAGGCAGCGATAGCCCAGCCGGTCGGCGGCGATCTGGCCCACCTCCTCGCCGGCGGCGCCGAACGCCCGCGAGACACAGATCACGGTTCGTGGCATCGCGGCGACGATAGATGGCCGGCGGCCATCGCGTCAAGCCATGTGGGGTTCAGATCCGCGTCTTGAGCGTCAAAATGCGGGAGTACGACGCCTTCAGGCTGGGCAGCGGGATCGCCCCGGAGCGGGCCTGATCGAGCACGGCGTTGAACGCAGCCTGCGAGGTCGCCTCCGAGCCGGTCACCAGCAGCAGGTCGACGCCGACGGTGGCGCTGCGGACGGCCAGCACCATTGGCGTGGTGCCGCGCACGGCCGCGGCGGAGGTGAGCGAGTCGGTGACGGTGACGCCGTGGAAGCCGAGATCGCCGCGCAGCAGCGTGACCGCGATGGCGTGCGACCACGCCGCGGCCTTGTGCGAGTAGGCCGGGTACACGGCGGTGGAAAGCATGATCACCGGACGCACCGAGCGATTCAGTGCGACCTTGTAGGGAAGCAGGTCGTACGAGATCTGGCTGGTCGTGGCCGTGATCTCAACGAGCCCGTCGTCGGTGGACACGGCGCCCGCGCGGCCGAGGCCGGGGAAGTGTTTCAGCGCCGGCAGCGCACCGCCCTGCTCGAGCCCGAGCGCGAACGCGGTCGCGTCGTTGCCGACGGTGTAACGGTTGGTGGCGAAGGCTCGGTGCTGGGCCTGGATGAAGTTGGACGGTGTGCGCGGTATGTCGGCAACCGGTGCGAGATCGAGGTTGACACCGGCAGCGGCAAGCGCAAGGCCGGTGTTTCGGCCCACGTTTTGAACGTTGGCGGTGCTGGTGGTGCCGAGCTGCTCGGCGGACGCCACCGGCGGCGCCCAGAACAGCCGGCGCACCAGCCCGCCCTCCTGGTCGGTCGCGATCAGGAGCGGCGGCCGGCCACCCGCGCTGGCGGCGGCCTGCAGCTTTGCGGTGAGATGGGCGAGCTGCGTCGCGCCCGTGATGTTCGAGCCGAACAGGATCACGCCGCCCACCTGGCCGGCCTTGATCCGCGCCAGCAGTGCGTTGTCGGGTGTGGTGCCATGGAAGGAGACCAGCATCCGCTGCCCGACCAGCTGCGCCAGCGTCGGCGAGGTGGTGGCCGGCAGCAATGGGCCGGCGGCGGCCGCGCTGCCGGAAGTCAGAGCGGTGAGGACGAGCAGAACAGCCGATATCGCCGAGCGGGGGATGGCGCGGAACATGGTTTCCACGGTAGGTGCGCTTCGGCACGCGGTCAAACAGCAATTGTGTAACGGTCTTGCGTCGCGAGGGCTGGCGAGGTGCTGGTGTCGCGGACGGTCAGCCGGCTACGACGTGACGGCGATCACGATTTCGGAAACCGTTCACACCGCAGCGCCGTATCCACCCCCCGTCAATCGCGCTCACCGATGCGCAGATCGAAGGAGGGGGAACATGAGACGACGTGGCATGTCGGCTCGAAACCGTTCGCGAGGCCTCGTGGCGGTGGCACTGCTGGGGCTGGTGGCGATGATCGCAACCGGTGGATCGGCCAGCGGCGCCGTCATCCACCATGGCTTCCGCCAGATAAACCTGGTCAGCGATATCCCGGGCAGGGCGCAGCTGACTGACCCGAATCTGGTCAATCCCTGGGGGCTGGCGGCAGGACCGACGACGCCGCTGTGGGTGGCCGACAACGGCACCGGCGTCGCCACGCTGTACGCCGGATCGGTGCAGGGCAGCCCGGTCGCACAGGTGCCGCTGACCGTGTCCGTGCCCGGCGGTGCTCCCACCGGGCAGGTGTTCAACCCGACCAACGGATTCAAGCTGAGGGTGGGGGACACACGCCTTCCGTCGAAGTTCATCTTCGACTCCGAGGCCGGGACGATCACCGCCTGGACGCTGACCAACCCTGTGCAGACGACCGCCCGCACCAAGCTGACGGTGCCGGGGGCCGTGTTCAAGGGGCTCGCGCTCTCGTTCTTCGACCATCACCCGGCGCTGTTTGCGACCGACTTCGCACATGGTCGCGTGGTGGTGGTCGACTCGCACTTCCACCGCGTGGCGACACCGGGCATGTTCGAGGACGCCATGCTGCCCCCGAGGTTCGCGCCATTCGGGATCCAGGCGATCGGCCGCTGGATCGTCGTCAGCTATGCCAAGCGCGAGCTGAGCGGCACTGACGAGCTGCACGGCCCGGGACTGGGCTTCGTGGACGTGTTCAGCCGTGACGGCGCGCTGGTATCGCGGCTCGTGCGCCGTGGCAACCTGGATGCGCCGTGGGGCCTGGTGCGGGCGCCGGCCGGCTTTGGCCGCTTCGGTGGCGCGCTGCTGGTCGGCAACTTCGGTGACGGACGCATCAACGCCTATGACCTCGCCACGGGCCAGGCTCTGGGCACGTTGCACCGTCCCGACGGCCGGCCGCTGGCCATCAATGGGCTGTGGGGCCTTCGCTTCGGGAACGGCGTCACCGCCGGCCCGAACGAGCTCCTGTTCAGCGCCGGCATCCATGATGAGGCGCACGGCTTGCTGGGCAAGATCAGGCACGTGAGCTGACGCCGACAACGCTCCCGGTGGCGGACCCCGTCTCCGCCACCGGGAGTCTCGACCGACCCGATGTGTACGCTGGTTGGCGGCGTCGAGGAGGGCGATGGACAGCGAGGTCGGCGGAAGCGTGCGAAGCGGTTCGACGGCGGACAGCCGATGCTCGACCTGCTCGTGCACCCAGTTTGCGGGCGGCGCCGGCGCGAGCTTCTGCGCCGTGTGCGGCCATCCCCGCTCCCAGCACGACGACCCGGCGGGCGCATCGCACCAGACCGCAGACGTGGTGTCGGCGCCGCATCAGGAGTACGGCCTGCGCGCCTCCCTGACCGGACCGGACGCGGCGCCGGCTTCGCCACCGCCACCGCAGGTCGAGTACGGCCTTCGCGTCTCGCTGGACAGCGAGGCTGCGCAGCCCGTCGAACCCTCACGGCGCAGCGTCCGGCGATGGCAGCCGATCGCGGTCGGCGCCGGATTGCTGCTGGTCGCCGCGATGGCCATCGTTGTCCTCACCCGCGGCTCCGGCGCCGGCCGAGGCGCCCCGGCCGGCCACGCCGCTCCGATCACGAGCCACAGGCCACCCGCGTTTGCGCCGTCGGTCGGCCTCACGGCCAGGGTCAGATCCCGTCCCGGCCTGGCCGTGACTCCCGCGCACGACGGCGGGCTCTGGTACCAGACCGAGAGGGGCAACCTGAACCGGTTGGCGGCTGACACGGGCGACGTCGCCTATGCCTTCCAGACGCGGCTGCCCGCCCAGGGGCTGACGGTCAGTGGGCGCACCCTCGAGGTGCTCACGCAGTCGGCGCTGGTCGAACGCGATCGCGGCACCGGTCGGCCTCTGCGAGCGCTGGCGCTGCCCGCGGCGCCCGTCTGCTGCGGACTGACGGCCGCGGCCGGAGCAGAGTGGCAGATGCTGACGTCCGGGCTGGCCCGCATCGATCTCGCGTCGGGGGCGATCACCGTTCAGCCCAGCCAGGCGGTCTCGGGCATGGCCGGCGACCAGCAGCGGTTGTGGCTGCTCGGCGATGGTGCGCTGATTCCGGTCGATACGGCGACGGGACGGCCGGGGGCGGCGGTCACCGTCGGCGACGTCGATCTTCGTGCGATTGCGATCGGAGCAGACGCGCTCTGGGGAATCGGCCGGCGCGGCTCTCAGCCGGTGGCGGTGAGGTTCGACGCCGACTCCGGCGCCGTGCAGCTCGTGATTCCCCTGCCCGCTGCGGCGACCGCCGTGGCCATCAGCGATCGAGCGGTCTGGCTTGCCATCCCCGGGATCGGCATTCAGGAGCTCGATCCGTCGACCAATGCCCTGACCGGTGGACCGGTCGGCGTGCCCCACCCGATCCAGCTGATTCCGGCGAACAACGATCGGCTGTGGGTGATCGGACGCGTCGCTGGGTTCGCCGCCCTCACGCGGCTGGATCTGCACCCTTCGCAGTAGGTACCAGACCGTAGGCGATCAACTCCAAACAGCTATTGTCACGTTGTGTACAATGCTGTAGCGTCTGAGTATGGCCCGGGGTCTTGGCCGCACACTTGTCGCACTCACCATGCTGCTCGCACTGTCGAGCACCGGGGCGGCCTCCGCCGCCGGGCAGCGCCATGCCGCCGTAACGTCGCCGCTCGCGTCGCGGCCGTCGTCGGTACCAGGGCAGCTGATCGTGAGCTTCAGGGGAGGAGTTCAGAAGGCCGGCCGCGCAGCCGCGCTTGGCCGGGCCGGCGCAGATGCCATCCGAACGCTTGGCTCCCCTTCGCTGATGCTCGTCTCGGTGCGGCCCCAGGTCGAGGGCCGCGCGCTCGGCCTGCTTCGCGGCGACTCCCACGTGCGCTACGCGGAGCCCAATGCGACTTTCTCGATCGACGCCGCTGCGGCCCCCAATGACTCGCTGTTCCGCAAGCAGTGGGGTCTGAACAACACCGGTCAGCTGGTCGACTACTCGTTCGGCACGCGCGGAGCCGACATCGGCGCGCTGAAGGCGTGGGGGGTGACCACCGGCAGCAGCGCCGTCACGGTGGCCGTGATCGACACCGGCATCGACACCAGCCATCCGGATCTCGCTCCGAACATCTGGATCAACCCGGGCGAGAACTGCGCGGGATGTCGCAACGACGGCATCGACAACGACCACAACGGCTACGTCGACGACTGGCGAGGGCTGGGACTTCGTCAACAACGACAACAACCCGTTCGACGACAACGGCCACGGCACGCACGTGGCGGGCACGATCGGCGCCGTCGGCAACAACGGCATCGGCGTGGCCGGTGTCGCCTGGAACGTGCGGCTGATGCCGCTCAAGTTCATAGGCGCCGACGGCACCGGCGACGCGGCCGACGCGGTTCGGGCGCTGCACTATGCGACCATGATGGGCGCCCAGGTCAGCAACAACTCCTGGGGCGGGGACGAGTACTCGCAGGCACTGGCCGATGCGATCAGCGAGGCGGATGCCCACGGCTCGCTCTTCATCGCCGCCGCCGGCAACGACAGCAGCGACAACGACGGCACCCCGCAGTACCCGTCCGGATTCGACCTGCCCAACGTGATCTCGGTTGCGGCCAGCGACCAGAACGACCAACTTGCCTACTTCTCGAATCACGGCCGCAGCACCGTCGACCTGGCCGCTCCTGGTCAGAGCATCTACTCCACATGGCCCGGCAACTCGTACAGGTCTGAGAGCGGCACCTCGATGGCGACGCCGCACGTGACCGGCACCGTTGCGCTGGCGTTGGCCGCGCACCCCGGCGCCGGGGCATCTGCGATCAAGGCGCTGCTGCTGCGCACCGTTGCGCACCCGGCCGGGCTCGCCGGCCAGACGAGCAGCGGTGGCCGCCTGGACGCCGGCGCCGCGCTCACCTGCAAGAACGCGACGCAGCTCGCGATCGATGCGCCCGGCAGTGGCTTCGCCGCCGTGCAGGGGCGCCCGCTGGCGGTGCGCCTCCTGGCCGGCGTCTGCGGGAGCGCGGCCGGTGTGACCGTGACCGCGTCCGCGAACGGCCAGCCGATCACGCTGACGGCACGCGGCGACGGACTGTTCACCGGCTCATACACTCCCTCCGGGCCTGGCGCCGTGACGATCTCAGCGACTGCGTCGGCCGCCGGAGGATCGGATTCGGCGACCGTTGCGGGCACCGTGCCGCCCACGATCATCGCCGGCGGCGCTCCGATAACGGTCACGTCGGCGGCCGGCGAGAACGCCGTCGCGGTGTTCGACGGGGTGGCCGGCCATCACGCGAGCCTGCAGCTGATCTCGGCCACCATCCCCAGCAGCACCGTGACTGTGCGCGCTCCCGACGGCTCCGTGCTGGGGACGGCGTACGTCGGCCCTTCGGGTGCCTTCATCGACACCTTTGCCTTCACCCAGACCGGCACCTACCAGATCGTCGTCGATCCCTCGACCACCACCGGCGGCAGCATGACGATGCAGCTGTTCGATGTGCCTCCCGACGCCTCTGCGGCGATCGCGCCCGGGGGCGCCGCGGTCACGCTGACCACCACCGTACCCGGCCAGAATGCCGTAGCCACCTTCACCGGCATCGCCGGCAGCCGCGTCGCGCTGGCCACCTCGAGCCCGATATCGCTGCTCAAGACCTCGATCCTGAGCCTGACGGAACGACGCTGGCAGGCCCCCTGATCACCGGGTCGAGCTCAGGGTGGATCGACACCGTGCGGCTGCCGCTGGACGGCACCTACACGATCCTGGCCGACCCGGGCGATGGCCGTACCGGCTCGGTCACGCTGACGCTCTACGACGTGCCGGCCGACGTCAGCTCGCCCATCACCGCAGGCGGCCCGGACGTCACCGTGACCGTAACGGCGCCGGGGCAGAATGCGCGGGCCACGTTCAGTGGCGTCGCCGGCGCGCGCGTCAGCCTGTCGGTGACGAGTGCGATCACGTTCCTCAAGACCTCGATCCTGAGCCCGGACGGGACGGTGCTGTCCGGCCCGGTCTACACCGGCGGCGGAACCGCCTTTGTGGACGCGCGCACGCTGCCCCAGACCGGCACGTACACCATCGTCGCCGACCCGCAGGACGTGCGTACGGGCTCGGCCACGCTGACCCTGTACAACGTGCCGCCCGATCCATCGCTGGCGCTGACGATCGGCGGCCCCGCGCTCTCTGCGACCACCTCGGTACCGGGTCAGAACGTGGTGGCTCAGTTCCAGGGCACCGCCGGCCGCCAGATCAGCCTGACCGAGGCCGCAACCGGCATCACGTCGGGGTCGCTGACGTTGGTGCGCCCTGACGGCACAACTCTCGCCAATGGATCGGTCGGCACCACCGGCGGCCTCTCGGGCGCGGTCACGCTGCCAGTCGCCGGCACCTATACGATCGTGGCCGATCCGGTCTGGCCCGGCCGTCGGCACGATCACGCTTCAGCTGTACGACGTGCCCACGGACGTCACCGCCACTGCCACCGTCGGCGGTCCGGCCGTCAACATCGCCACCACCGTGCCCGGCCAGAATGCGTCGCTCACGTTCAGCGGCGTCGCCGGCCAGCGCGTCAGCATCCAGGTCACCGGGTCGGCTCTGCCGACCACCAAGTTCGACCTGCGCCAGCCGGGCGGGGCGATCCTGACCACGTTCTACGTCAGCTCCGGTGGCGGATTCATGGATGTGCGCACCCTCCCGATCAGCGGTGGCTACTCCCTCGCGATCGATCCCTCCGGCGACGGCACCGTCTCGATGAGCGTGAGGCTGTACGACGTCCCGCCGGACGTGACAGCCGCCACCACTGCGGGCGGCACGCCGGCCTCGCTCGCAATCACGTCTCCGGGCCAGAACGGCTCGGTCACGTTCCCGGGCACCGCTGCGCAGCGCATCAGCCTCCAGTTCACAATGTCGCTCTCGGCCAAGTTCGTGCTGCTGGCTCCGGACGGTTCGACGGTGAAGTCGATCGTGGCCGGCGGGAATACGTTTGTGGACGTGTTCACGCTTCCGGCAACGGGCACCTACACGCTCACGGTCGATCCGCTCGACGCGGCCACCGGTACCGCTTCGATCAAGATCAACGACGTGCCGCCCGACGTCACCGGCAGCATCACCGCGGGCGGCCCGCCGCTCACGGTCAACATGCCGGTGCCGGGCGAGGGCGGCCTGATCACGTTCGACGCAACCGCCGGGCAGGCGCTCACGCTGCGCCTCACCAACACCACCGTGTCGATCATGCGCCTGTCGGTGCTGAACCCGGATGGCTCCTCCGTCGTTTCGCCGACCTACCTGTTCGGCAACGCGACGTTCACGTTCACCGCGCCGGTGACCGGCAGCTACCGGATCGTGCTCGATC
Source organism: uncultured Actinomycetes bacterium (assembly GCA_963755675.1). Taxonomy (GTDB): domain Bacteria; phylum Actinomycetota; class Thermoleophilia; order Gaiellales; family JAICJC01; genus JAICYJ01. The sequence goes on from CAVWLK010000059.1 coordinate 57,169, forward strand.
CGTACGACGTGTACACGGGCTCGACCACGCTGGCTCTTTCCTAGTCAAGGAACGCTCCGATCAGGAGGCGGAGTCGCGGTCGACGTGGATGCGCCGTTCAGACTGCGCGATCGGGTAGTCGTTGATGCTGGCGTCGCGCCGGCGCATGTATCCGAGCTCGTCGAACTCCCAGTGCTCGTTGCCGTGGCTGCGCCACCACTGTCCCTGAGGGTCGTGGCTCTCGTACTCGAATCGCACCGAGATGCGGTTGTCGGTGTAGCACCACAGCTCCTTCTTGAGGCGGTACGAGAGTTCCTTCGCCCACTTCCGGCGGAGGAAGTCGACGATCGCCTCGCGACCCTCGAAGAACTCGTCTCGGTTTCGCCACGTCGAGTCGACCGTGTACGCCTGGGCGACGCGTTCAGGATCGCAGGTGTTCCAGGCGTCCTCGGCCGCCTGGACCTTCTGGCGGGCGGTCTCCTCGGTGAACGGCGGCACCGGGGGGCGGGGGGCGGGTCGGTCGACGGACACGCATGAAGCATAGGAGCCTCCAACTATCCGAACGCGCCGGTCACACAACCCACACATTCGTGTCCGATTCTGAGTTCACGGATTGCGAGGAGGACGTGATGACAAGGAACGACGTTGACGAGGGCTCGGTGGTCGATCTGCTGGCCCGGATCGCCCGTGAACGCGCGGAGGCATCGGCCGAGGTCGACCGCCAGCCGGAGGTGGTCGACGCGGCGGAAAGCGCACGGGAGCCGATCAAGCCGCCGACGCTGCTGTTTCCCGGCGCACCGCGCCGTCGCCGACGCTGAGTTCAACACCGGGCCTGGTTGAGATCTGCGCGCTGTGGGTAGTCAGCGAAGTGGAACTCGATCAAGGAGGCCAGCATGACCACAGTCATCATCATTGCCGTCATCATCGTCATCATCGCGCTGATCGTCGCGGTGATGGCCAACAGGCGCCGCAACGAGCGCGAGTTGGAGTTGCGGCGCGACGCCGCTGCCGCGCATCGTGACGAGGCCGGCGAGCGTGAGCGCAGCGCCCGCGAGGCGGAACTCACCGCTCAGGAGCAGTCGGTGCGCGCCGAGCGGCAGCGGATCGAAGCCGAGGCCCAGGCCGACCGGGCCCAGCAGGAGCGTGAGGCAGCGGAGCAGCATGCCGCCGAGGCGCGCCGCATCGATCCCGACATGGACGATCAGGAGGTCGACGACCCCGAGCGCTCGACCGCCTCACAGCGCGTCGACTGACGGATGTCAGCGCGGTCGGCTCCCCGGGGGTGGACCTCCGGGGAGCCGACCGCCAGCCTTGCCGTCAGGCCGGCTCGATCTCAGCGCCGGCCGCGAGCTGCTCGGCCCGCCCGCGGTCGAGCCGCCCGGCGCCGCGCTGCTCGGCATTGGCCGCTCCTGCGCCAAGCGCCAGCGCCAGTGGCTGAGGTGCGCTCCGTTCCAGCGCCACCACCAGTCCGGCAAGGAAGGCGTCGCCGCTGCCGACCGAGAACGGCCCGCCGCCGTCGCTCCGGCCTCGCCACGGGGCGCCGGCCGAATCGATCGCCACCGCGCCCTCTGCCCCCCGTGTCACGACCACCAGCTGCGGCGGCGCTGGCGAGATCGCGGCCAGCGCTGCCGCTGCGGATAACGCGTCGTCGCCGGAGATCGGCCGTGCCAGCGTCTCGGCGGCCTCGGCAAGGTTGACCTTGACCAGCTCCGGGCCCGCCTCAAGGCCGTGAGCCAGCGGCTCGCCGCGCGAGTCGAGTGCGACTCGGGTGCCGGCTCCGTGAGCGAGGCCGATCAGCCGGGCGTAGCCGTCAGCCGGCGCCCCGGGAGGCAGCGAGCCCGAGAGCGTCAGCCACGAGGCTCCGGCGAGCGCGTCTGACACAGCCTGCTCAAACGCCGACCACTCCTCTGGCGAGACGGGCTCGCGCTGTTCGTAGAACTCGGTCAGCGTGCCGGAGGCGCGGTCGAGTGCCGAAAGCGACGAGCGCGTCTCGCCCTCGCACCAGGCGAAGCTGGCGGCGATGCCTTCGGACTCCAGCCCTTCGGCGATGAAGCGGCCGGCGTTGCCGCCGACAAGCGCGACCGCGTGCACCCGCTCGCCCAGGCAGGCTACGGCGCGGGCGACGTTCAGCCCTTTGCCGCCTGGCAGCGCCAGGAATCCCTCGGGGCGGTGGATGCCGCCCGGGTGCAGCCGGTCGACCTCGAACAGGCGGTCGACCGATGGGTTGGCCGCGACGCAGACGATCACCAGCAGCCGTCCGCCTCGTCCAGCGTCGGCTGGGCGGCGGTACCGCCGAGCGCCCGGGTCGACAGCGCGCCGCATGCGCAGGCCAGGCGTAGGCACTCCTCCGCCGATCGGCCCGCCAGCAGGCCGGCGATGAAGCCGGCGTCGAAGCTGTCCCCGGCGCCGGTTGCATCCACCGCTTCGACGGCGGGCGTGGGTGACTCCACCGTCCCTCCCCTGCTGATCAGCGTGGCTCCCCGCGCGCCCCGCTTGATCACCACCGAGGTGCCGGAGCGGATGATGTTGTCAGCGCCGCCGAGGGCATCCGCCTCCTGCTCGTTACAGAACAGGTGGCCGGCGATCGGCAGCAGGGTCGAGAGCCCCGCGTCCCACCGCTCGGACGGATCCCAGTTCGTGTCGAGCGAGGTGCTTGCGCCGGCGGCCTGCGCGGCCGCCATCAACTCCGGCAACGCCGGCTGCAGCTGTGTCTGCAGGTAGTAGGAGCTGACGTGCAGGTGGCGCACCCGCCGCACCAGGTCGAGATCGACCTGCTCTCCCGAGAGCGCGGCGATCGTGCCCGGCGCCGTCAGGATCGCGCGGTCGTCACCGCGCGACAGCACAACGGTGATACCCGTCGGGCGCTCTTCGTCCGTCACGCACCCGGACACGTCGACTCCGCTCTCGGCCACCGCCGCGAGCATGAAGCGTCCAAAGTGGTCGTCCCCAACCAGCGACACCAGCACCGTCTGCACCCCCAGCTTGGCGGCGCCGCAGGCCGTGATCGCGCCCGATCCGCCGATCACCAGGCGAGCCTCGTCGACCAACTGCTCGACCTGCCCGAACACCGGTTCCAGGCTGCCGCCGCTGACCACCAGGTCGGGGTTGCAGTCACCGAGGACCAGCAGGTCGTCCATGCTCAGGCGACCAGTTCGAGCAGCTGCTCGAGCCGCCGCCTGCTCTCGCCGCCAAGAAACTCGCGGGCCGCCGGGCGAGGCAGCACCGCTGCCTCCTTCCAGATCGAGCGCCCTGCGATGAAGCCCGACGCGCCGCCGGACAGGGCGCTGCGAAGCTGTCCCATGAACGTCTCGTGGTCGACGCCGGCTGAAAGCAGTGCCCAGGGAGCTGAGATCGCGTCGGTCAAGGCGGAGCACGCCCGCTCGTCGCCGGGGTACTCCAGCTTGAGGTAGCCCACGCCGCACTGCTCCAGCACCAGCGCCGCCTCGTGGATCAGACCCGGCCGGGCGCGTGCGAAGTCGGCGTCGTCCTCATCCGGCAGCCGGTGCACCACCGCTTCGACGATCAGCAGAAGGTCGTGGCGGCGGCAGTCCTCGACGGCGCCCCGCACGATCGCGGCGTTGTGACCCTCGCGGTCTGCCCGCAGGTGGACGAGCAGCTTGGCGGCCGTACCTCCCAGCGCGCGGATGCCGGCGGCACCGAAGTCGGGCAGCAATTCGGCCGGCCGCGCCTCGCCCACCAGCGGCGGGCCGCTTCGCTCGAGCGATACCAGCAGTCCTGTGTGGCCGGGCAGCGCGCCGTCCTCGATCACGGACGGAAGCGCGATCTCGGGATCGAGCAGCACGGCCGGCGCGTGCGGCGCGAGCGCCTCGACCAGGTCATGCTTGAAGTCGCGAAGTGCCGCCTCATCGGTCGGCAGTCCGGCCGCCTGTCGCACCTTGGCCAGGCTCGTGCGCTGGTCGGCAGCGACCACGGCAAGGCGGCCGGATGGCGTGGTCAGCTGCTGGAGCGCACGGGTCTCTGCGGTGGTGAACACGGGGTAGCCATTCCTACCACAGCGCGGGGGATTAGGCTGCGCAGAGCATGAGCGCCATCGAGCATGAGATCGCGAGCCAGCCGGAGACGTGGCGACGCGCCGGTGAGCTGGCCGGCGGCGCCGCGCTGCCGCCGCAGGGCGAGCGTCTGATGGTGATCGGCTGCGGCACGTCGTACCACATCGCGCGTGCCTACGCCGTGCTGCGGGAGGCGGCGGCGGGGGAGACGGACGCCTTCGCCGCGTCCGAGCTGCCGGCCGGCCGAGCCTATCCCAGCCTGTTGGCGATCTCTCGCTCGGGCACAACGACGGAGGTGCTGCGGGCCTTGCGGGCGGCGGACGGCGTGCCGACCGCTGTGATCACCGCGGTCGCCGCCAGCCCCGCCGTTGAGGCGGCCGGCCGGTCTGTGGTGATGGAGTTCGCCGACGAGCGGTCGGTCGTCCAGACGCGGTTTGCGACCAGCGCGCTGGCCTTGCTTCGCGCCCACCTCGGCCACGACCTCGGCCCGGTGATCGCCGACTGCGAGGTCGCTTTGGGAGCTGCGTTGCCCGCCGAGCCGACTCGCTTTACCCGCATCCACCTGCTCGGTCGGGGCTGGACGGTGGGCGTTGCCGAGGAGGGCGCGCTGAAGCTGCGCGAGGCGGCGCGGGCGTGGGCTGAGGCCTACCCGGCGCTCGAGTACCGGCACGGCCCGATCGCGCTGGCCGACAGTGAGACGCTCGTGTGCGCGGTGGGTGACGTCGGCGACGACGTGCTGGAGGACGTTGCCGCGACGGGCGCCACCGTGCTGGACACCGGCTGGGATGCGATGGCGACGCTGGTACTCGTGCAGAGGCTGGCGGTGGCGCTGGCCGTCGCCCGCGGGCTCGACCCCGACCACCCACGCAACCTGACGCGGTCGGTGGTACTGCCCTAGAGATGCAGCGCCACCCCCAGTACACGCGTGACCGCATCGCCCAGGTGGGCGACAGGATCCGGTCGCTGGTGTACTCCGATGCGCGTGATCCTGACGTGCTCGAGGTTGCCGGGCCGGTCGATCGCATCGCGCCGGAGGACGCCGAGTCGCTCGAGTATCGCGGCTGCCGGTTGGGCGAGCGATTCGGCCCGCTGTGGGCGACCTACTGGTTCCGCGTCTCGGCCACGGTGCCGAAGGAGTGGGCGGGTGCCCGCGTCGACCTGCTGTGGGTGAGTCACAGCGAGGCAACGCTGTGGATCGACGGCCGTTCCATCCAGGGCCTCAACACCAGCCCGGACGGCGCGCGGCCCGACGCGCTGCTGCTCGGCGCCGCCGGAGGCGGTGAGCGGCTCGAGCTTCGCGTAGAGCTGGCCTGCAACGGCATGTTCGGCCAGCTCCCGCGGCCGTACGAGAGCCTCGAGCCGGTCGTGCTCGACCGCTGTCAGATCGCACGCTTCGACGACCGCGCGTGGAAGCTGCATCACGACTTCGACGTGCTGCGCGCGCTCGAGGCCGACTGGGGCAACGGGCTCGACCCGACCTGGGCGGGCGAGCTGCTGGCCGAGCTGAATCGCTTCTGCAACGTCTGGGTGGATGACGACCGCTCGACCTGGGACGAGGCCGAGGCGATTCTGGCCGAGCTGCTCGGCCGCCGCAACGGCTCCAGCGTGCACGAGCTGTCGGCGATCGGTCACGCCCACATCGACACGGCCTGGTTGTGGCCGATCGAGGAGAGCTACCGCAAGGCGGTGCGATCGTTCAGCTCGCAGACGGCGTACATGGAGCGCTACCCGGACTTCCGCTTCGCCTGCTCGCAGGCCCAGCAGTACGACTGGATCCGTCGCCGAAACCCCGACCTTTACGAGCGGATCAGGCAACGGGTCGAATCCGGCCAGTGGGTGCCGGTCGGTGGAACCTGGGTCGAGCCGGACTGCAACCTGCCTAGCGGCGAGTCGCTCGTGAGACAGTTTCTGTATGGACAACGCTTCTTCGAAGCCGAGTTCGGCCGCCGTTGCCGCGAGTTCTGGAATCCGGATGTGTTCGGCTACAACGGCCAACTTCCGCAGATCATGCGCGGGGCGGGCATCGACCGCTTCTTGACCCAGAAGCTCTCATGGAACCGCTTCAACCGTCCCGATCACCACACCTTCACGTGGCAGGGCATCGACGGCTCGGAGGTGCTCGCCCACTTCCCACCGGCTGACACCTACAACGCCTCGGCCGAAGTCGCCGAGCTTCGCCGTAGCGCCCGCGACTACCAGGACCACGATCGCTCGCGCCGCAGCCTGCTCGTGTTCGGCTGGGGCGACGGAGGCGGCGGGCCGACGCCGGCGATGCTGGAGCGCCTGCTGCGGGTTCGCGACCTGCAGGGGCTGCCGCGGACCACGCTCTCGACCAGCGATCAGTTCTTCGACGCGCTGCAGGCGGATGCCGGCGAGCTGCCCACCATCCTCGGCGAGCTGTACTTCGAGTACCACCGCGGCACGTACACCACCCAGGCGGCGGCCAAGCTGGGCAACCGCGTGGGAGAGCGGGCGCTGCACGATGCGGAGCTGCTGTCCGCCGTCGCTGCCCGGTCGGGTGCGGCCGAGTACCCGAAGCGGCGACTGGACGAGCTCTGGCGCCGGCTGCTGGTGAATCAGTTCCACGACATCCTGCCGGGCTCGAGCATCGGCCTTGTCTACGAGGACACCGCACGCGACCATGCCGCGGTGCTCGAGGGCGCCGAGGCGCTGGCGCGCGAGGCACTGGCGGTCATGGTCGAAGGCGAGGGGTGGGCGGCGGTGAACACCATCGGCCCCGCCCGCGCGGAGGTCGCCGAGCACCCGGAGCTGGGCGAGGTGTGGGTTGAGGCGCCCGGGTACGGCTTCGGCGCGGTCGCCCCGGCGCCGGATGCCGTGACCGTGACCGACTTGGATGAGCGGATCGTGCTCGAGAACGGCATCCTGCGCGCCGAGCTCGACCGCGGCGGCCGGCTGCTGTCCCTGGTTCACCTGGCGAGCGGTCGCGAGGCGATGGCCACTGACGGCAACCGGTTCCAGGTCTACGACGACCGTCCCACCGAGTACGACGCCTGGGACGTCGACCCTTTCCACCTTGAGACGGTCAGCGACTGCGCCCCGGCGACCTCGTGCTCCGTGACGACGGCCGGGGGCCTGCGCGGGGAGGTCACGTTCGAGCACGGCGTCGGCCGGGCAAGCTCGGTCCGGCAAGTCGTGCGACTGGACGCGGCCTCGGGCCGGCTGGAGTTCCACTGCCAGGCCGAGTGGCGGGAGCGGCACACGATGCTCAAGGTGCTGTTCCCGGTCGCCGTGCGGTCGGCCAATGCCACCTACCAGATGCAGTTCGGGCACACCGAGCGGCCAACGCACTACTCGACCAGCCATGATCTGGCCCGGTACGAGGTGCCCGGGCACCGCTTCGCCGATCTGTCCGAGCACGGCTTTGGGGTCGCGCTCCTGACCGACTGCAAGTACGGCTACTCGACGTATGGCGGCGAGATGCGGATCAGCCTGCTGCGCTCACCGGAGGTGCCGGATCCGCGGGCGGACATGGGCAGCCACACCTTCGCGTACGCCGTGATGCCGCACGCGGGCGGATGGCGGGAAGCTGGGGTGGTGGCCGAGGCGGCGCGCTTCGAGACGCCGATCCGCTGGGCGTCCGGTGCCGCCCAGCCGCGGTCGCTGTTCGACATCGACGACCCGAACCTGGTGCTGGACACGGTCAAGCTGGCCGAGGACTCCGATGCGCTGGTGCTACGGCTGTACGAAGCGCACGGCGCGCGGGGAGAGGCGCGGCTGCGAGTCGGGCTGCCGTTCACCGAGGCTGTGGCCTGCAACCTGCTCGAGGACGCCGGCCCGCCGCTGGCGGTGGAGGACGGTGCGATCGTCGTGCCGTACCGCCCACATCAGATCATCAGCGTGCTGGTGCGCTGACACACCACCCCCACTACCGTGCCGGGCAACGGCCGAAAGGCCGGTGCCCGGCACGATCGACTGGCACCGGGCTTATCAGATCGCCTCGCCACTCTCCGCGTCGAAGAAGTAGAGCCGGTTGAGGTCGACTGAGAGCTGCGTCTGCTGCCCGGGCTCGAGCATCGCCCGACGCTCGAGCCGCGCGGTCAGCGGCTCGCCGACGCCGGCGTCAAGGTAGACGACGAGCTCCGAGCCGAGCGACTCGACTCGGTCGATGGTCACGTTCGCCAGCCCATCTCCGCGCTCCGCCGGTGCGAAGTCCTCGGGGCGCACGCCCAGCGTGACCGGCCGGCCGGCGAACTCGGACAGCCGCGGCCGCCGGTCGAGCAGGAGCGGCGGCACCGTCAGCCTGCTGGTGCCGAAGCTGACCGAGACGTCGCCGCCCTCGGACGACAGCGCGGCCGGGATCAGGTTCATCGCCGGCGACCCGATGAAGCCGGCCACGAACACGTTCACCGGCGCGTCGTAGACCTCGTCCGGTGTGCCCAGCTGTTGCAACACGCCGTCGCGGAGGATGGCCACGCGATCGCCCATCGTCATGGCCTCGGTCTGATCGTGGGTGACGTACAGCGCGGGCGCGGCGATCCGTCGCTGCACGCGGATGATCTCGCCGCGCATCTCCACCCGCAGCTTTGCGTCCAGGTTAGAGAGCGGCTCGTCCATCAGGAACGCTGCCGGCTCGCGGACGATCGCGCGTCCCATCGCGACCCGCTGGCGTTGCCCGCCCGAGAGCTGCCGCGGCTTTCGGTCGAGCAGGTCGGACAGGCCCAGCATGTCCGCCGCCTCGTCCACCCTGCGGCGGATCTCCTGCTTCGGCACGCGCGCCATCTTGAGGCCGAAGGCCATGTTGTTGCGCACCGACATGTGCGCGTACAGCGCGTAGTTCTGGAACACCATCGCGATGTCGCGATCGCGCGGTGGCAGCCTCGTCACCACCCGGTCGTTGATCCTGATCTGGCCGCTGGTGACGGGCTCCAGGCCGGCCACCATGCGAAGCGCCGTCGTCTTGCCGCAGCCGGACGGTCCCACCAGCACCAGGAACTCGCCGGGCTCGACCTCGAGGCTGAGGTCGTTGACGGCCAGAACGCCGCCGGGGAAGCGCTTGGAGACACCCTCCAGGCTGATCGTGCCGGTGGTCTCGCTCACGATGACCCTGCCAGCATGCCGGTGATGCGCTTGTTCAGGGCCAGCGCGAGCAGGGCGGGTGGGATCAGCGCCAGCACGCCGGCCGCCGCCAGGATCGGGTAGTTGGTCGAGTACTTGCCCACATACTCGGTGATCTGCACCGTCACCGGCTTGGCGTTCATCGTCTGCGTGAGCAGCAGCGGGATCAGGAACTCGCCCCACACCGAGAGCATCGTGATCGCCGCCACGGCCGCGATCCCTGAGCTCATCTGCGGCACCACGACCCGCACGAAGGCCTTCCAGCGCGAGCAGCCGTCGATCAGCGCGGCCTCCTCGGGTTCGGGCGGCATCTCACGCACCTGCGTGTAGAGCAGCCACGTGGCCAGCGGCGTGAGCGTGGCGGTGAAGACCATCACCAGCCCAACCTTGGTGTCGATCAGGCTGGGCCCGACCGGAGGGTTGGCCAGCACGTCAAACAGCGACACCACGATCACGAAGATGGGCACGATCATCGTGCCCACCAGCAGCGCCAGCACCGCGCCCCCGAAGCGGAAGCGCAGCCGTCCCACCGCGTAGGCCGCCATCGTCCCGAAGATCAGCACGAACACGGTGCTCACCGCCGCGAGGATGGCACTGTTGTAGACCGAGCGGCTGAACGTACCCTTCTCGGTCACGGTGCCGCCTTGGTGGCCCGAGGTGCCCCCCAGCAGGTCGTGGTAGGCCTGGAGGCCGGGATGGTGGGGCACCCAGGTCGTCGGCACCGCGTTCACCTCGCGTTGGGTGGAGAGGCTGGTGGAGACGCCGATCAGGATCGGCCCCAGCGACCAGACAACGATCGCCAGGATCGCCACGACCCGCACGATCCGCCAGCCCAGCGGGGTCATACCGTCGCCCTTCGCAGGGCCAGCGCGTAGAGCACGCCCAGCACCGCCGTGATTCCGGCCAGCAGGAAGGCCAACGCAGTGCCGTGGGCGAAGTCGGCCTGGACGAAGGTGGTGTTGTAGACCTGCATCAGGATCGAGCGGGTGTTGAGTGCCGTCCCGTTCAGCACGTAGATCTCGTCGAAGATGCTGATCGCAAGCAGCGTGCCTACGGTCAGGGCGATCGCCACCGACGGCCGCAGCAGCGGCAGCGTGATGTGCGTGAACTGGCGCACAGGGCCGGCGCCGTCCACTGCGGAGGCGCTGTACACCTCGTCGGGGATGCTCTGCAGCCCGGCCAGGAAGATCAGGCTGACCAGCGGCAGCACGCCCCACACGTGCACCAGCGTGATGTAGAAGATCGCCCCCCTGCCCGAGGCTATCCAGACGTGCGGCTGGCTTATGACGTGCAGGTGGAGCAGCACGCTATTGAGCAGGCCGTTGTCTGGATCGAACACGCGCTGCCAGAGCACGCCGCTCACGACCGAGGGCAGCGCCCAGGGCAGGATCAGCACGGCCAGCACGAAGCCGCGGCCGCGGAAGACGCGGTGCAGGGTGACCGCCACCAGGATGCCCAGCACCAGCTCCAGCGAGACGGCCAGCAGCACGTACCACACGGTGTGCACCATCGCCTGGCGCGAGACCGGGTCGTGGATCACGTCGCCGTAGTTGCGCATGCCGACGTAGCCCGGCTTCTCACCAAACAGGAAGCCGCCCGAACGGATGCTCTGCTTGAAGCCGTGCGCCATCGGGTAGAGGATCAGCGCCGCGACCGCCAGCAGCGACGGGATCACGAACAGCCACCCGAGGATCTGGGTCTCGCGGGCGGCCCGGTCACCGCCCCGCCGGTGCCGCACCTTGGGCACTACTGGTTGCGCGCTGCCGTCTTCTCAGAGAGCTGGTTGAGGGCGTCGGCCACGCTGATGTCGCCCTTCACGGCGGAGTTCAACAAGGCCTGTGCGTCCGCGCTGAACTGCGAGTACCAGATCGGCGCGCCGCCCGGGAAGAGTGGGCCGACGTGCGGCAGCTCGGCCGCGATCACGTCGCCGCCCTGGAGCTGGCCGCTGGCGGCCAGCTGCTGCAGCGAGGAGGTGCCGCAGGGCAGGCTGCCCTGCGTGTTGTAGATCGCGATCGCGTTCTTGGGCTGCTCCCACCACTCGATGAAGGCGGCGGCCGCGGCCTTGTGCTTGGCCGTGACCGGGATCGAGAGGCCTTCGGGCAGGCCGAACGAGCCGCCCGGCCCGCTCACACCCGGCACCAGCGCGATCTGGGCGTCGCCCGCGATGCTCGACTGGCTGGGATCGTTGGCTGGGGGCATGTTGCCCGGGCCGGTGGCCAGCAGGATCGCGTTCTGGCCGCCGGTGAACTTGTTGAGGGCGATGTCGTCGTTCAGCCCGACGGCGCCCGGCGACACCCAGCCGTTCTTGACCGCGTCCACCTCCCACTGCAGCGCCTTGTAGCCGGCCGAGCTGGGGTCGGAGAAGACGGGGTTGTTCTGGTCGTCGAACAGCTGCCCTCCCATCGCCAGCGTCAGCAGGTACCACGGCGTGACGCCGCCCTCGGTGGCGGCCATCGGCACCGACAGCGGGTACTGCACGCCCGAGTCCTTCAGCTTCTGGACGTCGCCAGCCATCTCGTCGAAGGTGGCCGGGAACTGGGTGATCCCGGCCTTGGCGAACATCTTCTTGTTGTACATCGAGACGCGGAAGTCGTTCGAGTAGCAGGCCGCATAGGTCTTACCGCCCGAGGTGAAGGCGGCGTCTGTGGCCTTGAGGTCGTCCAGCGTCTTCTGGTCGACCAGGCCCTCCAGCGGCTCCACCCAGCCGGCGCCGGCGAATTGGCCGGTGAACGACCAGTCGAACTCGGCCACGTCCGCGATGTAGGTCTTGGCCTCATTGGCGACCAGCAGCTTGTTGTGGGTCGCATCCCAGCCGGTGCGGACATAGTTGACCTTGACGCCGGTCTGCGCCGTGAACTCGTCGAGCAGCTTCTGCGGCATCACGTACGGCACCATCACCGTGATCGACTGGCCGCTGATCGACTCGCTGGCGCCGCCGCCGCCCCCGCTGCTGCTGCCGCCCCCGCTGGATCCTCCACAGGACGCTGCCAACGCCGCCAGGCCAAGCACGGCCGTCACCAGAAATGCCGTGCGCCTACGTCCGTTCACAGCGATCGCCCTCCCGCGGTTCACCGCTCGCGACCGCGAACGGGGCGCCATACTACGAAACCTATGCGGGAAACACAAGAGCGCCGTGGCACACCTCACCCACTCGACCCGCTGGACGCGGGCGAGGTCACCACAGCCGCCCGGATAGCCCGAGATGACGAGCGTTTCGGGGCCCTCAGCAGCGACTGCCGGTTCATTACGATCGCCCTGGCGGAGCCGCACAAGCAAGCCGTGCTGGACTGGGAGGCGGGGGGTGCGCCTCCCGCTCGCGAGGCGGAACTGGTGATCCTCGACCGCGGCAATGGGCGCACCGTCGAGGCGCTCGTCTCGCTGGAGCGCTCCCAGGCCGCCTCATGGCGGCTGCGCGACGACATCCAGCCGATGGCGGTCGTGTCGGAGCTGATGGAGGCGGAGGAGGCGGTTCGCCTGCATCCCGAGTTCCAGGCCGCGATGGCGCTGCGCGGTGTGACCGACTTCGACACCGTGCAGGTGGATGCCTGGCCGGCCGGCCACTTCGGCCCGGCCGAGGAGACCGGACAGCGGCTGTCGCGGGCGGTCGCGTTCGTCAAGCCCAAACCGGGCGACAGTGAATGGGCTCACCCGGTGGACGGTGTGATCGCGCTGGTCGACCTGAACACGCTCGAAGTGCTGCGGGTCGACGACCACGGCGTGGTGCCGATTCCAGCCGAGGACGGCAACTTCGACGCGGGGTCGGTGGGGCCGCTGCGCGACGACATCGCGGCGCTCGAGATCACCCAACCGGACGGCCCTGGCTTTACGCTCGACGGTCGCGTGCTGCGCTGGCAACGGTGGCGGGTGCACGTCGGCTTCACGCCACGCGAAGGGCTCGTCCTGAGCCGCGTCGGCTACGAGGACAACGGCCGCCTGCGCTCGATCCTGCACCGCGCGTCGCTGTCGGAGATGGTGGTGCCCTACGGCGACCCCAGCCCCAGCCACTACTTCAAGAACGCGTTCGACGGTGGCGAGAACGGCGTCGGCCTGGCCGCGTCGTCGCTCACCCGCGGCTGTGACTGCCTGGGCGAGATCGCCTACCTGGACGCGGTCGTGTCGGACGCAGCGGGCGATCCGGTGCCAATCCCGAACGCGATCTGCATCCATGAGGAGGACGTCGGCGTGCTGTGGCGCCACATCGAGTGGCGTGACGGCTCCGGTGAGGTGCGGCGCTCGCGGCGGCTCGTGATCTCGTCCTTCTCGGCGATCGGCAACTACGACTACGGCTTCTTCTGGTACCTGTACCAGGACGGCATGATCGAGTTCGAGGTGAAGCTGACCGGCGTGCTCTCGACCGGCGCCGTCGCCCCCGGGGAGCGCCCCCAGCACGGCACGCTGGTCGCGCCGGGGCTGAACGCGATGGTGCACCAGCACTTCTTCAACATGCGGCTCGACCTCGATATTGACGGAGTTGAGAACGCCGTCGACGAGGTCTGGACGGAGTCGCTTCCGCCCGGGCCGGGCAACCCGTACGGCAACGCCTTCCGGCCGCTCCGCCGCCGGCTCGAGACGGAGCTGGCGGCCAAGCGCCGGGTCGACACGGCTTCCGCGCGCTGGTGGGAGGTGGTCAATCCATCCGTCCATCACCGGCTGGGCGAGCCGGTCGGATACCGGCTGCTGCCAGGGGGGACGACGATGCCGTTCGCGCAGCCCGACGCCCCGGTCAGCAAGCGCGCCGGCTTCATCCGCGAGCACTTGTGGGTGACGCCGTACCAGCCGGACGAGCGCTACGCGGCCGGCGACTACCCCAATCTGCATCCCGGCGGCGCCGGCCTGCCGGAGTGGACGAGCGCTGACCGCCCGATCGATGATCGGGACATCGTCGTCTGGTATACGTTCGGCCATCACCACGTACCGCGGCCGGAGGATTGGCCGGTGATGCCGGTTGCCACCATCGGGTTCGCGCTCAAACCCGTGGGGTTCTTCGAGCGGAATCCCGCCCTCGACGTGCCCCCGTCCCGTCCGCACTCTGACCACTGTTGATAGGGGAGTTCTCGTGAGCACAGTCGAGGGAAGGGTCGCCCTGGTGACCGGGGCGAGCAGCGGCATCGGGGCGGCGGCGGCACAGACGCTGGCCGACGCGGGAGCGCGGGTCTCGCTGCTGTCGCGCCGAGGCGTCGATCTCGGCATCGGCGGCGCGCTGGCGTTTGCCTGCGACGTCCGCGATCCGGCCGCCGTGCAGGAGGCGGTGACCGAAACCGTCTCCGCGCTGGGTTCGCTGGACATCCTGGTCGCCAACGCCGGCGTCGGCGCCTATGGCGACTTCCTCGATCTGGCACCTGAGCACCTCGAGGAGATGATCGACACCAACGTCAAGGGACTGCTGTACATCGTGCGAGCCGGCCTGCCGCATCTGCTTCGCAGCCAGGCCGCCGATCTGGTCGTGGTGGCCTCGGTGGCCGGCCAGCGCGGGCCGGAGGGTGAGGCCGTCTACGCCGCGTCGAAGTTCGCCCAGGTCGGCTTCATGCGCTCGCTCGACCACGAGCTGTTCCGCCGCGGCGTGCGCTGCTCCACGATCGCGCCCGGCGGCGTCGCCACCGAGTTCGCGATGGGCCGCGGACGAAACCCGGACGATCCCGACCTGGCGGAGATGATGAGGGCGCAGGAGATCGCCGACGCAATCGTTCACGCCGTCACCCGGCCGCGCACGTACCGCGTGCTCGAGTCGACCATCCTGCCCATGTCCGACGATTCGATGAACTAGTCCATCTAGGAGCCCGCATGCCACTCAAGGTCACCATCATCGGCGGAGGCAGCAGCAGCTTCGTCCCGATCCTGATCCGCCGGCTGATGCAGTCGCCGTCGCTGGGCGGGTGCGCGGTCACGCTGATGGACGTGGACGAGGGCCGGCTGGGCGTGATGCAGTCGCTGGCGGACAAGCTGATCGCAAGCGAGGGCAGCGCGCTGACGGTGGACAGCACCACCGACCAGCGCGACTCCCTGGTCGACGCGAACTTCGTGATCGCCGCCATCTCGGTCGGCGGCATGGATGCGTGGGCCAACGACCTCGAGATCCCCGGTCGCCACGGCGTGGTGATGCACGTCGCCGACTCGATCGGCCCCGGAGGCATCATGCGCGCGTTTCGCAACGCGCCGGTGCTGGCCGACGTGGCCCGGAACGCCGCCGACGTCGCTCCCGACGCGTGGATCTTCAACTACACGAATCCGGCTCCGATCGAGGCGCTGGCGATGCGGGCGGCTGCACCAGATGTCAAGTCCTACGCGCTGTGCTCGTGCACGGGCCACCCCAGCAGCCGCGAGTGGCTGGCCGAGATGGCCGGCGTGGAGCCGCACGAGATCGCGATGCCGCCGGTCGTCGCGGGCATCAACCACTGCGCCTCGATCCAACAGCTGCGGCTGACCGACGGCCGAGACGCGATGCCGCTGGTGCGGAAGCGGGCGACGGAGCCGATCGTGAAGTGGGCGCTGGAGACGTACGGCGTGCTGCCGTACTGCTGGTCGCACTGGACGGAGTTCTTCCCCCAGATGCAGCGGCTGGAGGCGCCGTACGCGGGCACCGCTCAGGGCGTCGCCATGCGCTACGGCATCACCACCCACGACATGGCCTATGAGAAGGCCCGGGTGAAGGGGCTGGAGGAGCTGGTCGCCCGCTGGACGGCACCTGATGCTGGGCCGGTCACGTTGGCCGACCTGCCCGAGGGCGACGAGGACTGGGGCATCGAGGTAATCGACATCATCGAGGCCATCGTCGACAACGGCAACATCACCCGCGTCGTCAATGCCCTCAACCACGGCGCGATCCCCAACCTGCCCGACAACGCCATCGTCGAGGTGAACGCTCAGATCAACGCCTACGGCATCCGGCCGATCGAGACCGGCCCGCTGCCCGACGCCCTCGCCGCGCACCTCAACCACTACTTCAACTTCCAGCAGCACGTGGTCAAGGCGGCGCTGTCCGGCGATCGCAAGGTGGCGCTGCATGCCTTCCTGCTCGACCCCACACTGCAGGCGAACCTCGACCTCGATCAGACGCAGACGCTGCTGGACGAGATGCTCGAGGCCAACAGCAGGTGGCTGCCGCTGTTCGAGGGCGCCAGGGTCTGAAGCCGTTCAGACCGCCGCGGCCAGCGCGGCCGCCGCGAACACCACTGCCAGATACAGCAGTGAGTAGCGAAATACCCGCCCCGCACGGGGAACCGTGGGCCGCTGCCAGAGCGCGACCGCGAGTGCCACGAACAACGCGCCTGCGAGAGCGACTGGTGCGAGGTACGACCAACCGAGCTGATCGGCCGGCGCGAGAGCGATCGTCGCCGCGACCAGCGCCAGGGTGTAGAGCACGATCTCGGACGCCGTTCTGCGGTCGCCCCGCGTGACCGGCATCATCGGCACCTGCGCGTTCTCGTAGTCACGCCGGATCAGCATCGCCAGCGCCCAGAAGTGGGGTGGCGTCCACAGGAACACGATCGTGAACAGCAACACGGCGGCCAGATTGAGGCTGCCGGTGGCGGCGGCCCAACCGACGAGGGGCGGGATTGCCCCGGCGGCTCCGCCGATCACGATGTTCTGCTCGGTGCGTCGCTTGAGCCACAACGTGTAGACGAGCACGTAGAACAGATTGCCGGCCAGGCAGAGCGCGGCGGCGAGCAGGTTCACCGCCGAGGCCAGGATCACGAATGATGCTGCCGAGAGTGCGAGCCCGAACTCGGATGCGCGTGCCGCCGGGATCCGGCCGGCCGCGACCGGGCGAGCGGCCGTGCGCTTCATCCGCCGGTCGAGATCCCGGTCGAGCACGTGGTTGAGCGCGCTCGCCCCGCCGCAGGCCAATCCCAGCCCGGTCATCGTGACCAGGAACCGTCCGGCCGGCGGCAGGCCGTGGCCGGCCGCCACCATGGCGCAAGCCGCCGTGATCAGCAGCAGCACCATGATCCGTGGTTTGGTCAGAGTGACGTGGTCGCGAAGGCTGCCCTCCGGCACGCCGGGTAGGCCTGCCCGCCAGGCGGTCGCACACGCCGACGCGAACGCCCCCGCGGCCAGCGCGACGTGCGCGCCGCGCATCGCGGACGGATGGCCGGCGGCGGCGACCACGGCGCCGGTTCCGGCCGCCGCCAGGAGCAGCATCACGGTCGCCGTCGCGGGAGCGCGTAGGGCGGGGCGCCACCACCAGGCGACCACCGCCACCGCCACCGCCGGGGCGATGCTGACGCCGGCCAGCACGCGGTGGGCGATGCCGAGCCCCTCGTCCGCCGAGACGACCACCGCCAGCGCCCCCACGGCGGTCGAGAGCGCCGTGAGTCGAAGCCAGGCTCCCGGCCGCTCAGCCACGCAGGCCTGCCTCTGCCTGCAGCAACGTCACGTCCCGCACCACCTGGTGCACTGCCAGCGGTGGCAGGAAGGCGGCCCGTTCGTCTCCTCGCGCGTCGATCAGGAACACGGCCAGCGAGTGGGTGATGTCGGTGGCGGTCGGACGCACGGAGATGCCGTATCCGCGCCAAGCCCGGCTGAGCTGGGCGTGCGAACCCATCAGCCAGGTCCAGTCGCCGCTCCAGCGCCATCGCCGGGCGGCCGCCCGGACGCTGGCCGGGGTGTCGCCGGTGTCGACGCTGATCGTCACCAGTCGCACCGGGTGAGCACCGAGCATCCGCTCCGCGTCGCCCAGCTGGCGCCCGACGATCGGGCAGAACGTGCGGCACTTCGAGTCGAGGAAGACGAGCAGTAGCGGACGTCCGCGCAGCGAGGCGAGAGACACCGATCGCCCTCGCTGGTCGCGCAGGCTGAATCCGGGCGCCGGCCGCGACCCCGCCCGCCACACGGCCTCGCCCCGAAGGCGCGGCCCGCCTGTGCCCGAGGCTCCGCCACCGCGGGTCGCCGCAACTGCGACCGTGGCACCGCACGCCGCGGCCAGCACGATCGCGCCCACCACGATCCGGCGTCGTGCGCTCACGGCACCCGTCGCCGTAGCGACCAACCCCACAGGAGCACGATCGCCAGCATCGCCAGCGGCACGACCAGCGTCAGGTATCCACCGTTCGTGACATCACTTGGAACTTCGAAGACCATCAGGCCCCCTTCTCTCGCAGTGAACCCGAGCGTATCGGCGATCGTCTTCGCCGCGGCCTCGGGCGGCTCTCGTCGGCCAGCCAGACGTAGATCAGCCAGAACACCGCCGTCGAGTAGGCGAGGGAGCCCGGGCCCCACATGACGCCGGCCGCGAGCTGCTGATCGGCCAGCGCCGAGATGCCACCCGGACGGTGAGCGGAGGTGACGTACGGCTGGTACAGCGCGGACGGCCAGTAGGCCAGGAGGGCCGCCAGTAGCCAGCCTGCGACGGCTGCGGCCGACACGTAGAGCGCCCGCTCGATCTCGTTCAACCGTGGCCGCAGCGGGGCGGTGTCGATCACCTGCTCCCAGAGCAGGATCGCGCCGGCGAGCATGGTCAGGTGCTCGAGGTCGTGGATCGCCTGATGACGCAGCGCCAGGTCGTAGGCGTACGGAAGGTGCCAGAGCCAGACCGTCGCCACCGAGACGACGAACGCCACGCTGGGACGTGCCAGCTGGCGGCCGGCGGCGCGCAGCGCGCCGGCGCCGCTCGAGCGCGCCACCCAACCGGCCGCGCGTCGGCGGGCGGCCAGCGGCAGGGGGCGCCACAGCATGCTCCACGGCTCCGACAGCACGAGCAGCGGCGCTGCCACCGTGATCACGAGCACGTGCTGGACCATGTGCGGCCAGAAGCCGCGGTCGGCCGGGCCGTCAAGCCCCACCAGGGCGAACGCGAGAACGCACATCGACGCCGCAAAGGCGGCGGCGCGAAACCGCCGCGACATCAGATCCGGGCCGCTGGCCGGCCGCAGCCGGCGGCGCCAGCCGGCAAGGTAGAGGCCGCAGGCCACGGCGATGGCGCTCAGCGGGATCAGGCTTTGGGCGTCGACCGCCATCCGGTCACACCAGGTAGATGAGGACGTAGGCGATCGCAGCGACGCCGGCCAGGAAGCTGATGAAGACGGTCGCTGCAGATGACTCCTGGCGGCGCAGCTCGACGGGGCTGTGCGCGTCCACCGCGATCGTTTCCAGCCAGTAGGCGGCGCCCAACAGGTGAGCGAAGAACGCGGCCGCGAAGCCCACGAAGACGGCTCCGTAACCACCCCCGTGGCTGGGCGAGAAGCCGGGGTCGAACAGCTGCACGCCCCAGCAGACCGTCGCCACCAGCACCAGCCCGAGCGCACCGGCCGTGGACGCGCGGTCCCGTCCTGGGCGGGCCAGCCGCATCACCGCGGCGGCTGCGATCACGGCCACCAGCGAGACCGTCCCCAGCGCGATCGAGGGGTCGGTGTTCGGCGGGTGCCAGTGTGCGTTGGTGTCCAGTGCTCGCAGGTAGAGGTATGCGAACAGGAAGCCGAGGAAGAAGAAGGCGTCAGCCGCCACCAGCAGCCGGGCGCCGATGAACCTGGCGCGGCCGGGGATGGGGTCGAATTCAACGTCATCGGTCACGGTCATCTCAATCCCCCGCCGCCGCTGGGATCACGCTGCCCGGGAGCCTCGCCACCGGCGGCGCGTTCGAATCGCCATACTCATAGGGGCCGGCCAGGATCGTGGGCACCTCGTCGAAGTTCTCGAGTGGCACGGGCGTCGGCACCTGCCACTCGAGCCCGCGCGACTGCCAAGGATTCGATGCGGCCGGGCGACGGGCGAAGCCGAGCGACCAGACCAGGTTGGCCAGGAAGACCAGCATCGACGCGCCCAGCGCGAACGCCGACACCGATACCCAGTCGTTGAGGAACTGCAGGTGTCCGGCGTACGTGTTGACCCTCCGCGGCATTCCCATCATGCCCAGCGCGAACAGCGGCAGGAAGGTCGAGTTGAACGCGATGAACATCGTCCAGAAGTGCAGCTTGGCGAGCCGTTCGTCCAACTCGAGGCCGTTCATCTTCGGCAGCCAGTAGTAGAGGCCGGCGAAGAATGCGAACACCAGGCCGCCCATGATCGTGTAGTGGAAGTGGGCCATCACGAAGTAGCTGCCGTGCAGCGAGACGTCGCTTGGGACGTCCGACAGAAATACGCCCGACAGGCCACCGATCAGGAAGTTGAAGAAGAACGCGAGCGAGAACAGCATCGGCACCGTGTAGCGAATCCGCGCGCGCCACAACGTCCCCATCGCGGCGAGGAACACGAAACCGGTCGGCACCGAGATCAGCTCCGTGGTCAACATGTAGAACGGCCGCAGGCCCGCATTGATGCCGCTGACGAACAGGTGGTGCTGCCAAACCATGAAGGAGAGAAGCGCCACGCCGAGCAGTCCGCTCACCGCGATCCGGTAGCCCCACAGCGGCTTGCGTGCGAATACGGGCAGGATCTCGAGCACGATGCCAAATCCGGGCAGGGCGAGGATGTAGACCTCGGGGTGGCCGAAGAACCAGAACAGGTTCTCGAACAGGAAGGGGCTTCCCCCGTTCGCGGCGATGAAGAAGTTGGTGCTGGAGGTTCGGTCGAGCGCCTCCATCAGCAGCCCTGCGATCAGCACCGGTGCGCCCAGCAGCATCAACACCGAGGTCGCCAGCATGCTCCAGACGAAGATCGGCAGACGACTCCACGTCAGGCCGGGCGCGCGCATGGTGATGATCGTCGCCATCAGGTTGATCGCGTTCAGCACCATCGCGACGGCGATCAGGAAGAACGAGAAGATGTAGGCGTCCATGCCGGCGTTGGCCTGGAGAGCCAGTGGCGGATAGCCTGTCCATCCAGTCGGGAAGCCCCCGTAGCTGATCGCCGACATCAGGATCACGCCCGAGAGCGGCGTCAACCAGAACGTGAGCGACTCCATGCGCGGGAACGCCATCCGGCGTGCTCCGATCATCAGCGGAACCATGAAATGACCGAAGGGGCCGAGGATGATGCTCGAGACCATCATCACCATCATCGAGCCGTGCAGGCCGACGATGGTCAGGTACTGGCCGGGCGAGAAGATGGGCGGCGAAGGCCGCAGCAGATTGGTGCGAATCAGCATCGCGTTCAGGCCCGCAATGAAGAAGAAGACGCCGATGCCCCAGAGATACTGGAGTCCGATCACCTTGTGATCGGTGTTTGCGGTCAGGTATCGCCAGATGCCGCCGCCCGTCTTGACCACGTCCGGCGGCCGGCGGCCGGCCAGGCGAAGCGCGGGATAGTTGAGAAGCCCGAGGCCCGCCAGATACCCGATCGTCGCGAACGAGTAGCCGG
Organism: uncultured Actinomycetes bacterium; assembly: GCA_963755675.1. GTDB lineage: Bacteria > Actinomycetota > Thermoleophilia > Gaiellales > JAICJC01 > JAICYJ01. The sequence goes on from CAVWLK010000059.1 coordinate 78,465, forward strand.
TGAACACCGACACGTCGTTCTGATCGATCGAGGATACCCAGTCGAGGTGCGTTCCGACGCGATTGCCTATCCAGACGCCGATCACGAACCCGATCACCGCGCCGATCACTCCGGTGAAGACGTTGGGACGCAGAATCGGCGAGCGTTGGCTCAGCTCCACGGCGTGCTCCTGTTATGGCGGGTCGGGCGGATCATCCGGCGCGTTGGTACGGATCCGGGTAGTAGATGGTGTGATACGGCGGCAGGTTGCCGGTCCCGGGCTGGGACGCGGACTGCTGTCCGGCGATCCACGAGGCGAAGTCGGCGGTGGACATCACGCGGCCTGTGCCGGACATCGCCCCATGCCAGACGCCGCACAGTTCCGCGCAGCGCACCGTGAACGTTCCGACCTTTTTCGGGGTGACGTCGGCGACGTTATCGGCTCCGGGGACGGCATCGATCTTGACCCCCAGCTGGTATGCCCAGAAGGAGTGGACGACGTCCAACGACGTTACGTGGAAGACAACCGTGCGGCCGGCGGGCAGCGCCAGCTCGGTCGTCTCCACGCCGCCGTATTGCGGATAGCGATACGTGAACGCCCACTGCTGCGAGACGACCTGCACCTGTAACGCGTCGGCGGGGGCCGACGAGATCAGCGTTGGGCCTTGGCCGCCGCCCGATCCCGCTGCGTTCGACTCGGTGGTGAACAGCGCATACGTGCCATAGACCGCAAGGATCAACACGACCGCGACCGTTCCCAGCACCCAGGTCGCCTGCAGCCGGCTGTCCCCATGGATCGGCGGGCCATCCACGATCGCCTCCCCCCGCTGACGGAACGTCGTCAGGGCGAAGACGAAGTAGACCAGAACGCCGATCGTGATCGGCGTCAGAATCGCGGCGATCACGGTGTTGGCCACCCGCTGCGCGTGAGCCTGAGCGGTATCCGCGCCTGGTGGCATGTGCGGCTCGAGCAGGAACAGGACCGCCAGCACGCCGATCACCGACAGCACCAACCAGATGACGACAACCCGGCGGAGCGGGGGCGGATTGTCGGGCGCGGCGTTCATCTAGGCGGTGACATTCAGGTAGCCGTCCATCCAACCGACCGTCTGCATGGGGCCGCCGAAGCCGGTGTAGAAGCCGGCTGCGCAGGGAACGAAGCACTGCCAGTGGTAGTGACCCGGCTTGCCGGTGCGGATCGTGAAGGTGATCGTGTGGTGCGCCATCGAGTGGTCGCAGGGCGTGACCGTGCACTGGTTGGGCGCGTCGTCCGCGACGCCGGGGATCTCCACCGAGACGCCCATGTCGGGGATTGCGAACGTGTGCGAGGCGTCGTCCGGCTTGAGCACCTTGTATGGCTTGCCGTCCACCGTCTCGATACCGCCGACGACGCCCCGCGGCTGCGACCAGAGTGGGTTGCGCAGGCCGCTGGCGCCGTCATAGTTCTCGACCGTGATTGTGACCAGGCTGTGAGCGGGCACCTGCACGATCGTGCTGTGCACCCAGTGGTGCTGCGCGTTCAACGTCAGGTAGGTGACCCAGTCAGGATGGGGCGCGTGGCCATAGGAAGCGACGGTCTGGAAGGTGATCGACGCGGTGGTGCCGGATGACTCGGCTCGCACGGTCGGCGGGAAGCTGGTCACCCACGAAAGCATGTACCACGCGATCAGCGCGATCGAAAGCACAGCACCGGCGATCAGCGCAGTGACCCGGGCGCGGAAGCTCATGTGCTCATCACGGGGCGGAATTTCCATCCGCGGTGTGCGGCCGTCAAGGAATCCCGACCCGCTGTCATCCCACTGTCATCCCGCTGTCATCTCGGAGGTGTGACTTCTGCGCCGGATTTGCGATACTGCCAGGCGATCGACAGAGGAAGCGATGCGGCTGCTGATCGTCGAAGATGAGAGCCTGATCGCCCGCTTTGTTTCGCGCGCGTTCGAGGCTGAGGGCTATATCACCAGCGTCGCGCCGGACGGCGAGACGGCCTGTCGTCGTCTGCGAGACGAGGAATGGGATCTCGTGGTTCTCGACCTCCTGCTGCCGGAGCGGAGCGGATTCGATGTGCTCGAGGATCTGGCGGCTGCGGCCAACCAGGTACCGGTGCTGGTGCTCTCGGCGCGGAGGTCCGTGGAGGCAAAGGTGGCGGCACTCGATGCCGGCGCCACCGACTACCTCGCCAAGCCGTTCGCGCTGGACGAGCTGCTCGCACGCGTGCGCGCGCTGCTGCGGCGAGAGCGCTCGGTGGAGCGGGACCGCGAGCTCGCCACGGACCTGGAGTTCACGCTCGACGGTCGAACGCGAACGCTCTGCTGGGCCGACGGACGCACGCTGTCGCTCTCGGAGCGCGAGTTCGGGCTGCTCGAGTATCTGGTCAGGTCTCCGAACGAGACCGTGTCACGCGAGCGGATCCTGAACGCCGTGTGGGAATACCAGTTCGACCCGCGCTCGAACGTGGTCGACGTCTACGTCGGCAGGCTACGTCGCAAGCTGGATCCCGCGGTCCGGATCGAGACCGTCCGCGGCGGCGGATACTGCCTGCGGGCCGGCTGACGGCAGGTCGATCGTGAACGTCGCGCCGCCCCCCGCCGCGCTCGCGGCCGTGATCGTCCCACCATGTGCTTCCACGACGGCCCGCACGATCGAGAGGCCGAGACCGGCGCCGCCGCCCCGGCGGTTCCGGTCGCCATCGACACGGTAGAAGCGATCGAACACGTGGCCCAGGGCGGCTGGCGGGATGCCGTGGCCGGAGTCGCTGACGGTGAGCCGAACACGGCCGCGCGATACCGCCCCGGCAACTGTGATCCTGCCTCCCTCCTCGGTGTGGCGGACGGCGTTCTCGAACAACTCGTCGAGCACCATCGCCATCCGGTCGCGGTCGATGACCACCGCCACGTCGGGCATCGGGCCGAGCTTCCACTCGCGCGCCGCGGTTGCCCGCCAGCGCCCCAGCAGTCCCTCGACGAACGGGGCCAAGGTCGTCTCGGCCGGCAACAGAAAGCCTGGGGTGGGTGCGCCTTCTATCAGCAGCAGCTGGTCGATCAGCCGTTCCATCCGTTCCAGCTCGCCCACCGTCGTGTCGCAGGCCATCGTCACCTCAGGGTCGTCTCCATCGTGATAGCGGCGCAGCAGGTCGATGTGACCGCGAGCGATCGTGATCGGGGTCAGGAGCTCGTGAGATGCGTCCGAAACAAACTCGTGCTGGCGTCGCAATGCGACCTGGAGATTCGATGCCAGCCGCTCGCTCTCGGCCACGGCGTCCTGGCGGCGGCGCACGTGGTAGACCATCGCCAGGAACATCAGCCCCATCAACGGCACCTCGGTCAACTCGGCCCAGTCTTCGCGGGCTTGGTGCACCGCGTACAGGGTCATACCTCCGGCGGCCAGCGAGACGAACGTGATGCCCACGATGGTTCCCTTCGCGCGCCACATGCGGTAGCCGTACAGAAGCGTGAAGCTGACGTAGATCCAGTGGAAAGGCACCGTCTCCCAGCCGTGCGAGCCGTTCCTCTCGATCAGGGCAAGCATCGCCGCCAGGTTGACGACAGCGAACGCGAACCATGCCACCTCCAGGGGGTTCTCGGAGATCAGACGGCGGGCGTTCGCGCGCGGCACCGCCCAAGGGTACCGCCTGCTGCGAACGCCCGCCTGGGCGGCGCGGTCGCTATGCCGCGCGCTGCTGCTCGTCCTCGATGACGGGAGTCTCAGATGAACGGGATCGCGTGCCGACCGCTCGCCCGAAGGCCATCGGGCGTTGCCACGGTGAGCGGGCCGTGTTCCGCGTTCGCCGACGCGACCAGCGCGATCGCGATCGAGGCTTCGAGAGCGTACGACCACACCGCCCAGCGAACGACGCCGACCTGCGAGCCGTCGCCGTCCAGCACCGGCCAGAAGTCCTCCAGCCGTGGCACCGGGCCGCCCTCGACCCGTAGCCCGATCGTCCTGCGGGCCGGACCGGCGGCACGCACGGCGAGCAGCGCATCGCGTCCGACGAAGTCGGCACCATCGAGGTCGATCATGTCCTCCAGCCCTGCCTCGATCGGGTTCATGCCGGAGTTCATGCGGTACTGGGTGTCGGTGATGCCCTGCTCGATGGCGCGAACGATGTTGGGTCCCGTCACGAGCAGTCCGTGTGGCTCCCCGGCCGCGACGAGCGCGTCCCAGATCTCCAACGCCCGCTCGCTGCCCAGCGGGTAGATCTCGTAGCCCGCCTCCCGGCTCCAGCCGGTCGCCGAGACCACGGCCGGCACGCCCGCCACCGCGGTGACCGCGCAGCGGAAGCGCGGCAGCCGCGCGACGTCCAGGTCGCAGATCGGGCCGAGCACGTCGGCGGCGAGCGGCCCCTGGAGCTGCAGCGGCGGTACGTCGGCCTCGCTGACGCGAGCGTCGAAGCCACCTGCGCGGGCGATGCCGTGTGCCCACAGCTCGTAGTCGACGTCGCCGTGCGAGATCCAGACGACGTCGGCATCGGGCCGCAGCACGATGCAGTCGGCCATGATCTCACCGTGCTCGTCGCAGACCGGCGTGAAGCGGCAGCCGCCGACCTCAGCCCGCTCAGGTCGCGGGGGTGAGGTGATCGGCCAGGCGCAGCGCGTCTCGTCCCCGCAGCTCGGTCTGTCGCTCCGCCCCACATCCCACAACGTGACCCGCTCGGCGAGAGCGTCGTAGTCTTCGCGCGGGTCGCGGCCGTAGTCGAGCGGCATGTACATGTGG
>CAVWLK010000060.1:0-101130 GCA_963755675.1 uncultured Actinomycetes bacterium
GGCCGAGGCACTGTTCACGGGCTACGCCCAGCTTGGAAATGACAACCCGTTCGCGCCGATCTTCCGCTCGACCGACCCGAACGTGCCCCAGCGAACCAGGACCTCGAAAAGGCCAAGCACTTGCTGAAGCGCCGGCTATCCGAACGGGTTCACGACCGACCTGTACACCGAGGACTACCAGGAGATCCAGACCTGGCCCAGATCATCAAGGAGGCGGGCCGGCGATCGACATCACCATCAACCTCCATATCGAGGATCAGACCCAGTTCGGCGACAGCTGTATGGGAAGTCCGACTGGCTCGGCGGAGCGATGAGCCTGGTGGACTACGGGCACCGAGGCGTGCCAAACGTGTTGCTGACCGCGACGCTACAATCGGACGGCGCCTGGAACGCGGCCCACTTCGAGAACAGCGAGTACGACAAGCTCGTCAACCAGTACGTGGCTGCGCTCGATCCTCGACCCAGGGCACGATGGCCGGGCAGATCCAAACCCTGTGCTGGAGGAGACCCCGTGATTCTGCCTTACTGGTTCGACGCGATCAGCATCTGCAAGGCAGCCATCGGGGGAGTCGTCACCACCGGCATGGGGCAGATCTTCCTGAGCGGCGCGGGCCCCGCCGCAACGTAAGCATCATGACTGCCGGTGGCGGCGCGCCGCCACCGGCTCGGTCTCGGAGGACGAGATGGCGGTCTACATCCTCAAGCGCTTGGGCCTGGCCCTGATCACGCTCTGGATTCTGTCGATGATCGTTTTCTGGCCGGGCAGAAGCTCCCGGGCGATCCCGGCCGGGTAATCCTGGGAAACCTCGCATCGCCGCAGGGCGTGGCCCAACTGGACCACCAGCTGGGCGTCGACCGCCCGATCGTGACGCAGTACACCGATTGGGTCACCAACCTGCTTCACGGCGACATGGGTCACTCCTACTCCTACCACGAGCCGATCAGGCCGTTGATCACCACCGCCCTCGTAAACTCGCTCAAGCTCGCGCTGGTGGCGTTTTTGATCTGCGTGCCGCTGGCGATCCTTTCGGGGGTGATCGCGGCGCTGAAGTCGGGTGGGTGGGCGGATCGGTCGATCAGCGTGTTCGGGCTGTCACTGCTGGGCTTGCCCGAGTTCGTCTCCGGGAGTGTTTCTGATCATGATCTTCGGCATCTGGCTGAACGTGCTGCCGGTGAGCGCCACCGCGCCTGACGGCGCCGGCCCGTTCACCCAGGTCTTCCACCTGATCCTGCCGGCGATCGCGATCGCGTGCGTGCTGTTCGGCTACATCATGCGGATGGCGCGGGCAGGAACGATCGAGGCGCTCAACTTCCGACTACACCCGCACGGCGGTGCTGAAAGGCCTGCCGACCAAGACTGTGGTGCGCAGGCACGTGCTTCGCAACGCGCTTCTGCCCACGATCACGGTGGTCGCGACCCAGGTCGGCTACCTGATCGGCGGTCTGCTGGTGGTCGAGTACCTGTTCCACTACAAGGGCATCGGCTCGCTCACGTACAAGGCCGCCCACGACCAGGACTTCCCGATGCTCGAGGCGGCGGTGCTCACGATCGGCGTCGTCTACCTGGTCGGCACGCTGTTCGCCGACATCGCCTACACGCTGCTGAATCCGCGGTTGCGAGCCGGGGGTGACACGTGAGCGCGGTCAGCGCCGACGAGCCTGCCGTCGCCGGTGCCGTCGACTCGGATGCCAAACAGGTGCGCCGCGAGCAGCTGCGCGAGCTGCGCAAGTCGAAGACCTTCCTGATCGGCGCGTCGATCCTCGGATTCTGGATCGTGTGCGCCGTGATCGGCTACCGGATCGTCCCCTACACCCCGTTCGAAACGGACCTGCTGCACACCGACGCCGGCCCGTCGAGCAGCCACTGGTTCGGCACCGACCAGATCGGCCGGGACATCTTCTCGCGGACGATCACGGGCGTCCGGGCGGTGTTGATCGTGGCCTTCGTCGCGACCGTGCTCGGCACGATCCTGGGGACGCTGATCGGGTTGATCACCGGCTACATGCGGGGATGGGTGGACGAGGGCATCAGCCGGTTCGTGGACGCGGTGCTGGCGCTCCCGCTGGTGATCACCGCGGTGGTCGTGATCTCTGCGCTGGGGCCGTCCAACATCACCGTGACCATCTGCATCGGCTTCATCTTCGCGCCGCTGATCGCCCGCACCGTGCGTACGGCGGTGATCCAGGAGCGCGAGCTGGACTACATCACCGCGGCTCGCCTGCGCAACGAGAACGGCTCTACATCATGATCTCCGAACTGCTGCCAACGTACTCTCGCCGGTGCTGGTGGAGTTCACCGTGCGGCTGGGATACGCGGTGTTCACGGTGGCCACGCTCTCGTTTCTGGGATTCGGCATCCCGCCGCCGACGCCGGACTGGGGGGTTGACATCTCCGACAACATCTCCGTTGTGCAGGCCGGGATACTGGTGGGAGGTGCTGTTCGCCGCCGCTCGCGATCGCGTCGCTGGTGATCTCGGTCAACCTGATCGCCGACGCGATCGCAGAAGGTGGTGGACGAATGAGCGCCGCCGAGCTGCCCGCCGAGCCGCTCGCGCTGGCGGTCGATCAGCTCGACATCGCCTATCGCGTCCGCGGCAACGATCGCGCCGCGGTTCGCGGCGTCTCGTTCGAAGTCGGCCGAGGCGAGTCGTTCGGCCTGGTCGGCGAGTCCGGATGCGGCAAGTCGACGGTCGCACTTGCGCTGGTTCGATACCTGCCCCGCAACGGCCGGGTTGCCGGCGGGTCGATCCTGATCGACGGGCGCAACCCTACGACCTCAGCGATCCGAACTGCGCAAGATGCGCGCGGCGGCGTGTCGATGGTCTATCAGGACCCGTCGCGCGCACTCAACCCCTCGATCCGGATCGGCAAGCAGGTGGCCGAGGTGTTCGAGGTCGCGGGCACGGCAGCAAGGAGGCGAGAGCGGGCCGAGGAGCGCTGACGCGGGTGCGGATCGCCGACCCGGGCACGGTCATGCGCCGCTACCCGCACCAGCTCTCGGGCGGCATGCAGCAGCGGGTGGTGATCGCGATGGCGCTGGCGGTCGAGCCGGCGCTGCTGATCCTCGACGAGCCCACGACCGGCCTCGACGCGACCGTCGAGGCCGAGGTGCTCGACCTGGTCGCGGCGCTCCGCGCGGAGCTCTCGACATCGCTGCTCTTCATCAGCCACAACCTCGGGGTGATCGCCAAGATGTGCGACCGCGTGGGAGTGCTGTATGCCGGCGAGCTGGTCGAGGAGGGCCCGGCTGCTCGAGGTGTTCAACGAACCTCGCCACCCCTACACGGTCGGGCTGCTGCGCTGCGTCCCGCGCGCGCGGCCGGCGAAGGACCACGGCCGGCTCGACACCATCCCCGGGTTCCTACCCGATCCCGGCGCCGCGATCACCGGCTGCGTCTTTGCCGAGCGCTGTGCGATCGGCCGTGGACGGCTGCCGCACCGAGCCGCCGCCGATGTACCGACCGGCCCCGGCCGAGGATCCCGGTGCCACTTCACGAGCGGGCGCCGGAGCTGCCCCCGGTCGGCCGGCGGACCGCCGTGCCGGCGCGACCGTTCCGCGGCCCCTCTGTTGCGTCCAAACGAGTGGGCAAGACGTTCCGAGCTCGGGAGACGACGTCCATGCGCTGTCGGGCGTGGACCTCGCATCCGGGCCGGCGAGACGCTTGGGCTGGTGGGGGAGTCGGCAGCGGCAAGACGACGCTCGCCCGCATGCTGCTGGGCATCGTCGAGACCGAGAGGGGCAGGGCTCACGCTGGACGGCATGCCGCTGGCCGGCACGACGCGCAAGCGCAACCGCGACCAGGTGAAGGCTGTCCAGATCGTGTTCCAGAATCCTGACTCGGCTCTCAACCGGCGGCACACTGTGCGCCGCCTGGTCGGCCGCTCGCTGTCCAAGCTGGCCGGGCTGGGCGGCCGTGCGCTCGAGGAGCGTCTGGTCGAGCTGACGCGATCCGTGAGGCTCTCCGACCGCTACCTCGATATGCGTCCCAAGCAGCTCTCAGGAGGGCTCAAGCAACGGGTTGCGATCGCGCGTGCATTCGCCGGCAACCCGCGCCTGGTGGTGTGCGATGAGCCGACGTCGGCGCTGGACGTCTCGGTGCAGGCCGCGATCCTCAACCTGCTGGCCGAGCTGCAGAGCAAGGAGGGGGTCGCCTACCTGTTCATCAGGCCACGATCTCGGCGTCGTCCGGTATCTTCCGACCGGATCTGCGTGCTCTACCTCGGGACGTGGTGATGGAGCTCGGGCGACGCCGCGGCGTGTTCGCGCGCCCCACCATCCGTACACCGAGGCGCTGCTTCGGCCGTCCCCAGCATCGACGGCTACTCCGAGCGTGAGCGAATCAGGTTCGACGGCGAGATCCCCAGCGCCGCCGATCCGCCGAGCGGTTGTGTGTTCCACACCCGTTGTCCTCGCTACCTGGGCGAGATCTGCTCGACCGTGGAGCCGCCGCTGGCGGAAGTCGAGCCGGGCCACGCGATGCGCTGTCACATCCCGGTCGACGAGCTGCGGCGCCTTCAGGCAGCCGACGGCGAGTTGACCGGCGTGGCATCGGCCTCGGAGCTGCCGGAAGCGTCCGCCTGACGCGCTCATCCGGCGGCCAGCCGCGTGACCAGCGCGAGGCCATCCGCTGATCCAGGCCAGTGCCGAGCAAGCGCCTCGCTGCCACCGCGCCGTATGGTCGCGCGGATCACCCACGCGATCAGGATCGCATCGTCGGCGTAGCCGACGATCGGGATCACGTCCGGCACGATGTCAAACGGCATCATCAGGTAGAGGATCACCAGCCACAGCCGCAGCCTGACCGTTCGCAGGTACGGCCGGGATCCCTCGCCATCCCACCCAGCATCCTGAGCACGTCTGGGAGCAGCCGCGCCGTCGCCGTCAGCCCTGTGCCCGGCCCGCAGGATCACAAGCGCGGCCACGAGGGCGAGCCACGCGATGGCAATGCAGGCGGCGATCGCGGCCAGCGTCGCCACGATCAGTTCAGTCCGGCCGCGTCGCGGTCGACCACGACCACCGTTCTGACGCCCTCGCCTCGGCGCAGGCGCTGAGGCAGCCTCGATCCCCTCGAGGTCGGTGAACTCTGAGACGGCGCCGGCCAGGTCGATCTGCCGGCCAGCAGCACTGGACAGTCCCGGCAGCTCCGCCGCCGGGTTACCGGAACCGTAGAAGCTGCCTCGGAGGGTCTTCTCGTTGATGAGGTCGAGCGCCGGCAGCGACACCTCGACACCGTGGGCGCGATGCCGACCACCATCGCCTGGCCGCCCGGGCGGATCAGGGCCCAAGCCAGCCGGATCGTGTCGGCACGTCCGACCACCTCGATCGCGTGGTCGAAACCGCCCGGCAGATGGCGTGCACGCGCGGAACGATGTCCGCTCCGCCTCGACACCTCAACGTCTCGGTTGCCCCGCGGTCACGCGCACGCCGCAGCTTGTCCGGGTCGCGGTCGATGGCGATCACCCCCCGGCGCCGGCCAGGCGCGCGCCGGACACGACCTGCAGGCCGACACCGCCGCAGCCGATCACCGCCACGCTTCCCCCGGCTGCACGCGGGCCGCGTTTCGCACGGCGCCCAGCCCGGTGACGACGCCGCAGCCGACGAGCGCCGCCTGCCAAAGCGGCAGCGACGCGGGGAGGGGTACGGCGGAGGCCGCCGGGTACGACGCAGCGCTCGGCGAAGCAGGACACGCTCAGGAAGTGCTTGACCGGGGTGCCGTCCGGAAACGACAGGCGAGTGGTGCCGTCACCAGCACGCCCGGGCCGTTGTGGTCTCCGGCCGGCTCGCACAGGTTCGCCTGGCCCGCGCGGCACCGCGCGCAGACGCCGCACGACGGCACGAAGCAAAAGCCAACGCGGTCGCCAGGCGCGACGTGGGCGCACTGCAGCTCCCACCTCCTCCACGACGCCGGCTCCCTCATGCCCGAGGACGATCGGCTGGCGGGTGGAGCCGAGGTGCCCGTCAGCCAGGTGCACGTCGGAGTGGCACACGCCCGCCGCCGCCACGCGTACGAGCACCTCGTCCTCGCGAGGCGGCGCCAGCTCGAGTTGCTCGACGCTGATCGGCGAACCCATTTCCCGCAGAACTGCCGCGTTTGATCCCTCACGCGATCCTCCATTGCTCCAAGGCATCAAGATCCGGCTCGACTCCGAGGCCGGGGCCGGAGGGAGGTGCGATGGTGCCGTCGTCCGCGATCTCGAGCACGAACGGCAGCAACCAGTCGCGCCGTTCGGCCGACCATGCCGGCGGATCGTATGGCACCTCCACGTAGGGGTGGGTGGAGAAGCCACAGGCGGCGTGCAGGTTGGCGATCAGGCCGTAGCCGTTCGACCAGGTATGCGGCGACCAGGTGGCGCCGCCTGCTCGGCAAGGTCGGCGATCCGGCGACAGCCGCCGATGCCGCCGGCGAAGAGTACGTCGCACTGGATCACGTCAACCCTGCCGCGCACGATCAGATCGCGTGCCTCGTGCTCGTGGCGCACCATCTCGCCGGCCGCTATGCGGATGTCGGTGGTGTCTGCGAGGGCCGCATAGCCGTCCACGTCGGCGCTGCTCAGCGGCTCCTCCAGCCAGTGCACGCGCAGTGGCTCGAGCGCCGCCGCGCAGGCCCGCGCGGTGTCCAGCTCCCACCTGGGCGAGATGTCACCGGGCATGCGCCAGCCCTGGTTGGCGTCGACCATGATCTCCATCTCAGCGCCCACCGCATCGCGCACCGCCTCGACCACCAGCACACCGTCCCGCCAGTCGGACTGGTGGAAGCGGATCTTGAGCGCGCGCAGGCCGGCGTCGCGCAGCTCCACAGCCCGGCGGGCGCGCTCCGCCGGCTCGGCCAGCTCGCCGGTCGAGGCATAGGCCAGCAGCCTCTCCTGCCGGCCGCCGAGCATCTGCCACAGCGGGGTCCGGCGGCGCGTCCGGCGAGATCCCAGCAGGCAATCTCGACCGCCCATGGCCGTCCGCCGTGGAAGTCGACCGTCTCGCAGATCCGCTGAACGGTATCCGTCTGACGAGGGTCGGTGTCGCGCAGCAGGCGCTCCAGCAGGGCCCGATCGGGCAGGCCGTCGCCGCCGCTGGCGTACCCGCGGCTGCCGTCGTCAGCGGTCACGATCACCAAGGTGGCGTCCTGGCCGTTGCGCGGCACGGGGTCCCACGCGGCCCGAAACGGCGGGTCCAAGGGATACCGGTAGGTGCGCGTCTCGATCGAGGCGACCCGTGTCATGACGCCGCCGTGAGATCGATCACGGTTCGCAGCGACGTCCCGTTCCTGAGCATGTCGAATGCCTCGCCGATCCGGTCGAGCGGGAGCCGGTCGGAGACCAGTCGGTCGAGCGGCAGCCGCCCTCGCCGGTACTGGTCGAGGATCACGAGAAAGTCACGGTCTGGCCGCGCGGAGCCGTACAGCGCGCCCATCACGCGTCGTTCCATGCGGGGCAGCGACAGCGCCGGCAGGGGTAACACGGCCTGCTCGCTGGAGATGCCCATGCAGACGGTGGTGCCGCGCCGGCGTGTGGACAGGAACCCCGCCAGCATCGCCTCGGGTCGGCCGGTCGCCTCGAATGCGAAGTCGACGCCGCCCGACACCGCCTGCACCCGTTCGGCCGTCGCCTCCGGCGATCCCGCCCACTCGACTGCGTCGGTGGCGCCCAGCGACAGCGCCGTCTCCAGCTTGGCGGCGTCCAGATCGACCGCCACGATCGGCGAGGCGGACACCGCCGCCAGTCCGATCACGGCCGACAGGCCGACACCGCCGCAGCCGATCACCGCGGCACGTTGGCCGGGTCGAACGGCCGCCGACCGCCACACCGCACAGATGCCGGTGGTGACCGCGCAGCCGACCAGTCCGGCGATCTCGAGCGGCACATCGTCCGGAATCCGGACACATGAGCCCTCCGGCACCACCGCGTGCTCTGCGAACGAGGAGAGGAAGGAGTAGTGATACACGGGCTCCCCGTCGCGCGATAGGCGGGTGGTGCCGTCCAGAAGGGTGCCTCTGGCCATCATCGGCCAAGCGGTGCCGCAGAGATGCGGAAGATCGTCCAGGCACTCCGCGCAATGGCCGCAGGACGGTGCCCACGACAGCGCCACGTGGTCTCCCACCGCAACACGGCTGACGCCGCGGCCCAGCTGCCGCACAACCCCGCCGCCTTCATGCCCGAGCACGGCCGGGCAGGGCGTTGCAGCCGTTCCGTCGATCGCGTTCAGATCGGAATGGCAGACACCGCTCGCGTGCAGCTCGACCAGCACCTCTCCGGGTCCCGGCGCGTCCAATTCGAGCTCGGTCACCAGCAGCGGCGCGCCGATCCGCTCGAGTATGGCCGCGCGCGTGATCATCCGCGGTGCGAGGTGGATGGGGGCATTCGGGCCATCGCTGCCGGACATGATAGGTGCTCACCGAGCCGCGCCCGGTAGGCTGCGGCGATGAGGGCGATCGTGTTCGAGGGCGCCGGCGGAGCCGAGGTCATGCGGCTGGTGCAGCGCGACGACCCGGTGCCCGGGAGTGGCGAGGTGCTCGTTGGCGTCACCCATGCCGGGCTCAACCCGGCCGACCTGCACCAGCGCGCCGGCAACTATCCCGCGCCGCCGGGCTCGCCACCCGACATCCCAGGGTTGGAGATCGCGGGCGAGGTGCTGGCCTGTGGCGCCGCGGTCACGTCCTGGCGTCCCGGCGACAGCGTTTTCGGCATCGTCGGCGGCGGAGGACAGGCGGACAGGGTGGTCGTTCACGAGCGCCACGTGGTCGCCGTGCCGGACTCCCTGACGCTCGAGCAGGCGGCTGCCGTACCGGAGGCGTTCATCACCGCCCACGATGCCATCATCGGCCGCTGCGGCCTGCGGGCGGGCGAGACGCTGCTGGTGAACGGCGCAAGCGGGGGAGTCGGCCTGGCGGCGGTGATGCTGGGACTGGCCTGCGGCGCGCGCGTGCTGGCGAATGCCCGCTCGCACCGCGACCGGCTGGCCGAGCTGGGCGCCGAGACGGTCGAGCTGGCGGAGGTGCGCGGCGCCGACGTGATCATCGAGCTGGTCGGCGCGCCCAACCTGGACGCCGACCTCGACGCGGTCGCTACCAAGGGCAGGATCGTGGTGGTCGGAACCGGCGCCGGCCGTTTGTTCGAGATGTCGCTGGGTAAGCTGATGGGCCGCCGGGCGACGCTGGCGGGGACTGTCCTTCGGGCGCGGCCGCTGGAGGAGAAGGCGGCCGCGGTGCAGGCCTTCGGCCGCCAGGTGGTGCCGTTGCTTGCATCGGGCGCGGTGTGGCCGGTGATCGACCGCGTGTTCCCGGCGTCGGAGGCGGCAGCGGCCTACGACCACCTTGAGGCGCCGGGGAAGTTCGGCAAAGTGCTACTCGATTTTCGATAGTCAACACTGTCGGTGGGGGCCGGTGCTTGCGCGCACCTCGAGCCGCGGCTCGATCACGACCTGTGGACGTGGTGGCCGGCCCTCGATCGCGTCGGACAGCATCGCCGCCGCCGCTGTGGCGGCGCCCGGGGTGTCCCAGCCGACGGCGGTCAGGGCGGGGTCGAGCAGCCGTGAGATCGGGTTGTCGTCAAAGCCGACGACGCTGAGGTCTGCCGGCACCGCCAGCTCCAGCTCGCGACAGGCCGCATACACGCCGTAGGCGATCGAGTCGGAGAGCGCGAACACGGCAGTTGCCGGGTGCCGCGTCAGCGTTCGCAGCGCGGCCAGGCGGGCCTGCTCGCTGGCCAGGCCACAGCGAACGCGACGTGTGTCCGGCGCGCGCGGAATCCGGTGCCTTCCACCGCCCAGCACCGTGATCCGGCGGTGTCCGAGGCCACGGAGGTGATCGAGCGCGAGGGCTATACCAGCAGCGGAGTCGAATCGGATCGCGCCGGCGGGTGACGGCAGCGAGGCGTTGACTGAGACCGTGGGCGTGGCGCGCGCGATCGTGCGCCAGTCGTCCGCCAGCGGGTTGATCGGCAGCACGATCAGCCCGTCGACACGCTGGGCGGCCAGGTCGCGGGCCAGCTTCAGCTCCTCGCCGGCGTCGCCCGCCGCGTCGGCCAGCACCATCCTCAGCCCGTGATCGTGCAGCGCCCGCTGTAGCGCCGCGACGAACTCCTGGTGCCAGTGGTCGTCGAGGCTGCCGCCGACCACGCCGACCAGCTCCGTCCGGCCGCCACGCAGGGCGCGTGCGATCGGGTCGCTGCGAAAGCCGATTTTGTCGGCGGCGGCGCGGACGCGTGCCTCGGTCTCGGCCGACACGCGCTGTCCGCGCAGCGCATACGAGACGGCAGCCGTGGACAGCCCCGTGATCTCCGACAGCTCGCGCATCGTTGCGCGCTTGCGTTCTGGTCGTCGCTTCGGCACAATCACATGTTAATCGATTCACCTGCCTCGATGCGAACCGACCTTCACCAACATCTCTGGCCGCCCGACCTGATCGCGGCACTGAGCGCCCGCAGCAGCCCGCCGCACCTGGAGGGCGATGCCGAGCGGCCGCTGCTGCGCATGCAACACGAGCCCGGCGGCCAGGTGGTGCTGGCAGGTCACGCCCTGCAGCGCCGGCTGGACGCGCTGGACATCGCCGGCATCGACCGCACCGTGATCTCGCTGTCGACCCCGCTGGGCATCGAGGCGCTACCGGAGGCGGAGTCGGTGGAGTTGATCGGCGCCTACCACGACGGTATCGAGCGGCTGGTGGGGGAGTCCGGTGGCCGGCTGGCGGCCTGGGCGGCGCCGCCGCTGCAGGCGGACGACGGAGGCGCCGCCGTCGTCAGCGCCGCCATCGACCGGGGCTTTGTGGGCGCGTCCGTGCCCAGCGAGGTGCTGGCGAGCCCGCATGCGCTGGACGCGGTGGAGCCGCTGCTGGCGATGCTCGAACGGCGCGGGCGGCCGCTGTTCGTCCACCCCGGCCCGGCGCCCGGAACCGAGCCCTACGCGCTCGACCACGGTATGCCCGGTTGGTGGCCCAACCTCGGCGTCTACCCCGGCCTCTCGGTGCGCGCGTTCTTCGCCTGGCGGGCGATCGGAGCCGCCCGCCACCCGGGGCTGCGCGTCTGCTTTGCGATCATGGCCGGCGCGGCGCCGTTTCTGGAGGAGCGCTGGCGTGTGTTCAGTGGCGAGACGCGCGCCGTCGACCGCAACCTGTTCCTCGACACCGCCTCGTGTGGCCGGTTGGCGCTGGAGTGCGCGATGGCCACATACGGGGTCGAGCAGATCGTGTTTGGCACCGATATGCCAGTTATCAGCCCCGATCCGGTCACCACGGCGTTGACCGGCCTGGGGCCCGCCGCTTTCGAAGCGGTCACGGAGCGCAATCCGCTCCGGCTTCTCGACACCCGCGACATGGAGACACGATGAGCGACCCCACCTCGGCCCTGCACATGTTCCTCGGCGAGCGGACGGCCGGTCACGACCTGACACCCGCCGACGCCGGGACGCTGGCGGCAGAGCTGGCCGGACGCCGCGAGCTGTGGCACCACCTGGTGCGCCACAGCGACGACGAGCGGATCTACACCAGCCTCTACCGCGACCACCACCTCGACGTCTGGCTGATCTGCTGGAGCCAGCGCCAGGAGACGGGCCTGCACGACCACGACCTGTCGGGCGGGGCCGTGCATGTTGTCGAGGGGGAGCTGGACGAGGATCGCCTGGTGATCGGCAGCGGCATCGACACCACCCGCCACGGCGCGGGGGAGACGTTCACGTTCGATCCGTCGCGAATCCACGACGTGCGTCACGCCGGCGAGGTGCCGACCGTCTCGCTGCATCTCTACTCGCCGCCGCTTTGGCGGATGGGCCACTACGAGGCCGGCGCCGACGGCAGGCTCTGCCGGCGCTCGGCGAGCTACGCCGAGGAGCTGCGGGCGAGCTGACCGCCGGGCTCCAATCGAGGAGTCCATTTTGTGTACGCGACGCACCTACCGGTCCCCGGGTCGCGGACGGTAGCGTGGCCGGCATGCACACTGCGCGTGAGCTGCTCGCCGAGCTGGTGGCGATCGAATCGATCAACCCCGACCTGGTGCCGGGAGGATCCGGTGAGGCCGGCATCGCCCGGTTCGTGGCAGCGTGGCTGGAACAGGCGGGGCTGGAGGTGGAGATGCCGGAGGCGGCGCCGGGCCGGCCGAACGTGCTCGCGCGGGCGAGGGGCGCGGGCGGCGGGCGCACGCTGCTGCTGAACGCGCACATGGACGTGGTCGGAGTCGACGGAATGGCCGAACCGTTCGCGCCTCGTGCCGAGGGCGACCGGATGTACGGGCGCGGCGCCTACGACATGAAGGCGGGCCTGGCGGCGATCATGATCGCCGCCGCCCGGGCCGTGCAGCGCGGACTGGCCGGCGACGTCATCGTGGCTGCGGTATGCGACGAGGAGTTCGCCTCGATCGGCGCCTTCTCGATCGCAGAGATGGTTGCGGCCGATGCCGCGGTCGTAACCGAGCCGACCGGCGAGACGATGCGGGTGGCGATCGCACACAAGGGCTTCACCTGGCACGAGATCGAGGTCCGCGGCCGCGCCGCCCACGGCTCGCGGCCCGAGGACGGGGTGGATGCGATCGCCGCCATGGGCCACGTGCTGGTGGCGCTCGACGAGCTCGCGGGCGACCTCGCCCGGCGTCCCCACCATCCGCTGCTGGGCCCGGGATCGCTCCACGCCTCGGTGATCTCAGGGGGCCGCGAGCTCTCCACATATCCCGAGTCCTGCCTGCTCGGGCTGGAGCGGAGGACGCTGCCCGGCGAGACGGTGGAGGTGGTGGAGGCGGAGCTGGACGCGGTGCTGGATACCGCCCGAGGCCGGCACCCGGCGCTGGACGCGAGCTGTCGCACGACGCTCGTTCGCGACCCGTTCGCCGTCGCGCCGGACGCCGCCATCGTCCGGTGCGCGCTCGACGCGCTGGGTCTCGACACGCCGGTGATCGGCGTCCCGTTCTGGGCCGACAGCGCCGTCTTCTCGGCGGCCGGGATCCCGACCGTGATCTTTGGACCCGGGGGGGAGGGCGCTCACGCCGCGATCGAGTGGGTCGACCTCACCCAGCTCGATCGTTGCGTGGAGGCGCTCGACTCGGTGATCGTCAGCTTCTGCGGTTCGATCGACTAACGCGCGTCGTGGACGCCGGCCTCGTCGATCCATTCGCCGTAGGCTTCCTTCGTGCTCGGCGGCGCTCCGATGCAGACGATGCGTGTGTCGGGAGCGATCGCGCGATAGCTGCGCGTGGCCGAGGGATCGGGGGCGGAGACGACCACGCCCGGGCCGGCCTCGACCCGCTCGTCGCCGATCGTGAACTCGGCCCTGCCGGAGACGACCACATACGCCTCCTGGTGGCCCGTGTCGGACTCATCGTGCTCGATGTCGAACTGCTCGCCCGGCTCGCAGACGATCGCGTTCAGGCCGAACGCCTCCACTCCGAGCGGGCCGTTCAGCTGCTGCCAACGGCCGTATTCGGTCGGCTTCACCGGATGCTGGGTTAGATCGACGAGCGGCATTGACTCCCCCTGGATGTCGTTATCAGCGGACGGTGCCCCGGATGATGACAGCCCCGCCGACCGAGAGCCGCTGCACCCGCAGCTCGTCGATGCCTGCGTCGCGCCACCAGCCGAGCACCTGATCGAGCGGGTGTGCCTGCCAGAAGCCCTCGATGCTCGGCCCCAGGAAGCGTCCCGTGCGGTACCAGCCTCCGCCCGCCACCAGCCCGGCTGCCGGCAGGCCGATCCGCGTCCACGCCCACCACGCCGGGTACCAGGCTCCGCACGGCACGCCGAACTCCAGCGCGGCGACGGTGCCGCCGGGCCGCACGACCCGAGCCAGCTCGCGCAGCACGGCCGGCGGATCGTCGACGTAGCGCAGCAGGTAGGTGTGGACGAGCGCGTCCACCGACCGGTCGTCGAGCGGCAGCGACTCCGCCTCGCCCTGGACGAGCTCGATCCGCCCCTCGAGGCCGGCCGCCTGCACCCGTTCGCGGCCGCGCGCGAGCATCGCAGGGTTCTGGTCGATGCCGATCACGCGGCAGCCATGATGGCGCGCGATTTCGATCGCCACGGCGGCGGTTCCGGTGGCCACGTCGGCCACCAGGCCGCCCTCGGGCACGCTCAGCCGAGCGACCAGCAGATCGTGCCAGCGCCGGTCGTTGCCGAACGAGAGCAGCTGCGCCCAGCGGTCGTACTCGCCGGCGATGCCGTCGAACAGTTCGAGGGCGTGGCTCTTGCGGGCCGAGAGCGTCATACCGTCGCGTACCGATCGCGCTCGGCGACCGCCAACTGGTCGGCGCGCTCGTTCAAATCCACCCCGGAGTGGCCGCGCACCCGCCGGAACGTAACCCTGTGGCGGGCCGCCTCCTCCGCCAGGCGCTGCCACAGGTCCTGGTTCTTGACCGGCTTCTTGTCGGCGGTGCGCCAGCCGTTCTGCTGCCAGCTCCGCAGCCAGCCCTTGGTGAAGGCCTGCTCGACGTAGGAGGAGTCGGTGTGGATGACCACATCCATCGGCCGCGTGATCGCGGCCAGGCCCATGATCACGGACATCAGCTCCATGCGATTGTTGGTGGTGTCGGGCTCGCCCCCCGACAGCTCGCGCTCGTGGTCGTTCCAGCGCAGGATCGCTCCCCAACCGCCCGGCCCGGGATTTCCCGAGCAGGCGCCGTCCGTCCACAGCTCAACCGTCTCAACCTCGCTCATGCGGCTAGTCTAGAGCGCGATGCCGGCGTCCTATCACGGGGGCAATCGCCACTTCCAGGACCGCTTCGACACCCGCCGCCTGGCGGATCGCATCGACCAGCGGCTGGTGCGCGACACCATCGACGACGACGACCGTGCCTTCATCGAGCGCATGGAGATGTTCTTCCTCGCCACCGCCGACGCCGTCGGCAGTCCCAACTGCAGCTACAAGGGCGGCGACCCCGGGTTCGTGCGGGTGCTCGACTCGCACACGATCGCGTTTCCCAGCTACGACGGAAACGGCATGTACCTCTCGATGGGCAACATGCTCGCCAACCCGCGGGTGGGGCTGCTGTTCATCGACTTCGAGCGGGGCAAGCGGATGCGGTTGAACGGCGTGGCATCGATCGACGAGCAGGATCCGCTGCTGGCCGAGTATCCCGAGGCCCAGCTGGTGGTCCGCGTGAGGGCGACCGAGGTGTTTCCCAACTGCCCCCGCTACATCCACCACATGCGGCTGGTGGAGCGGTCGCGGTTCGTGCCGCAGCCCGAGTGCGAGACGCCGATCCCGTCCTGGAAGCGGCGCGACTGGTCGCACGACGTGCTGGCCGCCGACGATCCCGCGAACGATCCGAACCGCGAGCCGATCGACCGGTGAGCGGCCGGCCGCTCGCGCTCGCGGTGCTGGGTCGCGGCGTGGTCGATCCCGACCAGCCGTGGCTGCACGCGGACGACGCCGGCGTGCTGCGCGGGCGGGCGGCATTCGAGACGATGCGGGTCTACGGCGGCCGGGCCTTCCGGCTGCAGGCCCACCTCGAGCGGCTGGTCGGGTCGGCCGAGGTGCTCGGCCTGCCGTCGCCCGATCCCGAGCCGCTGGCGCGGCTGGCGCTGGATGCGATCGCGGCCTGCGGCCGGGCGGACGCGACGCTTCGGGTGGTGTGGACGGGCGGCCGCGAGGGTTCCGACGATGGAGTCGGGTTCGCGCTGGTGACCGCGCTTCCGGACGGCCTGGATGAGATGCGGGCGCGCGGCCTCTCGCTGGCATCGCTGCAGCTCGCGATCGGCGCCCACGCGCGCCGAGACTCGCCATGGCTGCTGCCGGGGGTTAAGTCCACCAGCTACGCCGTGAACATGGCGGCGCAGCGCGAGGCGCACCGCCGGGGCGTGGACGACGCGCTGTTTCTGTCGGCCGAGGGGCTGGTGCTCGAGGGGCCGACCTCGAACATCTGGTTCCGCGAGGGCGAGCGGCTGTTCACGCCCTCGCTCGAGCTTGGGATCCTGGCCGGCGTCACCCGGGACACGCTGATTCAGGCAGCGACCGAGGCGGGCATGGAGGTGGTCGAGGGCGAGTTCACGCTCGTCCGACTGGCCGCCGCTGAGGAGGTGTTCGCCTCATCCAGCGTTCGCGAGGTGATGCCGGTGGTGGCGCTGGACGGGCGCCCGGTGGCGGCCGGCCGGCCGGGATCCGTGGCAGCCTCGCTTCAGGCGGCACTTCGCTCGGCCGTCGGCAAGTAGTCGGCTGACAAGTCCCCGGCGGACGACCAGCCGGTCACGCCTCGCCAACGATTCCGCAACGCCCGTTGTGCAACCCGCCGCCCGGACCCCCGCCCGCGCTCCACAAACCCCTCCCAAACTCGGCCGGTTCATCACGATTCGCTCCCGCCGACGTCACGCCCACACGGGGAGGGTTTGACTCCAATAATTGGCGCCGGAGGCGGATCCGCCCAACCATGCGGAGAGATCGTCACGATTCGCCTGCAGCCGAGTCACGCCCGCACGGGGAGTGTTTGACTCCAATTGTTGTGACGGTGGGCGCGGGAGATCGGCGCGCGGCCGTGGCGGGTTTGGGCGGCGCCGTTACAGAGCGGCTTCGGGCACCTTGTGCCACTGCGCCACGTACTGGCGCTGCAGTGGGTGCGTCAGCCGGCCGGCCCAGGCCACCTGCACCATGTCCGGCCGCTTGGGGACGTTGCGTGGATACATCCCCGCCTCGTACGGCAGCCGGCTTCCCTTGCGGTGGTTGCAGCGGCGGCAGGCCGCCACCACGTTGTCCCAGGTGTGCGTCCCGCCCCTTGACAGCGGCTTGACGTGGTCCACCGTCAGGTCTCGCGGCCCGCCCTCGCGCCCGCAGTACGCGCATCGCCAGTTGTCGCGGCAGAACAGCACCCGCCGCACCACCGTTCGC
Organism: uncultured Actinomycetes bacterium; assembly: GCA_963755675.1. Classification (GTDB taxonomy): domain Bacteria; phylum Actinomycetota; class Thermoleophilia; order Gaiellales; family JAICJC01; genus JAICYJ01. The sequence continues at coordinate 16,786 of CAVWLK010000060.1, forward strand.
TTGACGATCGGGCGCAGCTCGACGTACGCCGGCACCTGCAGGATCACCGGCAGAGCCAGCCGCAGGTGCTGCGAGCGGTACACCACGTCGGGGTCGTCGGCGATCACCTGCGCGTGCCCGCACACGACAAGCGTGACCGCGCGCTCGCGCGAGACGAGGCTGGTCGGTCGCATCGTTGCATCAAGCAGAAGGCAGCGAATCGGCGCACCTTTCCCAAGAGGTATGCGGAAAGTGTAGAGCCAGGGCACGCCGGAGCGTTGTCAGCACGGGTTCTCGATCAGGCCGAAAGCCTGAAAGTGCCCTTGCCGGCCGCCTTCGCGGCCAGCAACGCGGCGTCTGCCCGATCGATCAGCGAGGCGGCGTCCAGCTCGCCCTGCTTCATGCATGCGGCTCCGGCGGAGACGCGCACGCCGGTGTGGGAGTACGTCTGCTCGACCACTCGCTGCCCCACCGCGCCGGCCTCTGCGCCCAGCCCGGGCATCACCAGCAGGAACTCGTCGCCGCCCACCCGGCCCGCCGCGTCGGTCTCGCGACAGAGCGAGCGCAGCACCTCGGCCACCCGCCGCAGGAGCCGGTCACCTGCCAGGTGACCGTCGCGGTCGTTGACCGACTTGAAGTCGTCGATGTCGATTGCGATCACCGACAGGTCGCCGCCGACCTTCTGCGCATCGGCCAGCTCCGCCTCGACGCGCTCGTAGAACGCGCGGTGGTTGAGCAGCCCCGTCAGCGCGTCGGTCAGCACCTGCGTGCGCAGGTTCTCGTACAGCTGCGCATTTCGCACGGCCATCGCGGCTTGGCTGGCGATCGTCTGCGCGAACGCCACATCCCTCGGCGACCATCGCGCCAGCGACGTGTGATCGACCAGCTCGATCAGCCCCACCGAGCGGCCCTCGACCACCAGCGGCAGTCCGATCCAGCTCGACCAGCCCCAGTCGTTGATCTGCGCCCTCAACCCGTCCGTCCACTCTGGCGCGTCGACCCTGTACTCCCGGTGGGCCATCCCCGCCTCCATCAGCGCCCGGCTCTCCGGCCAGTCGCGGAGCGGGTAGCGGTGGCCGCGCCATTCCTCGGTGATGCCGGCGACGCGATCGAACACCGAGAGGATGTCGAGCGAGTCGTGCTCCGGCACCCAGGACGAGATCGTGCACTCGTGGGCGCGGTTGACGGCCTCAACCAGCTCGCGCGCAAGCGTGTCGGTGACTCCTGTGACCGACAACGATCGCGGCAGCTCGAGCGCCAGCCGGTGCAGCACCTCGAGTTCGCGGCGATCGCGCTCGTTCTGCCTGAATCGGCTCACGCCGAGATCCTGTAGGTCTTCTTGCCGGATCGCTTGGCCTCGAGCAGCGAGCGGTCGGCACGAGCCATCACCAGCAGCGGGTCGCCGTCGGTCGACTGCGAGACCGCGATCCCGAGTGAGGCGGCAACGCCCGCAGCGGACGCGATCGCAGCCAGCAGCCTGCGTGCGATCAGCTCGACATCCTCGCCGATCGACGGCAGGATCAGGGCGAACTCGTCGCCGCCCAGCCGGCCGGCGACGTCGCTGTCGCGTGAGCCCTCCCGCAGCGCCTCCGCCACCAGCGCCAGGGTGCGATCGCCGGCCAGGTGTCCGCGGGTGTCGTTGATCGACTTGAAGTCATCGAGATCGAGGGTCATCACTCCCACCTGGGTGCCCTCGCGACGCGCTCGCGAGAGCTCCTGGCCGAGCCGCTCGTAGAACGCGCGATGGTTGAGCAGGCCGGTCAGCGAGTCGCGGTCGGCGCGGCGCTGAAGATCCTCGAACAGCTGTGCGTTGCGCACCGCCATCGCGGCCTGGCTTGCGATCGTCTGGCAGAAGGCGATGTCGCGAGCCGACCAGCGCCGCGACGAGCGATAGTCGGCGACCTCGATCAGCCCCACCGACCGCCCCTCGAGCACCAACGGCATCTCGATCATCGCCTTCCAGCCCCACAGCTCCAGCACCTCGCGATCGTTCGAAGACAGTTCGCGATCGGACATCCGGTACTCGCCCCAGCCGCGGCCGCGCTGGAGCAGCGCGCGGGTGGCCGGGTAGTCTTCGAGCGGGTTTTCGACCTGACCGCGTGGCCACGCCGGCGCGCCGTGAATCGTGTAGGCGGCGGCGTCGATCAGCAGGTCCCGCTGCTCGTCCCACAGTGAGATTGCGCACTCACACGCGCGATCGACGCCGAACACCAGCTCGCGAGTGAGCGCGTGCAGCACCTCGCCCGTCGAGAGCGACTGTGACAGAGCAACGGCAACGCGGTGCAGAACTTCGAGTTCTCGCCGGTCGCGTTCGGGGGTACGGCGCCGGGCGGGCATTTGCAGTCGTATCGGCATTCGCGAAGCAGTTCTGAATCGCCCATGCGGGTGCGTCTCGGCACAGCTGAGGTGCGGTATCGTCGCCGCCGTGAGCGAACAGCTTGTGACCACCGAGACGCGCGGCCCCGTCTGCATCGTTCGGCTCAACCGCGAGGCGAAGCTGAACGCGATGAGCGAGGCGCTGTGCGGGCAGCTGCTCGATGCGCTGGCCGGCGATGCCGTCCGCGCATCGCGCGTGATCGTCCTTGCCGGATCGCCGCGCGCCTTCTCGGCCGGCGCCGATCTGACCGAGTTCACGGACGACAGCGTCGATGCCACGCTGCGCTACTACCGCGGCCCCGGGCGGGTGTGGGAGGCGTTGCCGGCGCTGCCCCAACCCTCGATCGCCGCCATATCTGGCTGGGCGGTCGGCGGGGGGCTGGAGCTGGCTCTGAGCGCCGATCTGCGGGTGGCCGACACCACCGCCCGCTTCGCCCTGCCCGAGGTCTCGCTCGGCATCCTGCCCAGCGCCGGCGGCATGACGAGGCTGGTGCGCTTGCTGGGGACGGCTCGGGCGAAGGAGCTGATCCTGCTCGGTCAGCGGTTCGACGCCGGCCGCGCGCTCGAGCTGGGCGTGATCAACCGGCTGGTCGGCGAGGGTGAGGCCGAGTCGGCGGCGCTGGAGTGGGCGGCGCTGATGGCCGATCAGCCGCAGGCGGCGCTGCAGGTGACCCGTGAGCTGATCGACCGCTCCGCCGAGATGTCCCTGGCCGCGTCGCTGGCCGCCGAACGCGCCGCACAGGGCATGCTGTCGACGGCCGCCGAGAGCTACCGGGCGCCGCAGTGACGCGTGCCGCGATCGTCACCGGCGGCGGTACGGGCATCGGCAGGGCGACCGCGCTCGCGCTGCACCGCGACGGCTTCTCAGTGGTGATCGCCGGCCGCCGGCTCGAGCCGCTCGAGGCCGTGCGCGACCAGATCGGCGACACCTGCGTCGTTCATCAGGGAGACATCCGGCGGCCGGAGGTGGCCGACGCCCTGATCGGCGTCGCACTGGAGCGGTTCGGCCGCATCGACGCGCTGATCAACAACGCCGGAGGCCAGTTCGTCGCGCCTGCCGAGGACATCACGCCCAACGGCTGGCGGGCGGTGCGGCGGCTCAACCTGGACGCGCCTTGGTATCTGACGCAGCAGGTCGCGAAGCGCTGGATGATCCCCAACCGCGGCGGCCGGGTGGTGTCGTGGTGTTGTGCCCGACCCGCGGCATCGCCCGGCATGGCGCACTCGTCCGCGGCGCGGGCCGGCATGAGCGCGCTCACCAACACGCTCAGCGTGGAGTGGGGGAAGCACAACATCGCCCTCACTGCGTCGCGCCGGGCTGGATCGACACCGAGGGCATCGAGCAGTACGACGCCGATCTGGAGCAGGTGGCGGCCGGCATCCCGATGCTGCGGCTGGGGCGCCCGGAGGAGGTTGCCGACCTGATCGCCTTCCTGGTCTCGGATCGGGGCGGCTACATCACCGGCCAGACGATCGTGATCGACGGCGGCATGGAGAATGTGATCGGCTCCACGCCGGCCCGGATCGACTGATCCTGACAGGGCTGCCGGCCACCCGCTGATATCGTGACCCGGTGACGCCTTCCACCGTTGACGAGCTGACAGCGGCGCTGCGCGAGCAGGCCTACCTGGCCGACCGCGGCCTGGCGACCGTGTTGCACCTCTCGATTGCGCTCGGAAAGCCGCTGCTGCTGGAGGGCGAGGCCGGCGTGGGCAAGACCGAGGCTGGCCAAGGCGCTGTCCGCCATCAGCGGCGGCCGTCTGATCCGGCTCCAATGCTACGAGGGCATCGACGTGGCGCACGCCCTGTACGACTGGAGCTATGCCCGTCAGCTGCTCTACATCCGCACGCTGGAGGCGGGTCACGCGGTGGCCGGTCGCGAGACGCTGCACGAGCTCTTCGGGCGCGAGTTCCTGGAGCGGCGGCCGCTGCTGGACGCGATCGAGAACGACGACGAGCGCCGCCCGTGCTACTGATCGACGAGATCGACCGCGCCGATGACGAGTTCGAGGCGTTCCTGCTCGAGCTGCTCTCGGACTTCCAGGTCACGATCCCCGAGATCGGCACCATCACCGCCGGCCGACGGCCGCACGTGATCCTCACGTCCAACCGCACCCGCGAGCTACATGATGCGCTCAAGCGCCGCTGCCTCTACCACTGGATCGGCCACCCGTCGTTGGAACGGGAGATCGCGATCGTGCGCGCCCGCGTACCGGGTGTGCCCGAGCGGCTGGCCGCTCAGGCGGCGGCCTTTGTGCAGCGGCTGCGCGAGCTCGACCTGGCCAAGGCGCCGGGTGTGGCCGAGACGATCGATTGGACGCAGGCACTGCTGGCGCTCGGCCAGCAGGAGCTGGAGGCGGGCGTGGTCGATGCCACCCTCGGCTCGGTGCTGAAGTACCACGAGGACGTCGAGCGGGTGCGAGACGCCGGCCTGCGTGAGCTGGTCGGCGAGGCGCGCGGGGTCTGACGTGGCCGAGCCGGCGGCGTCACCGGGCGACGCCGTCGCACGCAAGCTGGTCACCTTTGGCCGCATCCTCCGTGAGGCCGGCGTCGAGGTTGGGCCCGGCCGGCTCCAGGATGCGCTTCGCGGCCTCGACCTGATCGAGCTGGCGGACCGAGGCCAGGTCTACCACGCGCTGCGCTGCACGCTGATCGCTCGCCATGACGACCTGGACGTCTTCGATGCCGCGTTCAAAGCCTTCTGGGAGCGCGCTCCGCGCTCGCCTGGGCAGAGCATGCCCGAGCTGGGTATCTCGATGCCCGAGCCGGCGCGGCCGCGACCGGTGCCGGCGCACGAGCTGGGCGATCTGGCGGACGAGGACGCCGAGGAGCAGGAGCTTCACGCCGCCGCGGCGGCGGCGACGAGCTGCTTCGCCACCGCGACTTCGCGCACATGTCGCGCGACGAGCTACGCCGCGTGCGGCGGTTGATGGACGAGCTGGCGGCACTCCATCCGCTGCGGCTCTCGCGGAGGCTGACCCCGATCACGGCGGCGTGCTCGATCAGCGCCGCACGCTGCACCAGGCGATGCGCTCGGACGGGATCCCGCTCGAGCGTGCCTGGCGTTCGCGCAAGCTGGTGCCGCGCAAGCTGGTGGTGCTGGTGGACGTGTCGGGCTCGATGGAGCCGTACGCCCGTGCATTGGTGATGTTCCTCCAGGCGCTGGCGGCCCGCGAAGGCGCCGCCCGCCACGTTGAGGCGTTCGCCTTCGGTACCCGGCTCACCAGGCTGACGCCGCACCTGACAGGACGTGATCCGGATGCCGCGCTCGAGCGGGCCAGCGCCGCCATGTCCGACTGGGGTGGCGGCACCCGCATCGGCGAGTCGCTGCTGGCCTACAACAGCAGCTTCGGCCGGCGCGGCCTGACCCGCGGCGCGGTGGTTGTGATCGCCAGCGACGGGTGGGAGCGAGGCGACCTCTCGCTGCTCGACGACCAGCTGGGCGTGATCGCCAGGCAGGCCGCCACCCTGATGTGGGTGAACCCGCTGAAGGGTCACCAGGGGTTCGAGCCGCTGGCCGGAGGGATGCAGATCGCGCTGCGGCACGTGGACGGTTTCCTGGCGGGTCACAACCTCGCTGCGCTCGAGGCACTGGCCGAGGCGCTGCGTCGCATCCACCCGGGAGGGCGAGCGCGGATCGCGGTGTGAGAGCGGCCCGCCTGTCGCCGCCGTTCAGGGCGATGTGGACGAGGATCCGCGACCCGCTCCCTCACCGAGGCGGGGCCTGAAGCCGACCCACAGCACACCGCTGATCGAGGCTCCCTCGAACTTGCTGAGCGGCTCGCGCCGCAGCGTCATCAGCGTCGCGACCAGCTGCAGGCAGATCACGACCAGGGCCGTTGCCAGGTGTTGTGCCAAGCGGATCTTCACACGCATACGCTACTCCACGCACGGCCCGGTGTCCGCGCCCGCCCGCTGCGAGTCGATGCCTCGCAGCACGTCCGAGACCGGCACTCCGTAGCCCCCGCCGCCGCCTTCGGCCGCCGCGAACATCATCGCCACCACGTGTCCTGAGCGGTCGATGGCGGGGCCGCCGCTGTCCCCGTGCAGGATGGTTCCTCGGATCGGCACCACCGTCCGAAGCGCGTGGCCGTGCCCGTATGCGTCCGGCGCCACCAGCGGTGCACGGCTTCCGATTGTGCCGGCGGCCGCCCGCCGCGGGCCGCCCTCCGGATAGCCCAGCAGCGCCACCCGTGTTCCGCTCTTGGGGCTGGAGTCGACGGCGAGAGCCCTCGCGCTCAGGCCGGGAACGCGCAGCAGAGCGACATCCGTCGAGGCGTTGACGTAGACCGGGTTGGCGGTCAGGCTATGGCTTCCCAGCAGCACCCGCGTGTCGTGCTCACCGGCCAGCACGTGAGCGTTCGTGGCGACCAGGCCCGGCCTGACCACCCAGCCGGAACCCTGTAGCGTGAGCCCGCACGAGGTGCCCTCGACGCGCACCACGCTGATCTCCGCCCGTCGCACCGCAGGCGCCACCTCCAGTGAGGAGTCGGGAGCGGGTAGCGTCCGCACGCCGCCCACCGGCAGCACCGGCAGCTGATCGAGCCGGGCGATCGCATCCAGCAGCGACTGCGCCGGGAGCCAGCGCACCAGCCGAGGCAGAATCGAGGAGCGCTGCACGTCCCCGCGCAGCCCGAGCGACGGCTGGTGCAGCGCGGTCACCGCGAGCAACCACGCCACCGCCAGCCCCAGCGCCACGCCCGCCACCAGACCTCCCGCGCCGTCGATGGTGCCGAGCGGGCCGCGCAGGAAGCGCCGGCGCAGCGTGTTGGCGAGCGGCGCGGTGGCCATCTGTGCCACCAGTCCGCCGGCCACCGCGCCGGCCAGCGCCGCCACCGGCTGCCACGCCTCGCGGGCGCCTGCCGACAGCGCGTGCGGCCCGATCCGGGATCCGATCAGGGCACCGACCGCGAACCCACCCAGCGCGAGCGCCTGGCCGACCAGCCCCCGGCGATAGCCGATTGCCGCCGAGAACCCGACCCACAGAATGACGAGGAAGTCCGCGCGCGTCACCCGCGTAGTATCGGCAAGTTCGATGCGTGTGCGACACTTCGGGCGTGGACGTGATCACAATCGAGTCGACGCCCAAGCTGAAACGCCCGACGCTCGTGGCGGCCTTCCGGGGATGGAATGACGCCGGCGGCGCCGCCAGTCTGGCGGCGGGTTACCTGCGTGCGGTCACCGATGCCGAGCGGTTCGCGGTGATCGATCCGGATCCGTTCATCGACTACCAGCAGACCCGGCCCAGCGTAACGCTCGAGGACGGTCACGTCCGCAACGTCGAGTGGCCGGAGACCGAGATTCTGGCGGCTGAGCCCCACGACATCGTGATCGTGATGGGGCCGGAGCCGAACATGCGCTGGCGGGCATACTCGGACGCCATCTGCCAGCTTGCGCGAAAGATGCGCGTCGAGCTGGTGGTGACGCTGGGCGCGCTGCTCGCCGACACGCCCCACACGCGACCGGTCCCCGTCTCATCGACCGGCTCGGACGACGAGCTGATTGCGCGGCTCGGCCTGACGCGATCCAACTACGAGGGGCCGACGGGCATCGTCGGCGTGCTGCACGACGCCTGCGCGCGGGCGCAGCTGCGGTCGGCCAGCCTGTGGGCGGCGACGCCGCATTACATCTCCGCGACGCCCAATCCGCGGGCCGCGGTGGCGTTGCTCGAGCGGCTCGCAGACCTGACCGGCACGCCGCCGCCGAGCGGCGACCTGATACGGGCCGCCAGCGAGTACTCGGTGCGTGTGGCCGCGGCCGTCGCCGACGATCCAGAGCTGGGCGCCTACGTCGAACAGCTCGAGTCGGCCGCCGATGCCGAGGACCCGCCCACCGGCGAGGACCTGGCACGCGACTTCGAGCGCTACCTGCGGGAGCAGGGCGGGGACGAATCCGGCTGATGGCGGAGCAGCCGAACCCGCCGCTGTCGATCGACAGCACCGACCAGAGCTTTGCCCGCGACGTCATCGACCGCTCGCACGAGCTGCCGGTGGTTGTGGACTTCTGGGCCGATTGGTGCGGCCCATGCCGCCAGCTGACGCCGGTGCTCGAGGAGGCCGTTGCCGCACTGGGCGGCCAGGTCGAGCTGGTCAAGGTGGACGTCGACGCCAACCCGCGCGTGGCGATGGAGTACCGGGTGCAGGGCATCCCCGCCGTCAAGGCGTTCCGGGATGGGCGCCTGGTCGATCAGTTCACCGGAGCGCTGCCGAGACCGTCGGTCGAGACGTTCCTGCGTTCGCTGTTGCCCAGTGAGGCGGACAGGTTGGTCGAGCAGGGGGATGCCGAGTCGATCCGCCGCGCGCTCGAGCTCGAGCCGTCGCACGCCGGCGCGCTGGCCGCAAAGGCTCGGCTCGATCTGGCGGACGACGATGCCGCCGCACCGGGCCTGGCGGCGATCGCCGACGGCGACGTCGAGCGCGGTCTGCAGCTGCTGCTGGAGGCGATCGTGGCCGCCGACGGTGATCTCCGCGACAGGCTGCGGCAGGTGATGGTGGGCGTGTTCAGCGACCTCGGACAGGATCATCCGTTGTCGGCCCGCTACCGGCGCGAGCTGGCCAGCGCGCTTTACTAGCCTCAGAGCTCCTCTCCCTCCCAGTACTCGACCGGCTCGATCCGGCCGACGACGCCCAGGCCCGAGATCGCGATCTTGCCCGAGCGCGGGTAGAAGCAGATGTCGTGCGGCTCGCGGGTGCCGTAGGCCAGCAGCGCGATCCCGCCCTCGCCGGCGATGAAGCTGTGCGCCACCGCGGTACCGGCCGGGCGGGCGACCACACTGCCGGGGCGCACGTCGTGGGACTCGTCGCCCAGCCGGCAGACGCCCTGTCCCTCGAGTACGACGAACAACTCCTCCTCCGCCGAGTGGCAGTGCGGCACGCAGGTCAGCACCCCCTCGGGCGCGGCGACGTGCCTGAGGCCGGTGCGGCGCGACCCGGCGGCCACGCCCAGGTTGCGGCGGACACGGCCACGGCGCTCGTCTGCGGGGGGCACGTCCGCCAGCGCGACAACGTTCGTTGGGCGGTCGCCGGCGGCGCCGAACTCGAACGGACCGGCCGAGTCATCGATCGGGAACAAGTCGCGCAGTCCGGGCGTCTCGACCACGGTCGGGCCCGCCCAGGCGTGTCCCGCGCGCGGCAGATAGCAGAGCTCGATCGGCACCCGCTGCCCGAATGCGAGGACGTCCAGCCCGTGTGGCCCCGCCCGCAGGGTGTGCGTGTGCGCGCCGGCCGGGTGCGCGATCACATCGCCGGCGCGCACCTCGCACACGTCGTCGTCCTGCCACTGCAGGCCCCATCCGTCCATCACGTAGAAGATCTCCTCCTCGGCACCGTGGATATGTGCAGGCGTCGAACGCCGTCCGGGCTCGATCCTGATCCGCTGCAGGCCGACGCGGTCGCTGCCCGCGGCGCTGCCGAGGTCGTGCCAGGTGGCGTCGATATCGCCGGCCGTCCGGCGGCGTCCGCGGACGTCGTCCCAGTGGATCACATGACCGGTCATCTCTCACCTTCCCAGTAGTCGAAGCGTGGCAGGGTACGGTGCCAGGCAACGCGGAACGCGGTGCCTGGCACCATCGAGTCGCGACTCACGATCGCCAGCGCACGTGCGTATCGCCCGGCGCAGGCCGGCGTTCGCTGCTTGCTCGGTCGTGCCGGGCACCGGCCTTTCGGCCGTTGCCAGGCACGGTGGGGAGGCGTGGCACTCACGCCGGGCGCAAGATCCCTTCCAGCAGGCGCCTGGGCTCGTCGGGGAACGCCTCGGCCACCGTTCGCTGCTCGTCGCAGTGCACCATCACCGATTCGGCCGTCGCCGCGGTGCGGCCATCTGAGACGGCGGTGATCGTTTCGCGCGTCGTCACGCTGGACGACCCGATCCGCACGACGTCGACGGCAACATCCACCGCGTCGTCCGCCTGTACCAACCCGCTGCGGAAGTCGATGGCGCTGTGGCGCAGCACCATCCGGTGCGTGACCTCGCCCAGCAGCTCGGTGAATAGCTCATCACGCGCCTCCTCCAGATACGTCAGGTAGACGGCGTTGTTGACGTGCCCGAACCCGTCCATATCACGCCAACGGATCTCCACGCGTTTCACAAACGACATGTCGCTACTCTTGCAGATCGTGACCCGATCTCGGCCATCACGCGACCTGCAAACGGTGAGCCGACCGCGGCGCTGGTGCTGCTGCACGGCCGGGGGGCGAACGAGCATGATCTGTTGCCGCTGCTGGACGCGCTCGACCCGGACCGGCGGCTGCTGGGCATAACTCCCGGGCCCCTTGGCGCTGCCGCCGGCGGCGTCACTGGTACGTGGTGCGCGAGCTGGGCTTCCCGGATCCGGAGACGTTTCTGCCCACCTACCGCGCGGCAGGCGAGTGGCTGGATGCGCTCCCCGCCGCCACCGGCATCCCGCTCGAGCGAACGGTGCTGGGCGGCTTCTCGCAGGGCTGTGTGATGTCGTGGGCGCTGGGGCTCGGCGCCGGTAGGCCGCGGCCGGCCGGGATCATCGCGCTGTCCGGCTTCATGCCCAGCGCGGACGGCTTTGAGCTCGACCTGACCGGCCTGGACGGCTACCCGGTGGCGATCGGCCACGGCAGCTTTGACCCGGTGATCGGCGTCGAGTGGGGCCGGCAGGCGCAGATGCGCATGCTCGACGCCGGGGCGGACGTCATCTACCAGGAATCGCCGATGGGACACACCATCGACCCGGCGTTCGTCACGCGTCTGGCGGGCTGGCTGGGAGCTCTCGTCTGACCGAGGTGAGGAAGTTCCGAGCGCACCTGCTGCTGGCCACGGTGGTGGTCTTCTGGGCGGGCGCGTTCTCCGCCATCAAGTATCTGCTGGACGCCGGGCTGGCGGCGCCCGAGGTGGGCGGCCGGTCGCTACCTGATCGCCGCACCCGGCTTCGTGGTGGTGCTGCTCGTCTCAGGCGGTCTGCCCGCCGTCTCGCGCCGGGACCTGGCTCGGATCGCGGTGGCTGGGCTGCTGGTGGTGAGCGTCTACCACCTCTCGCTCAACCTGGGAGAGGAGCGTACGACGTCCGGCACCGCGGCGGTGATCATCGGTACTGCGCCGGGGATGACGCTGGGGCTGGCGATCGTGCTCGGGCTGGAACGGTTCTCGGCCTGGCGGGCGGCGGGCCTTGGCCTGGCCTTCTCTGGCGTCGTGGTTGTGGTGACGCTGGGATCGGGTCAGGAGATCTCGCTGGAGAACGCCAAGGGGCCGCTGCTGGTGCTGCTGGCACCGCTCTCCTTCGCGCTCTACAACGTGATCGCAAAGCCGCTGGTCGGACGGATCGACGCCGCCGCCGTCAGCAGCGCAGCGAACCTGTTTGGGACGTTGGCGCTGCTGCCGCTGCTGCGGCCCTCGTCGGTCGACCACGCCCGTGCGCTGGGCGCCTGGGACTGGGCGCTGCTGCTCTACCTGGGGCTGATCTGCACGCTGTTCGCCTACACCGCGTGGGGCATGGCGCTTCGCCGGCTTGACGCCTCGCGTGCGGTTGCCTACCTGTACGGTGTGCCGGTGCTGGCGGTGGCGATCGGAGCGTTGACGCTAGGTGAGAAGGTCACGGTGTGGCTGGTGCTGGGAGCCGCGCTCGTGGTCGGCGGCGTGGCGGTGGCGCAGGTGCGCCGATGACGTCCTCGTTCAGCTGGCGCGACGGCGAGCGCCTGGTGGAGTTCGGAGCGGGCGCGGCCGGACGGCTTGCCGAGCTGGGCTGGGACGAGTTCGACCTGCTGACCACCGTCCGAGCCGATCCCGGCATCGCTCCGCGCCCACATTGTCGCCGCGGGCGGCGTGCCCGAGTTGGCCGCCACGCTGCTATCGCAGACCGTGCGGCCGCGGCTGGTGGCGTGGGGCGGCGGCCGCGTTATCGACACCGCGAAGGCGATCGTGTCGGCCCGCGGCGGCGAGGTATGCGCCGTGCCGACGACGCTCTCAGGCGCCGAGATGACGTCGCTGCACCGCAAGATCGTTGGCCGTGAGGAGCGGTCCGTCGGTGAGGCCGGTGCTGGTGCTGGCCGACCCCGGCCTGATGTGCTCGCTGCCCGAGCCGATGCTTCGCGCCAGCGCGATGAACGCGCTCGCACACGGCGCGGAGGCGCTCTACGGCCCGCGCGCCAACCCTGTGGCCACGCTGGCCGCGCTGCGCGGCGTCGAGCTGCTGGCGGCCGGTGATCGAGCGCTCGGTTCGCTGCTCTGTGCGTACGCCGTTGACTCGGCAGGCTACGCACTCCACCACGTGCTCGGCCAGACGACCGTGCGCGTCTGCGGGACGCCTCACGCCGACGACGTACGCGGCCATCCTGCCGCACACCATGGGGGCGATGCTGGAGCGCGCGCCGGAGCAGATGGCGCAGCTGGCGGCGGCGGTCGGTGCCACCCCGGAGACGCTGGTGCGGCGGCTCGACGAGCTGGGCGGAGGCACGCGCCTGAACCTCGATCCTCGAGCAGTGCCGGCTGGTGGCCGAGCGCGGCCCTGGCCCGCTCGGAGCTGGCCGATACGCCCGGTCCGCCGGTCACCGCGGCCGATCTGGAGGCGCTGCTGGCGGCGGCCGCCGCCCGGTAGACTTCTGCGGGTATGGGAAAGGGCTATGCCGAGGGACCTGCGGCCGAGGAGGCCGAAGCCGCGCGCGAGCGGGGCGACCACCTGGCGCGTCCCGCCGCCGCAACCGTGCGCCGGGTCGTGCTCGGCAGCACGCGGGATGATCCCACCCAGCACATGCTCGGCTATGCCGACGAGGTCGACGCCGACAAGCTGTTCGCATCCGGCCAGGCGTGGGGCATCAAGATCGTGAACGCCGTTGAGTGACAACCCCTACCTGCGGCCGTCCGACCCCGCCAAGCGCCACAGCGCCGCGCTGACGGACGGGCCCGACCGCGCCCCGCGCGGGCGATGCTGAAGGGCATCGGCTTCAGCGACGACGACCTCTCGCGGCCGCTGGTCGGCGTCGCGACCACCTGGATCGAGACGATGCCGTGCAACTTCAACCAGCGCGAGCTGGCGCAGCGGGTCAAGGCAGGCATCCGCGAGGCCGGCGGCACGCCGATCGAGTTCAACACGATCTCGGTCTCGGACGGCGTCTCGATGGGGACGGAGGGCATGAAGGCGTCGCTGATCAGCCGCGAGGTGATCGCCGACTCGATCGAACTGGTCGCGCGCGGCCACCTGCTGGACGGCCTCGTCTGTCCTGGTCGGCTGCGACAAGACGATTCCGGCCGCCGCGATGGCGCTGTGCCGGCTGGACGTGCCCGGCCTGGTGCTCTACAGCGGCTCGATCGCGCCCGGCACCTTCCGGGCCGCGACATCACGATCCAGGACGTGTTCGAGGCGGTCGGCGCCTACGCCGCCGAGAAGATCGACGCAGCCGAGCTGCACGAGGTGGAGTCGGCCGCCTGCCCCGGCGCGGGCGCGTGCGGCGGGCAGTTCACCGCCAACACGATGGCCACCGCGCTCGAGTTCCTCGGCCTGTCGCCGGGCGGCATGAACGGCATCCCGGCGCTCAACCGCGGCAAGGGCGACGCGGCCGAGGAGGCCGGGCGGATCGCCATGCGGCTGGTGCGCGAGGACGTGCGGCCCTCGCAGATCGTGACCAGGGAGGCGCTCGAGAACGCCGCCGCGTCGGTCGCTGCCACCGGCGGCTCGACCAACGGCGTTCTGCACGTGCTCGCGATCGCACGCGAGCTCGGCATCGCCTTCTCGATCGACGACTTCGACACGATCGCCTCGCGCACGCCGATCGTCGCCAGCCTCAAGCCCGGCGGCAAGTACGTCGCGACCGACATCTTCGACGCCGGCGGCGTGGCGCTGGTCGCCCGCGAGCTGGCCCGGCGCGACCTGATCCACGCCGGTGCGATGACCGTCGACGGCCGCACGCTGGGCGAGATCGCCGAGCAGGCGGTGGAGACGCCCGGGCAGCCGGTGGTGGTCTCGATCGAGGCGCCGATCAAGCCCACCGGCGGCCTGGCGGTGCTGCGCGGCAACCTCTCGCCGGAAGGCTGCGTGGTGAAGTTGGCCGGGCACGAGCGCACCAGCCACCGCGGCCCGGCGCGCGTGTTCGAGTCCGAGGAGGAATGCTTCGCTGCGGTCAAGGCGCGCCGGATCGAGGCCGGCGACGTGATCGTGATCCGCTATGAAGGCCCTGCGCGGCGGCCCCGGCATGCGGGAGATGCTGCACGTCACCGCCGCCATCGTCGGCGAGGGACTGGGGGAGGACGTTGCGCTGATCACAGACGGCCGCTTCTCCGGGGCGACCCACGGGCTGATGGCCGGCCACGTCACGCCCGAGGCGGCCCACGGCGGGCCGATCGCGATCGTGCGCGACGGCGACATGATCCAGTTCGACATCGCCGCACGGGAGCTGCGGGTCGAGCTGAGCGACGACGAGGTCGCCGCGCGGCTCGCCGACTGGCGGGCACCTGAGCCGCGCTACCGAAGCGGCGTGTTCGCAAAGTACGCCTCCCAGGTCAGCTCCGCCAGCGAGGGCGCCGTCACGCGCCCGACGTTCGCCTTCTGACCTCCTGACACGACCGAGCCGCGGCCAGCCGAAGCGAGGAGTAGGCTCGCCCCCGTGAAGCGTCTGGCCGCCATGGCAGGGGTCGCCCTATCGCTGCTCAGTGTGGGCACGCCACCAGCAGGAGGACATGTCGGCCCCGGCGGGAACCACCCGACGGCCGAGTACATCGTCGGCTTCCGGGCGGGCATGACCGCCTCGGCGCGGGCCTCGGTCGCAGCCACGCATGCGGTGGCCGTGGTGCCGACCGACCGGCTGGGTGAGATCGGGGCCGAGGTCGTCACCGCCGATGCCGCGCAGGCGCGGGCTTTGGCGGCAGACCCGAGCGTCCGCTACGTCGAGCCGAACCGGATCTGGCATGTCGACTCACTACCGTCGACTCCCACCGACCCGATGTTCGGCCAGCTGTGGGGGCTGAAGAACACCGGGCAGACGGTGAACGGCACGGCGGGGACGGCCGGCGCCGATATCGGCGCTGTGCAGGCCTGGCAGCACGGCACCGGCAGCTCGTCGTTGATCGTGGCCGACGTCGACTCCGGCATGCTGACCACTCACCCCGACCTGGCCGCGAACCTTTGGATCAACCCCGGCGAGAACTGTGCCGGCTGCCGAACTGACGGTATTGACAACGACGGCAACGGCTACGTCGACGACTGGCGAGGCTGGGACTTCGTCAACCACGACAACCTGCCTGACGACCAGGCCGGCCACGGCACCCATACTGCGGGCACGATCGGTGCCGTGGGCGACAACGGCATCGGCGTGATCGGCGTCGATCCGAACGTCTCGCTGATGCCGCTCAAGTTCATCAATGCGAACGGCACCGGCACCAACGTCGACGCGATCCAGGCGATCCTCTACGCGGTCGATAACGGCGCTCGCGTGATCAACGGCTCATGGGGCGGCGGCAGCTACTCGCAGGCACTGATGGATGCGATCGTCAACGCTGACGCCCATGGCGTGCTGTACGTCGCATCGGCCGGAAACAGCGCCTCGGACGCCGCCTTCTACCCGGCCGCGTTCGACCTGCCGAACGTGATCTCGACTGCAGCCACCAACAACACCGACGCCCTGGCATGGTGGTCGACATTCGGCGACACCGTCGACATCGCGGCCCCGGGGCAGGACACACTGTCGACCATCTCCAACGGGAGCTACGGCTACGCCTCCGGTACGTCGATGGCGGCTCCACACGTGACGGGGTCCGCCGCCCTGCTCTTCAGCCAGCACCCGCAGGCCACGCCGGAGACGATCAAGGCGCTTCTGTTTGCCACCGCCACGCCGCTTGCCTCGCTGACGGGCAAGATCCTGACCGGCTCCAGGCTGGACGTGGGCGCGGCGGCCGAGTGCGCCGCCACCCCCGAGCTCTGGATCGACGCACCTCGCGACGGGTTCGTCGCGGCGCCCGGTCACCCGGTCCCGGTGAGGGTGCTGGCCGGCGAGTGCGCCTTGCCCGCGGGCGTCACGGTCACCGCCACCGTCAACGGCTCGCCGCTTGCCCTGAGATCGAACGGCGCGGGTCTGTGGTCGGGGAGCTTCACCCCTTCGGTCGCCGGAGCGCTCTCGCTGCACGCCGTTGCCGACGATGGATCGGCCACGGCCGCTCGCACCTCAGTCGGCCAGGCGGCGACCGAGATGCCGGTCGACGGCGTGGCGCGGTCGGTCGCAGCAGTGTCAGGATCTGACGCGCTGGCGACGTTCACGACGGTCGCCGGCCACCGGGTCAGCCTGCTGGTCGGATCGGGTTCTTTGGGAGCGCTTGCTGTCACCATCACGGCGCCTGACGGGACGCGGCTGGAGGACATGTACGCAATCCCCGCGGGCGGTGGCTTCATCGATCCCTTCTCGCCCGCGATCGGCGGCGTCTACTCGGTCCGCCTGCACCCGGTGGTGGCGAACGCCGGCAGCGTGCCGATTGCGTTGTACGACGTGCCGCCCGACGTGCATGGATCGATCGTGGCCGGCGGAGCGCCGGTCCCGGTTGGGCTCGGCGAGCCCGGCCAGAAGGCGCTGTACGACTTCACCGGCATCGCCGGCCATCGCATCAGCCTGAGGATCAGCGGTGACACGATCTCGGCGAGCAAGGTGCAGATCCGCGGGCCGGACGGCAAGACGTTTGCCAGCCGGTCGTCGGTCGGCACCGGCGGCGCCTTCATCGATGCCAAGCAGCTCGCACTGACCGGCGCCTACACGGTATCGGTGGATCCGATCGCCGCGGCGACCGGGCAGCTCACGCTGGCGCTGCACGACGTCCCGCCGGATGTGACCGGCACGCTGGCGCTGAACGGCGCCGGCAAGACGGTCACGCTGGGCGTACCGGGCATGAATGCCGGGCTGACGTTCTCGGGCGCCTCCGGCCAGCACGTCACCATTCACCTCACCGGCGACTCGATCGCGTCGGCGAAGCTGTCGATCCTGCGCCCCGCCGGCACCACGCTGGCCGGGCCGGTCAAGCTCGGGCTGCACGGCGGCACGCTGGCTGCGACGCTGCCGGCGGCGGGTGTCTACACGATCCTGATCGACCCCTTGACCTACCGCACGGGCACCGTCACCGCGGCGGTCACGGCGCCATAGCATTGATGGTTGGTTCCACGAGCTGCGCGGCTCTGGACTGGTCTGGGCCGTTCGAAGACGCCACGATCGCCCTTGAACAGGCTTCATCCAGCCTGCCCTGCGCGCGCTCCCGTCGCCTGGAACACCCCATCCTGCGTCCAGCAGCCACGCATCCCATGAAACCAACCATCTACAACGGCAGCTCGACCGCGGTGTGGCTGTCGTGCACGATCGCGGCCATGCCGTGCATCGCCCGCATCACCTCGGCCAGGTCGGCCTCACTCTCGACGTAGCGCTCGAGCATCGCCCGGCCGAGTCCGATGTGGAACCGCTCGTCCTTGACGATCGTCTCGTACGCCTTGGCCACGTCGGGCAGGTCGTAGCGGCGTCCGGCCTCGATGATGCCGTCCAGCGTGCCGGTGGCCGCCGTTTCGGACATGTTCCACGCGGCGATCGCGCCCAGCGGATGCCGCTCGAGGCTCTCCCACAGGAATGCGCTCCACTCGCGGGCTGAGGGCGGCGGCTCGCGGGGCACCTCGCCGCCCAGCCGCTCGATGATCCGCCCGACGCTGTCGTAGTGCTCGGCCTCGTCCAGCAGTTGGCGGGAAAGGGCGGTGATGTGACGGCGTTCGAATCCGAGCCCGTAGCGGTGGATCACCTCGCCCAGCATGAAGACGTAGTCGATCTCGCGCCAGCAGCGGGGGACGAACCAGGCCGCCAGCATCCGCTGGTCGCGGCCACGGTCGTACTCGGCCCAGAACGCGTCCGACCGACCGCGGACGATCGACACCGTCCCCTCGATCAGCGCATCGAGCTCGTCGCGCACCGGATCGAGGCCGCGGCGCTCACCGTCCATCACGCTCAGTCTCCGCCGCGCACCCGGCCAGCCGCCTGCTCGGCCAGGCCGGATAGCAATCGGCGCTTCCAGGCGGTCTGCTCGAGGCCGGGCAGGCCGGCCAGCGGATCGTCGGGATCCAGCAGCCGGGGCAGGTTCGAGACGCCGATCGCCGACAAGCGCAGCTGGTCGCCGAACCGGGCGGCGGCCACCGCGGCCAGCGCGAAGCTCCAGGCGTGTCGCTCGCCGGCCCGCTCGTAGGCGCTTGCATCGGGCGCCCGCCCGACCACCACGGCGGTCACGAACTCACCGCGAGCGAGCGCCACCGTGGTGCGGTCGGCCTCGTCGGCCTTGCGGTACAGCTCGGCGAGCGGGAATCCCTCCGGCCGCAGGTTGGTCTCGACCGTGGCGTCGAGCGCAAGCAGTGCGGCCGCGATGTCGCTCGGCGCGACCGAGATGCAGTCACCCGGCTCCAGTCCGTGCTTGCGGTGGTCGCCGATCTGCGCGTAACAGGTGTCGCCGCCGCGTAGCCAGCACTGCAGATCGGGATGTCTGAAGTACCAGCAGCGCACCTGCTGGCAGAGGTTGCCGGCCACGGTCCCCATCTCCCGCAGCTGCGGCGAGGCGGCTGCAGAGGCGGCCTCGTGCAGGACGGCGAAGCGGCTTGCGATGCCCTCGTGGCGGGCGACGTCCGCCAGTCGCGCGGTGGCGCCAAGCCGCAGGCCGCCGTCGGGCTCGTCGATGCCGTCCAGCCCGAGCCCGCGCAGGTCGACCAGCGAGCCCGCCGGCCGGATGCCTCGGGCCTGCTGGGTGACGATGTCGGTGCCGCCGCCCATCGCCCGGGCACCGTCGTCGGACAGCGCGTGAGCGGCCTCGTCCACTCCTGCGGGCCGAAGGTATGCGAACTCAACCATCGAGCGCCTCGAGCACACGTCGCGGCGTGTACGGAGCCTCGTGGATCCGCAACCCCAGGGCATGCGAGATCGCGTTTCCGATCGCCCCCGCGGTCGGGATCACTGGCGGCTCTCCCAGCCCCTTGATGCCGAGTGCCAGGCGGGGATCGGGCTCGCCCACGAACTCGCACACGACCTCGGGCAGGTCGGCGATGGTCGGCACCTTGTAGTCCTCGAAGCCGGGGTTGACCACGGTCCCGGTGGTGGGGTCGACCACCCGCTCCTCCGTCAGCGCGAAACCGACGCCCTGGAGGATGCCGCCGATCACCTGGCTGCGCGCGCCCATCGGGTTGACGATCCGCCCGACGTCGTGCACCGCCACCACCCGCTCAACCGTCACCAGCCCCGTCAGCGTGTCGACTGCCACCTGCGCGATCTGGCATCCGAACGTGTTCACCGCCATGCCCGGTGGGTTGGGTGCGCGCGAACCGGCGCCGGTCACCCAGGCGCTGCCGAGTTTCTCAGTGACGTCGCTGATCGGCCGCCTCAGCGTGCCGTCGGCCGACCGCACCTCGCCGTCCGCCAGCTCCAGGTCGGAGGCTGCGATCTCGAACATGTCCGCCGCAAGGTCGAGCACCTGCGTGCGCACGTGGTGCGCCGCCGCACGTACCGCGGGGGCGATCGACGCCAGCGTCATCGAGCCGCCGGAGAACGGTCCGTGACCCGCCAGGTCGGTGTCGCCGGCGCGTACCACGACGTCCGTGACGGGAACGCCCAGACGCTCGGCGGCGACGATCGCGCAGGCCGTGATGCTGCCGGTGCCGAGATCCTGCATACCGACCGTGACCACAGGCCTGGCCGCGGCGCCGATGCGGACGTCGGCGTATGCCGGAGGGCCGCCACCGCCCCACCAGTACTGGCTCGCGCAGCCCATCCCGCGCCGCACGCGACCGTCGCCGCGAAGATCGTCACGCGCCTCCCAGCCGGCCAGCTCGGCGGCCAGGTCGTAGCTCTCGAGCAAACGCTTGGATGTGTAGGGGCGACCGGTGCCGGGGTCGACATCGCTGTGGTTGCGGCGTCTCAGATCGAGTGGGTCGATCCCCAGCTCGAGGGCCAGCTCGTCCAGCGCCTGCTCGAACGCCCACGTGCCCTCCATCACCCCAGGTGCCCGGAAGGCGGCCGCCGGGCCGAGGTTCAGCTTCACTGGCAGCACCATCGTGTGCACATTCGGGCAGGCGTACAGCGACTTGACCGGCTCCATGACGGGGTAGCCCCAGCCGCCGGTGCCCATCCCCATCACAGCCGAGCCCTCGATCGCAGACAGCGTTCCGTCGCGCTCGGCGCCGATCGTGAGCGTGATCTGGCGGCGGTGCGGAATCCGGCCGTGAGGTTCTCGTCGCGGCGCGAGTAGACCAGCCTCACCGGCCTTCCGCAGCGGCGCGACAGCTCGGTCGCCAGCACGCCCTCGGGTCCGCAGCCGAACTTCGATCCGAACCCGCCGCCCATGTACTCGCAGAGCACTCGCACACGGTCGGGGTCGAGCCCGAACGCCTCGCTGAGCTGGGCGCGACCCTGGTAGATGCCCTGCGTCGAGCTCCACACGGTCAGCCCGTCGGCGCGCCAGTCCGCCACGGCGCAGTGCGTTTCCATCGAGTTGTGCATCTGGGCGGGCGCCAGGTACTCGGTCTCGATCACGACCGCGGCTTCCTTCAGCGCGGCCTCCGCGTCGCCCCGCTCGCTCTCGCCCGGCGGCTCGATGAAGTCCTGCCGCTCCAGCGCCTGGTCGAGGTCAACCACGAAGGGCAGCGGCTCCCACTCCGGAGCGAGCGCCGCGAGGCCCGCCTCGGCGGCGGACTTGGAGTCCGCTGCCAGCATCGCCACGGCAGCGCCGGCGTACTGCGGTCGCTCCGTCAGCACCGGCTCGCCGTCGAACTGCGGCGAATCGTCGGGGCCGATCGCGCAGCGCACGCCCGGCACGGCTCGTGCGGCGTCCAGGTTGATCGAGACCAAGCGGGCGTTGGCGTGGGGGCTCCGCAGCACCAGCGCCTCGAGCTGGCCGGCCAGGCGGACGTCGGAGGTGTAGCGGGCGCCGCCGCTGACGCGGGCGGCGGCCGTCAACCGGGTTGCAGGCTCTCCAACCGGGCGAGGATCTGCGCCCTCCGGCCACTCCGGGGTGGCGTCCTCCTCAACCAGCGTCCAGCGTTCCTCGGTGCGCCCCTCGACCACCGCCTCGGTCTTGACCAGCTTTGCCATCAGCCGCCGTCCCCTGCCGCTCGGGCGACCGCCAGGGCGATCCCCTCGTACGCGCCGCAGCGGCACAGGTTGCCGCTCATGGCCGCGATGATCTGCTCGCGGTCAGGGTTCGGCGTGCGCTCGAGCAGGGCCACCGCGGACATCAGCTGGCCGGGCGTGCAGAAGCCGCACTGGAAGCCGTCCTCGGCCGTGAAGGCGCGCTGCAGCCGCTCCAGCGTCGTGCCTCCCGACTCGATCGTGCGCACGGACGCGCCGTCGCAGGCCGCGGCGAGCGTCAGGCATCCGAGCACCGGCCGGCCGTCGACGATCACGGTGCAGCTGCCGCATGTGCCTTCGCCGCAGGCGATCTTGGTGCCGGTCAAACTCAAGCCGGGTGCGGATGGCTTCAGCCAGCGACTCGCCAGCCTCGGGCTCGAGGACGTGGGGTTGGTCGTTCACGGTCAGCGCGATCCGCATCGGTGCGAAACCTAGCACCGGCCTGGGAACACCCCGCTGGCCCCTGCCGGAGGCCTTCCCTGCTAGCGTCCATTGGTTTGAGCCTTCCTTCCACATCGACCTCTCGCCGAGCACCGCTCGAGCTGACCTTCGTACCGCGCGGCGCCGAGGAACCCCTGCTCGGGTTCTTCTCCGTCTCACCGCTCACGCCGGGCGGCTGGACTGCCCTGCTCGACGAGCTATCGCTGCCGCACAGCCTGCGTCGGCTGCCCGTGACGATCGTCGCCGGCGGCAGTGAGCGGACGGTCGAGGCGCGCTGCCTTCCGATGTTGCCTGCGCTGGCGTACCTGTTGTCGGAGCGGGAGGGCGAGCTGAGCGGCTCGCTGAAGGCGTGGCAGCTGGTGGCGCGGCTGACGGAGCAGATCGTCCAGGCCGGGGGCGAGCCGCCCGATCTGTCGCGCTTCGCCGCGGCGTTCCCGCCGCTGGCACACGCCGCCCTGGCCGAGCACGGTGAGCTCCCGACTCCGATCGTCGCCGGGGACGCTGTATCGGAGTTCGTCCATGCGGCGATGCGCGCGCTGGCGGGCGCGGTACGCGATCCGCGGCTGCTGACCGCGATCGACAGCTACCACGAGCAGATCGACCTCTCGGTGCTGCAGCCGGCGCTGCGCAAGGTCGCCCCCGATCTTGGGGCGGTCGCTCCGGTGGTGCGGCTGCGCCAGTCGCTGGAGCCGCTGGAGCTGATGCTCGAGCTGCCCGAGCAACCCGACGGACTGTGGCCGCTGCGCCTGGAGCCGGCGGACTTCGACCGCATCAAGCGAGCGGCCAACATCCTTCCGCTCTTGGGGATGCTGCGTGAGGGGCACGCCGCGCTGTCGCTGGCTCAGGTGGCCGAGCTGCGCGCGGCCACACCGGCGCTGGAGTTCGCGGGGGCATCGGTACGGCTGCCGGCCGAGCTTCACGAGCAACAGGACCTCGAGCTGGACGCGGCCGGGCTGACCTTCACATCCGGCGCGCTCACGCTCGGTGGGGTGGTCGAGTACGACCTGCATGCCGCGCTGGGCGGAAGGCCGATCAGCGACGAGGAGTTCCGGGCGCTGGCGGCCGCCACGCAGCCGCTGGTGCGGCTGGGTGGCGAGTGGAAGCTGCTCGGCGACAAGGCGCTCCGCCGCGCCCGCCAGCTCGCTCAGCTGGCCCTGCACGGCACCGGGATCCCTGCCCTGACCGCGCTCGGCGCGACGCTGGCGGGAAGCGCCGAACTGCGCGGCTTCGAGGTCGCGATCGATGCCGACCAGGCGGGCGAGCTCGAGATCCTGGCAACGCGCCTGCGTGATCCCGAGCTGCGGGCGCCCACCGATCCCGAGGCTGGCTTCCACGGCGTGCTGCGCCCCTATCAGGAGTCCGGGCTGGGTTGGCTGCTGGGCATGCGACGGCTCGGCATGGGCGCCCTACTGGCCGACGACATGGGCCTCGGCAAGACGGTGCAGCTGATCGCCTACCTGCTCGACCGCAGCGATCTGAGCGGCGAGCCGGCCCTCATCGTCTGCCCGGCGTCCGTGCTGGGCAACTGGCAGCGTGAGCTTCACCGCTTTGCTCCCGGCATCGACACCCACATCCATCACGGCCCCGATCGCACTCGTGACATCGCCGACCTGGAGCGCTACGACGTCGTGCTGACGTCGTACTCCCTGCTTCCCCGCGACAAGCGGCTGCTGGGCGAGGCGGAGTGGAGGGTGGTCGTGCTGGACGAGGCCCAGCAGGTCAAGAACCCGCTCACCCGCGGCGCCCAGGCCGCCCGCGCCCTGCGTGCAAGCCACCGGATCGCGCTCACCGGCACCCCGATCGAGAACCGGCTGGACGAGCTGTGGTCGATCCTGCACTTCCTCAACCCGGGTCTGCTCGACTCTCGCAGCGCCTACCGGCGGCGCTACTCGACGCCGATCGAGAAGCACGCCGACGCGGAGGCCACCGAGCGCCTGCGCCGGATCACGCAGCCGTTCATCCTGCGCCGCCACAAGAGCGACCCGACGGTGTTGCCCGATCTGCCACCGCGACAGGAATCGAACGAGTACTGCACCCTGACCGTCGAGCAGGCGGCGCTCTACCAGGCCACCATCGATGCCATGCTGGGACAGGTCAAGGGCGCGGCCGGGATCGAGCGGCGGGGACACGTGCTGGCGCTGCTGACACGGTTGAAGCAGGTCTGTAACCACCCGGCGCAGGCGCTCGGCCGCCCAGGTGTGATGGCCGGCCGCTCGGGCAAGCTCGACCGGTTGACCGAAATGCTGGCGGAGGCCATCGACGAGGGCGACAGCGCGCTCGTGTTCACGCAGTACGCGGTGATGGGCAGAATGCTCTCCGAGCACCTCACCCGCGGCCTGGAGATCGAGCGGCTGTACCTGGACGGCTCGACGCCGATCGCCGAGCGCGAACGGGTGGTGGCCGGATTCCAGGCCGACGGAGACGAGCCGCGGGTGCTGGTGATGTCGCTCAAGGCCGGAGGCCTGGGGCTCAACCTGACCAACGCCAGCCACGTCTTCCACTTCGATCGCTGGTGGAACCCGGCCGTCGAGGATCAGGCATCCGATCGCGCCCACCGCATCGGCCAGACGCGAGTGGTGCAGGTGCATCGCATGATCTGCGCTGGCACCATCGAGGAGCGGATCGATGAGCTGATCGAGGCCAAGCGCGGGCTCGCCACCAGCATCGTCGATCGCGGCGTCGAGGGCGCGATCAGCGAGCTGACCGACGAGGAGCTGGCGGATCTGGTCGAATTGCGCTCATGATGCGTCCCGGCCGATCTGTTGCACCACCTGGTCGAGCTCGAGAGCCCGACCGGCGATGCCGCTCGGATCGCCCACATCGGTTCGTTTCTGGCCGCCGAGCTGGCGGCGCTGGGCGGTACCATCAGCCGCGAGGGCGAGAACCTCCAAGCCTCGTTCGACGGCCACCGCGTGGGCCTCCTGCTGGTCGCCCACATGGACACCGTGTGGCCGGCCGGAACGCTTCAGCGGATGCCGTTTCGGATCGAGGGCGACCTGGCGTGGGGGCCTGGTGCCCTCGACATGAAGGGCGGCATCGTGGTGATGCTGGAGGCGATCCGCAAGGCGGCGCCGCTGCCGCGGCCGGTGAGCGTGCTGATCACCGCCGATGAGGAAGTCGGCAGTCCTCGCGGCCGCCCGCTGGTCGAGCGGATGTCGGCCCACGCCGATGCTGTGCTGGTGGTCGAGCCGCCGGTGCGCGACGCCACCATCACCACGGAGCGGTCCGGACTGGCCCGCTACCAGCTGCGGGTGCGCGGCGAGGCCGCCCATGCCGGCCACCAGGGAGGCGGCATCTCGGCCGTGACCGAGCTCGCGCACCAGACGCTGGCCCTGTGCCGGCTGGTGGACGCCGAGCGCGGTGTGCGTGTGAACGTGGGGCAGGTCGGCGGTGGCAGCGGCGACAACGTGGTTGCCGCCGAGGCCTGGGCGCGGGTGGACGCACGTGCGTGGACGGCCGCCGAGCAGGAGCAGCTGGAGGCCGCCATCCGGGGCTTGCAGCCCGTGTTGCCGGGAGCATCGATCGAGGTCACCGGCGGTGTCACGCGTCCGCCGATGACCCGCTCGCGTGAGAGCGCCGAGCTGGCGGCGCGAGCGATCGAGATCGCCGCCGACCTGGGCCAGCCGCTCGAGCAGAACGCTTCGGGAGGCGGTTCCGACGGCAACTTCGCCGCCGCCGTGGGGGCCGCGGTGTTGGATGGCCTCGGCCCGACGGGGGCCGGAGCCCATGCTGACGACGAGCGCGTCTCGCTGAGCTCGATCGAGCAGCGCAGCGACCTTCTCGCGGCCCTGATCGCGCGCTTGTAGCGCCGGCTTCGCGCCTCCAACTTCGGGTTTCCACGGATGCGCCGCCGGTGAGCGTTTGCAAGCATGGCGCATGTCTCAGGATCGGCGCAGCCGGGATCGGTGACGTGGCGATCGCGATCGCCGCTATCGCGTTCACCATGCTCGGCGTCGCGCTGGCCGCGTACTGGGGCGGGAAGAACAACGCCTCGACCACGACCGAGGCCGCTCCATCCGTCAGCTATCCAAAGGTCACGCCGCAGGAGGCGGCAGGCGCGCACGCCTTTTTGCAGTTCGCCTGCGCGCAGTGCCACGGCGATCGCGGTGTCGGCGGCGTCTCGCCGGACGTCCCGGCGCTGCAGGCGGTTGCGCCGACCCTCACCGTCGAGCAGCTGACCTCGATCATCGAGCATGGGGCGGGAGCCTCCGACGCCTCCGACAAGCCGTTCATGCCTGTCTGGACGGGCGTCATCTCGACCAACCAGATCTCGGACCTGGTCGCCTACATGCGGGCCGGCTTCCCCGCCGTGCAGGGAGCCGAGGTGGTCACGGTGCCCCAGGACCAGGGCGACGCGGTGGCCGGTGCCTTCCTCTACCAGCGCTACGGATGCATCAACTGCCACGGGCCGAACGGACTCGGCGGCGTGCCCAACCCGCTGTCTGAGGACAAGTCGATTCCGCCGCTCGTTGGAGCCGACTTCCACAGCGAGTTCAGCGACCAGGCGATCGCGCAGATCATCCGCGACGGTAGCGTGATCGGCAAGCAGCCGATCGTCAGCATGCCGCACTGGGGCACGATCCTCACCGACCAGCAGATTCACCAGCTGGTTGTCTACATCGACTCTCTGACGGCCACTGCGTCCTTAACCTAGACGGCCTTGACCGCGCTGGTCAGGTTCACGATCGAGTCCTTGGCATCGCCGAACAGCATCGTCGTCTTGGGGGCGTAGAACAGCTCGTTCTCGATCCCGGCGAAGCCGGTGTTCATGCTGCGCTTGAGCACGATGACCGCCGCGGACTCGTCGACGTTCAGGATCGGCATGCCGTAGATCGGGCTGCCGGCGTCGTGTCTGGCGGCCGGGTTGACGACGTCGTTGGCGCCGATCACGAGCGCGACGTCGGTGCGCGGGAACTCGGCGTTGATGTCGTCCATCTCGTAGAGCTGGGTGTAGGGCACGTCGGCCTCGGCCAGCAGCACATTCATGTGGCCGGGCATTCGTCCGGCCACCGGATGGATCGCGTAGCTGCACGTCGACGCCGCGCTTCTGCAGCTGGTCGGCCAGCTCGCGCACGTTGTGCTGGGCCTGCGCGACCGCCAGGCCGTAGCCGGGCACGATGACGACCCGGCGGGCGTAGGCGAGCATCACGGCCACGTCGTCGGCGTTGGTGGCCCGCACCTGGCCACCGGCCGCGCCGGCCGCCGCCGCCGCCTCGCCGCCGCCGGTGCCGAAGGCGCCGAACAGCACGTTGCGCGATCGAGCGGTTCATCGCCCGGCCCATCATCTGCGTCAGCAGCGTGCCGGAGGCGCCCACCAGGGTGCCGGCGATGATCAGCGCGTCGTTGTTCAGCACGAAGCCGGTGGCGGCCGCGGCCAGGCCGGTGAATGAGTTCAGCAGCGAGATCACGACCGGCATGTCGGCACCGCCGATAGCCATGACCATGATCACGCCCAGCGCCAGTGCCAGGGCCATCGTCACCACCAGCACGGCCTCGTTCTGACCGACGGCAAACTGCCACCCGGCCAGCGCGATGACGAGCAGGAACAGCGCCGCGTTGACGATCTTCTGGCCGGGCATCGTGACCGGGCTGCCGGTGATCAGCTCCTGCAGCTTGCCAAATGCGACCATCGACCCGGCGAAGCTGACGCAGCCGACGATCGCCGAGAACAGGGTCGAGACGACGTCGTTGGTGGGCAGGTTGATGTTGGCCTGAGCCGCGGTGTGGAACTCGCTGAACGCGATCAGCGCGGCCGCGCCGCCGCCGACGCCGTTGAACAGCGCGACCATCTGCGGCATCGCGGTCATCTTCACGGCCCGCGCCGAGTACGCGCCGATCGCTCCGCCGATCGTCGCGCCGACGATGATCCAGGCCAGGTTGTGCGCGCCGGAGTCCCACAGCGTGACGGCGATGATCACGCCCATCGCGGCGGCGGCCACCTGGTTCCCGCGCACCGCCGTGCGCGGCGAGGCCAGCCGCATCAGGCCGAAGATGATCAGCGACGCGCAGGCCAGGTACGCGAGGTCGAACGCCTGGCGCCTATCCATCGTCGCGTTTCTCTCCCGGCCGCTGTTTAAACATGTTCAGCATGCGGTCGGTGACCAGAAAGCCGCCCACCACGTTGATGGCGCCGAAGGCGATCGCGATCGTGCCCAGCACCTCGATCAGCAGCGAGTTGGTCGCGCCGACCACGATGATCGCGCCCACGATCACGATGCCGTGAATGGCGTTGGTACCGGACATCAGCGGCGTGTGGAGCGTGGTCGGCACCTTCGAGATCACCTCGAAGCCGACGAAGGCGGACAGCACCAGCACGGTAATCTCCATCACCAGCTCGGCGGTCATGCCGGCGATCCCGTCAGCAGCCTGGAGACGATCCTGCCCTCGTGGGTGATGCAGGCGTCGGCCACGATCTCGTCCTCGAAATCGAGCTCCAGCCGGCCGTCCTTGATGATCAGGGCCAGCAGGTTGGTGATGTTGCGGGCGTACATCTGGCTGGCGTGGAGCGGCATGGTGGAGGGCAGGTTGAGTGTTCCCACGATCGTCACGCCGTGCCGCACGACCACCTGGCCGGGCTCGGTCAGCTCGCAATTGCCGCCGGTCTCCGCCGCCAGATCGACGATCACCGAGCCGGGACGCATCGCGGCTACGCCGTCCGCGGTCACCAGCCGGGGGGCCGGCCGGCCCGGAATCAGGGCCGTGGTGATGACCACGTCCGAGTCGGCGACGGTGCGGGCGACCAGCTCCTGCTGCTGCACGTATTGGGCCTCGCTCAGCTCGCGGGCGTAGCCGCGGGCGTCCTCGCCCTCCTCGACATCCAGCGCCAGCTCGACGAAAACGGCGCCGAGGCTCTCGACCTGCTCGCGCACCACCGGCCGGGTGTCGAACGCCGAGACGACCGCGCCCAGCCGGCGGGCGGTTGCGATCGCCTGCAGGCCGGCGACGCCGGCCCCGAGCACGAACACCTTGGCCGGGGCAACCGTGCCGGCGGCCGTCATCAGCATCGGAAAGAACTTTGGCAGATGATCGGCGGCGATCAGCACCGCCTTGTAGCCGGACACCGTTGCCTGTGACGACAGCGAGTCCATCGATTGTGAGCGGGTGATGCGGGGGATCGCGTCCAGGCTGAACGCGGTGACGTTGGCGGCGGCCAAACGCTCGACCAGCTCGCCGTGGATCAGCGGCTGCAGCATGCCGACCAGCGCCGTGCCGCCGCGCAGGGCGGGCACCTCGTCCTCGCGCGGTCGGGTCACCATCACCAGCAGGTCGGCGCCCGCCAGCAGCGCCTTGCCGTCCGGGGCGATCGACGCGCCGGCCTCGATGTACGCCGAGTCGGGCAACGCCGCCGCGTCACCGGCGCCGGCCTGCACCAGCACGTCGACGCCGCTCAACTTCACGCGAGCGACCGCGTCAGGTGTCAACGCCACGCGGCGCTCTATCTGGCCGTGCTCGGAGGGGACACCGATCACCATCCGCGCGATCTTACTGGCAGTCGGCGTCGTTGCGGTCTGACAACGCGCGCCTGGCCGGACTTCCTGGTTCAGATGGCGAGCGTGTTGGGGCCGTCGCGCTGGCGCTCCGCCTCATAGCGCTCGATTTCGGCGATCCGCTTTTCCGTCAACGCGATCTCGTCCCAGCCGTTCAGCAGCCGCTCGCGCGCGTCGGGGTCGAGCTCAAACGCCACCTCGCGCCCCGAGGGCAGCGTCACGATCTGGCGCTCCAGGTCGACGGTGGCCGGATCCGGCGCGCGGTCGAGCAGCTCGCGCACCGCGTCTTCGGGCAGCTCGACCGGCAGCAGGCCGATCTTGGTGCAGTTGGAGCGAAAGATGTCGGAGAAGCTGGGCGCGACGATCGCCTCGTATCCGTAGTCCTGGAGCGCCCACGCCGCGTGCTCACGCGAGCTGCCGGAGCCGAAGTTTCGTCCCGTTGCCAGGATTGGCGCGCCGTGGAACTCGATCCGGTTGAGCGGGAAGCCGGGCTCGCGGAACCAATCCCAGAACAGGAACTCGCCAAAGCCGCTTCGCTCGATCCGCTTCAGGAACTGTTTGGGCACGATCTGGTCGGTGTCCACATTGGCTCGGTCGAGAGCCGCCACCGCACCGGACACGACCCGCACCGGCTTCACGATCCCACCAGCTCGCGCACATCGGTGAGCCGGCCGGTGACGGCGGCCGCCGCGGCCATCGCGGGGGAGAGCAGGTGGGTGCGGCCGCCGCGTCCCTGGCGACCCTCGTAGTTGCGGTTCGAGGTCGAGGCACAGCGCTCGCCAGGCGCCAGGACGTCGGGGTTCATGCCCAGGCACATCGAGCAGCCGGCGCCACGCCAGTCGAAGCCCGCGGCGCGGAACGTCTCGTCCAAACCCTCACGCTCAGCTTGAGCTTTAACTAGAGCGGAGCCGGGGACGACCATCGCCTGGACGCTGGCCGCCACACGCCGCCCTCGCACGACCTCGGCGGCGGCGCGCAGGTCCTCGATCCGGCCGTTTGCGCACGAGCCGAGGAACACGCGGTCGATTGTGATCTCCTGCATCGGTGTGCCCGCGCGCAGGTCCATATAGGTCAGTGCGCGCTCGTCCGACTCGTCGCGAGGGTGGGGCACGGTGCCGGTGATCGGAACCACCTGGCTGGGATTGGTGCCCCACGACACCTGTGGCGGGAGCGCCGGCACGTCGACCTCCACGATCACGTCGAAGTCGGCGCCCTCATCGGTTGCCAGCGCTCGCCAGCGCTCGACAGCGGCATCGAAGTCGGACGGCACCCCAGGCCGCCCCTCCATGTACGCGAACGTTGTCTCATCAGGCGCGATCATGCCGGCCCGTGCACCGGCTTCGATGGACATGTTGGCGACCGTCAGCCGCGCTTCCATCGACAGCCCTCGGATCACGTCCCCGGCGTATTCGATCACGTGACCACCGCCGCCGTTGTTACCGATCTGGGCGATCGTGCCCAGGATCAGATCCTTGGCGGTGCAGCCCAGTCCGAGCGCTCCCCGGTAGGAGATCAGCATCGTCTTGGGGCGACGCTGGGCGAGCGTCTGCGTTGCCAGCACGTGTTCGACCTCGCTGGTGCCGATGCCGAAGGCGAGCGCCCCGAAGGCACCGTGGGTGGAGGTGTGCGAATCGCCGCAGACGATCGTCATCCCGGGCTGTGTCACGCCCAGCTCCGGCCCGATCACGTGCACGATGCCCTGGCGCGCGTTTCCGAGCGCGTAGAGCGGCACGCCGAACTCGTCGCAGTTGCGCTTCAGCGCGGCCATCTGGGCCTGCGAGAGCTCGTCCGCCGGTCCCGGGCCGGTGGGGACGTTGTGGTCGGCGGTGGCCAGCGTGCGATCGGGTCGGCGCAAGCGCCGGCCGGCCAGGCGAAGGCCCTCGAACGCCTGGGGACTAGTGACCTCGTGCACGAGGTGCAGGTCGATGTACAGCAGGTCATGGCCGATCGCGTGATCGGCCCAGACCTTCTCAAACATGGTGCGCGGCGCCATGCCGGAAGTGTATTTCGGTCCGATCCGCCCGGCGTCGGTATCGCGCCCGCCCTACGTCGCGGCTGGTGGAGGGGTCAGACCTCCCATTCTCGTGAGGAGGCGTGTCGAGACTGTGCCGATCGCGCAACAAGATCGGGGGGTCTGACCCCTCACCGCCTCACGACGAGCGACGAGGCGTGTCGACACTGTGCCGATCGCGAAATGAGATCGGGGGTCTGCCCCTCGCCGCCTCACGACGAGTGACGAGGCGTGTCGACGCTGTGCCGATCGCGCAACAAGATCGGGGATCGGGGGGTCTGACCCCTCGCCTTGCGACGAGGGCTGCCCTCTCTCCAGGCGTTGCACGAGCTGCTCGTGCCCGGCGGTGCGGGCGATGGCGGCGGCCGAGCGGTCAGTAGCCGTGCGACGGCCGCAACGTCGCCCGTGTGAACGGCCTCGATCAGGTCACCGTTCGCCATCCACGTGAATTCATAGCTCGATCCGGCACGCCTGCTCGGTGGGCAGTGCGAACGCCTGCTGCAACCGCTCGCTCCACGGCGACACGCCCAGCGCGGACAGCGACACCTCGCGAGCCAGGTGTTGCCAGATCCAGAAACGCTCCAGCATCGCGTGCCCGGAACGAGCTACCTCGAACCTGCACAGCCGCTCCGCCACAGGCGCCGCCCTCAGGGCGTACGCGAGCGATCGTGCCGGATCGGTGACGCGGTCGTGCCGGCCGTGCGCGATCACCACGCTGCGACCCGCCAGCTGTGCGAGCGGCTCGCCCTCGGGCAGCCACGGCGCCAGCGCGACCACCGCATCCACGTTCGGCCGCCCCGCCGCCCGCAACGCCGAGCGGGCGCCCATCGAGTGGCCGACGACACAGACGGGCACATCGCCATGCCGGCGGGCGATCTCGTCCACCGCCCACTCCACGTCCGCCACCGGGTCGCCGTTGTTGTATCCACGCACGCGGTAGCGAAGCTGGCAGACCTCGATCCCGCGGCCCCGGCCGGCTCGGTGCAGGCCGAGCAGAAACGGGTACATGCGGATGGCCGGGGTCTGCAGCCGCGAGCCGGCGGCGAGGCTCTCGCTGCGCCCGCCGTGCGCGACTAGCGTCACGCCGCGGACCGCGCCGCGCGGAGCGAGGGTCAGCAGCGCCGGGGTCGCGGAGGCGGCTGTCACGATCGCGCTGATGCTAGACGATGGATGCGGCCGTCGATTACCCATCCGGGGGTGGCCAATCTCCCCTTTTGTTCGTACCTTTGAAGGGCACCCTGCCAGGAGCCTCGACGTGTCCTCCGACAACGAGTCGATCCCCGCCTCACGAGAGCCACTTCTGCTGCCGGCGCTGATCAAGGCGCACCGCGGCAATTCCGCCGGCGACGGCACCATCACGGGCATCATCCGCGGCCTGATGGACTCGCCCATCACCGACGCCGAGCGCGCCGGCGAGCGGCTGCGGGTGTTCGGCTGGCAGGTGGACGGGCCGCCGGGCACGATGCGATGGGTCTACCGGGTCGTCGGTGAGGAGACGGGCGCGGATCTCGTGCAGTTCACGCTCTCGGTTCCCGGCACGGTCAGCGACCTGCCGTGCCGCGTGCTCGGCCTGCAGCTTCAGATCACGCTGAACGGGATCGAGAACACCGGGCCGGAAGAGCTCGACTGCTACATGGAGCTGGCCGAAGCCGCTCGCGACGTCTGCTGAGCCGCGGGCGAGACGCCCGCCCACACGCCTGCCTCCGGCCGGGATACGCTGAGGCGATGCGGCTTCCCGAGACCTTTGCCCCGCTCGGCGAGCGGCCGTTCCGGCTGCTGTTCGCGTCGCTTGCGGTGACCCTGCTCGGCTCGTGGATGACGCCGGTCGCCCTTGCGTTCGCAGTGCTCGAGCTGACCGACTCGCCGACCGCGCTGGGCCTGGTGCTCGCGGCCGAGGCGGTGCCGCTGGTCGCGCTGCTGCTGGTGGGAGGTGTGTGGGCCGACCGCCTGCCCCGGGTCCGGGTGATGCTGGCCGCCGACATCGCCAGCGCTGCGGGTCAGGGCGCGATGGCCGTGCTCCTGATCACCGGCCACGCCCAGGTCTGGCACCTGGCGGCGCTGGCCACGGTCGCGGGCGCGGCCGACGCCTTCCATACGCCGGCCTTGGCCGGCCTGCTGCCCGCCACGGTGCCGGCTCCGATGCTGCAACGCGCGAACGCGTTGCGCCACCTCGAGTCGAATGTGATGCGGGTTGCGGGGCCGCTGCTCGCCGGCGTTCTGGTTGCCACCGCGGGCGCCGGCTGGGCGATCGCGGTCGACTCCTGCTCGTTCCTCGTCGCTGCGCTGATCCTGTCGCGCATCCGGATGGCCCCGGTGGTGCGCGCCGTGCGGAGCGCCAGCTTCGTGGGCGAGCTGGGCGAAGGGTGGCGGGCGGTGCGGTCGCAGAGCTGGCTGCTGGCGATGATGCTCGACACGGCGCTCTGGTGTCTCGTCATCCTCGGGCCGTACCTGGTGCTGGGCCCCGTCGTCAGCAAGCGGGCGCTGGGCGGAGCCGGGGCGTGGGCGCTGATCTCGGCCGCGCACGGCGTCGGCTCGGTGGCGGGAGGGGCGCTCGGCCTGCACCTGCACCCCCGTCGCCCGCTGCTGGTGGCCGTGGTGATCAACGCCGCCTACGCGCCGCTGCTCGGCCTGCTCGCGGTGGCCGCGCCCACCTGGCTGATCGCGGCCAGCGCGGTGCCCGCCGGCGCCTCGATCGCGCTGTACCTGGTGCTCTGGGACACCACCATCCAGGAGCGCATCCCAGCCGACCTGCTGGCACGCGTCTCGAGCTTTGAACGGGTGGCGGTGTTCGCGTTGATGCCGCTGGGCATGGCGCTGGCGGGGCCGGTCGCGGGCCTGCTCGGCGTGGGTACGACCCTGTGGATGTCGGCCGCGTGGCTGGCCGTCTCGACCATCTTCCTGCTCGCGATCCCGAGCGTGCGCGGGCTGGAGCGGGCACCGGCCGCCGCCCCGGCCGCCTCAGGCTAAGAAGCCGGGCGGAACTCGAGCGAGCGCGAGACCGGGTCGGCGCGCACCAGCTGGACGGCAACCGAGTCGCCCGGCTTGGGCGGAGGGTCGGCGTGCAGCCGTGCCCGCACCGCGGGCTCGGCGATCCGGATCACCGTCCCGCGACGGTCGTTCTCGAGCGCGCACGGCGGTGAACTGATCCCCGATGCGATGTTCGAGCAACCGCGTCTCGACATCAGTCGATGATCGCCCGCTCGACCTGTCCCGAGCCGCGCTCCCGACTCGGCCATCACGTCCGGCAGCCGCGACAGCGCATCGCGATCGCCGCCCCCGGCCAGCAGGTCGAGCACGTAGCGGTCGGCGAGCCGGCGCAGGGGCGCGGTGGTGTGGGCGTAGCGGGCCGCGATCCCGGCGTGCTCGCTGCCCGGCGGCGGATGTCCCTCGAAGAAGGCGTAACCGGCATGACCCATCACGCCGCGAGCCTCCTCCAGCAGCGCAGCTTCGTGCGGCCGGGACGGGTCGAGCCGGGTCACGAAGTCGGCGGTAGGGGATCGTTCGCCGGCCAGGCGACGCCGAGCCCGGCGCGGCGTGGCGCAGCTGTTCGAGCGCGGTAGCTGTCCGCGCCGCCCATCACCGCAGCAGGCCCAGTCCGCGCTCGCTCCATCAGATCGGCCGCGGCCATCCCGGCCAGCAGCGAGATCTCGGCATTCCAGTCCTCGACCGGCCGCCGCGGCTCGAGCTCCAGGCGATACCCGCAGTCCGCCGCCGGGTCGGCAACCACCTCTGGGCGGGAGCGTTCAGGCGTCACCGCCCCGCGGCTTCTGGCGAGCGCCATCCGCAGCTTGCCGATCTGCTCCAGGCAGGGGAATCTCGGCCTCGCCGTAGGCCAGCCGTTGGTGGCTGCGCACGGTGGCGCGATCGACGCGGGCCGACGTCTGCTCGCCCTGCTGCGTCCAGCTCGATCGTGAACACGATCGCCGGCCGGTCCTGGTCGGGCAAGAGGCTGGCGGCGCCTTCACACAGCGACGGGCGGATAGAGCGGCACCCGCTCGTCCGGGCAGTAGATCGTCGTGCCGCGGCTCCACGCCTCCTGGTCGAGCGGCGATCGCCGGACGGCACGAACGCGGAGACGTCGGCGATCGCGTAGCGAACGAGGAAGCCCTCGCCGCGCGTTCCAGCTGCATGGCCTGGTCGAGATCCATGCTGCCGGGCGGGTCGATCGTGACGAACCGCAGGTCGCGAAGGTCGGCGCGGCCCGCGCGCGTCCACGGCCTGGTTGCCGCGGCTTCGGCCCGTTCCAGAGCATCGTCGGGG
This sequence comes from uncultured Actinomycetes bacterium, assembly GCA_963755675.1. Taxonomy (GTDB): domain Bacteria; phylum Actinomycetota; class Thermoleophilia; order Gaiellales; family JAICJC01; genus JAICYJ01. Next base: position 52,413 of record CAVWLK010000060.1, read on the forward strand.
AAGGTCTCCGGCAGCTTGAACTCCTTCCGGATACGGACGAAGTCGTCGTGCAGGGGAGCGGGCGCCGCGGGCGCGCGGCGAAGGTACCGTCGAGGCATGTCGGTGTTGCCGCCGGGCGATCAGACGCCGGGCTCGACCGCCTTGCGGCCGATCCACGGCATCATGTCGCGCAGCCGCTTCCCGACCTGCTCGATCTGGTGGTCGGCGGTTCGCGGCGCGCAGCGGCTGGAACTGCGGCCGGCCGGCCGCCTCCTCGGTGATCAGGTCGCGGGCGAAGCGGCCCTCCTGGATGTCGGCCAGCAGCTTGCGCATGTGCTCGCGCACGTGCTCGTCGATCACGCGCGGGCCGCGGGTGAGGTCGCCGTACTCGGCGGTGTCGGAGATCGAGTAGCGCATGCCGGCCATGCCGCCCTCGTACATCAGGTCGACGATCAGCTTCAGCTCGTGGAGGCACTCGAAGTAGGCGATCTCCGGCTGGTAGCCGGCCTCGACCAGCGTCTCGAAGCCGAGCTGCACGAGCCGCGTGGTGCCGCCGCAGAGCACGGCCTGCTCGCCGAACAGGTCGGTCTCGGTCTCCTCGCGGAAGGTCGTCTCGATCAGCCCGCCGCGGGCGCAGCCGATGCCGTGGCCGTAGGCCAGCGCCAGCCGCTTGCGCGCTGCCGGTCGCGTCCTGGTGGACGGCGATCAGGCCGGGCACGCCGATGCCCTGCGCGTACTGCCGGCGGACGAGATGGCCGGGGCCCTTGGGCGCGATCATCGCGACGTCGATGTCCGTCGCCGGGATGATCTGCCCGAAGTGGATGTTCAGGCCGTGCGCGAACATCAGCATCGAGCCGGGCCGCAGGTTGGGGGCGATCTCGTCGCGGTAGAGCGCCGGCCTGGATGTGGTCGGGGACGAGCACCATGACGACGTCCGCCTGCGCGGTCGCGCTCGGCCACCGTGGCAACGGGAAGGCCGTCCGCCGACGCCGCCGTCCATGCGCGCGAGTCGGGCCGCGCGCCGACGACCACGGTGTTGCCGGAGTCGTGGTTGTTCAGCGCGTGGGCGTGGCCCTGGCTGCCGTAGCCGATCACCGCGATCGTCTTGCCCGCCAGCGCGGCGGGATCGCAGTCGGACTCGTAGTAGATCGTCGCGTGCTCATGCAACCACCCTCATTCGTTTGCGTGTACCGAGCTCGCCGTCACGGTCGAGCGCGATCCGCCCTGTGCGCACCAGCTCCCTGATGCCGTACGGCGCGCAGCAGCTCCTCCAGCGCCTGCAGCCGGTCGGGCTGCGCGACGCAGGAGAACGTGATCGCCTCCGGGCCGACGTCGACGACGCTGCGCCTCGAACACCTCGGCCAGCGCGATGATCTCCGGCCGCCGCTCGGGCGCGCTGGTCACCTTGATCATCATCAGCTCGAGCTCGACGGCGGTCGCGCCCGAGCTCCTGCACCTTGAGCACGTCGACCAGCTTGTAGAGCTGCTTCGTCACCTGGTCGACCGAGTGCTGCTCGCAGTCGACGCGGAGCGTGATCCGGCTGCGGCTGGGATCCTCCGTTGGCCCGACCGCCAGCGACTCGATGTTGAATCCGCGGCGGGCGAACAGCCCGGCGCAGCGCGTGAGGATGCCCGGCCTGTTCTGGACCAGCACGCTCAGCGTGTGCATGCTGCATCGTCAGACACCCTCCTCGACCCAGGCGTTGTCGTCCTCGGCCCACTCGACGTCGATCATGTCCGGCCGACGATGCCGCCGGCGGGCACCATCGGGTACACCTTCTCCTCGTGGTCGACGCGGGCGTCGATCACGCACGGGCCGCCGCACTCCAGCGCCGCGCGTGATCGCGGCGTCCACCTCGTCCATGGTCTCGCAGCGGAAGCCGGCGATGCCGAACGCCTCGGCCAGCTTCACGTAGTCCGGCAGGTCGAACTCGAGCAGCGGTCTCCGAGAAGCGCTCGCCGTGGAACAGCTCCTGCCACTGGCGCACCATGCCCAGCCAGCCGTTGTTGACGACCACGTGGATCGCGCGCGATGCCGTACATCTTGGCGGTCGCCAGCTCCTGCATCGTCATCTGGAAGCAGCCGTCGCCGTCGATGTTGATCACGATCGCGTCCGGCCGGCCGACCTTGGCGCCGATCGCAGCCGGCACGCCGAAGCCCATCGTGCCGGCGCCGCCCGAGGTCAGCCACCGCCGCGGCTGGTCGATCTCGAGGTACTGCGCCGCCCACATCTGGTGCTGGCCCGACGCCGGTCGTCCAGATCACGTCCTGGCCGCGCGGTCAGCTCGCGCAGCCGCTCGATCACGTACTCCGGCTTGAGCGGCGGCGTGTTGCGGTAGCGGAACGGGTTGTCGCGCTGCCAGCCGCGCACCGTCTCCAGCCAGTCGGCCGCCTTCGGCGGCCCGCCGTTGCTGCGCGACTCGAGCGCCTCGGCCAGCTTGGGGATGACGTGCTCGAGCGAGCCCACGATCGGGATGTCGGCCGCCCGGTTCTTGCCGATCTCGGCCGGGTCGACGTCCATGTGGATGACCCTCGCGCCCGGGCGCGAACACGTCCAGCTTGCCGGTCACCCGGTCGTCGAAGCGGGCGCCGCAGGCGATCAGCAGGTCGCAGCGGTTCATCGCCCAGTTGGCGGCCTTCGACCCGTGCATGCCGGGCAGCCCGATGCACAGCGGGTGCGAGTCGGGGAACGCGCCCTTGGCCTGCAGCGTGGTCACCACCGGGATCTGCGCGGCCTCGGCCACCCGGATCAGGTCGGCCGGGTCGACGCCCGAGGTGACGGCGCCGCCGCCGACGTAGAACGTCGGCCGCTCGGCCGCCAGGATCGCCTCGGCCGCCGTGATCACCTGCTTCGGGATGCCCGTGCTTGGACGGCTTGTAGCCGGGGATGTCGACCTGCCGCGGATAGCGAGAACTCGAACTCGGCCAGCTGCAGGTCCTTGGGGACGTCGACCAGCACCGGGCCGGGCCGGCCGGTGCGGGCGATGTGGAACGCCTCCTTGAAGACGCGCGGGATGTCCTCGACCCGGTCGACCAGCCAGGAGTGCTTGACGATCGGCATCGTGATGCCCTGGATGTCCGCCTCCTGGAAGGCGTCCGTGCCGATCAGGTGCGTCGGCACCTGGCCGGTGATGCAGACGATCGGCGTCGAGTCGAGGTAGGCGTCGGCGATCGGCGTGACCAGGTTGGTCGCGCCGGGGCCGGACGTGGCGATGGCGACGCCCACCTTGCCGGTGGCGCGGGCGTAGCCCTGGGCCATGTGCCCGGCGCCCTGCTCGTGGCGCACCAGGTAGTGGCGGATCGAGTGGTCGCACGCCGCCCAGGCGTCGTACAGCGGGCAGGATGGCCCCGCCCGGCAGGCCGAACACGTCGGTCACGCCCTCGGCCTCGAGGCAGCGGATGACGGCCTCGGCGCCGGTCATGCGTGTCGTTGCGCTATCCACGGGCGACCACCTCACGGTAAGGGTTTCGCTCGAACTCCGCGCCACCGGTCGAGTGGTGCTTGAGCGCGTCGCAGACCGCCTGGCCGACCTCCCAGGTGGCGTAGGCGCGGCCGCCCGAGACCTGGTCGGCGGTCGACGATGCCCCCCGCCAGCACCTCGTCGACGGCGGCCATGATCGCGCGGCCGATGTCGCGCCGCGCCAGCCCGTGCGTGAACATCATCGCCGACGGACAGGATCATCGCGATCGGGTTCGCCTCGCCCTGGCCGGCGATGTCCGGCGCCGAGCCGTGCACCGGCTCGAAGATGCCCGGAGGCTCGGTGCCGAGCGACGCCGACGGCGCCAGCCCGAGCCCGCCGCCGACGGCCGCGGCCAGGTCGGACAGGATGTCGCCGAACAGGTTCTCGGTCAGGATCACGTCGTACGCCTCGGGCTGGGTGGCCAGGTTCATGGCGAACGAGTCGACCAGCTCATGGGTCAGCGCCGATCTCCTGGTACTCCGCCTCGTGCAGCTCGCTGACGACTCGCCGCCACAGCTTCGAGGTCGCGAGCACGTTCGCCTTGTCCACGCAGACGACTCGGCCGGACCGCCGCCGGGCGAGCCGGAACGCCCATCGCGCGACACGCTCGACCTGCTCGCGGGTGTAGCTGCAGGTGTCGCATGGCGACGTCGTCCTCGAGCGTCTTGGCGCCGAAGTAGAGGCCGCCGGTCAACTCGCGCACGACCATCAGGTCGATGTCGCCGTGGCGCACCGGGCGCAGGTTGGCGAAGGCGTCGAGCTCCTTGCGGAGCCCCAGCAGCCCCTGCTCGGGCCGCCGTTCGGAGAGTGTCCCAGCGGGGCCCGCCGACGGCGCCCAGCAGCACCGCGTCGGAGGCCTTGACCGCAGCCCGCACGTGCGAGGGGAAGGGATCGCCGTGCTTGTCGATCGCGTCGCCGCCGAACGGCAGGTGCACCTGGCGCACGCGGACGCCGAACAGCGTCGAGACGGCCTCGATCACGCGGCCTGCCTCCGCCATCACCTCTGGGCCGATGCCGTCGCCGGCCAGGCAGGCGACGATCGGAATGGGTCGTGTGGTAGGGCTCATGGCCGCGTCCTCTCGAGGTCGATCATCGTGTCGTGGGGTCGGGGTATCTCATCAGACTCCTGCCAGCTCCTGCTCCGGTTCGGTTGCCGTGCGGGCGTGCGCGCAGGCCCGCAGGTATGCCTCGGCCGAGGCCTCGGTGATGTCGGTGGACACCGCCTGTGCCGAGAACGCGCGTCCGCCCGCCTCGACCACGACGCGCACCTCGCCCAGTGCGTCGGCGCCGCCGGAGACCGCTCCGATCGTGTACTCGGCGAGCGTCACGTTGACACCCATCAGCACGTTGATGGCCTTGAACGCGGCGTCAACGGGCCCGTCTCCCTCCGCCTCGGCGGTGGTTTCCTGGCTGCCGTTGCTGACCGTGATCTCGGCCCGAGCCGGCTCGCCGGTGCGGGTGGTGACGGCCATCGAGACGAGGTGGTGGTCGTCCTCGCGCTCGCGCAGCGAGTCGGAGGCGATCGCCTCCAGGTCGAGCGAGCTGATCTTCTGCTTGCGGTCGGCGATCTCCTTGAAGCGGTCGAAGGCGCGCCGCAGGTCGTCTCCCTCGATCGTGTAGCCGAGGTCGGCGAACGCCTGGCGCAGCGCGTGCCGGCCAGAGTGCTTGCCCAGCACGATGTCAGACCCGGTCAGGCCGACCGCCTCGGCGTCCATGATCTCGTACGTGCGACGGTTCGCCAGCACGCCGTGCTGGTGGATGCCGGCCTCGTGCGCGAACGCGTTTCGGCCCACGATCGCCTTGTTGGGCTGCACCGAGTAGCCGGTCAGCCGCGACACCATCCGCGAGCTACGCACGATCTCCTGCGTGTTGATGTTGGTGGCGAGCCCGAAGCGGGGCCGTCGGGTGCGAAGCAGCATCACGAACTCCTCCATCGAGGCATTCCCGGCCCGCTCGCCGATGCCGTTGATGGTGCACTCGACCTGTCGGGCGCCGGCCATCACCCCGGCCAGCGAGTTCGCCACCGCCATGCCCAGGTCGTTATGGCAGTGCACGGACAGCGTGACGCCGTCCAGCTCGGGCACGCGCTCGCGCAGCGCCCGCAGGATCTCCACGTACTCCTCCGGCACCGTGTAGCCGACGGTGTCCGGGATGTTGATGGTGGTGGCGCCGGCGGCGATCGCCACCCGCACCACCTCGGCCATGAAGTCGATGTCGGTGCGGGTTGCGTCCTCGCACGAGAACTCGACGTCGGATGTGAAGGCCTTGGCGCGTGTGACGGCGTGGCGGGCGGCCTCGACCACCTGGTCACGCGTCATCCGAAGCTTGTGCTCGAGATGGATGTCCGACGTTGCGATGAAGGTGTGGATTCGTGGGTTGTTGGCCACGCGCAGCGACTCGATGGCGGCGTCGATGTCCTCGTCGTTCGTGCGGGCGAGGGATGCGACGACGCACTCGACCGCCTGCGAGACCGCCTGTATGCCCTCCACCTCGCCGGGTGACGAGATCGCGAAGCCGGCCTCGATCACGTCCACCCCAGGCGTTCCAGCTGGCGCGCGATCTCGACTTTCTCGCCGGCGTTGAGCGCGATCCCGGGCGATTGCTCGCCGTCGCGCAGGGTGGTATCGAAGATGCGGACAGTGTCCGTTGGGGTCATTGCTTCAAGCCTCCAGCTGTCGTGGAAGAGGACGCACCTCTCCCGTCCGGTTCCTGTGCGTATGCGCCGGCGGGCGGCGCGTGAGCAGAAGTCCGTCGCCCTAGCGGGCGAGGAGCAGCAGGAGGCCGAGAAGCGAGATCGAGAGCGCGGATGACAGCCCGACAGGACGCCCGCTGGTGAGGCAGCGGGCGGTCGAACTCCTGAGACGTGGCTGGGCGCGGCATCGTGCTGCACAGGATACGGGGCGAAGCTTGCGGCGTCAAACAGGATGGCGCATCGAGTCCTTCCTGAGACGGCCGGAAAAACCGTACCGAATGTGTCACGGCACGGTCACGCCCGCCTCATGAGTGTTTGACTCCAATAATTGGGCTTGGGGTACTGTTTCGCCCAACCAGGCCGTTCACCTGTCACGGATGCGTCACACCGAGGTGAATGGCGCTTCATGAGTGTTTGGCACCAGCCTGGAGACGACCTCCTGGTACGGTCCCGGACTCGGATACTCGAGGGATGAGGTGGTGTTGGTGAGCGGGTTGCGTGAGACGCGATCGTGGCGCGCGCTGGAGCAGCATCATGCTGACATCGGCGATGTGCATCTGCGCGAGCTGTTCGCGGACGACCCGGGTCGGGGCGAGCGGCTCACCGCCGAGGCCGAAGGGCTGTTCCTCGACTACTCGAAGCACCGCGTCACCGACGAGTCGATGCGGCTGCTGCTGGAGCTCGCGCGCGAGCGCGGCCTGAGCGAGCGCATCGAGGCCATGTTCCGCGGCGAGCGGATCAACGTCACCGAGGACCGACCGGTGTTGCACGTCGCGCTCCGCGCGCCCCGGCACAGCTCGATTGTCGTGGACGGCGTCGACGTCGTCGCTGAGGTGCATGAGGTGCTCGATCGGATGACGGTCTTCTCCGATCGCGTCCGCTCCGGTGAGTGGACGGGCCACAGCGGCCGGCCGATCCGTAACGTCGTCAACATCGGTATCGGCGGATCCGACCTGGGGCCGGTGATGGCCTACGAGGCGCTGCGCCACTGGAGCCGACGGGACATAACGTTTCGCTTCGTGTCCAACGTGGACGGCACCGACCTGACCGAGGCGGTGCGCGATCTCGATCCCCAGGAGACGCTGTTCATCATCGCCTCCAAGACCTTCACCACGCTCGAGACGATGACCAACGCGCGCTCCGCCCGCGAGTGGGCGCTGGCCGGGCTGGGCGACGAGGCGGCGATCGCCAAGCACTTCGTGGCCGTGTCCACCGCCGCCGACCAGGTGTCCGCCTTCGGTATCGACTTGGACAACATGTTCGGCTTCTGGGACTGGGTCGGCGGCCGCTACTCGATGGACTCGGCGATCGGGCTCTCGACGATGCTCGCCATCGGCCCGGAGGCCTTCGGCGAGATGCTGGCCGGGTTCCACGCGGTCGACCAGCACTTCCGCACCGCGTCGCTGGATCGCAACCTCCCCGTGCTGATGGGATTGCTCGCAGTGTGGTACGCGGACTTCTTCGACGCCCAGACGGTGGCCGTGCTGCCGTACGATCAATACCTCAAGCGTTTCCCGGCATATCTCCAGCAATTGACGATGGAGAGCAATGGTAAGAGCGTCACGCTCGAGGGGACCGCCGTCGACTATCAGACCGGTCCCATCTTCTGGGGTGAGCCCGGTACCAACGGACAGCACTCGTTCTACCAGTTGATCCACCAAGGCACGCCGCTGATTCCGTGTGACTTCATCGGCTTCTATAACACCCTCAACCCTCTCGGACAGCATCACGATCTGTTGATGGCGAACGTGTTCGCTCAGACCGAGGCACTTGCGTTTGGTAAGACGCTGGAGCAGGTCGAGGCCGAGGGTACTCACGGCGATCTCGCCCGGCACCGGGTGTTCAACGGCAATCGCCCGACCAGCACGATTCTTGCCGACCGCCTGTCGCCGGGCACGCTTGGGAAGCTTGTTGCGCTGTACGAGCACAGCGTCTTCACCCAGGCAGTCATCTGGAACGTCAACTCGTTCGATCAGTGGGGAGTCGAACTGGGCAAGGTGCTAGCGAGGCGGATCGCAGACGAGTTGTTGAGCGATGCTACGCCGGAGCTCTCTCACGATTCGTCAACAAACGCCCTGATCACGCGTTATCGGAACGCTCGAACGTAACACAACAACGCTTCGTACTGTAGAGTGACTCGCATTGGTATCTCTGTCACTCGACCATGAGGTGAGCATGCCCCGTTCCGGAGAGATCGGCGAACAGATTTTCGACCAGGTGGAGAAGCTGGTCGCCGGCGGTATGAACCGAACCGAGGCGTTCGCGAAGATATCCGCCGACACCGGCCGGCGGGCCGGGACGGTCGCCGCGAACTACTATCGAGTCGCCCGTAAGCGTGCCGGCGGCTCGCTTCGCAAAAGCAAGTCGGGTGCCGCGCGCCGCGTTTCGAGCGCCAAGCGTCCGGCCACCGTGGCCGCCCGTCGCGGCGGGCGGCGCGCCACCCGGGCCGTCTCGACGTCGGCGTCCGAGATCGACGCCCTCACCGAGGCGCTGGTGCGGAACGTCCAGGCGCTGGCCGAGGCAATCAAGGCGCAGGCCGGCGAGGTAAGCGACCTTCGCAAGCGGCTCGACGGCGTCAAGAAGCTGCTTGGCTAATCGTCAGTCGAGCTCCGGCCCATCGGGCCGGGGCTCGACTGACGGCGCCTGCAAACGTCGCCTCGCGGCGTCGCGTCGGTCGGGCCGTGCGAAGCACCGTCCCTCCCTCGCTCCTTGCGACGCTCGGTTTTCGCCGCCCAAAATGTCAGTTGTCGCGCACGCTCACGCCGTAACGTTCGAGCCGCTCGAACAGGGGCGCGAACGGCACCGCCCGCTCCGAGGGCAGCACGCCTCGCTGGGCCAGCTCGCCGCGGCAGATCATGTCGGCCACGATCGCCGGCGGGCACGCCGTCGATAGCACCCCACCGCCGAACGTCAGCCGCTCGACCGAGCGCGTGACGCACTCCGTCACCGCGACGCCGTTCTCCCCGTACACCTCGACCCGGTGGATGCCGAACGCCTCATGAGACGGCGAGGCCTTGGGCAGCCGCGCCAGCAGCGCGATCAGCACCTGCCGCGGTACCACGCTGTCGCCGCGAACGTCGATCGGCTCCGTGCCGGCCATGCCGAGGTCGGTGAGGAGGCGGATCTTGTCCAGGAACACCGGGTTCAGCGAGAGCTGGAAGCTGACGTCCGACGCGCCGAAGCTGGCTGCGAACGTGGCCTGCTCGGAGTGGATGGTGTAGATCGTGGGGGCCGGCCCAACGGGTTCGCCGAACTCGACCGTGCCGGCGTCCGTCAGCGGCGCCAGGAACACGTCCTCGCCGCCCCGCACCACCGGCGTCGGCATTGAGAGCTCGTCCAGGATCGTCTCCACCGCATAAGGCGCGACCAGAGGCCCGGCCGGGGGGTTGGGGTCGCGGCCGGCCGCAGCCACCACCACCCGATCGATGCGGCCGCCCAGCCGTTCGACGGCGTGGGCCGCCATCACGTTGGTCTTGCCCGGGGTCGAGCCCATACCCAACACCGCCAGCAGACCGGACGCGCGGAAGCGCGCATCCAACGCGAGCTGCTCGCGGGTGACGTGGTAGAGCCCGCCCAGGTCGAGGTAGTGCGCGCCCGCCTCCAGCGCCACCTCCATCGCTGCCAGGTTGATCCGGTACGCGGCGGTGTTGAGCAGCACCGTCGCGCCCTCGAGCGCGCTCGCCGCGGCCGCCCGGTCGGTGATGTCGAGCCCGCCCGCCGTGGCGCTGCCACCGCCGTGCTCCTCGGCGACCGCGCGAGCGCCGGCGGCGTTCACATCCAGGCAGCGGATCTCCTCAACCGCCTCGCACTCGGCCAGCGTGGCGACGATCGCGGGGCCGATGATTCCGGCGGCGCCGACGACGGCAACGCGAGTCATGCAGGCTCCAGTTCTGTCCGTGGGGTGCGCAGCTGGTGGGCGCGAAGGGCGAGCCACAGCTCGAGCCGGTCGCCGGCCGACGAGACGTCGCGGCCGGTCAGCTCCTCGACCTTGCGCATCCTGTAGCGGAGCGTGTGGCGGTGCACCGAGAGCTCGGCCGCGGCCTCGGCCCAGCGGCCGTTGGCCTCGATGTAGGCCCGCAGCGACTCGACCAGCGCCGAGCCGTGAGCGCGGTCATAGGCAACCAGCGGCCCCAGCGTCGAGTCGCAGAACAGCTCGACGCCGCGCTCGCCCTGCAGCGAGAGCAGCAGCTGCACCGACCCCAGGTCGCGAAACGTGGCGACCTCGGGGTGCCCGTTGGGCGTTCGCGCCTCGACCGCGTACAGCGCCTCGTCGTAGCTGGCGCGGAGATCGGCCGGATCGCTCCTCACCCTGCCCACACCGACCGCTCCGGCGGCCGTGTGGTCGAGCAGCCGGCGGGCGATCTGCTCGGCCTCGCCGTCGCCGGCCGCCTCGATCAGAACGGCGACGCCGCCGTCCCGAACCGTGTGCGGCCCAAGTGTGGCGGCGTGCGCCGCCAGCTCTGCCAGTGCCCGCGAGCCGCGCTGGGCCGGCCGGATCAGCATGAACGCCATCGGCCGTTCGCCGTCGAGGCCGAAGGCAGCGGCCTTGCGGCGAAGCTCGCCGCTGCTGACCTCCCCGGCCAGGATCGCCTCCACCAGATCGCCCACCAGCCGCCGCTCGGCCTCCGACACCGCCTGCCGCTTGACCAGCTCGACCGCGAGCACGGTCTGCAGGTGGTGCAGCAGCTGGCGGTCGCAGCGCGTCCCGGGGCGCGCAAGCAGCTCACCCGCGACGCGGCTGCCCGTCACGACCGGCAGTGTCTGTACGCCCGGCTCGCCGGAGGCGAGCTCGGCGGTACGTGCCAGGGAACGGCCGTCGGCGTCACTCAGCGCCAGATCGGTGTCGGCGATCCGAGCCATCTCGGCAAGCAGCGCGTCGAGCTCCAGGCCGTCCAGCATCAGGGCGGTGATCCGCTCCAGCGTCTCCACCCTCGCTCCTACGACGGCCGAGAAGACCGCCTCGGTGATCGCGATGAACGGCACGTGGTAGGGGATCGTGAAGGCCGGGAAGCCCAGCCGATCGGCCGCCTCGATCGCCGCCGGCGGCATCTCGTCGTGGCCGAAGCCGAGCCCGAGGCCCATCCCCGAGAGGCCGCTCTCGGCCAGCAGCTCGACAAAGCCCGCCGGGTCCTCGGCCAGCGGCCGGCCGGTGGTCAGCAGCAGCTCGCCGCCAAACAGCCAGGGGGTGGGATCGTCGAGCTCGCTGATGTGAGCCCACCGGACGGGGCGGCCGAGACCGGCGGCCCCGCCCACGAGGCTCATCTCGAGCTGGTCGATGCCGAGGATGTCGGCAACCGAGAGCACAGGTCGGCGCCGCTCTAGCCTCGGACGACCTGCCTGTTTCGATGCCTCTGCATCTCCTCCCAGGCTTCGTCGAGCACCGTGTCCAGCACGTCATGGATGAAGTCCAGCTCCTCGCGGCCCGCGACCAGCGGCGGCGAGAGCTGGATCACCGGGTCGCCGCGATCGTCAGCGCGGCAGATCAGCCCGGCGTCGAACAGCCGTCCCGAGAGGAAGCCGCGCAGCAGGAACTCCGACTCCTCCTCGTCGAACGTCTGCTTGGAGTCCTTGTCCTTGACCAGCTCCAGCGAGTGGAAGTAGCCGGCTCCCCGGACGTCGCCGACGATCGGCTTCTCGGCCAGCTTGTCCAGCAGCTCCTGGAAGTAGGGCTCGTTTCGGCGCACGTTGCCGAGCACGTCCTCGCGCTCCATCACCTCGAGGTTCTTCAACGCGACCGCGGCGGCCACCGGATGGCCGCCGTACGTGATGCCGTGATTCAGCACCGTCGTCCCCTCGAGGAAGGGAGCGGCGACGCGATCCGTCATCAGCACGCCGCCCAGCGGCACGTGGGCTGAGCCGATGCCCTTGGCGAACGTCACCAGGTCGGGCCGGATGTCGTAGCGGGTCGAGCCGAACCACTCGCCCAGGCGACCGAATCCGCAGATCACCTCGTCCGCCACCAGCAGGATGCCGAACTCGTCGCAGATCGAGCGCACGCCCTGGAAGTAGCCCTCGGGCGGCGTGAACGTCCCGCCGGCGTTCTGCACGGGCTCCATGAACACGGCGGCCACCGACTCGGGGCCCTCCTGCTCGATCACGTCGCGCAGCTCGTCGAGCAGGAACTGCGTGAACTCCGCCTCGGACTCGCCGTCGGGGCGGCGGAAGCGGTTGGTGTTCGAGACATGGCGGACGCCCGGCATCAGCGGCTCGAACGGCGTCTTCAGCGCGGAGATGCCGGTCAGCGACAGCGCGCCCAGCGTCGTCCCGTGGTAGGCGATCCGGCGCGAGATCATCTTGTAGCGGCGGTGCTCGCCGTGCAGCTGGTGGAACTGCTTGACCATCTTGATGATGGCCTCGTTGGCCTCGGAACCGCCGGACACGAACAGCGCGCGGTTGAGGTCGCCGGGCGCGAGCTCGGACACCTTGGCCGCCAGCTCGATGGCGCGCGGGTGCGCGTAGCTCCAGTTGGTGTAGAAGGGCAGCTCGGCCATCTGCTTGGCCGCCGCTTCTCCCAGTTCGGCGCCGTGGCTGTAGCCGATCTGCGTGCAGAACAGCCCCGCCAGGCCGTCGAAGTACTTCTTGCCCTTGGTGTCGTACAGCCAGCAGCCCTCACCGTGGCTGATGACCGGCACGTCCTCGTTCCGGTAGGTCGAGTGACGCGTGAAGTGCATCATCAGGTGCCGCTTGGCGAGGTCCTGCAGGCGGTCGTGCGAGAGCGCGCCCTCGGACCCGTTGCTGGTTGTCATACAGACGGTCCTTCTCTTGGCGGTTTGGACAGAGTGGCCAATCGTATCAGGAGTCTCAGCGCGTACAGCCCCGGTCGTCTTATACTCGCAGGCACAAAGTATCGAGCAGAAACGGGGACACAGATGGCAGTGCAGGTTGGATCGAGAACGGAATCGCTGCTTGCGATGCGCGACACCTACGTCGCCCGCGGCGTCTCCCTGGCGCCGATCGTGGCCGACCACGCGCACGGCGCGAAGCTGGTGGACGTGGACGGCAAGGAGTACATCGATTTCGCCGGCGGCATCGGCGTGCTCAACCTCGGGCACACGCCCGATGCGGTGGTGGCCGCGATCAAGGAGCAGGCTGACGCGCTGCTCCACTCCTGCTTCCCGGTGGCCGCCTATGAGCCCTACCTCGAGGTGTCAAAGCTGCTGTGCGAACACTCGCCGGGTACGCATGCCAAGAAGGCGGTGCTGGTCAACTCGGGCGCCGAGGCGGTCGAGAACGCCGTCAAGATAGCCCGCTACCACACCGGCCGCGACGCCGTGATCACGTTCGACCGCGGCTTCCACGGCCGCACGCTGCTGGCCATGACGCTGACCTCGAAGCTGGTCTACAAGAAGGGCATGGGCCCGTTCGCGCCCGAGGTCTACCGCGCGCCGGCGCCGTACCCGTATCGCGGCGTCAGCACGGCGGACGCGCTCAAGGGGATCGAGTTCATGTTCAAGGCGCACGTCGACCCGCAGGCGGTGGCCTGCATGATCCTCGAGCCGGTGCAGGGCGAGGGCGGCTTCACGGTGATGCCGGCCGAGTTCATCCAGGGCCTGAAGTCGCTCTGTGAGCAGCACGGCATCGTCTACATCTCGGATGAGGTGCAGTCCGGCATGGGCCGCACCGGCAAGCTGTGGGCGATCGAGCACTCCGACGTGATCCCCGACATGATGACGGTCGGCAAGTCGCTTGCGGCCGGCATGCCGCTGGCGGGAGTCGTCGGCCGGGCCGAGATCATCGACTCCGTGCACCCCGGCGGCCTCGGCTCGACCTACGGCGGCAACCCCGTCGCCTGCGCGGCCGCCGTCGAGAGCATTCGCGCCATCGCCGGCGAGGAGTTCCTCGCCCAGGCCACCGAGTTCGGTGAGCGCGTGATGAGGCGGCTGCACGAGATGGCCGACCGGCACGCCGTGATCGGCGAGGTGCGCGGTATCGGGCCGATGGCGGCGATCGAACTGGTCAAGGATCGCGACTCTCGCGAGCCGGCGTCGGAGGTGGCCGCGGCCACGGTTGCGGGAGCGCTCGAGCGCGGCCTGCTCCTGCTGAAGACCGGGATCTATGACAACGTTCTGCGCATCCTTGTCCCCATCACCGCCACCGAGGAGGAGCTGACCTTGGGGCTCGACCGTCTCGAGGAGTCGCTTGTCGCAGCAGTCTGATCAGGCGCAGGCCGAGCTCGCGGTCTGCCTGAAGGGGCTGCGGAAGAGCTACGGCGACGTCGATGCCGTCGCGGGCATCGACCTCGACGTGATGGACGGCGAGTTCTTCACGCTGCTCGGTCCCTCGGGATCGGGCAAGACGACGACGCTGCGGATGATCGCCGGATTCGAGTTGCCAACCGCCGGCGAGGTGTTGCTGGGCGGCCGCGACGTCTCAAAGCTGCCCCCGTACGAGCGGGACGTGAACACGGTGTTCCAGGACTACGCCCTGTTCCCGCACATGAGCGTGGGCGACAACGTCGCCTACGGCCTGATGGTGAAGCGGGTGAAGCGCGCGGAGCGGCGCATGCGTGCCGCCGAGGCGCTGGCGATGGTGCGGCTGGAAGGCTTCGAGCAGCGCAAGCCGTCGCAGCTCTCGGGCGGCCAGCGGCAGCGCGTGGCGCTGGCCCGTGCGTTGGTCAACCGGCCGCGGCTGCTGCTCCTGGACGAACCGCTGGGCGCACTCGATCTGAAGCTGCGCGAGGAGATGCAGATCGAGCTGAAGACGATCCAGCGCGAGATCGGCATCACATTCATCTTCGTCACCCACGACCAGGACGAGGCGCTGACGATGAGCGACCGGATCGCCGTCTTCAACGACGGGCGAGTGGTGCAGGTGGGGACGCCCGCCGACGTCTACGAACGGCCCGCGACCGCCTTCGTTGCGGGCTTCGTCGGCACCTCGAACCTCGTCTACGACGAGGCGGCAAGGGCGATCACCGGCTCGGATGAGGCGTTCACCGTGCGGCCGGAGAAGATCAGGATCGAGCAGCCGGGCGTCGAGCCGACGGCCAACGAGTACTCGGCGTTGGGCACGGTGCGCGACGTCGTCTACCTGGGCGTCGTGACGCGATACATCGTGACGCTCGAGCAGGGCGCCGAGTTGGTCGTGGTTCAGCAGAACCTGGCCACCTCTTCCATGGAGGCGCTGGAGGCGAAGGGTCGCCGCGTGGCGCTTGTGTGGGACAGGCAACACAACCGTCCCATCGAGGACGTGTCATCGAGGGAATCCGAATCCAATCAGGAGGTCACAGCATGAGGATGCGTCTGGCTCTGGCAGCGGTGATGCTGGCGGGGATGGCTGTCGCGTCGGGCTGCGGAAGCAGCTCGTCGAATGGCTCGGGCTCGAACGGTGGAGGCTCCTCCGGGCCGACCCTCCCGACCTCGATCGGGCCCACCGAGGGCGCGCTGAAGCTGATCGCGTGGCAGGGCTATACCGAGCCCAACGTCGTCAAGCCGTTCGAGCAGCAGACCGGCTGCAAGGTGACCGTCAAGTACGGCCAGACGTCGGACGAGATGTTCCAGCTGATGCAGGCGGGCGGCTACGACGGCGTCTCGGCCTCCGGCGACGCCAGCAACCGGCTGATCGCCGCCGGCCTCGTCGCACCGATCAACCCCGACCTGATCACCGACTTCAAGGACATCAGCCCCTCGCTCCAAAGCCCGCCCCATAACACCATCGACGGCGTCCACTACGGCGTGTCGTACGAGTGGGGCGCCAACGTGCTGATGTACAACACCGACGTCGTCACGACGCCGCCCGATAGCTGGAAGGTGATCTTCGACGGCACCAGCTACTCCGGCAAGGTCGACGCCTACGACAGCCCGATCTACATCGCCGATGCGGCGGAGTACCTCAAGACCGCGCAGCCGGATCTGAACATCACCGATCCCTACGAGCTGACGCAGGATCAGTTCGACGCGGCGGTCAACCTGCTGAAGACACAGCACAAGCAGATCGGCAACTACTGGTCCAGCTACACGTCGCAGATCCAGGACTTCACGCAGGGCAGCATCGTGATCGGCCCCACCTGGCCCTACCAGTACAACGCGCTCAAGGCCGACAAGCAGCCGGTCGCGGTCGTGCTGCCCAAGGAGGGCGCGACCGGATGGGCCGATACCTGGATGATGTCGTCCAAGGCGGCGCATCCCAACTGCATGATGAAGTGGATGGACTACGCCACCACGCCGGTCGTGCAGGGCAAGACCGCCTACACCTTCGGCTCGGCTCCGGCCAACCCGCAGGCCTGCACCTACCTCGACAACCTGCAGGCCAACTACTGCGACGACTACCACGTCACCGACCAGAACTACTTCGACAACATCGCGTTCTGGAAGACGCCGCTGCAGGACTGCGGTGACGACCGCGGCAACACGTGCGTGGACTACTCGCAATGGGCGATCAAATGGACTGAGATCAAGAACTCCTGATCGCAACTGCCCCCGGGGACGATCGTCCCCGGGGGCGTGCCACCCCCAATGTCGACCACAACCCCCTCAGCCTCACCCGCGCTTCGCCGGCGGATCTCGGCGTTCTTCTACCGGCGCCGCTGGCTGAAGCTGCTGGCGTTGCTGACGCCACCGTTGAGCTGGCTGCTGATCGTCTACCTAGCGGCGCTGGCTGTGCTGCTGGCGACGGCGTTCTGGGAGCAGGACGTGCTCAGCGGCAAGATCGTCCACACCTGGACGTGGGCCAACCTGCAGGCGATCCGCGACGACGACGCGATCCACACCGTCACCCGCCACACCGTCCAGATGGCGGTGCTGGTGACGCTGACCGACATGCTGCTGGCGTTTCCGCTCGCCTACTACATGGTGCGTGTGGCGTCGCGCCGCACACGTGCGCTGTTGTTCCTGGGTGTGCTGATGCCGCTGTGGTCGAGCTATTTGATCAAGGCCTACACCTGGCGGCTGATGACCGGCGACCAGGGCACGATCAACTGGGCGCTGGAAAAGATCGGCCTCGGCCCGGTGCACATCGCCTACACCAACACCGCCATGTGGCTGGCCTTCAGCTACATCTGGCTGCCCTACATGGTGCTGCCGATCTACGCCGCGCTGGAGCGCATTCCCGGCTCGCTGCTGGAGGCGTCGAGTGATCTGGGTGGCCGCGCCGGGCGCACGTTCAGGAGCGTGATCATGCCGCTGGCCCTGCCCGGCATCGCGGCCGGCTCGATCTTCACGTTCTCGCTCACCCTGGGCGACTACATCATGGTCGACCTGGTGGGGGGCAACAAGGAGGACTTCCTGGGCAGCCTGATCTTCCGCTACCAGGGACTCGCCAACAACCTTCCGCTGGCCGCGGCGATCGCGCTGATCCCGGTGGCCGTGATCTCCGTCTACCTGCTCCTGGTCAAGCGCCTGGGCGCGTTCGAGGCGCTCTGAGAACGATGGAAGGTCGCGCTACCCGCATCACGCTCCGTATCGTCGCCTTCGCCGTGATGACGTTCATCTACGTGCCGCTGGTCGTGATCGTGATGGCGTCGTTCAACGCCGCCAAGATCCCGACCTGGCCGATCGAGAACTACTCCACGCACTGGTGGTCGCTGGCGATGCACGACGATCGCGCCCGCACGGCGCTCGAGAACTCGTTCAAGGTGGGTGCTGCTGCCACCGTCCTCGCCCTGCTTCTGGGCACCACGGCGGCGTTCGCGCTGGCGCGTTTTCGCTTCTTCGGCAAGAACTCGATCTCACTGCTGCTGGTGTTGCCGATCGCGCTTCCCGGGATCATCACCGGCCTCTCGCTGCTGTCGGTGATCAAGTACGCCAGCATCCAACCGTCGCTGACCACGGTCGTCGTCGGTCACGCCACGTTCTGCATCGTGGTCGTCTACAACAACGCCGTCGCCCGTCTGCGCCGCTCGTCGGTCTCGTTCGAGGAGGCCTCGATGGATCTCGGGGCTGACGGCTGGCAGACCTTCCGCTACGTCTCGCTGCCCAACCTCGCCACGGCGCTGGTGGCCGGTGGACTGCTGGCGTTCGCGCTCTCGTTCGACGAGGTGGTCGTGACCAACTTCACGGCCGGCACGCAGGAGACGCTGCCGCTGTGGATCTACAACCAGTTCAGGCTTCCCAACACGGCCCAGGAGGTGAACGCGGTCGCGGTGTTCGTGATCGTGCTGACGGCCGTGCCGGTGTACTTCGCCCAGCGCCTGATGCGGGACTCAGGCGGGCTCACCGGGCGGTGAGCCCGCCTGGAGGTCGTCTCATAGTGACGGGTGGATGATCTGGCGCGCCGCTCGCCAGATCCGGCGTTGTGACCCGATCCTCCTAGATCAACTGACCGTCAGCGTTCCCTTCATTCCGGCCGCCTCGTGGCCGGGCACCGAGCAGTAGTACTCGTAGGTGCCGGGCGTGAGCGTGGCGGTGACCGTCGAGGTGTCGCCGCCGGAAACCTGATTGCCCTTCTCATCGACGCCGTTGCCCTTGATCGAGATGTCGTGTGGCGTCGACTGGGGATTCATAGCCTTGAGCGTGACCGTGCCCGCCGACGCGGTCGCGGTGGTTTTCGTGAACATGAAGCCGGAGTCGGCGATCGGGATCTCGACCACCTGTCCGCCGCCGCCGCCGCTGCTGCCGGCGGTGGAGGAGTTTCCGCCTGACGACCCGCCGCCGCAGCCGGAGGCCATCAGCACGACCGGGATTGCCAGCAACGCAGCGATCCTTGCAGCTCTCATGGGTGGAGTCCTTCCATCGTGGGCTCGTCGTCCGCCCGTGATCCGGGCCCGGTACACCATACGTCGATTCGTAAACATTCGGTGTGGCCGGCGCCTCCTGAGAACCCGTCTGGTAGCCTCCGACCCTATGTTCGCCGCCTGTGGCCAGGGGCGCGCAGCGGGTCGTGCCCGACTCACCCGCGTTTCCGCCGCGCTCCTCCTTCTGACGACGTTGCTCCTGACCGTCTCACTGACGCAGGCTGCAGCGTCGCCGACGATCGCCTCCAAGCGAGCCGAAGCCAAACAGGTGGCGCGCGAGATCCAGGACACACAGTCGCGGCTCGAGAAGCAGATCGAGCGCTACGACGCCGTGCACCAGCAGTACCTCGACACCCGGCGCAAGCTGCGCGACAACAAGGTGCTGCTGGCGGTGGCCAAGACCAACCTGGCGCGCGCCCAGCAGCTGCTGGCCGAGAGCCTGACCAACTCGTACAAGACCTCCAACCAGGATGTCGTCTCCTATCTGCTCGCATCGCACTCCTTCAACGAGCTGGTCGACCATGTGCAGGTGCTGCAGCGCTCGAACGACGCCAACAGCGCGCTGATCTCCCAGATCGTCAGCACCAAGCACGAGATCGCGGTGCGGACGGCGGCGCTCAAGACGCAGACGGCGCAGCTTCGCAGCGCCCAGGCCGAGCAGCTCGCGGCCAAGCATCGCGTCGAGGCCGGCCTCCACCAGCTGCAGGCCCGTCAGGCGCACATCAGCGCCGACATCCAGCACCTGATCGACCAGGCGCAGGCGCGTGCCGATGCCGCCGCCCAGGCCAGGGCGACGTCGAGCGGCGGCGGCGGCGACGTCAACATCCCGATCCCGCCCTCCAGCACGCTGGGCGGCCAGGCGGTGGCGATCGCGATGCAGTACCTGGGCACCCCGTACGTGTGGGGCGGCGCCTCGCCCGGCGGGTTCGACTGCTCCGGCTTCACGATGTACGTGTGGGGTCAGCTGGGCGTCTCGCTGCCGCATAACGCCGCTGCCCAGTACAGCATGGGCACAGCCGTTCCAAGCAACGCGCTGGAGCCGGGCGACCTGGTGTTCTTCGACGGCCTCGGCCACGTCGGGATGTACGTCGGCAACGGCGCCTTCATCCACGCGCCGCATACCGGTGACGTGGTCAAGATCAGCAGCCTGACCGGCTGGTACGCCGACAACTACGTCGGCGCGCGCCGGGTCGCGTAGGCTTAACCACCCGGCGGGGGATGCCGATAGCGCATGCATGCGCACCCGCGCCCGTCTGCTCCTGCTGCTGCCGATCGCCGTCCTGATCTCGGGCTGCGGCGGCGGATCCGCGGATGCCCCGGCTCCGTCCACCGGCAGCTTCTCGGCGCCGCAGATCACGGGCGACCCATCTCATCTGGTGCTCGACGCCGGCGACATCGGCAACGGTTACCTCACCGTCGCCTCACAGACCGGCGTCGACACGCTCGAGCAGACGTCGTACAAGGATCCGACGTCGATCCAGGCGATCGAGCGGACGTCGTGGCTGTCCGGCTACCACGCCCTCTATTCGGACGGGCAGGCCGGCGTGGTCACCGATGCGTCGCTGTTTCGCGACGAGGCGTCAGCGCTTCGCGTCAGCCGGTCGTGGCAGACGTCCGAGCTCAAGACGTTTCACGGTCGCCTGATCGCGCCGCCGGCCATACCGCTCGACCACGTGACCATGATCGCCGGCTCGATCCCGGTGCGGGGTCACCGCACCGAGGCGTACTTCCTCCAGTGGGTGCACGGCAACGTGATCGCCGGCATCCTGATGTTCGGCCCCGACGCGACGGCCGCCAGGGTGGCGGGGTTGGCAACCGCCCAGGACGGGCGCATCTCGAACGCTTAGCGCTGGCGCTCCAGCGCCCGCGCGCCTGTCAACGCCTGCGCGCCTTCCAGATCTCCTCGACCGGCCACCGCTGCGCCCACTCGGCAGTGACGAAGCCGTGCGAGGAGACGGCGTCGAAGTCGGGTCGCACCTCGATCATGTCTTCGACGTCGAAGCCGCTTCCGCGTAGCAGCCGGATCATGTCGCCGTAGCCGAGATGGAACTCGACGGACGGCTCGTCCGGCCACTCGAACCGATGCATTCCGAAGTAGGGCCGCAGCAGCCGCTCCCCGGCCGGTACCTCGTCCTCGTCCGGGACGCACAGGATCAGGATGGTGCCGTTGACGAGGAAGATCAGCTCGCCGCCGGGGCGCAGGATCCGGGCCGCCTCGGGGATCCAGCGGTAGGGGTCGCACCAGATGCTGGCGCCATACTCGGAGATGGCGACGTCGAAGCTCTCGTCCGCGAACGGCGTCTGCTCGGCGTTGCCCAGGTGCAGCGGGAACTCGAGGGCGAATTCTTCCTGAAAGCGTCGGGCCGACTCCAATTGGGCGGGCGAGTTGTCGATGCCGACCGGCCGCGCTCCGCGCCGGGCAAGCCAAGCGGACACGTAGCCGGTGCCGCAGCCCAACTCGATTGTGTCCTTGCCCTCGAGCTCGGCTGGCAGCACGCCCAGCCGGGCCTCGGGCACGCCGAACACGCCCCAGGCCGGCTCGTCGGCGGCCCAGGCGCGGTGACCGGCCTCGATGTAGTCGGGCGCGTAGCCGTCCCAGGCGGCGCGGTTTCGGGCGACGTGTTCGGGGAGCTCATCCGACATGTGAATCCTCCTGACAGCTGCCTAGCGCTGGCGCTCCAGCCAGCGTGCGAGCGTCTCGCCGGTGTCGAGCACGTGGGCGTGCAGCATCCGCCGTGCCTTCTTCGGCTCGGGGCGGTTGAGCGCCTCGGCGATGCGGTCGTGATCCTCGGCGCTGCGAGGCACGATGCCCGGATCGGCCGCAAACGTGTGCCAGGCCAGCGAGCGCGGGACGCGGTTGGTCAACGCCTGCACCGTGTCGCGCAGCGGCGGGCAGTTCGCGGCCGCCAGGATCACGTTGTGGAACAGCTCGTTGGCCTGCGAGCACTGCTCGAGGGCGATCAGCCGGCCGCGCTCGTCCGACGCCGGCAGCTGGGCATGGCGAGCTGCGCCCGCCCGTAGCAGCGCCTGCGCCGTGTCGAGATCGGCGTTGTCGTAGGTCGTCAGCCGCCCGGCGGCGCGTTCGGCCGCCAGCCCCTCCAGCTCGGAGCGGACGAGGAAGATGTTGCGGCACTCGTCGGGCGAGAACGAGCGCACCAGCGCGCCTCGGTGGCCGAGCTGTTCGACCAGCCCGATCGCCTGCAGCTGGCGCAACGCCTCGCGGATCGGAGTGCGGCTGACGCCGAAGCGGGCCGCCAGGTCCTCCTGGCGCAGCCGAGTGCCGAGCGGGATGCGGCCGGTGATGATCTCGACCTGCAGTTCATGGGCGAGATCATCGGCGCGGCTGGGAGAGCTGGGAAGCTGGGCCACGTCACGATCCTACAACGCGCTCCGGAGTTGGACGGTGCCGATTCGCGCGCGCGGGCTCCCTGTGAACCAATCCTGTGCGTACCACGGGAGTTGGCTTGAACTACGGATCAGTGCTCGCGCCAACGCCCTTGGCACCAGCCTGAACGACCTCTTAGACTCGCGCTGTGTCGATGTGTTCGTCGTGCGGTCGGGAGAATCCGGACGGCTTCCGCTTCTGCGGAGGTTGCGGTGCGCCGGTAGTCGTCGAGGCTGGAGTGGGTGTTCGCAAGACGGTTACCGTGCTTTTCTGCGACGTCGCTGGCTCGACTGCGCTCGGCGAGGCGGTCGATCCGGAAGCACTGCGCGCGCTGCTCGCTCGGTACTTCGAGCGCATGAGCGCGATTGTCGAACGCCATGGAGGCACGGTCGAGAAGTTCATCGGCGACGCAGTGATGGCTGTGTTCGGCGTGCCCGTCTCCCACGAGGATGATGCACTGCGGGCCATGCGCGCAGCGGCAGATATGCGCGACGCGGCCCCGGAACTCGGAGTGCGGATGCGGATCGGCATCCATACAGGCATCGTGGTCACCGGCACCGAGGAACGACTCGCGACCGGCGACGCCGTCAACGTCGCTGCCCGACTGGAGCAGGCTGCGGAGCCGGGCGAGGTCCTGGTCGGTCAGGAGACGATGTCGCTCGGGCGAGGCGCGGTCGAGGTGGAGCGCGTCGAGCCGCTCCACCTCAAGGGAAAGCGTGAACCGGTTCCCGCCTTCCGGCTGCTTGCGGTGCACGAGGCACCCGAACGGGGGCACGCCGGGGTCTTCGTCGGCCGTCGGCTCGAACTCGCGATTCTCGGTGAATCCTGGCGGCGGGTGCGGCTCGAGCAGCGTTGCGAGCTGGTCACCGTGGTCGGCGACGCGGGCGTGGGCAAGACGCGCCTGCTTGCGGAGGCACTGCTCGGGATGGATGCCGCGGCCTTCCGCGGCCGCTGCCTCGCATACGGCGAGGGGATCACCTACTGGCCCGTGGTCGAGGTCGTCAAGCAGTTGAACAGATTGCCCTCCGAACCTGCAGCGGCAGCAACCATCCGCTCCCTGATCGGCGAGACGCAGACAGGCACGAGCGCAGAGGAGATCGCCTGGGCCTTCCGCAAGCTACTCGAAGAGGCTGCCCAAGGACACCCGCTCGTGGTCATATTCGAGGATCTCCAGTGGGGCGAGGAGACATTCCTCGACCTGATCGAGCACGTTGCGCTGTTGTCCACAGGCGCCCCGATCCTCATGCTCTGCACTGCTCGACCGGAGCTCGCGGACCGCCGTCCGGCCTGGCCTGTTGCGCTTCGGCTCGAGCCCCTGGCGCAGGACGAGGTCGAGGAGCTGATCCCCGACCCGCTACCGGCGGGACTCCGCCGCAAGATAATTCAGGCCGCTGGCGGAAACCCGCTCTTCGTCTGGGAGATGCTGGCCGTGGCGGACGAGGACGGAAGCGAGGTCTCGGTCCCGCCGACACTCAAGGCGCTGCTCGCGACTCGCCTCGATCAGCTCGACGCCGCCGAGCGGCGCGTACTCGAACGCGGAGCCGTCGAAGGCGAGATCTTCCACCGCGGCGCGGTGCAGACGCTCGCGCCGGAGGAGGACCACGTTACGGCACGCCTAGCCGCGCTCGTTCGTCGCCAGCTAATCCGACCCGAGCGTCCGCAGGTCGTGGGGGAAGATGGGTTTCGCTTTTGCCACCTGCTCGTCCGCGATGCGGCATATGAGGCACTGTCGAAGGCGACTCGCGCCCAGTTGCACGAGCGATTCGCCGCGTGGCTCGCCGAGCGCGGCGGCCAGCTTGTTGAACTCGACGAGATGCTCGGCTACCACCTCGGGCAGGCTTCGCAATACAAGACCGACCTGGGCCAGCCCGATGCCGATCTCGCGGAGCGGGCCGCCGAGCGGCTCGCGGTCGCAGGGCGGCGAGCGCTCTGGCGTCGAGACGATCGCGCCGCCGCCCGCCTGCTCGAGCGGGCGCTCGGGCTGATCCGGCCACAGCGGCTGGACGTCGGGCTTGAGCTCGACCTCGCCAGCGCGTTCTGGCCCGATAGCCCACGAGCCGCGGCGATTGCCGATGCTGCGGCTGAGCGAGCGCGCACCTCCCACGACCGGCCCGGTGAGGCGCTTGCTCGTGCCACCGCCGCGTTTCACCGCTCGTGGTTTACGCCCGATCCGGACATCGACGAGCTGGAGATGCTCGCCCGTACGGCGCTGCCGCTCGTCGAGCAAGCCCAGGACCATGCCGGGCTTGTGCACCTGTGGCAGGTATTGGGCTATGGGGTGGCCAACTTTCGAGGCCGCTGGGACGACTGGGCGTTGGCAGCGGACCAGGCGTGCCGGCACGCTCGGAGTGCTGGTCAACCGCACGCGCATCCGTTCCGTTTCGCGCTCGATCTCGCGCTGGCCTCGGGCTCACGGCCGGCGGACGAGGCGCTCATCACACTCGACGCGCTGCTTCCGGATCATCCAAACCCTTCGGTTTTGCTGGTGCGTGCTTGGTTACTCGCCATGCTCGCGCGCTTCGAGGAGGCCGCCCCGATCGCAGCGCACGCACGAGACCGCCTGCGCGAAATGACCGGCGAGTATTGGGTGGACTGGATTCCGGCGCAGATCGCAACGCTCGCAGGTGACCATGATTCGGCGGTTCGCTACCTTCGCCCGTTCTGCGAGCTGCTCAACCAACGTGGCCAGCGCTTCTACCTATCGAGCGTCGCGCCCGAACTTGGGCGTGAGCTGTGCGCGATCGGGCAGTACGAGGAGGCGGAGCGGTGGGCACACCTCGGGCACGAGCTCGGCATAGTGCAGAACACACTTGGAGAGGCGGTCCTCTGTCAAGTCGATGCACTCCTCTGCACACATCGCCGCGAGCACGGGCAGGCCGAGGCACTCGCCCGTAAGGCGGTCGAGCTTATCGAGCGCACTGACGGGCTCAACTATCAAGGAGATGCCTTCTGCGCCCTTGCCGCCGCGCTCTCAGCGGCCGGCAAGAAGGAACAGGCTTTGGCGGCGCTCGCCGAGGCGCTTGATCGATACGAACGCAAGAACAACGTCGCAATGGCCAACCAGACTCGAGCCCGTCTCCACGGGGATCCGGCTTAGAACTACCTCCTTGATCGGGCGAGCAACCAGCGCGCACTGCTTCGCCAAGATGTATCCCAAGATTTGAAGTTTGGATCCAAACGGGCTACCGTTCGAGGAACTTCTGGACACTTTCACTGGAGCGGCACATGACCGAGACCGCCGAGACCGCCAAGCTTCCCGAGATCGAGCACATCAAGTCGCGCAAGAACGGACTGGACGTGCTGGCCGACATCTACCGCTACGCCGAGCTCGGATTCGACGCCATCGAGCCCGACGACCTGGCGCTGTTTCGCTGGTACGGGGTCTACACCCAGCGGGCCGAGGCGTCGGCCGCGAGCGGCGACCCCGGCCCGTCGGAAGAGACCGACGGCCTGTTCATGCTGCGCATCAAGTTTCCCAACGGCATCGTCACCGCCGACCAGCTGCGCACGATCGGATCGCTGGCGGAGCGCTACGGCCGCAGCATGGGCGACATCACGACGCGCCAGAACATCCAGCTCCACAACCTCTCGGTCGAGGACATGCCGCTGGTGCTGGACGAGCTGAACGCGGTCGGGCTCTCGTTCACCCAGGCCTGCGGCGATGTCTGGCGAAACATCGTCGGCTGCCCGCTGGCCGGCGTCGACGGCCACGAGCTGATCGATTCGCGCCCGCTGGTGGCGGAGCTCGAGCGCACCTTCGTCGGCAACCGCGACTTCGCCAACCTGCCCCGCAAGTTCAAGGTCTCTGTGTCGGCCTGCGCGCATCGCTGCGCACAGCATGAGATCAACGACATCGGCCTGATCGCCGTGGACAAGGACGGCGTAATCGGCTACGACGTGTGGGTGGGCGGCGGCCTCGGAGCGTCGGCCAAGATGGGCCGGCGGCTGGACGTGTTCGCGCTGCCCGTCGAGGCGGCCGACATCTGCCGCGCGATCACCGAGATCTTCCGCGACGAGGGCAAGCGCACCAAGCGCACCCGCGCCCGGATCAAGTTCCTGGTGGACGAGTGGGGCGTCGAGCGGCTGCGGGCCGCAGTCGAGGAAAAGCTTGGCCGCGAGCTGGCGACCTCGGTCGAGCCGGGCGTCGCGATCGACCCTCACCGCGACCACCTCGGCATCCACCCGCAGATCCAGCATGGCCTCTACTACGTCGGCGGAACCACCCTGCGTGGCCGTTTCACGGCCGAGCAGATGATCGGCTCCGCGGACATCGCCCAGCGCTACGGCTCCGGCGAGCTGCGCTGCACCAACCGCCAGAACATCATCATCGTCGATGTCCCCGACCGGCACGTCGACACAGTCGCCGCCGAGCTGGCCGATCTCGGCCTGCCGACCGAGGCCTCGGCCTTCCGCCGCGGCATCATCTCCTGCACCGGCATGGAGTTCTGCAAGCTGGCGATCGTCGAGACCAAGCAGCGGGCGGCCGAGTTGATCGAGCATCTCGAGCGGCGCATCGGCGACCTCGAGGGGTCGATCCGGATCAACCTGAACGGCTGTCCCAATGCCTGCGCGCAGTACCAGATCGCCGACATCGGCCTACAGGGCGGGATCGCGAAGACCGGCGACGGCGGGCGCGTGCAGGGCTTCATCATCCACATCGGCGGGCGGCTGGGCGAGGGTGCCCAGTTCGGGCGGCGAGTCGCGTCCAAGGCGCTTCCTGCCGACGACGCCCGCTTTGCCGTTGAGCGGATCGTGCGCGCCTACAAGAGCGAGCGGCGGGCCGACATGAGCTTCGGCGAGTGGGCCGATCTGCAGGGCGATGCCAGGCTGACGGCGATGATCGGCGTTGGCGTCGCCCGCGAGCCGCAAGAGGTGGCGGCCTAGACCCGAGAGTTGTGGCCGGCCCGAGCGGCGCGGATCCTGTCGGGGGATCCGCGCCGCTGACTCGCCGCGTCGTCAGCCGGTCACGTCCATCGCCGCCCGCGCGCCGCTGCGCAGCGCGCCCTCGAACCAGCCGGCCTCCTGCTCGGCCACATCGGAGCCGGCGAAGACCAGCCGGCCGGTGGGCCTGAAACGGCGCCGGGTCGACCAGCTCGGCGCGGTCGGCCGGGGCGGTCAGCCACGTGCCGAGCGACCGCGGGTCGCGGATCCAGTCGTGGTGACGCCAGTCGACCAGCTCGCCCTCGGGATAGAAGGCACCGAGCGCGCGCGCCACCTGGCCGCGGTCGGCCGGGTCGAACTCCGGGTCGTCCCAGCCAAAGCCGATCACCAGCGTCTCGCCGTCCACCTCGCGGTCGGCGTACAGCCAGTTCAAGCCCGGACCGATGCCAACGGCGATGCCGTGCGCGGGGATGCCGCGGACGAGCATCAGCAGCTTGACCGCCGCGCCGGCGTTGGCGCCCGCGGCCTGCTGGGTCGGTGGAGGTAGCGGCGGCGCGAACTCGATCGCGGGCAGGCAGTTGATGGGAACCGCGACCACAGCCGCCCGCGCCGTCAGCCGCTGGCCTGAGTCCGTCACGCAGACCACGCCATCGGCCGTCTGCTGCACGCGGGCGACCGGCGTGTCGAGACTGACCTGAACGCCCGGAGAGGACGCCATCGCCTCGGCCAGCGCGCCCCAACCCTCCGCCGGGCCATGCGCCAAGCACGTCACCAGCCCGGCCAGCCCGCCGTGGGCGGCGATCGAGCTGAGCGCATCCGAGACGGCGCCGCGATCAGGCGGCGCGCCGCCCATCAGCTGCCACCAGCCGAGCAGGAAGTCGCGCAGCGCGGGGGAGGGGTCGAATCGCTCCACGTAAGCCGCGGCCGAGCAGCCGCCGATGGTGCTGTCTCCGGCGGCGACCAGCTCGGCGTCACGTGTCACCCGGATCAGCGCCGCCTCGAGCGCCGCCACCTCCTCGATCGGCACCGGCAGCCCGTGGCGCAGCGTGCCGGCTGTCAGCCAGCGCATGTGGCGGATCGGCGGGTAGTCGCGGATCGTCCAGGCCGTAGCGTTCCAGCTCGGCCCGCACCTGCTCGTGCTCGGGCGTGAACCACGAGCCGCCCAGCTCGATCCGTTGGCCGCCCAGCTCGCCGCTCAGGCCCCGACCGCCCACCCGGTCGCGGGCCTCCAGCACGATCACCGATCTGCCGCCGTCCGCCAGGTCGCGCGCCGCGCGCAGCCCTGCCAGGCCACCGCCGATCACGATCACGTCCGGGTCGCTCACGGCGCCAACTCTAGGTGACCCCTGTCGGCGCGCGTCAGGTTGGGGTCGGGCCCTCCCCAGCAGAACCGTGCAGGTTGGTGATTGACGCTTGCGCGCGCACTTCACTACGATGTGTCCAAGAAGTTGCGGTGAGACGTCGGGGATCCCCGGCAACGCATCCAGAGAGGCGGAGGGAACCGGCCCTGTGAAGCCTCGGCAACCGCCCCGCCAGCCGGCGGGAAAAGGTGCCAAGTCCGGCGGGGCGCTTCGCCTCGACAGATGTGAACCGGCCGATATCGGCCCAACCCGAGGGATCTATGTACGCAACCCATCTCATCTGCAAGGGCTGTCAGGCCGAACACCCGCTGGACGCGCGCTTTGCCTGCGACCGCTGCTTCGGTCCGCTGGAAACCGCCTACGACCACGCCGCGATCGCGTCGGCGACCAGCCGCGAGCAGGTCATGGCGGGCCCCGCCACGCTCTGGCGATGGGCCGCGTTCCTGCCCGTGGATGCGCCCACCCGCGGTCTTCCGGTCGGCAACTCGCCGCTGATCCTGGCCGACAACCTTGCCGCCGAGCTGGGGCTCGACTGCGAGCTGTACGTCAAGACCGAGACCTCGAATCCCACCCACTCATTCAAGGACCGGGTGGTGGCGGTGGCCGCCGCCAAGTCGGTCGAGCTCGGCTTCGAGGCGCTGGCCTGCGCCTCGACCGGCAACCTGGCCGGAGCGACCGCCGCTGCCGGCGCCGCGCTGGGCTTGCCCACCTACATCTTCGTGCCCGGCGATCTGGAGCGCGAGAAGATCATCTCGGCCGCCGCCTACGGCGCCACCGTGTTCGCCGTCGATGGCACCTACGACGACGTCAACCGGCTCTGCTCCGAGCTCAGCTACGACCACCCTTGGGCGTTCGTGAACGTCAACATGCGTCCCTACTACGCCGAGGGCTCGAAGACGATCGCGCTCGAGACCGGCGAGCAGCTGGGCTGGCGGGCTCCCGACCGGGTGGTGGCGCCGATCGCCTCCGGCTCGCTCTACACCAAGATCCTGCAGGGATTCCAGGAGGGCCGGGCGGCGGGGCTGCTGGCCGACGGCCCCGCGCCGATCATGCACGGCGCGCAGGGCGAGGGCTGCTCGCCGGTGGCGTCGGCGTTTGCGGCGGGTGCGGAGGAGGTGGTGCCGGTGCGGCCCACCGGCATCGCCAAGTCGCTCGCCATCGGCAGTCCGGCCGATGGTGTCTACGCGCTCGGCGTGGCCCGCGACACCGGCGGCTCGATCGAGGCCGTCAGCGACGACGAGATCGTCGAGGGCATTCGGCTGCTGGCGCGGACGACCGGCATCTTCACGGAGACGGCCGGGGGTGTCACCACCGCCGTGCTGCGGAAGCTGGCCGAGCGGGGGGCGATCGGCGCCGGCGAGACGGTCGTCGTCTACATCACCGGTGACGGGCTGAAGACGATCGACGCCGTGGAGCCGGCCGTGCGCACGATCGACGTCTCGCCCGATCCCGACGAGGTGGACGCGGCGCTCGCGAGCCTCGCGGTCTAGGAGAGAGAAGCCGCCGCGCCGAGGAGAAAGTTGCGGGCCGTCACCGGCGGCAGGTGGACGGCCCGCACAGGAGTCATCGTCCGCGCCGGGGTTGCATCCCTCACGCCTCCGGTGGTTCGCCCTCCCCGTATTCGGGGAGGCGGGCCTACCGCCTCCGTCGGGACGCACACGCCCAGCGGCTACGTATGGGTCGCGTGAGAGGCGTGACACTCATGGTCGGCGCGGTGCTGGCTGTGGCCGGATGCGGTGGGAGTGCGGCGACGCATCGAAGCACCGGCACCGCCTCGACCGCACCGGTTCCAACCGCCCGCAGAATCGCATGGAAGCCGCTGCTGACGCTGGCTGCACTGGGTGAGTTCAAGACCCGCTGCGACAGCAATCGGTTCGCGGTCTCGTTCACCGCCGATCTCGCAACCGAACGGGTCGAGCTCTGGATCGACGGTGCGTCGGTCGGGTCGAGGGTGCTGCAACCGGGCCAGACCCGCTCGACGGCCCTTCGCCCGACGCGGCAGCAGCTCTGGCGCATCATTCAGGCAACCGAGCCCCAGACGATCAAGGCGGTTGTCCGCGTAACACCGTCACGCTGCCCCTATGGGATCCCCAGCACGAACGTGTCTTATGGCACCGGCCACTTCAACAGTCGCTGACCCTGAAGGTCGGCCTACGCGCTCTCGCGCACCTCGGCGTGGCCGCCGCGGACGGTGATGTCGAACTGCCTTCCCAGCGCCTCCACACCGTGCAGCTCCAGCCGTGTGCAGGCCTCCGGCAGCACCGCATCGGCGTGAAGCTTGCCGGTCTCGGGGTCCGGCCGCAGCCCGAGCATGCTGCGCAGGAACAGCACCGGCGCGCCGGCCGCCCACGCCTGCGGCGAGCATGCGGTTGGGTAGGCAACGGGAAATGGCGTCTTCTCCCGCGTGTAGCCGGCGAACACCTCCGGCATTCGGTACTCGAAGTGGCGCGCCGCCTCGAGCATCGCGGACGCGATCCGGTTGGCGTACTGGCGGTAGCCGTAGCGGCAGAGACCGGCCATTACCAGGCTGTTGTCGTGCGGCCAGACGGTGCCCGTGTGGTAGCCGATCGGGTTGAAGCCCCGCTCCTGGTCGGACATGGTGCGGACGCCCCAGCCGGAGTTGAGGCTGTGTGACATCAGCTGCTCGGCTATCAGCCCTGCCCGCGGCTCGTCGACGATTCCGCTCCACAACAGGTGGCCGATGTTCGAGCAGAGGGAGTCGATCGGCCGCTTGGCGTGGTCGAGCCCGAGCACGTACCGGCCGCCGCCCTCGCCGTCGAGGAAGAAGTCGTAGTTGAAGCGCTGCTTGAGCGTCTCCGCCTCGGCCTCCAGCTCGGCGGCCAGCGTCTCGTCGCCCCAGACCTGCCGCGCCAGCTCGGCCGTCCGCAAGCGGGCGTCGTACGCATAGCCCTGCACCTCGGCGGTCGCGATCGGCGTGCGCGCGACCAGGCCGTCGCGGAACCGCATCGAGTCCCACGAGTCCTTCCAGGACTGGGATTCGAGGCCGTTTGTGGAACGGCGGTGGTACTCGATGTAGCCGTCGCCGTCCAGGTCGCCCTGCTCCCGGATCCAGGCCAGCGCGCTCAGCGCCGGCCGGCGCAGGGCGCCCACCGCATCCCGGTCACCGGTCCAGCGGTACAGCTCGGAGAGCAGGATCAGGAACAGGATCGTGGAATCGACGCTGCCGTAGTAAGGAAACGCGCCGCCCTCCACGGCCACCCGGCCCACCCTCAGCTCGTGCACGATCTTGCCGGGCTCGGCGTCTCGCTGGTCGTCGCGCTCGGTCGACTGAAGGGCGGCCAATGCCTCCAGCGTGCCGGCCGCCAGCGACGACCCCAGCAGCATCGTCTGGAAGCTGGTGATCAGCGTGTCGCGGCCGAACACGGTCATGAACCACGGCAGGCCGGCGGCCGGCAGGTCGCGCAGCGGGACGCCCTGGTTGCGAGGTCGCATCCGCAGCGCTGCCAGGTCGGCAAGCGAGCGGTGGTAGGTGTTGCGCAGATCCTCCCAGTCGGTGATCAACTCGGGAGCGTGAAGCCGCCAGGCCCGCAGCGACTCCTCGACCCGCAGCCGCTCCTGGCCGAAGTAGAAGCTGGTGTAGCGCTGGCGGCGCTCGTCGCGACCGTGCAGCAGCACCACGTTCGCCCGCGTCTGCCAGGTCTCGCCCGGCTGCAGCAGGATGGTCGTGGTGACCGAGGTCTCCTCGGCCTCGCCTCGATGGGCGACCCAGACCAGCGCCTGTGCGCGGAACTCGCCGTCTCGGAGCGTGAACGACCAGGAGTTCTCGCGGTCGTCGCGGACGGTCTCGACGCCCAACCGAGGTTGGGTGCGATCGGTGAAGACGAGGTCCTCCTCGCGGTACTCGCGAGCCTTGACCTCGAACAGGTCGAGGAAGTCGAACTCGAACTCGAGCGCGACCCGCAGCTCGACCGGGTCGAGCAGGTGGTTCTCGATGTGGATGCTGTTCTGCATGCCGCCCTCGCCCACGAACAGCTCGCGGATCAGCGAGACGGCGCCGGCCGGCAGCTGTGGCGACGCCAGGTTCTGCATGTAGACGGCGGCGGAGTAGTAGTCGACGGTGCCCGAGCTCAGCAGCTGCGGCCGCTCGCCGTTCAGCAGGAGCCTCCAGCGCGACAGATAGCGGGTGTCGTTGTAGTACAGCCCTTCCGACCCGGTCTGGACGTCGCCGCGATCGTCTGCGACCAGGAAGTTGTTGCCCTCGAGGACGGTCAGCACCGGAGCATGCTACTCGCTCATCTGACCGGATCCCGTCCTCGAGGGTCGAGTCGCTTGGTCAGGCGACGGCATCCACGACGTGCTCGTCCAGCGCCAGGGCCGACGCCAGCGCGGCCTTGGGACGGGCGCCGATCGCCTTGGCGACGACGGCGCCATTCTTGACCAGCACGAGGGTGGGGATGCTGAGGGCGTCGAATGCGGCCTGCAGTTCCGGCTGGTCGTCCACGTCGATCTTCCCGACCTTGATGCGGCCGGCGTACTCGTCGGCGAGCTGGTCGACGACCGGCGCGACGAGGCGGCAAGGACCGCACCAGGCGGCCCACAGGTCGAGCAGAACAGGTACGTCGGACTCGAGCACCTCGCTCTTGAAGTTTTCCTTGGTGATCTCAATCGGGGACATTCAGTGCTCTCCTAGGTTTGTAACTGTGTGGTTATATAGTGGCAGATGCAGTAGAATGGCGCAAATCGTGCTGCCCCATCCTCTGACACCCGAGTACGCCCGCTCCGTCGCCGATCGCTTCCGGTTGCTGGGCGACCCAACCCGCCTGCGGTTGATCGATCTGCTGCGGGACGGCGAGCGCACCGTGGGTTCGCTTGCCAAGGATCTGGGCTGCACCCAGGCCAACACCTCCAAGCAGCTCGCGCTGCTCGCGGATGCCGGCCTGCTCTCTCGTCGTCGTGAGGGCCTCAGGTGTTACTACGCGATCGCCGATCCGGCCGTATTCGAGATCTGCGACGTGGTCTGCGCCTCGGTGCTCCAGCACCTCGACGCCAGCGTGTTCACGCTGCGGGCGACCAGCTAACACCGTGTGGCTGCGGATCGCCTCCGTGGCCGCCCTGGTCGCCGCCGTCACCGCGACCGTGGCGTTGGTTGTTCGCCGTGACGACTCCGGGCCCGATCTGTCCGGGATCCACCTGATCCGATCGACGGTGACAACGCCCGCCGGGCCCGCCACGATGGTTCGGCTCGCGGTGCGCCTGGACGATGCCCGCTACCGAGTGGCTGCGGTCTCCACGGACGGCACCGATATCTCGAAGCTGGACGCTCTGGCGGCCATGAACGGCGACTTCTATAGCCAGGACGGCGGCAGCTCCGGCCGGCTGGTGATCGATGGCCACGAGCTCGCCGCGGGCGACGGGCGCGAGCCCAACCTGGGCCTCGACGACGGCCGAGCCGGCATGGCCGGAATCTCCAGGGCTACCGGGACGTCGTCTCGGGCAAGCCGATGCTGATCGCGGACGGGCATGTGCTGCCCAGGCTGCGGGCGGGCGGCGTGACGCGCTTTCAGCTCTACACCAGGGCGCCGCGGGCGGCGGTGGTGTTGGCCGGCGACGAGCTGTGGCTGGTCGCCGTCGGCAAGCCCGGCCTGACGATGCGCGAGTGGCAGCACCGGCTGCTGCGGCTGGGGGCGAACTGGGCGCTGAACATGGACGGTGGCCCGAGCGTGAGCCTGGCCCTGGACGGAGAGCCGCTGATCGATCAGCCGGAGGCGGGAGTGCCGGTGGCGGTCGCGATCGTCGCCCGATGAGTCAGACGCGGGACTTGAGCGCCAGCACGTCAGCCACGTAGAGCTTGCTGACGGGCAGCACGCCGAACGTCTCAACGGCTCCAGGGCCCTGGTAATAGGCGGCCAGGGCCAGCCGCTCGTTGCCACCGAACTCGGCCAGCAGGTGGTGGATGTAGGCGACCCCGATGCGGATGTTGCCGTCGCTGGTGCGCTGCACCGGGTGGCCGATCAGCGACGTCTCGACGTACGTCCACGTGGCCGGCATCACCTGCATCACGCCCACGCCCCGACCGACGAGACTGCGCCCGTGTGATATCCGGATTCCATCCAGGCGATGGCGCGCGCGAGGTGGCGGTCGACGCCGTAGTGGGCCGCCCAGTGCTCGATCGACTCCTCCACCGTCCAGGGTCCGGACATGGGGGCGGGGCGGGGGTGGTGATGGCGGCGCTTGCGGACGCGCTTCGTATGCGACCGCACATGCGTGGGTCGCGGCAACGCGTGGCCGGCCGGGACGCGCAGCGTGGCTCCCGCCAGCAGGATGCCGTAAGGGTGAAGCCCGTTCAGCCGCGCCAGGCGAGTCAGGGTGGTGCCGTGCTGCGCCGCGATATCGGTCAGCGTGTCGCCCCAGCGCACGGTGTAGCGTCCCAGCCGCGCGTGGTGGGCGTGGACGGCTGGGTGGGCGTGGCGCTTGGTGTGCGTCGCAATCGGCTGCGCAGCGTGATGGCGGGGCGGCGGGATCCGCAGCACGGTGCCCTCCGCCAGTACGCCGTACGGGTCGAGGCCGTTGACGTGCGCAAGCCGGCTCAGCGAGATGTGGTGATCCTGGGCGATCCACGTCAGCGTGTCGCCCCAGCGCACGCGGTAGCTGGCGTCGGCCTGCGCCGGCGTGGCCGCGAGCAGCATCAGGAGCACCGCCGCGAGCGGCGCGATGGTTCGTGAACGGGCCATGGACGAGTCACCTTCGTCGCCGGCGGCGGCGATCCTTCCGACCGAGGCGCTGGGTAGGCTCAATCGAAACCGACGATCTCGCGGGGAGCTGACATGGATGCTGCACTGGGACGCAAAATGGTGGCCGAGGGACTGGGGGCGCTCACGCTCTCGTTCATCGGCGTCGGCGCGATCATCTATGGCTCGAATACGGGTGGGCTGACGACGGTGGCGCTGGCGCACGGGCTGGTGATCGCGGTGATGGTGTGCGCGGTCGGGCATATCTCCGGCGGCCACTTCAACCCTGCCGTGACGTTCGGATTTCTCGTCACCAAGCGGATCGCGGTCACCGATGCGGTCGGCTACTGGGTGGCGCAGCTGGCGGGCGCGACGCTGGGCGCTCTGCTCGTCAGCCTCACGCTGCCGAAGCAGGTTGCCAACATTGAGGGCGGCCTGACGCAACTCAGCCCCGGCGTCTCGACCAGCAGCGGATTTGCGATCGAGTTCATACTCACGTTCTTTCTGGTGTGGGTGATCTTCGGCGTCGCGGTCGATCCACGGGGCAGCTTCGCCGCCGTTGCGGGCATCCCGATCGGACTCACGATCACGCTCGACATCATGATGGGTGGGCCGTTGACGGGAGCAAGCATGAACCCGTCGCGCACCTTTGGACCCGACCTGGTGGCCGGAGTCTGGACGAACGCCTGGATCTACTTCATCGCCTGTCCGCTTGGCGCCGCGGCCGCCGCGCTGCTGTACGAGTACCTGATCCTCGCCCACCGGGAGGAAGTCCGGGCGACGTCCTGATCGAGGCCTTCACGCCGTCGGGGCGGTGCGCTATGCTGGATCTGACTGACTAGTCAGTCAAGGTCAGATGACGGAGGCCGCATGGCGGATCGTAAGCTCGAGATCCTGGAAGCGACGTGCCGGGTGATCGCGCGAGAGGGGACGGACGGATTGCGCATGGGGACGGTGGCCGCAGAGGCCGGCGTCTCCAGCGCGCTGCTGCACTACTACTTCGCCACCCGCGCCGACCTTCTGATGCAGGCCTTCGACCATGCCGACGTCAAGGCTGACGAGGCGGCCGAAGCGGCGCTGGTCGGCATCCCCAACCCGCTGGACAGGCTTCGCCGGCTGCTGCTGATCTACGCCGGCGGTGACGCCGTGTTCCGTGAGGATTGGGTGCTGTGGGTCGAGATGTGGCGCAGCGCCATCTTCGACGAGCGGCTGGCCGAGAGCGTGCGGCGTTCGAGCGAGTCGTGGATCGAGCAGATCGGCGGCCTGATCGAGGAGGCCCAGGCCGAGGGGTCGGTGGCGCGCACCATCACCATCGACGACGCCACCCTCCGCCTGTCCGCCGTTGTGGACGGACTGGGGTTGCAGATCCTCACCGGCACCCTCTCGCATGACCGAGCGGCCGAGCTGATCACCGGCGCGCTCGAGATGGAGCTGGGCATCACGCAAACAACAAGGAGCAGTGCATGAGCGTTGTACCTGAGTCCCGCGGCACGACGTTGCCTGCCCGCGCCTACACCTCGCCAGAGGTCTACGAGTCGGAGATGCGCGAGGTGTTCCTGAAGGGGTGGAACTTCGCCTGCCACGTCAGCGACGTTGCCGAGCCGGGCAAGTTCTGGACGACCAGCATCGCCGGCGAGCCGGTGGTCGTGCTGCGCGACGTCGACGGCCGTCTGCACGCGCTGTCCAACGTCTGCCGGCATCGCGCCGCTCGAATCCTGACCGGCGAGGGCAGCTGTCCGAAGGTGCTGCGCTGCCCGTACCACGGCTGGACGTACCGCCAGGACGGGCAGCTGGCCGCCGTGCCCGAGGCGCGGGGGTTCACGAACCTCGACCGCGACGCCGTCAAGCTGCCGCAGTTTCGCGTGGGCGAGATGTGCGGGCTGGTGTTCGTGTGCATGAGCGATGAGACCGAGCCGTTGGACACCTACTTCGGCGACCTTCCGTCGAAGCTGGAGCGGCTGCGGCTGCCGGAGCTCCAGGCCGGTCCTCGCCACCCGAACGCCTACGACCACAACTGGAAGGTGATCGCCGACAACTACCTCGAGGGCTACCACATCCCGGTTGGCCATCCCGGGCTGCTGCGGCTGCTCGACTACAAGCGCTACATCGCCACCATCGGCAAGAACCACGCCTGGATCGACGGGCCGTTCCGCGACAAGCCGTCTCGGAACTACCAGGAGCGGCTGTACCAGAAGCTGCTTCGGCCAATGCCGGGATTCCCGGAAGATCTCGAGGGCGCTTGGACGTACGTGCACCTGTGGCCGGCGACCTTCATCGACATCTATCCCGACCAGATCGATACCTGGCAGCTGTTCCCGGACGGGCTTCGCAGAACCCGCACCGAGGCACGGGTCTACCACAGCGGCAACAGATCGATGCGTGACCGGCTGGTGCGCACCGTCAACTGGCGAGTCAACTCCAAGGTGATGGACGAGGACGTCGAGCTGTGCGACATGGTGCAGCTCGGACTGGAGTCGCGCACGTACGAGCGGGGCGTTCTGAACAGCAACGAGCGGGCCGTGCTGAACCTGCACAACCTGCTGCGCGACGCCGTGCCGGGCATCGACGAGTCGTGAGGCTGATCCGTGCCGACGACCGCTGGCTGTTCCTCACGCCCGAGGTTGAGCGTGAGGTGCCGGTGCTGTTGGAGGCGATCGGCCAGGGCGACGCAGCCTCGGAGCAGGCGCGGATCGACAGGCTGATAACGGCCGGCACGATCGCGCGCTGGTTCGCCTATCTGCGGGACTGCCGCCGGCGGCTGGAGCTGGCAGGGCCGGACGCCGATCCGGCCACGGTTGCACGGCTTGCGGCGGTGCTGCGCGAGCAGTATCTGCTGGTGCCCGCGCTTCGCCCTGACGAGCCGGACGACGAACCGGAACAGCGACGACTGGAGGAGCTCGCATGGACTTCGCACTGACCGCAGCGCAGCGCGAGCTTCGCGAACGGGCCGCCGGCTACGTGGACGAGGTGCTGATCCCGCTCGAGGTGGCGGCCGAGATGGCCGGCGGGCGGCTGCCCGACGACGACCGGGCGCGGGTGCGCGACGAGGCCCAGACGCGCGGGCTGGACGGCGGCAACCACCCCAGCGAGCTGGGTGGCCGTGGCTGGACGAACCTCGAGCAAGTGCTGGTGCACGAGGAGCTGGGGCGCAACACCAACGCGATCTGGTGGAATATGGCCGGCGCCTACAACGTGCTGTCGCGCGGCACGCGCGAGCAGATCGACCGCTATCTGGCCCCGACGCTGCGCGGCGAGCGGAACGACGCCTACGCCGTGACCGAGAGCGGCGCGGGCTCTGACGCGGGCGGCGTGACCGGCACCGCCATGAGGACGCCGGGCGGCTGGCACCTGCGCAGCGAGAAGTGGTTTGTCACCTCGGGCGACGGTGCCGACTTCTTCATCGTGATGGTGAACGTGGTGGACGGGGCGGAGCGGCTGCCGACGCTGTTTCTGGTCGATCGCGACGTTGCCGGGATCGAGATCGTGGACGACCCGCCGTTCACGCACAACTATCCGCACGGCCATCCCACGATCCGGTTCGATTGCGAGCTGCCGGCCGACGCGGTGCTGGGCGGCGAGGCGATGGTGGGGATGGGCAACGAGCTGCAGAACGAGTGGTTCGTGGAGGAGCGGATCCACATCGCCGCGCGCTGCGTGGGAGCGATGCGGCGGTTGCTGGGGGAGACGGTGGGCTGGACGCTCGAGCGTCAGCAGTTCGGCACCCGCATCTTCGACTTTCAGGGCGTCAGCTTTCCGCTGGCGGACGCGGCCACGAGCTGCATGGCGGCGCGGCTTCTGACCTACCATGTCGCGCAGCTGGCGGACGATCCGGAGGCAGACCGCAAGCTCGTGCACCACCGCGCCAGCGCCGCCAAGCTGTTCGCGAGCGAGGCCGCCTACCGCTGCGCCGATGCTGCGGTGCAGGCGTTCGGCGGCCGCGGATACATGCGCACGAACGTCGCCGAGCGCTTTCTCCGTGAGCTGCGCGTCGATCGCATCTGGGAGGGCACCAGCGAGATCCAGCGCGTGATCGTGGCGCGCGGCCTGGAGAAGCGGGGCGTGGACGCCCTGCTGGACGTCACCGAGTAGCGGGATCGCTACGACAGCGGCTTGGCGAGCGAGATCAGGCTGTGCCCGCTGGGATAGCCGGTGATCTCACCGACCCGCTGGAAACCGCGCCGCTCGTAGAACGATGGAGCCTGGAAGCTGTGCGTCTCGAGGGCGAGCTGGTGACAGCCGAGCCGGCGAGCCTCGCTTTCCACTGCCTCCATCAGCGCTGATCCGATGCCCCGGCTGCGATGGTCCTCGCGCACCCACAGCGCGTCGATGTAGCAGGTGCCGCCCCATTCCCAGCCGTCGACGCCGCCCGCCAGGTCGCCGCGCTCGTCGTTGACCGTGTAGGTGATCGGATGCCAGTCCGAGATCCCCGTCGTCGCCATGTTGAAGCGGTTGATGTGCTCCTTGAGCACCGGGCCGATCTCGGGACTGAGGCTCCGCTCGACGTCGCTCACGCGGCCAGCGTACCTTTAGTCCGCATCCGCCGGGCTCTGCGGGCCGGCCGCGCGCGTCTCGGCCATGCGCGCCAGCAGCACCGCAACTCGCTCCTCGGCCTGGTCGAGCTTGGCTCGGCAGAGCTCATGCAGCTGCTCGCCCCTCTCCCACAGCTTGAGAGCGTCGTCCAGCGAGGTCTCACCGTCCTCCAGCCGGCGGACGATCGCCTCCAGCTCGTTACGCGCCTGCTCGAACGTGATCTCGTCGTTCACTCGCTCACCTCCTCAACCCTGGCCGAGAACCGGCCGTTGGACAGCCGCACCGCGACCCGGTCGCCGCCCGTCAGCGCCGAGCCCTCACGCACCACAACTCCATCTTCGCCCTGCACGATCGCGTATCCGCGCTCGAGCGTCGCCGCCGGCCCCAGCAGACGCAGCCGCTCGCGGGCGTGGCCGAGCCGCGTGCGCTCGCGCTCCAGCCGCTGGATCGGCCAGCGGTCGAGGGCGTCGCGGTTCAAGAGCAGCGTCTGTCGGCGAGTCGTGATCCAACTGCGCGGGTCGGCGAACGCCGGTCGCGACACCAGCATCTCGAGCGACTCCCGGTAGCGCCGTGTACGTGTCTCCAGCGCGCGGCCGGCGCGCTGTGCGATCGCGTCCAGGTCGGCCGCCACCCGCGCGTACTCAGGCACCACCAGCTTCGCCGCCAAGCTTGGCGTGCCCGCTCGCAGGTCCGCCACGAGGTCGACGATCGGCGTGTCCTGCTCGTGGCCGATCGCCGACACCACCGGCGTCTGGCAGCGCGCCACCGCCCGCACCAGCCGCTCATCCGAGAACGGCAGCAGATCCTCGAAGCTGCCGCCGCCGCGCGCCAGCACGATCACGTCGACGTGCGGGCTGTGGTCGAGCCGTTCCAACGCCGCCAGAATCTGGGGCACCGCGCCGGCACCCTGCACCGCCGTCTCGATTACCTCGAACCGGGCCGGCGGGTACCGCGTGGCGGCAGTCTCGAGCACGTCGCGCTTGGCGGCGGCGTCTCGACCGCAGATCAGGCCGACCAGCCGCGGCAGGAACGGCAGCGCCAGCTTGCGCTCGGCGGCGAACAGCCCCTCCTCCGCCAGCCTGGCCTTCAGGAGCTCGATCTCGCGCAGCATCTGGCCGAGGCCGAACTGCTCGATCACCGAAACGTGGAAGCGCAACTCGCCCCGCTTGGGGTACAGCCGCGCGCGGCCCAGCATGTGGACGCGATCGCCCGGCTTGAGCGGCGGCTGCACGGCGTCCAGTCGGGCCCGCGGGATCAGCACCGGCAGCGAGGAGCCGCCGTCCGGATCCTTCAGCGTCATATAGGCGAACGACCACCCCTCCTGGCGTTTCAGCTCGGCGATCTCGCCTTCCACCCAGACCTCGGGCAGACGTGCCAGCCAGCCGGCCACGCCCTGGTTGAAGGCCGCCACCGTGTACACGCTGCGATCGCCGTACTGGGTCGGCACCGGTTTCGCGCTCATGCGCGAAGTATCCCCGTCTGGAGCCGGCGGTGGTGGTCAGACCAGAATCCGCGCAGCCATGTGGGGCGAGCAGCCCCGGTCGAGCATCTGCACCGCCCGGTGCAGATCGGCGTTGCTGCCTGCGATTCGCTCGGCCACCTTCAACGGATACCCAGCCTGAAGCAACACGTGCAGACGCCACGCCTCGACCTCGGCCGAGGCGCCTCGGGTTGGTTCGATGAGCTGTGCCGCAGTCATGCCGGTCATGGTACGAAGGCGGTCGGACGAACCCAGGGCGATCTCGTGGCCGCTGGTATCGTCAGCACCATGAGCCCATTCCTGCGCGGCGTCTGGCTCGAGCTGCGGGTGATTCCCGTGCTGTTGTGGAGCTTCTCTGCGATCACGCTGGGCACGGCGCTGGCGGCACACGGGGGCACCCTGCACGGCTGGTACTACCTGGGAGCGGTGACGCTGGGCCTGCTGATCCAGGGTGTGCTGGCTCACACAGTGAATGAGATCGAGGATTGGCGCTCCGGCACCGACCGACACGACTCACCGCGCGTGATCTCGGGTGGAAGCAAGGTGCTTTCGGCCGGCCTGCTGACGCAGCGGGCGCTGACGTGGCTGTTCGTGGTCGCCCTGATCGCCACCACCGTGCTGGGGCTCGCCCTGGTGGCCGCCCGCGGCGCCGTGATGCTGCCGTTCGGACTGGCGGGCGTGACCGGGGCCGTGCTCTACACGCTGCCTCCGGTGCGGGTCGCCTACCGGCCGTTCGCCGGCGAGGCCGTGGCCTTCGGCTGCCTGTGGCTGTGTGTGACCGGAGCGGCCGTGCTCCAGGGCGGCGACGTCGGGCTGGAGACGGTGCTCGCGGCCGTGGCCGTCGCCGCCTACGCGATCGGCATGCTGATGATGCACCACTACCTCGATCACGACGCCGACAGCTCCGCCAGGCCGCGGAAGGTGACCACGATCGTGCTGCTGGGACTCGAGCGCGGGAGGCTCTACGCGATCGGCTGGTGCGGCCTGGCCCTCGCCTCGGCGGCGGGGGCTGCGCTGATGCAGCCCAGGCTGGCGCCGCTGGTGGTCGCCTACGCGATGGGGACCGCCGTGCACGTCCGCTGCCGGCCGGGTGACGTCGAATCGGTCACCCGCAGCGAGCTGGCCGTGATCCTGCTCGGGATCTCGGGTGCCCTGCTCTCAGCTGCGCTGCTGACGCCGCAGCTGGCGCTGGCCATCCCGGCAGCGGCGGCGCTGGTTGCGCTCGAGCTCCGCCTGGCCGTGCAGCCGCAGGGAACACCCGCGGCATGACGCTCGAGGTCGAGCTGCAGGCGGCGCATGCCGCCGCGAGCACGCTGACCGGCGGGGATGAGTCGGTGGCGGCGGTGATGGCCGCCGAGCCGGGTCGTGGCCACCGCGTCTACGTGGTCGCGCTCGAGCGTGAAGGCGAGCTCTCCTACCTGGCGCTGGACGCCTCCCTCCAACCGCTGCACGACCGCCGGCTGGTGCGCGAGGCCGTGACGATGCTTGGCCTGGCCGAGCGGGCCGAGGAGGCATCGACGGCGATCGTCGGCGACGAGCTGGACGCCGCCTTCGCCGATGCCGAGCGGGCGCTTCGGGTGTCCGGGCAGGATGCGGCCGCGGCCTCAGCGGCGGCGGTTCGCGTCGCGCTGGCGGCGCTGTCGGATGTGGTCGCGGGGCCGCGGCTGGCGACGCCGCTGTTTCTCGACCGGGTGGGCGCCGCCGCCTCCGAACTGGGTCGCGGGCTCGACGACTTCCGCCGCCACCTGGAGCGGCTGTCGGACGGCGCCGAGGCCGCCTCGCCGGAGATCGAGGCGGGGTGGCGGGCGCTGGCGCTGGCCACAGGCGCCGGCGACCCGTCGGACTTCTCCCGGGCGATGACGGCCACCACCGGTGCCGTCGAGGCGCTTGCCGACGACGTGCTGGCGCGCCTGCGCTCCTATGATTGACGCGTGGTGCGAAT
This sequence comes from uncultured Actinomycetes bacterium, assembly GCA_963755675.1. Classification (GTDB taxonomy): domain Bacteria; phylum Actinomycetota; class Thermoleophilia; order Gaiellales; family JAICJC01; genus JAICYJ01. Next base: position 95,485 of record CAVWLK010000060.1, read on the forward strand.
CGTCGATCGCCTGATCGCCAGCTCGCTTCCGGCCGTGCCGCGGCCGCTGGTGAGGCATTTCGCCGACCGCTACATGGCGGGCGAGACGATGCAGGACGCGATCGAAACCGTACGCCGGCTGAACGCGCTGGGAGCGGCCGCCACCGTGGACGTGCTGGGCGAGTTCGTCACCGACGTCGCCCAGTCCAAGGCCACCGCCGACCAGTACGTCGAGATTCTGTCGGCGATGGCGGCCGACGGACTCGATGCGAACGTCTCGATCAAGCTCTCGGCGCTGGGGCTGGAGATCGATCCCGCGCTCGCCCAGTCGCTGGCCGAGCGAGTGGTGACGGCGGCCGCCGAGCACGGCAACTTCGTGCGCATCGACATGGAGCACAGCGCGCTCACCGACTCCACGCTGGGCATCTACCGCGCCCTTCGCGAGGGCGGCCACGACAACGTCGGCGTCGTGCTCCAGGCCTACCTGCGGCGCACCTTCGACGACGTCAGGTCGCTGGCCGAGTTGAAGCCCAGCGTGCGGCTGGTGAAGGGCATCTACATCGAGCCGCCCGCGATCGCCTACACCGAGCGGTCGCTGGTCAACCGCAACTTCGTGGCGCTGATGAACGACCTGGTCGACCGGGGTTGCCGGCTGGCGGTGGCCACCCATGACGATGCCCTGGTGGGTGAGGCTCGGCGGCTGGCCGACCAGCGCGGGCTGACCGGAGACCAGTTCGAGTTCCAGCTGCTGCTGGGCGTCAAGGAGAACCTGCGAGACGCCCTGATCGCGGCCGGCCATCGGGTGCGGATCTATGTGCCGTTCGGCGAGGCCTGGTACGGCTACTCGGTGCGGCGGCTGAAGGAGAACCCGAGCATCGCCGGCTACGTCGCCCGCGACGTGCTGCGCGGCCTGGCGGGCGGGCGGTGACGGGCGGCCCGGCCGCGGACGCGCCGGTGGCCGAGCCGGCGCCGGGGCCGCTCAGCCGTGCGCTGTGGCAGATGCTGCGGGCACACGAAGGCCCGCTCGGCGACCCGGCAACGCCGCCGATCGTCTGGTCGCGGGCCGAGAACGCCACCGTCTGGGATGCGGACGGCCGCCGCCTACCCGATCTCTCCGTGGGATTCGGGGTGGCGGCGGTGGGCACGCCAACCCACGGGTGGTGGCCGCGGTGCGCGAGCAGGCCGGGCTGCTGCACGGACTCGGCGACCTGCACCCGACCGACGTGCGCGCGCGCCTGGCCGAGCGCTTGGCCGGGATCGCCCCGTTCGGCCTGACGCGGATGCTGTTTCAGCTGACGGGCGCGGGCGCGGTCGAGTTGGCGCTGAAGACGGCGCATCTCGCCACGGGCCGCACCGAGCATCGTCTGCTTCGAGGGCGGCTACCACGGCACGCGGCTGGGCGCGCTGGCGGCCTGCGGCTGGCCGGAATTCCGCGAGCCCGATGGCGGCCTGGCTGCCGCCGGCGCCAGGCCGAGCCCTACGGTCACGTGCCGCACCTCGGCACGACGTGGCCTGCGTCGTGGTGGAGCCGATGCAGGGTCGCGGTGGCGTGTTCGAGCCGCCGGAGGGCTGGCTGGCAGAGCTGCGGAAGTGCGATCGCGGGGACGCTGCTGGTGGTGGACGAGGTCTTCAGCGGCCTCGGCCGCACCGGCGCATGTGGGCGTGCCAGGCGCAGGGCCTGCGCCCGATCTGCTGGTGTGCGGCAAGGCGCTGGGCGGCGGGCTGCCGCTGTCGGCCTGCCTGGGCAGTCCGAGCTGATGGACCGGCCTGGGCCGGGCGAGGCGAGGTCGCGATCGACACCCACACGCACCTCGGCAGCCCGGTCTCCTGCGCCGCGGCGCTGGCCGTGCTCGACGAGCTCGAGCGGCGGGAGCTGCCGCAGCGGGCGGCTGAGCTGGAGCGCGCGTGCGAGCGGTCTGCCGGGCGTGCGCGGCCGCGGGCTGGCGCTGGGCCTGGCCCTGCGACGGCGTCGCCGTTCGGCGCGGCTGCTCGAACGGGGCGTGATCGCGGTGCCGGCGGGGCGCGGCGGAGGTGCTGGAGATCAGCCCGCCGCTGACCATCGAGACGGGCGAGCTGGACTAGGGGCTGGCGATCGTGGCGAGGTGGTGGCATGACCGAGACCGCCGGGCCGATCTCGGGCCGCTACGTGCCGGTCGCGTGCGTCTTCGTCACCTGCCTGATCATGTCCGAACATCCTGGCCGTGAAGCTGCCCGAGTACCACGGCCGCGTGCTCGACGCCGGCAACGTGGTGTTCCCGGTCAGCTACATCATCGGCGATGTGCTGACCGAGGTGTGGGGCTTCAAGGCCGCCCGCCGCGTGATCTGGACGGCTTCTTCTGCAACCTGCTGGCCGCGCTCGCGATCCAGGCCGCGATCCACCTGCCGCCCGCCGGCTTCTGGGGTGACCAGCAGGCGTACGAGACGATCCTCGGCTTCTCCTGCGCCTGCTCGTGGCCTCGTTCTGCGCCTTCCTGGTGGGCGAGTTCACCAACTCGGTGATCATGGCCAAGATGAAGGTGGCCACCAATGGCCGCTGGCTCTGGTCGCGCACGATCTCCTCGACGCTGGTGGCCGAGGCGCTCGACTCCACCGTGTTCGTCACGATCGCGTTCGCGGGCGTGCGGGGGTGCCGCTGTTCAACACGATCTCGACCAACTGGGTGTTGAAGTCGGCCTACGAGATCGTGGCCACGCCCATCACCTACCTGGTGGTCGGCTACCTGAAGCGGACGGAGGGCGTCGATGTGTACGACACCGACACCCGGTTCGTGCCGATCGAGATTTGAGTGCGCCACCCTTAGCCGTCGGCGTTCGAAAGCGAGCCTCGCCAGGAGCAAGGAGGGACAGTGCTTTGCACGGCCCGACCGCAGCGACGCCGCGAGGCGACGCTTTGCAGGACGCCCTAATGGCCGTCGCGTCGCCCTTGCCCGGTCCCCTGACCAAGGCGGATCCAGGTCGGCCAGCCGCTGCATGCCGTACGGCCGCACCGGATCGGACAGCAGCAGGTCGGCGATCAGATCCCGCGAACGCTCGGCGATCTGGTAGGCGAACTGCGGCGTGGCCAGACCACACGGCATCGATGTCGCGGACGGAGACGGTGCTCATGATCGGCCGCGGGTGTAACGGACGGCCGCGGATCACATCGCCAGCGACTCAAGAGGCGTCGGATCGCCGAGCCCGTGATGCCGTCGAAGAAGTGCAGATCGAGTCGGCGAGATACGCGAGCCTCACTCGGTCAGCCCGCGCAGGAAGCCACTGCGCAAGCTGACACGGGCGGTGCAGACGGTCTGCCCGGCGCCGGCCGACAGCGCCACCGGCGTTGCGTCTCCGCCCTCGGCCTCGGCCGCCGCGCGCACCGCCTCGCTCATCACGGGCTTGGTGTCGATGCGGAAGATCACGTTCATCTCCGACCCAGCTCCTCGACCACCTCCGCTAGCACGTCCAGCGTCGGGCAGGCCCTGCTCCTCGGCGTGGGCGGCGTCTTCGAAATCGGCCGGTCGCATGCCCACGCAGGAACCCTGACGCCGGAGTACGCGCGCAGATCGAGGCCCGCCGGGATCGGCAGCCGGTGTTCCGCAAAGAGCAGCTCGCCGTCGCTGGTGTGGGCGTCGATCAGGTTGATCGAGGCGAGCCGATGAACGCCGCCACGAACAGGTTGGCCGGCGGTGGGAGACGCTCTGCGGCGGCCAGCTGCTGGATGACGCCCACGTTCATCACCGCCACCCGGTCGGCCAGCGTCATCGCCTCGACCTGATCGTGGGTGACGTAGATCGGTCGTCGCCTTGAGCCGTCGATGCAGCCGTGCAGCTCCGCCCGCATCTGCACCCGCAGCTTGGCGTCGAGGTTCGAGAGCGGCTCGTCCATCAGGAAGGCGCGCGGCTCGCGCACCATCGCCGGCCCAGCGCCACGCGCTGGCGCTGACCGCCCGAGAGCTGCGCCGGCGGCGATCGAGCAGCGCGTCCAGGCCGAGCACCCTGTGCGACCGCTGCCTCCTTCTTGCGGCGTTCCCCCTTGGGCATCGTGCGCACTTCAGCGGGAAGCTGCGAGGTTCTGGCACACCGTCATGTTCGGGTACAGGGCGTAGTTCTGGAACACAATCGCGATGTCCCGGTCCAGCCGGTCATGTCGTCGTCGTCAGCGAGCATGGCGGGACGGCCTCGGCAACTGGATCAGCTCCTCCAGCACGGGCCACCGAATCGACAGGAGTGGCTTCGGCCTCCAGCACGAACAGCCACCAAGCCAGCACCATGAACTATACATCTCCGATCTCGAATCGGAGGGTGGACGACGCCAACGGAGTGAACCGAACCCCTTCTCATCGTCCTCGTTGAAGCAAGATCGGGCCGCGTGGGGACCCCTCGAGTACGGGCACGTGGACGTCGAGCTCCGCGAGCGGACGCGAGCGTATGTACTCCTTTGCGAGCCCCGATCTCGTCAAGGCCCACCAGGGCCGAGCCGATCACAGGTGGCGCGTCAACCACGCTCACCTGGGCGGCCGGAGCCACCGCCGTGACGCCGTCGTGGATCCGCGCAGAGCAGCCGCGGATCGCGGCCGCGGGCGACGCCGCCTCCGAGCACCACCTCGGTGTCGCGGCGGGTCATGCGCAGTCGCCGCAGGGCGGAGGTCACCATCGCCACGATCTCGTCGCCCAGCCTGTCAACGATCTCGCCGGCAGCGCGGTCGCCCGCGCAGGAGGCCTTGAACACGACCCGGGGAAGCTCGGTCAGCCGATGGTGGTCGATCGTGCCCAGGTAGATCGCCTCCATCACATCGCTGGGCGTGCGCATGCCGAAGTGGGCGGGCACCTCGCGCTCGAGCACGGAGTGCGGGCCGCGCAGGTCGCGGCCGCGGATCGCCGCCCGCAGCGCGTGCAGGCCGAGCCAGTCGCCGCCACCGCCGTCACCCGGAGTAGGCCAGGCGCGGCGTAGCGCGCCATCCAGCCTTCCGGCGAGACAGCAGCGCAGTTGAGCCCGGTGCCGCACACCACGCCGACTCCCCAGGTGCGATCGGTGCCGGCCCGCAGCACCGCGAACGTGTCGTTGCGAAGCACGATCCGAGGCGTCCAGGCCAGCTCCTTGAGCCGTCTGGAGCCGGCGGTCGTCCACGGGCAGATCGGCGCCTGCCAGGCAGTGGACACCCACCCGCGCGATCGCGCCGCGCTCGGGATCGATTCCGGCCGCCCGGGCCGCCCGGTGGACGGTGCGCGTCAGGTCGTCGAACGAGTCCTCGTGATCGCCGGGCGAGAAGCTGGCGCCGGGGCCCCGCGCCGAGCCGAGCACCGTGCCGTCGGCACCGACCAGCACCGCATCCAGCTTCGAGTTGCCGCCGTCGATGGCCAGGATCGCGGCCGGACGCCTACGCAGCTCATCGAGCCCCACCGGTTCGGCTCCCGCGTCACGCAGCGCTGCGACCATCCTGGACATCGCCGCCAGCGTCGCGTCCGGCCACACGTGCAGCAGCACCACGGCCCCGTCGCCGTGCTCAAGCGCACTGGCGACCACGCGTTCGACCAGCTCGTCGGCCGTGCGGCCGGGCTCCCAGTCCTTGTGGTCGACGTCCCAGCCCACGTTTCGATAGCCGATGCCATCAAGCACGTCGAGCACACGCGGGTCGTGCTCGCCCTGGCCGTACGGGCAGCGGAACCAGGGCCGCGGCGAGGTGCCAGT
>CAVWLK010000061.1:0-13466 GCA_963755675.1 uncultured Actinomycetes bacterium
GTACACGGCGAGACCCACCATGCGCTGAGGGGACGACTGACGGAAGCGAGGCGCGCGCTCTCAGGGGCGCGCGCCTCGAAGCGTCAGGCGTTGGCGGCCGACTGCTGGGGCTCGGCCATCCGCTTGAGCTGCGTCCGGTCGACCTTGCCGCTGGCCGTGCGCGGCATCTCGTCGAGCACCACGATCTCCTCGGGCGCCTTGTACCCGACCCGCTCGCGCGCGAAGCGGATCAGCTCCTGATCCGCCGGCGCCCGGCGCCCTCGCGCAGCGTGACGTATGCGCGCACGTTCTCGCCGTGCACCAGGTCGTGGATCCCGACCACCCCCGCGCTGCCGACGCACGGGTGCTCGAGCAGGGCGCCCTCGACCACCTGCGGCGTGATGTTGGAGCCGTCGTGGACGATGATCTGCTTGCGGCGACCGCAGAAGTACAGGTAGTCGTCCTCGTCGGCGCGCATCACGTCGCCGGAGTCGAGCCAGCCATCGCGGAACACCTCCGCGGTCGCCTCGTCGTTGTCCCAATAGCCAACCGTGGCCGACGGCGTGCGGATCCACAGCCGGCCCTGCTCGCCGGCGGCGACCGCGCGGCCGTGATCGCCGCGGATCTCCACCGTCACGCCGGGCACCGGCTTGCCCACCGAGCCGACCCGGATCTCCGCGGACGGCGGGCTGACCGACGCCAGCCCGACCTCGGTGAGCCCGTACGCCTCGTCGATCACCAGCCCGGTCAGCTCCGTGAACTCGCGCTCGAGCTCGGCCGAGACGCAGTCGCCGGCGGCGCGGCAGAGCCGCAGCGACGCGAAGTCCTCGCCCGTGAGCGCCGTGGTCGCGCGTGAGTGCGAAGAGCGCCGACGGCAGCATCGACAACACCGTCGGCCTGTCCTCGCGCAGCAGCGGCAGCAGCTCGTCGCCGTCGAAGCTGCGGGCGACGACGGTGCCCGCGCCGACGCTGAGCGCCGCGAACGAGACGTAGAACGCGCCGACGTGCGACAGCGACGAGCCGGCCAGCAGCCGGTCGTCGGCGTTCAGCTCCAGGCCCGCGGCCGCGATCGCGAGCATCCAGCCGACCGTCTGGTGGGTGTGGGTCACGCCCTTGGGCGGCCCGGTGCTGCCCGACGTGAAGAAGATCACCGCCGGATGCGACGGGTCCGGCCGGGGCGGCGCCGGCGCCGTCGGCTCGCCCTCGATCAGCTCATCGAACGAGACACCGTCGCGGCTCGGCCGCGGATAGCCGATCCGCCCCAGCGGCAGCCGCCCGGCCAGCCGGCTCTCGGCCAGGTCGGGCTCCCGCTCAGCGTGCACCAGCATCGCCCGGGCGCCGCTCACCTCGAGCGCGTGGTCGATCTCGGCGGCCGTGTACCGGTAGTTGAGCGGCGTCGCCACCAGCCCGGCTCGGAAGCAGGCGATGTAGTGGGCGATCAGCCGCGGCCGGTTCGGCATCAGCGACGCGAACCGGTCGCCGGGGCGCAGGCCGAGCTCGAGATAGCTTTGCGCCAGCCGCCGGGTCACACGGTCGAGCGTCCGCCACGACCACGTGAACTCCGCGCAGATCAGCGCATCGGCGTCGGGATCGCCCGAAACCCCCGCCTCGAGCAGATCGCACAGCATGGCCGGTCGATCGAGCGCCGGTCCGGAGTAACGGCCCACAGCACCTCCCTGTTCGAGCCGCCATCCTGTCATCTCGACGAGCGGCGCACAACCGACGCTCGATCGGACCCGCCACATCCCTATGGCGCTCGCGCATGTGGCGATCTCCATCATCAGAGTTTCGCCTGGATTCGCCGCTGATTCGAGCACATGGTTACGTGGTCACTCGAGTCGTCGGTCCGGCGAATCCAGAGCGGTTCCGAGGCATGCCGGGCAAGCGGCGGCGCACGCGGCGGAGGTGGTCTGGGAGAGGTCTGGCAGGAACCGCGATCAGCGCACCGGCGTGCCGTCCCTGGTCGAACGCTGATGTCGAAAATACCTGTAAATCAGGGTGTTATCGGGAAACGTCGGCGTACCCCGGAGTGGCCTGGACGAGTTCGAATCTCGGCGCCCCGATGCGGGGGATCGGCGCGGCTAGGCCGATTCCCGGTGCCAGCGCGTCGAGGTGATCTGGGAGAGTCTGAGCGTTCGCGCCTCGAGCCGCGGATTCTGGCGCGGGGAGGGAAGCAGTTTGTTCAGCGCCTGATCGAGGAGGGCTGGTCGCTGCCTGGACACCCTGGGAGCGCGGCCAGGAGATCACGCGACCTGCGGATCTCGCACAGGGTGACGACGTCCACCTCATCGCGATGTATCGGCGCGCTGACACAGGTCGCTCAGCCGCGTAGTGCTCGGAGTGCGTTGAGGATGACGGCGAGATCGATCGCTTCTTGGAAGAGGGCGCCGGCGACGGGTGTGAGGTATCCGGCGGCGGCGACGGCCATCGCGGCGACGCTGAGTCCCATCCCTGCGAGCACGCTCTGTCGGGCGATGTGGAGTGACTCGTCGTCCAATGTGCACTGCGTCTGCTACGCGATCGATTCGGTCGACGGTGATGACGGCGTCTGCGGTCTCCGAGGACACGGTCGCGCCGGCCGCGCCCATCGCGATGCCGAGGTCTGCGAGCGCCAGCGCGGGTGCGTCGTTGACCCCATCACCTACCATGATCACCGGGCGCAGTTCAGGGTCGTCGCGTAGCCGCCGGACGACCTCGAGCTTCTCCTCGGGGGACTGCTGGGCGTAGATGCGGTCGACTCCGAGCTCGCGACCGACCCGTTCGGCCACTGACCGGCGGTCGCCCGACACCATCGCGACGTGGAGGATCCCCTCGGCGCGCAATCGCTCTACGATCCGATCGGCGTCTGGGCGCAGCTCGTCGGCCATCACGAGTACCCCACCGACGTGGCCGTCGACACCGACGAGCACGTGCGCTTCGCCCGAGCCGTGGCCGGGCAGGACCGCCGCGGAGGAGATCTCGTCCTCGCCTATTCCCGAGTTACGCATGAATGCGCGGCTTCCGACCGCCACCGTGTGGCCGTCGACAGCCCCTCGAATGCCCTGACCGGGTACCTCATGGACATCGGTCGGGGTGACGAGCGGGAGACCGGCCTCGACCGCGGAGCGTACGAGCGCCTCACCGAGCACGTGAGCCGACATCTGATCGACCGAGGCGGCTAGCGCGAGCAACGCGCCGGGTTGGTGATCGCGATATGTGACAATGTCGCGAACATCGGGCGTTCCGACGGTGAGGGTGCCGGTCTTGTCGAATAGCACGGTTCGCGCTTCGCCGAGCGTCTCGATCGCCCCGGCGCCCTTGACGATCACACCGCAGCGGGCCGCACGCGAGAGGCCGGAGACCAGCGCGATCGGCGCGGCCAGGATCAGCGGGCAGGGCGTAGCGACGACCACGACGGCCAGCGCGCGGACGGGGTCGCCGCTGATCGCCCACGCGAGTGCCGCGGCGATCAGCGTCGCGGGGAGGAAGAAGCCGGCGTAGCGGTCGGCCATGCGGACAAACGGGGCTCGGTGTGCCTGCGCCTGCTCGACCAGGCGAACGAGCGCCGCATAGGCGCTCTCCGCCGCCGGCCTGTCCGCGCGAACCTCGAATGGGGAGCCGGCGTTCGCTGATCCGCTCAGCACTGGCATTCCCGGTCCGATCGTGACCGGCAACGGCTCGCCGCTCAGCGTGCTCGTATCGACGACGGCCTCCGCGCCAACCACGATGCCATCGACGGCACCACCTCGCCGGTGCGAACAACCACGACATCCCCCGCCCTCACCTTAGCGACCGGCACCTGCTCGAGCCGATCCCCGACGCGCAGCTGGGCCACCTTCGGGGCCCGCTGGATCAGCGCCGTCAGCTCGCGCCGAGCGCGTGTCGATGCGATGTCCTCCAGCGTCTGGCCGCCCGAGAACATGAGGCCGATGATCACGCCCGCAAACTCCTCGCCCAGCGCGAGCGCCCCCACCATCGCCACCAGCGCGATCAAGTCGACCCCCAGGTGATGGTCGACGATCACCGTTCGGATCACCTCGAACGCCAGCTCGGCGGCCAGCACCAACACCGCGGCGGCCCACACGTCACTCCCCGCGGCCTGCTCACCCGAGAGATACAAGACACCGCCAACCACTATCGACAGCGCAGCGACCGCCGCCAGGATCCGCGCACGATGAACAACCACCCAGACAGCAGCGCGCCGACCCGAACCCGGACGCCCCCGCCCGCCGGCCACGCCTACTCCAACCGACGATACCCGTTCAGAAGCCATGCCCCACTATCGGCAAACACGTCTTCCTGCGCATCGGTGCCCCCGCCGAACCATCGTCGTAGAACCCCGCAGCCAATGGTCGAAGAGGAGCGGCTGCCGCATCGACATCCTCACCTCGATTCGACCACGTCAATCACTTTCCGCCGCGCCACAACGTCATTCCGGACAATCCAGGTGCCCTCTGCCTTCGAGGATGCGGTCAGGCGCACGCTGCGTGGTGCCGTGACCGCAGCCATCTGCGGTGTGTGACTCAACTCCCGCGGCGCCGCCGGGCCTGCCCGGAGGCCTGCAGGCCGCTGAGGTCGAGCGCGATCGCCAGCAGTAGCGTCCACGTCCAGACATTAACGGGGTCGGCGGTGAGCGGGGCGTGGTCGCCGATCCTGTCCGACACGAACCAGATCACGAACCAGATCAGCGTCATGGGTGGAGTGTGAGCCAGGGCGGCGACTGCGGAATCCGCGAACGGCCGGAAGATCTCTGCGGGAAGACCGCGAGGTGCAGCGCTCACTGGCCGTATCCTCGCCGGAGCGGAAGGAGGTTCGGATGGGCGAGATCGAGGCTCGCTTCCAGGGAGTGCTACGGCTCGGGGCTCTTCGTGCTGCGTCAGAGCCGGAAGTGGCTGGCGGCGCCACGTCGACAGTTAACCCTGGCCGGTGGGCGAGAGCGACGCGCTGTCGTCAGTAGTTCTTGGCATGCGATATCCGCGAGCGCCCCGAAGGCAGTCGGTCGGGTGGCGAAGAGAATGCACGAAAGCTTGATGGAGGTGCGTGATGGCGGTCGATGTTCCACAGCGAAACAGCGATACGGCTCCCAGTCGGGCGCTCGCCGCGGCGTCGGACCAGCGACAGAAAGCGATCGTCGAGGCGCGGGCGGTCGAGAGGCGCTACGACACGGGCGAGATCCAGGTCCAGGCGCTTCGAGGAGTGTCCTTCTCGGTACGGACAGGCGAGATGCTCGCCATTATGGGGCCGAGCGGTTCGGGAAAGACGACACTGCTGAATTGCCTGTCCGGGCTTGATCGGATCGACGGCGGTGATGTCCTGATCGAGGGGGTGTCGCTCGCGTCGATGTCGGATGACCAGCGCACCGACTACCGAGCGCGGCGGATGGGCTTCGTGTTCCAGTTCTACAACCTGATGCCGGTGTTGAGCGCGGTGGAGAACGTCGAATTGCCGCTCCTGGTCAGCCGCGTTCCGGCTCGGCAGGCGCGTGCCCGGGCGATGGAGGCACTCGAGATGGTTGGTTTGGCCGAGCGTGCCGCGCACGTCCCCGACGAGTTGTCAGGTGGTCAGCGCCAGCGGGTCACCATTGCGCGTGCGTTCGTAAACGATCCCGCGATCGTGTGGGCGGATGAGCCGACAGGTGACCTGGACAGTGAGAACGCGCAGGAGATCGTCGTCTTGATGCGCCGGCTGAATCGGGAGCGTGGGCTGACGTTCCTGGTCGTCACACACGACATCAGTGTGGGTCGGGCGACCGATCGGATCGTGCGGATGGTGGACGGAGAGATCGTCGACGAAGAGGTGCTGGAGGTGGCGACATGATCGCGCGCGTGACATTGGCAGAGATCGACCCTGTGCGCATGAGTGTGGAGCAGGCGGTGCGGCGGTTTCAGGACTCTGTGGTACCTGCGCTCCACGAGCAGGACGGCTATAAGGGCGCGTATGTGCTGCTGTCGGATGAGGGCAAGGTGCTCGTCCTGACGTTCTGGGAGACGGAAGAGGCTGCCGAGGCGGGGCTGCGCGGCACGCGGAGCTTCTACGCGGAGCAGATCGAAAAGTTCGTGACGCTCTACCGCTCATCGCCTGGGCGCGAGATGTATGACGTGGTCGTCGCCGACGCACCGGCAGTCGCGCTCGGGTAGGGAGGAGCGACCCGATGACCAAGCTATTCGGAATACCGATGGGGCCACTGGAGTTCGTGCTGGTGTCCGCCTTGGCGATTGCACTCACGGGCGTCGGACTCCTCGCACTGCGAGACCGGGTCTTCTTCCGGCTAGGCGTCCGCAATGTACGAAGGCGTCCGGGCAGAACCGCGCTGATTGTCGTCGGCCTCATGCTGGGAACCACGATGATCGCCGCCGCGCTCGCCACCGGCGATACGATGACACGCACGGTTCGCTCCTCGGCCGTGACCGCACTGGGCCAGACCGACGAGCTCGTGTCGGCGAAAGGAGCCACACCCAACCTCGCCGTGCAGGCCGGCTCCGCCACCGGCGTCCGGTACTTCCCGGAGAGCGACTTCGCGATTATCCGCCGAGCGCTGTCATCCTCGCCACTCGTGGACGGCGTCGCCCCGGCGATTATCGAGGGCATCGCGGCGCAGGACCTGAGCAGCCGCCAGACCGAGCCGCAGGTCACGCTGTTTGGGACAAATCCGGCCGATCTGGGCGGGTTCGGGGCGATCACCGACACGACCGGCCGGCAGGTCTCGCTCGCCTCGCTCCCCCCGAACGCGGTGTACCTGAACCAGTCCGCCGCCGACAAGCTCGGCGCCTCCGCGGGCGACGTCGTGCGGATCTACGCCGGTCACCGCGCCACGACGATGCGCGTCCAGGCGATCGTCCGATTCGACGGGACGGGTACAGACGGTGCCGCAGCCTTGACGCAGCTCTCGACCGCCCACAGCTCCTCGGCCAGCCCGGCCGCATCAAGTTCGTCTTGGTGTCGAACCGCGGCGACGAGGTTTCGGGAGCTGCGCAGACGACCCATGTCGTGAATCTGCTCCGCCCGGTGGTGACACCGCTCGGGCTGCAGACCAACAAGACAAAGCAGGATACGCTCAAGCTGGCAGACCTGACGGGCGCCGCGTTCGTCTCGATGTTCACCACGTTTGGCTCGTTCTCGATCGCCGCCGGCATCCTGTTGATCTTCCTGATCTTCATCATGCTCGCGGCGGAGCGCCGGAGTGAGCTCGGGATCGCCCGCGCAGTTGGCACGCGCCAGCGTCACCTCGTCGAGATGTTTCTCTTCGAAGGCGTCGCCTACGACACCGTCGCAGCCGCCGTGGGCGCACTCGTGGGCATCGCAGTCGCCTACGTGATGGTGCTCGTCATGGCCGGCGCGTTCAACGAGCAAGGCGGCCTGCACATCACCTACTCGGTGACGGCGCGCACCGTCATCGTCGCCTACGCGCTCGGCATGCTACTCACATTTGGCATCGTGACCGCGTCGGCATGGCGTGTCAGCCGAATGAACATCGTGTCGGCGATCCGCAATCTCCCGGACCCGCCTGCCCAGGCGCACACCCGCAAACGGTGGCTGCTCGGAGCAGCCGTGATCGGACTCGGTGCACTCCTCATCGTCTCCGGGATCCAGGCGAAGAACGCGATCACCCTCGGCTTCGGCATATCGCTCTTGCTGCTGGGTGCGGTCCCAGTCGCGGAACGGTTGGGAGCGCCGCCACGAATCGCGCGCACCAGCGCAGGCCTCGGCCTAGTGGCCTGGTTTGTGCTCCCGGTGGGCCGCTGGTTGTTCGGCACGCTCAGCATGGACTTCTCGATCTTCATCCTCTCCGGACTAATGATCGTCGTCGGCGCGAGCTGGGCGCTCATGTACAACGCCGACCTGCTCCTCGGCACGATGACTCGGGTATTCGGCCGCATCCAGCCGCTCGCGCCAGTACTGCGCATGTCGATGGCTTACCCACTCCGAAACCGATTCCGTACAGGGGTCACGCTCGCCATGTTCACGCTAGTCGTGTTCACCCTGGTCACGGGTGCGACGACGACCACGTCGTTCGTCAACGGCATGAACGACATGCGCACATACGGCGGCGGGTTCGACGTCCGCGCCACGGTCGCGCCCACCAGCCCGATCACGGACATGGCAAGGCCCTCCAAGACCGACGTGGCATTAACCCCCGAGATTTCAGCGTCGTCTCCAGTCAGTCGTTCCTGCCCGTAAGAGCACATCAGGTGGGCACCGCGGGGAAGAGCGCCGATTACGTGGTGCGCGGACTCGACAGCGCCTTCCTGACTCACACGACCTACGGTCTCGCCGCCCGCGCTAACGGCTACGGATCGGATCGTCAGGTGTGGCGCGCGATTCAGCATCATCCCGGCCTTGCCGTCGTCGACGGCACCGTGGCTCCGCGACGCACTAACTGGAACTTCGGCGCCACGCAGCCGTTTCAACTACACGGGTTCTATGTGGAGGACAAGCGCTTCCATCCTGTTGCGGTGGAAGTGCGAGATCCGCAGACAGGCCGCCAACTGCGACTGACGGTGATCGGCGTTCTCTCGGATACGGCGCCATTGGACATGGCCGGTATCTCCACGTCGCAGCGGGCTCTCGCCGGCGCATTCGGCGCACGCGCCCGGCCCACCGTCTACCTGTTCGCGCTGCGCCGCGGCGTCGACCCGGTCGCCACCGCGAAGAAGCTCGAGTCCGCATTCCTCGCGAACGGCATGCAGGCCGACGCGATCAGCACGCTGCTCGCGGACGCGGTTGGCGCCTCGCTGACGTTCGACCGTCTGATCATGGCGTTCATGGCGCTCGGCCTGATCGTCGGTGTGACCGCCCTCGGCGTCATTAGCGCCCGCTCAGTGGTGGAACGCCGCCAGCAGATCGGTGTCCTACGCGCGATCGGCTTCCGCCGCCGCATGGTGCAGTGGAGCTTCCTGATCGAATCCTCCTTCATCGCGCTCACGTCAATCGCCCTGGGCACAATCCTCGGGCTCGCGGTCGCTTTCAACGTCGTCCACGACTCACAGCAGCAGCCAAGCTGGAGCAACCTCAGTTTCGATCCACCGTGGATGACGATGATCCTGATCTTCGTCCTGGTCTACGTCGTCGCCCTTGCCACCACATACCTGCCGGCACGGCGCGCCGCCCGCATCTATCCCGCGGAAGCACTCCGATACCAGTAGGACGCGACGATGGCCACCGGGGTCCCTCACGCCATCGGTTCAGCCACATGGCGCCATCGGACGGGAAGTCTGCGGGCCAGTAGGAGCGCACGGGACGGGCGAGATTCCAAATGTTCCGGTACGAAGTACGCGGGTGACGCGATGGGAGTCATCCCCGATATGGAGGAAGCCGTGCAGAGCCACGCTCGACGGTGTCCTCGGATGCGGGGCGCGCGCCTCGGCGCCATCATGGCCGCAGGTGGCCTCGCTGAGCTTGGCCGAAACCCGACCGCGACGACATGATCCACTCGATGACAGTCAGGATGAGCGACGTGATGCAAGCGATGGTTCTCACCGAACCCGGCAAGCTCGAGCCGCGGACGGTTGAGGCTCCGGCTGTGCGCGTGGGATGCGCCGCGGATGCTGGACGCCGGCGAGATCCGGGGTTCCGCCGTTCTGCGATACCTCCATCATGACCGTTAGCACCTCAGGGGTTGGGACAACTCCCCTCGACATCGCCGAGGCGAGCCGGCTACCACCCGATGAGGTGCTCGCCCGGTTGGGTGTCGACGCTCGCGGTCTCACGAGTGCGGCCGCAGCCGATCGCCTGAGAGCGTTCGGCCCCAACGTTCTCCTGACGCACCGCGTGACGGCGCTGGGCGTGCTCATGCGGCAGCTGCGAAATCCGCTGCTGCTGTTGCTCTTTGCAGCGGCGGTCGTGTCCGGGTTGACCGGAGACCCGGTCGATGCGGTGATCATCACGGCGATCCTGGTGCTGAGCGTCGGGCTTGGTTTCGTGAATGAGTACCGGTCAGAACAGGCCGCTGCGGCCCTGCACGACAGGATCCTCCATCGGACTCTGGTGATTCGCGACGGAGTGCAGCGCCAGCTTGATGTTCGCGACCTCGTCCCCGGCGACATCGTCAGTTTGCGAATCGGCGATGTTGTCCCAGCCGATATCAGGCTCTTGGACACGATCCATCTTGAGTGCGACGAGGCGGTTCTCACCGGCGAGTCGATGCCTGCCGAGAAGTCAGCTGCGGCGGTGCCAGAGAGCGATTCCTCGGTGGGACAATCGGCCAGTGCGTTCATGGGCACGATTGTCCACCAAGGGTCGGCGCAGGGTGTGGTCGTCTCGACTGGATCGGCAACCGCGTTCGGCAGGATCGCGGTCGGGCTCGGGACGCCGCCGGCCTACACCGCGTTTCAGGTCGGGCTGAAGGAGTTCTCCAGACTGCTCGTGTGGGTGGCGGGCGTCCTCACGGTCTCGATCTTCGTCATCAACGTCGCCATGTCCCGGCCGGTGATCGACGCGGTCCTGTTTTCGTTGGCGATCGCGATTGGGATCACGCCGCAGCTGCTTCCCGCCATCGTCAGTGTGAGCCTGTCGGCCGGGTCGCGCGAACTGGCGCGTCGCAAGGTGCTTGTGAAGAGGCTGGTCACGATCGAGGACCTCGGCAACATCCAGCTGCTGTTCACCGACAAGACCGGCACGCTGACCGAGGGCACGATCACATTCGATCAGTCGCTGGATGCGACCGGCCGGATGTCGTCAAGCCCGCTGGCCCTCGGTCTGGCGTGCAATGAAGCGACGCTCACAGCGGACGGACCGGTCGGTGGTAACCAGCTCGACCAGGCGCTGTGGCGCACAGCAGGATCGGTGAGCGTCGCGAGCGGTAGAGACGGGTATCAGCGATTGGGTCTCCTGCCGTTCGATCACGAGCGCCAACTCGTCTCGGTAACCGCGCGAACCCACGCGGGCGCCACGGTGCTCGTGACCAAGGGTGCTCCCGAGGCGGTCTTCAGCCGGTGCGTCGATATTCCTCAGCAGGCGACGTGCGATCTTGGAGAAACTGTTCACCGAGGGGGCCCGTGTGGTTGCCGTCGCGACCCGAGATGTCGCCAGCACTGACGCGCCGCGGCCGGCGGATGAACGGGACCTGCACCTCGCGGGGTTTCTCGCCTTCACCGACCCGCCGAAGGCGGATGCGGGAGAGTCGATCGCAAAGCTGGCCGGGCTCGGCATCTCTGTCAAGATCATTACCGGCGACAACGGCACGGTCGCGGCCAAGGTCTGCCGCGACATCGGCGTCGAACTCGGCCGAGTGTTGAGCGGAGCCGATATCGAGGTCCTCGACGACGACGAGCTGTCCGCGGCGATCCCCGAGACGACCATCTTTGCCAGGGTCAGTCCCGACCAGAAGTCGCGGATCATCAAGGTCGCACGTCGACGCGGCGACGACGTCGCCTTTCTTGGCGATGGGGTCAACGATGCGGTCGCTCTGCATGCCGCCGATGTCGGCATCTCGGTGGATTCGGCGACGGATGTCGCCAAGGATGCCGCCGACATCGTGCTTCTCGACAAGAACCTGGGTGTGCTCGCCGACGGCGTCATGGAGGGCCGTCGCATCTTCGCCAACACCATGAAGTACGTGCTGATGGCCACGTCGCTCGAACTTCGGCAACATGTTCAGCGCGGCCGGCGCATCGCTGTTCCTGTCGTTCCTGCCGATGCTCCCGTCCCAGATCCTGCTGAACAACCTGCTCTACGACGTCGGCCAGCTCGCAATCCCCACCGACAACGTCGACCCCGAGACCGTCGCCCGTCCAGCCGCGTGGGACATCGGGTTCGTGCGCCGGTTCATGGCCGTGTTCGGGCCGATCAGCTCGATCTTCGACTTCCTCACGTTCTTCGTCATGCTGAGCGTGCTCAACGCCAGCCACGCCGAGTTCCGCAGCGGCTGGTTCGTGGAGTCGCTCGCCACCCAGACCCTGGTCGTGTTCTTGATCCGCACCCGCCGCGTCCCGTTCTTCCGCAGCACGCCCAGCAGGGCGATGCTGATCACGCCGACGGCCATGGCTACCGTCGGTGCGATCCTGCCGTTCACGCCGGCTGCCCACCTGCTCGGCTTCGCGGCCCTACCCGTGGCGTTCTTCCTGATCCTGGTCGCGATGGTGCTCGCGTACCTCGCGCTCGTCGAGGTCGTCAAGAGCCAGTTCTACGCGCACGAGCAACGGCGGGCACGGCCGCGGCGGGTGACGACCCACGAGCAGCGGCTCGCCCGTCGCATCCGGCGCCGGGCCGCGCTGTTCATCCGCCACGAGTTCGCGCATCTGCAGTAGTCGCCCCCGAGCGCCCGGCACACACACCGAGCGACCTCGGCGTCCTCGCGCTGGACGGCGGTGTTAGGACGACCCCGCCCGCGTTGGGCGGTGAGCGAGCCGCCACCAGCCGTCTGACGCCTGGCCGGTTGTGCATCCGGGTCGAGCAGGTAGTCCGATCGAGTCAAGCTCGGCACAAGATGGGATCGCGCAGATCCCCGGTTCGAGAACGGCGCAAGCAACCCGACCATTCGCGCCGCATAGGCGGCCGCGTCCCTCGCTCCGTCCCACTGGTACACGCCACGGTAGATTCGCGTGTCCTCATCTTCCAGCCACAGCTTCGAACGAAAGCCGCGGAATCCGGCGAATAGCGGTGTATGGATCAGGCACTCGCGGCGAAACCTGGCATGCAGCGGCCCGAGGTCGTCGAGAAACGCCAGCCGAAATCCGATCACCAGAAGCACCGGATCGGCCGTCGTGGCACCGACAACGAGAGTCTCCCGGAACACCCGCGACGTCGTTCCGTCCCTGAAGCTGAGCATCGCTCCGACGTAGGCCGCCGGCCGGATCAGCCGGCGATGGGCTGACATGCGCATCCATTCACGCGCGGACACGCCGTAGTCCGTGATCGCGGCGAGGGAGCTCACCCCGGACTCTTCATCCGGGAGGAGCGTCGGCGCGAGCCGGTCCGCCGCCGAGCGCGCGGCGGACACCCCGAGCGATCTCGATGTCCTCCCGCGCCCGGATCGCGAAGACCCGCACCGGAGCGTCCGCCGAGCCGATCTCGGCGTCGAGCTTCGCGGCGGCGTTCCGGCCGGGTGCGACCTCGACGCCCAGGAACCCGAGGCCATCCGCGGCGCGCGAGCGGATGCTGGGGGCGTTCTCGCCGACGCCGCCGGTGAAGACCAGCGCGTCGAGCCCGTCCATCGCCGACGCCATCGCCGCGATGCCGGCGCGGAGGCGGTGCAGGTACACGGCGACCCCGAGCTCGGCTCGCGCGTCGCCGCCCTGCTCGGCTGCGAGCACGGCCTCCATCTCGGCGCTCCCGGTCAGTCCGAGCAGGCCGGAGCGGTGCTCGAGCGCGTCTTCGAGCTCGGAGGACGGCACGCCGGCGTGATCGGTGAGCCAGAGCATCAGCCCGGGATCGACCGAGCCGGACCGGGTCGCCATCACCAGTCCTTCGAGCGGTGTGAAGCCCATCGTGGTGTCGACCGACCTCCCCCCGGCGACGGCGGCGAGCGACGCGCCCGCGCCCAGATGGCAGGTGACGATCCGCATGGCTGC